>NZ_JBLTIR010000019.1:0-37014 GCF_053345675.1 Priestia sp. D51 | reverse complement strand
ATATAATATGTCTGGTGGCGATAGCGAAGAGGTCACACCCGTTCCCATACCGAACACGGAAGTTAAGCTCTTTAGCGCCAATGGTAGTTGGGACTTTGTCCCTGTGAGAGTAGGACGTTGCCAGGCTGTTATTATTCCACAGTAGCTCAGTGGTAGAGCTATCGGCTGTTAACCGATCGGTCGTAGGTTCGAGTCCTACCTGTGGAGCCATTTGGAGAGCTGTCCGAGTGGCCGAAGGAGCACGATTGGAAATCGTGTAGGCGGTTAACGCTGTCTCAAGGGTTCAAATCCCTTGCTCTCCGCCATTTTTATTTAATTAGCACAGTGGCCCGTTGGTCAAGCGGTTAAGACACCGCCCTTTCACGGCGGTAACACGGGTTCGAATCCCGTACGGGTCACCATTTATTTTTATCTACATAATAGTGGAGGATTAGCTCAGCTGGGAGAGCACCTGCCTTACAAGCAGGGGGTCGGCGGTTCGATCCCGTCATCCTCCACCATATATTATCATCGCGGGGTGGAGCAGTTCGGTAGCTCGTCGGGCTCATAACCCGAAGGTCGCAGGTTCAAATCCTGTCCCCGCAACCAAGTGGTCCCGTGGTGTAGCGGTTAACATGCCTGCCTGTCACGCAGGAGATCGCGGGTTCGATTCCCGTCGGGACCGCCATTTTAAATTTAATAAGGCTCGGTAGCTCAGTTGGTAGAGCAAAGGACTGAAAATCCTTGTGTCGGCGGTTCGATTCCGTCCCGAGCCACCATTTTAAAAACATTTGTTTTTAAAATGCCGGTGTAGCTCAACTGGTAGAGCAACTGACTTGTAATCAGTAGGTTGGGGGTTCAAGTCCTCTTGCCGGCACCACAGTTATTGTGGAGGGGTAGCGAAGTGGCTAAACGCGGCGGACTGTAAATCCGCTCCTTCGGGTTCGGCAGTTCGAATCTGCCCCCCTCCACCATTTACAGGGGCATAGTTTAAAGGTAGAACTACGGTCTCCAAAACCGTCAGTGTGGGTTCGATTCCTACTGCCCCTGCCAATTATAAAATTAATATTGCATATATACGTGGCGATTGTGGCGAAGTGGTTAACGCACCGGATTGTGGTTCCGGCATTCGTGGGTTCGATTCCCATCAGTCGCCCCATTTATAAACGATATGCATATTCCAATATTGGGCTATCGCCAAGCGGTAAGGCAACGGATTTTGATTCCGTCATGCGTTGGTTCGAATCCAGCTAGCCCAGCCATATTTGCGGAAGTAGTTCAGTGGTAGAACACCACCTTGCCAAGGTGGGGGTCGCGAGTTCGAACCTCGTCTTCCGCTCCAATTTAATTTTAATAAAGTTATTTAGTCTTGAGTAAATGGCGGCATAGCCAAGTGGTAAGGCAGAGGTCTGCAAAACCTTTATCACCGGTTCAAATCCGGTTGCCGCCTCCATTTATTTACAAGCTGCCGGGGTGGTGGAATTGGCAGACACACAGGACTTAAAATCCTGCGGTAGGTGACTACCGTGCCGGTTCAAGTCCGGCCCTCGGCACCATTTATAATTTTAACTTGCCTTTTTTATTTTGCCGATGTGGCGGAATTGGCAGACGCGCACGACTCAAAATCGTGTTCCTTCGGGAGTGTCGGTTCGACCCCGACCATCGGTACTTTAGCTTTACTTGACAGGATGATTCCTGTTTTTATTTTTACTTATTGGTCGACAAATTTTGATAATATTTGCGGGTGTAGTTTAGTGGTAAAACCTCAGCCTTCCAAGCTGATGTCGTGAGTTCGATTCTCATCACCCGCTCCATACATATTGTTATCACAACGCAGTGTCTCGCTTTCAAAGCTGAGATGTTGCGTTTTTTATTTTTAGCGTAAATATAGCGTCTATCTTGAAAAGATAGACGCTATATTTACGTACACCAGTTAATGACTTGATAGGTTGCTTCGCCGCCGTGAATTTGAATGAACATGTCACTTAAGGATTTAGTTAGTTTATAAGCCTGTTCTTCTGAAAGTGAAGGTTTTAAATAGATGAACTGTACAGCTTGTGTTGTCTTTTCAGTTACGTACGCTCGGTTAGAATCGACATAAGGGCTTCCGAAAGCTCCTAGGGCATCTTTTGAAATGATTTTATTTTCTAAAGAAATGTTACGTTCATTTAGAGCTTCGTAAGACTCTTCTTTTTTACCGATAGTAAATTCAACGTGGCCCTCTATATTAGAAGAATCATAAATTCCAATTGGTACTTCATATTGCAATGAAAAAAAGTTATTAATGTCCACAGCAGAATTGATAGAAGGAAGATACGTTTGTTTTCCTATCCGTCGAATTAAAGCTTCTATAGAAGGACGGTATTTACTTGGGTCCGTTCCAAACGTTTTGAAAAGCTTTCTCCACTCGCTAACACCTTCAAATTCTGTTACTTTTTTTGACTCAAGGTCAAAATAAATGGATTCTTGAAAAAGGCGCAGACGTCCTTTTAGCATTTGAGGAGAATCGCCAACTTCAATATTTTTATACTGAATGATTCCCATTTTAAAAGAAGGGCAAAGCTGTTTAATAGCGGGTGATAATGTAAAGTTCATTTTTTTGATCCTTTCTATTATAATTAGTATTTGTTCGTTTATAGATACCATCCTATCATTTCATTGAGTGAGAAAACAGTTCAATGCATGAATATATAGAATTTCTTAGAAAGGAGGCTATTACTCACTATGAATGCGTATCAGTTGAAGGAAGAAATTATTTCATACAGCAAAGAGATTGGAATCGATAAGATTGGATTTGCGAGTGCTTCTATGTTTGATGAGTTAAAGAATCGATTGTTAGCACAGCAAGAGTTAGGTTATGCTTCAGGCTTTGAGGAACCTGATATTGAAAAAAGAGTAGATCCCACATTAGTTGTTCCAAAAGCTAGATCCATTATTTCAATTGCACTTGCGTATCCTTCTAAATTAAAGGATGCACCAAAGAGCACAAAGGAAGATCGCCGAGGGATCTTTTGCCGTGCTTCTTGGGGACAAGATTATCATACGGTTTTACGTGATAGGCTTCAAAAGCTTGAAGCTTTCATAAAAGAAAAAGTACCTGCAGCTATCCTTCAATCGATGGTAGATACAGGCGAGCTGTCGGACCGAGCTGTAGCAGAAAGAGCTGGTATTGGCTGGAGCGGTAAGAACTGTGCCATTATCACACCTGAATTCGGTTCCTACGTGTATTTAGGGGAAATGATTACAGATATCCCGTTTCCTCCTGATAAACCGATAGAAGACGGCTGTGGTACTTGTAATAAGTGCGTAGATGTGTGCCCTACCGGTGCGCTTGTAACAGGCGGTCAGCTGAATTCGCAGCGATGTATTGCCTTTTTAACCCAAACAAAAGGATTTTTAGCTGAAGAATTTCGAAGTAAATTAGGCAATCGTTTATATGGCTGTGATACATGTCAAACTGTATGTCCTGAAAATAAAGGCAAAGACTTTCATTTTCACCCTGAGATGGAGCCTGACCCAGAACTTGCGAAGCCTAAATTAAAACCGCTTTTAACGATGAGTAATCGTGAGTTCAAAGAGAAATTTGGACATGTTTCAGGGTCATGGAGAGGGAAAAAGCCAATTCAGCGTAATGCCATTATTGCACTTGCCCATTTTAAAGATCAAACCGCTGTTCCAGATTTAATTGAGTTAATTAAAAATGACGTTCGCCCTGTCATTAGAGGAACGGCGGCATGGGCGTTAGGCAAAATTGGTGATAAAGAAGCATTAGATACACTTATGAACTTAAGAGAAAAAGAAAAGGACCAAGAAGTAATTGAAGAAATGTCAAAAGGTATAGAGATGCTTCAAGAGATCTAAACCGTATTTTTATTGATAAAGTTAGCTAATGAGTCATAGCGTATAATAAACGCTTAGAAAAGTGGTGACATTATGCTAACAAAAAGGAATGTATTATATACTTTAATTAAAGCGCGTGCGGACAGCTATGTAAAAGGTGAGCTTCATGAAGACTTTAAGCCTTTCATTGAACAGCAGTGTGAGCTAAAGCGGTCTCTTGTAAAAAAAAGAGAAGTTGATGTTTTAAAATGTAATATGAAAGGTTCTATTCAATCTGCTCATACGGATCAGGAAGAAACAAGAGTATTATATAAGGTGCACATTCAGGCATTTTTAAAACAAAACGATTTTTTCTATATAGAAGAAGAAATTGAAGATCGTTTAGCTCTTTTTTATAAAGATACACTTATTCAAGATGAGCTACTGGTAAAGGATTTTTCTGAAGATGAGGTTGAAATGGATGTAGAAGAAGTAGAGGAAGACGAAGAAAGAGCCTCTTATTATGATCGTCTTGCAGCTGTTCAGTATGCAGAAAAGCATTGGGATAAACCTAATGAAAGTTATAAGCAGTTTGAGGTAAACTGCACCAACTATATCTCACAGTGTTTGCATGCAGGAAAGGCGCCGATGCGGGGGTATCCTAAAAAAGCAAACGGATGGTGGATGAGAGGGAACGCCTGGAGCTATAGCTGGGCCGTTGCTCATTCCATGCACAGCTATTTAAGTAACTCCAAATCAGGACTTCGGGCTGTGAGGAAATCTTCAGCAAGCGAACTTGTCCCGGGAGACGTTATCTGCTACGATTTTGAAGGAGATGGAAGATGGAATCATACGACGATTGTTGTAGCAAAAGACGGTCATGGTATGCCTCTTGTGAATGCGAACACGTATAATAGTCGAATGAGATATTGGGCTTATGAAGATTCAACGGCTTACACGCCAAAGATTAAGTATGATTTTTTCCATATCGTTGATCGGTAAGTCTTTCGTTTTAGCAAGTTAGTGGTATAATGATGAATAGATTTGTTAGCAGAGGTGAAAATTTGTGGGAGTACACGTAGTGTTATTTCAACCAGAAATTCCAGCAAATACAGGAAATATTGCGCGAACATGTGCAGCAACAAATACGACGCTGCATTTAGTTCGGCCGTTAGGCTTTTCAACAGATGATAAAATGTTAAAGCGAGCTGGATTGGATTACTGGGAATTTGTAAATGTGGTGTATCATGATTCATTAGAAGAAGTATTTGAAAAGTATCCTGAAGCAGGCTTTTACTTCATCACAAAATTTGGTCAACAGCCACATACAACATTTGATTATAGTGACTTAGAGCAGGATCATTTCTTCGTATTTGGGAGAGAAACAAAGGGTCTGCCAAAGCACATTATTGAAGAGAACATGGAAAGATGTCTTCGTTTACCGATGACAGAAAATGTTCGTTCTTTAAATTTATCTAATACAGCAGCTATTTTAATCTATGAAGCGCTGCGTCAACAAAATTACGCTGGTTTATCTTAAATAAAAGCGAGGTTCAATAAAATTTGAACCTCGCTTTTTTATTTATGTCGACGATGATATGTAGTGGTTATTTTTTAACGCCCGGTTTATCATTGTATCCCGCTCTGAAGATGGATGCTAAAAAAGCAATTGTTACTCCTAATACTAAAAGTAAGCGCATTGATTTTCCTCCTCAATCTAATTAAAAGGATTATACAGCTACTGCAGTTAAAACCGACTTCCCATATCTCATGATGATAATAATGACAAAATAACTCTTCTAGAGACGTAAGTTCTCTAATAAAATTTAACCGTTCCTTCTTACTCTTTTATTATAGCTAATAAATACTTCACTGTGAATGCCTAGCAAGGACAAATTTCTGAATTTTACAATTTAAAAAGCATGTTCAAACATTTTGCTGCATAGATTGTATTAATCTTGTTCACTAGCACCATAACTAGTAGGGGAGGTCCTTTAATGGATATATTAAAGAAAGTTGAAAGATACCGCGAAGAAGAGAATCGTCTTAAGTGGGAAGGGACATTTGAAGAGTACCTAAAGCTGATTAAAGATGAGCCTTTAATTGCTCAGCCTGCACACTCTAGAGTATACAACATGATAAAGGATGCAGGAATTGAAGAGGTAAATGGTAAAAGACATTATAAATTTTTCAGTGGACAAATGTTTGGACTTGAAGATTCGCTAGAACGCTTGGTGGAAGAATATTTTCACCCAGCTGCAAAGCGTTTAGATGTTCGTAAACGTATTTTACTTTTAATGGGTCCAGTAAGTGGTGGTAAATCGACGCTAGTGACCATGTTAAAAAGAGGGCTTGAAGCTTATTCGCTTACTGATCGAGGAGCTGTTTACGCTATTAAAGGATGCCCAATGCATGAAGATCCGCTGCATTTAATTCCACATCATTTACGTAAAGACTTCTTTGAAGAGTATGGTATCCGAATTGAAGGAAACTTATCTCCTTTAAATACAATGCGATTAGAGGAAGAGTATGGCGGCAGAATTGAAGACGTCATCATCGAACGCATTTTCTTCTCAGAGGACAAACGAACTGGAATTGGAACGTTCAGTCCTTCTGATCCGAAATCTCAAGACATTGCTGACCTAACAGGAAGCATTGACTTTTCAACAATTGCAGAGTATGGATCTGAGTCAGATCCGCGCGCTTACCGCTTTGACGGAGAGCTTAATAAAGCAAACCGGGGAATGATGGAGTTCCAGGAGATGTTAAAATGTGACGAGAAATTTTTATGGCATTTACTCTCTTTAACCCAAGAAGGAAACTTTAAAGCAGGAAGATTTGCTTTAATTAGTGCAGATGAATTAATTGTAGCTCATACAAATGAAACAGAGTATCGCTCGTTTATTTCCAATAAGAAAAATGAAGCTTTGCATTCACGAATTATTGTAATGCCTGTTCCATATAACTTAAAAGTGAGTGATGAGGAAAAAATTTATGACAAAATGATTCGTGAAAGTGACGTATCAGATGTTCATATTGCCCCTCATACGCTACGTATTGCGTCTATTTTTACTACGTTAACAAGATTAAAAGAGCCTAAAAAAGGCGATATCGATTTGTTAAAGAAAATGCGCTTATACGACGGTCAATCTGTAGAAGGCTATAACGATGCAGACGTAGAAGAGTTACAAAAAGAATATACGGATGAAGGAATGAGCGGTATTGATCCACGTTATGTCATTAACCGCATTTCGTCTACCATCATTCGAAAAGATATTAAATCAATCAATGCATTAGATGTACTGCGTTCATTGAAGGAAGGATTAGCACAGCATGCGTCTATTTCTGCTGAGGACCGAGAGCGTTACCTGAATTATATTTCTCTGGCGCGTAAAGAATATGATGAAATTGCTAAAAAAGAAGTACAAAAAGCGTTCGTTTATTCTTATGAAGAGTCTGCTAAAACATTAATGGATAATTATTTAGATAATGTCGAAGCATACTGCAACAAAAATAAGCTTCGTGATCCGCTAACAGGAGAAGAGTTAAATCCAGATGATAAATTAATGCGTTCAATTGAAGAACAAATTGGTATTTCAGAAAATGCGAAAAAAGCATTCCGCGAAGAAATCTTAATTCGTATTTCCGCTTATGCACGTAAAGGAAAACGATTTGACTATAATTCTCATGAACGCTTACGTGAAGCGATTCAGAAAAAACTGTTTGCAGATTTAAAAGACGTAGTGAAAATTACAACGTCCACTAAAACACCAGATGAGCAGCAGCTGAAGAAAGTAAATGAAGTAGTGGCTCGATTGATTGATGAGCATGGATACAATTCAGTATCTGCTAATGAACTGCTGCGCTATGTAGGAAGTTTGTTAAATCGATAACTCAGTACTAACAAGAAAACATGGCACTTCCGATCTGTGCCATGTTTTTCTTATCTCTTAAAATAAACTCTGCATAATTAGGCTATTGTGTAGTACGCATTGCACTTAACCATCATATGATAAGTCATAAACATATACATGACACTAGACACTATAAAATGAATAGTTAACAGTAAAAGAATTAGTTAGCAAGTATACCATTCTTGCGCATAGGATAAGAGTAACCAACCTTTGAACTAAAGGTATTTGTCAGAAACTTTCGGTATAGCTTATGCATGCCGAGTAAAAACGTGCAGGTGTTTTTTAAATAAGGAGGGGAATAGCGTGGGAAAAGAAGTAGATAAAAGTTTTGCTGTCTCAAAAGAAGACTGGTCCCTCCATCGTAAAGGCCACGATGATCAAAAAAGACATCAAGAAAAAATTAAAGAAGCCATTAAAAATAATTTACCGGACTTAATTACAGAAGAAAATATCGTGATGTCCAATGGAAGAGAAGTTGTTAAAATCCCGATCAAATCATTGGATGAATATCGAATTCGGTACAATTATGATAAAAACAAACATGTGGGTCAAGGTGATGGAGACAGTAAAGTTGGGGATGTAGTAGCACGTGACGGATCTGCTGGAGATGGTCAAAAAGGAGCAGGAAAAGGTCAAGGAGCAGGTGACCAGGCTGGAGAAGACTACTTTGAAGCGGAAGTGTCCCTCATGGAACTTCAAGAGGCTTTATTTGCTCAATTAGAACTGCCTAATCTTCAGCGAAAAGAATCTGATCAAATTGTTGTGGAACACATTGAATTTAATGATATACGACGTACAGGTTTGATGGGGAATATTGATAAAAAACGAACGATGATGAGCGCTTATAAGCGAAACGCAATGACAGGAAAGCCTGCTTTTCATCCTATTTATCCGGAGGATTTAAAATTTAAAACGTGGAATGAAGTTATAAAGCCAGAATCGAAAGCAGTCGTTTTAGCTATGATGGATACGAGCGGTTCGATGGGCATATGGGAAAAATATATGGCACGAAGCTTTTTCTTTTGGATGACACGCTTTTTACGTACGAAATACGAAACGGTGGAAATTGAATTTATTGCGCATCATACAGAGGCAAAAGTAGTGTCAGAAGAAGACTTCTTCTCCAAAGGAGAAAGTGGAGGAACCATCTGCTCATCTGCTTACCGAAAAGCGCTTGAATTAATTAACCAAAAGTATGATCCGAGCCGTTATAATATTTACCCGTTTCATTTTTCAGATGGTGATAACTTAACTTCAGATAACGCAAGGTGTGTAAAGTTAGTAAATGAATTAATGAAAGTGTCAAATATGTTTGGGTATGGGGAAGTGAATCAGTACAATCGACATTCCACTTTAATGTCTGCGTACAAAAACATTCAAGACGAAAGCTTTAGACACTTTATTTTAAAACAAAAATCAGACGTTTTTCATGCGATGAAAAGCTTTTTTAGAAAAGAGACCGAAGACCAAAAATATGCATAACCTAAAAGGCCTAGACTTGTTATCTAGGTCTTTTTTATGCGGTTTATTCAGCGCTTCTTTGGAGATAGTAAAAGTACGACCTTATCCAAAAGGAGAATAAGTGAATGAACGAAAATATAAAGAGTGAAATGCAAAAACATCAACAAAATCAGCGGTTGAATGCAGCCGAGTTAGGTTACTTATGGGCGCAATATTTAGGCGATACGCTGTATGTATGCGTTCTTGGATATTTTCTATCTGTTGTAAAAGATCCAGAGATTAAGGAACTTTTAAAAAAAGCACATCAGTTTTCACAAACTCATGTAGACGAATTGACGGAATTATTCAGTTCAGAAAAAATTCCAATTCCAGTAGGGTTTGGGGAACAAGATGTGAACAAAGGAGTTCCTGCTTTATTCGATGATATTTTTATGGCTATTTATGTAAACGAAATGGCCATTGGAGGTATGAAGAAATATGCCAGAGCGCTAAGCGCAGTGAGAAGGCAAGATATTTATGACCACCTATCTCGATGTGTAAAAGAAAGCGACATTCTTTTAGAGAATTCTAACCACGTTATTTTAAGAAAAAGCATGCTGATGAGACCTCCGGTTATTCCTTATCCTGTAAAAGTGAATTTTGTGGACGAAAAAACATTTATATCACCATTTTTCTCTCAAATGCATCCTTTAACTTCTTTAGAGGTTACCGCCATTCAAGAAATTGTTAATACAAATGTATTAGGTAAAACGCTGATGCTGGCCTTTAGTCAAGTAGCTACCACACAAAAATTACGCTCTTATTTTTTTGATGGAGTCAAGCTTGCAAGTAAGCAAATCAAGCACTTCACCGAGTTACTGTCTGAAGCTGATTTACCAAGTCCGAGGCTGCTTGATGCATATGTAACCAACTCACCGATTTCACCGTTTTCAGATAAGCTGATGATGTATCATACTTCTACAGCGGTGACGATCGCTATTGATAACTGCGGTGCTGGTTTGTCTATGGCCTTCCGTTCGGATGTAGCAGTAGAATTTTCTCAGCTAATTGGGCGTATAGGGAAGTACGGAAAAGATGGAATTCGAATTATGATTGAGCAAGGGTGGATGGAAGAACCTCCAATGGCAACTGATCATAAGAAGTTGGCAGAGAAATAAGAAAGATATGTTGTGGATTATCAGTAATTTTGCGGTGCTGAAACATATATAGCTAAATGAAAATAGGTTGCTCTAGACCCACTTGAATGAACAGTGATAAGATAAAAAAGCTGATTTTTCAAGAAGTAAGTCGAGGTGTGCAAATGAATAATAGTATAAGGGAGTCCATTGCGAAAAAAGTAGCATGGATTAGCGTATGGAGCAATATTGCCCTTACGCTAGGAAAAGTAATAGTAGGATGGATTGGAAATAGTGATGCCGTATTTGCTGATGGTATTCACTCTGCAGCGGACGTATTTGCCTCTATTATTGTCTTGTTGGTTATACGAGTAGCAAATAAGCCAGCAGATGATGATCATCCATACGGGCATGGAAAAGCAGAAGTAATTGTCTCAGGAATTGTAGGAATTATTTTATTGCTTGTATCATTTTATGTGGTATTTGAAGGAGTCGTTGGTTTATTCCATCCGGTTGAATCTCCAAATATTTTAGCCATGTGGATTGCTGTTATTTCATACATAGCAAAGGTATTATTGTACCGTTATTCTTTAAACGTAGCCAAGCAGCACCACAGTAAGGCAATTGAGGCAATTGCATTTGATCATAAAGCAGATATTGTTGCTTCTATTGCAGCGGCAATTGGTGTTTTATTATCCATTATTGGTGATAAAATGGATGTTCAACTGCTGTTATACGGAGATAAAATAGCAAGTATCTTTGTTGCTTATTTAATTTTTAACATTGCCAGACAAATGATGGGAGAGTCTTTTCAAATCTTAATGGAAGGCAATATTGATGAAGAGCTACTGAAAGAACTTGAAGAAAGTATTTATGAATTTGAAGATGTGAAGCGGATTGATCGCGTTCGAGCAAGAGAACATGGCCATTACATATTAGTGGATGTACGTATTTCAATTGACCACTTTAAAACAATTAAGGAAGGTCATGATTTAGGACGAGAAATCAAAGCTACACTTATGAAAAAGCATGATAATATTCAGGAAGTATTAATCCATTTGAATCCTTATTATCCAGATTAAATAAGAAGCAGCGAAGTGTTACTCGCTGCTTCTTATTATTTATATATGTAGAAATTAATGAAATGAGTAGCATAAAATAATGAGGGTTTTTATTTATAAAGAATCAAGTTTAATAAAATTGTATAAAGGGAATTGTATTTATTTATTGATGTGATAGGATAAAAAAGCATATAAATGCATTCACTACGAATGAAAGCAGTGGACGGGTACATATAGATAATAATAAATGGTTTTGGGAGTCAAAGAAGGTGATGTTGAAGTGAATGTAAGCATCAGGTCAATTGTTAAAAAAGTCATGTTCACTCTATTTATTGCGTATACGGCAGTGGTCATTTACGCTACGCTCATACGGGAAAACGAACATGTTTACGGAAAAGCAATGAACTTGGATTTATTTAGTACAATCCGTCTGATGTGGGACAGCGGTAATATAATGCTCACTCTGACAAATATACTGGGAAATATCGTGATGTTTGCGCCGCTTGGAATGTTTATTCCGTTGTTTATGAAGTGGTTTGACGGTTTTATTCAAGTCTTTACGACGGGTTTCTTAATCAGTTTTCTGATTGAAATTTTACAGTACAAGCTAACGGAACGAGTATTTGATATTGATGATATCTTTTTGAATACGCTAGGTACATTTATAGGCTGGGTTATTATTAAAATACTATATTGGATTAAGAACATGCTGAAAGCACGTTTCAAAAAAAGATGAAAGGACTTCTTTACGAAGTCCTTTTTGCATCTTGTTGATAGAAACACTTAATGCAGCGTCTTACGGAAGAATGTGAGGATTCAACGATAATGTGCTGACAATTTTGCTGAACAAATAATAACTTTCCTTCAAGCTGCTTAATTTGTTTTTTAAGCTGTTCTACTTCATTATTGATAGATATTTGAACCACTGTTAACAAACTCTTTAGCTTTTTCTTTCATTCCTTCTTTTCTTACTTCGTTTACATCTTTTTCATTTTCTTGAGCCATGTTACGAATATCTTGAGAAATACGCATCGAACAGAATTTAGGTCCACACATTGAACAGAAATGGGCTGTTTTAGCACCTTCAGCGGGAAGTGTTTCATCGTGATATTCTTTTGCGCGCTCTGGATCTAGTGACAGGTTAAATTGATCATTCCATCTAAATTCAAATCTTGCTTTAGACAGAGCATTATCGCGTTTTTGTGCTCCTGGATGGCCTTTTGCTAGGTCAGCAGCATGCGCAGCAATTTTATAGGTGATAACGCCTTCGCGAACGTCTTCTTTATTCGGGAGTCCTAAATGTTCTTTTGGCGTTACGTAGCAAAGCATAGCTGTTCCAAACCAGCCAATCATTGCAGCACCAATACCTGATGTAATATGGTCATAGCCTGGAGCGATGTCGGTTGTAAGCGGTCCAAGAGTATAGAAGGGAGCTTCCTGGCATATTTCCATTTGTTTATCTACGTTTTCTTTGATGAGATGCATTGGAACATGTCCAGGACCTTCAATCATAACTTGAACATCGTGTTTCCAAGCAATTTTAGTTAATTCACCAAGCGTTTCTAATTCACCGAACTGTGCCTCATCATTAGCATCTGCAATGGAACCAGGACGTAGCCCATCGCCAAGCGAAATAGCAATATCGTATGCTTTACAGATTTCACAGATTTCTTCAAAGCGAGTATATAAAAAGTTCTCTTCATGATGAGCTAAACACCACTGCGCCAAGATGGATCCTCCGCGTGAAACAATACCTGTCGTACGTTTCGCTGTCAGAGGAATATAACGTAAAAGAACACCTGCGTGAATAGTAAAGTAATCAACACCTTGTTCTGCTTGTTCAATTAATGTATCACGGTATGCTTCCCACGTTAGATCTTCTGCTACGCCTTTTACTTTTTCAAGCGCTTGGTAAATAGGAACGGTCCCTACAGGAACAGGCGAGTTGCGGATAATCCATTCGCGTGTTGTGTGAATATCCTTTCCTGTTGATAGATCCATAATTGTATCGGCTCCCCAACGCGTTGCCCATGTCATTTTTTCTACTTCATCTTCAATAGCTGAACGAATAGCTGAATTTCCGATATTAGCATTAATTTTTACATGGAATTTGCGGCCGATAATCATCGGTTCGCTCTCAGGGTGATTGATATTATTAGGGATAATTGCACGTCCTCTTGCTACTTCTTCACGCACAACTTCAGGATCCATCTGTTCGCGAATAGCGATAAATTCCATTTCGGGCGTGATGATTCCTTTTTTCGCATAGTGCATTTGCGTTACATTTTGATTTTTTTTCGCGCGCAAAGGTAAACGATTAATAATAAAGCGCTCGTACTGATCTCTTGGATCACCATCATAATAACCGTTATCCTGTGGCTGAACCGTACGGCCTTGATATGTTTCTACATCGTTTCGTTCTGCAATCCACTTTTCGCGCAGAGCCGGTAATCCTTTTTGTAAATTAATTTCATAAGAGGGATCTGTATAAACACCGCTCGTGTCGTACACACGTACGGGACAATTTTCTTCTTCACCAAAAGACCCTGTAGTAGGAGACTGATGAATTTCGCGCATAGGCACTTTAAGGTCTTGTCTGGATCCTTGGACATATACTTTGTGACTGTTTGGAAAAGGCTTTTTCATAGAAACTGATACATTTTGTTTTGACATTACATATTCCTCCGGTTTCGCATAAAGTGTAGCTATACCGAACCATAAAAAAATCGGGTTCTGTGATAGACAGAACCCGATGGAATAGGCAAAAAAAGAATAAACATATACTATTCTTTTCAAGACTACTTCCCTCCGCTGGTATAACCCAAATCAGGTTCAAAGGGTTAAAGAGTTTTATTGCACTCTTCTCTCAGTCTGAGCTATCAGACACCCCTAGTAGAAATAACATTCAAATTATTCAATTTACGGCTTAAGTTTACCATCATTCGGTAAAAAATCAACCCTTAAATAAAAAAAGCTAGACAATTAGCGTTGTCTAGCAGCATCGATTGCAATCACAATAGCTGTAATAATATGCATGATAAATCCCAAAAATGGAATCCAAGCAACCAGTGAGGTAACAAGCCCTAGTATGTTTCCATAAGCAGATAACCCTCGTCTATTAGCTAAAATGAGTGTGATAGCATGAAGAATAAATCCAATAAAAAGAGGAGTATAGCTAAAGCCCATAACAATCCCCGCGCCAATTAAAGGAATTCCCAGCAAGGCTTCATACCCAGCAGTGACCCATTTCATTGTACGTACATTTCCATTCATAGTAAAAAGCCTCCTAAAAAAGATACTACTATATACGAGAAAAGAGAGAAAAAAGTTTCAAATTACTTAGGGGATATGTCGTATAAGTCAGCCCTATTGGATTAAAATGATAGATGACAGTAAGGGGGGATGGAAAAAACATAATGATTTAGTCATTTTTTCACACTAAAGAAAAATAGTCTAGATGATTCATTTTTAGCTAAGGGACCAGAATTTATACTGAACATAGTAACTGCTTTTTAAAATAAATAAAAGCTGATATCTTGTTTTTTGGTTTTAGCATGTAAGCTTTTTATTACAAATTATTAAAGATTCTTATCTTTTTGCAAATACACATTGTATTTCATAGTTTTAACAATTATGATAAAAAAGCAAGTGTCAAAATAGGAAAATAGTTGAGCATGTAAAACGAAGCGATAAGCTTATTAATTTGAAAGAAAGGCAAGGTACATAGCTTTATGTGGGAAATTATTGTAGCAATCATTTTAGGGATTGTAGAAGGTTTAACAGAGTTTGCTCCCGTTTCGTCAACTGGGCATATGATTATTGTGGATGACCTGTGGTTAAATTCAAAAGAATTATTTTCATCTCCAGTAGCTAATACATTTAAGATTGTTATTCAGCTAGGGTCGATCTTAGCAGTAGTTGTTATTTTTAAAGATCGTTTTATTAATTTATTAGGATTAGGAAAGAAACCAGCTGCTGCAATTGGACCGACAAATCGCTTAAATTTAATGCAGGTAATTGTTGGTTTGTTACCCGCAGGAGTGTTAGGCCTTTTGTTTGATGATTACATTGATGAACATTTGTTTTCTTTAAATACGGTGCTAATTGGCTTAGTGGTCGGAGCTGTATTAATGATTCTAGCAGATTTGTTTGGACCTAAACGTCCGCGTGTAGAGACGGTGGACCAAATGTCTTATGGACAAGCACTAGGTATAGGACTGTTTCAATGTATTGCTCTTTGGCCAGGTTTTTCTCGTTCAGGCTCAACGATTTCAGGAGGGGTTCTTCTTGGAATGAGCCATAAGGCAGCCGCAGATTTTACATTTATTATGGCAGTGCCAATTATGGCAGGAGCAAGTGGACTTTCATTGGTTAAAAACTGGAAATATTTCACATCAGATGCACTACCGTTTTTTATTGCTGGTTTTATCAGCGCCTTTATTTTTGCGCTTATATCGATTCGCTTTTTCTTAAAATTAATCAACCGCATTAAATTAGTTCCGTTTGCCATTTATCGAATTGTCTTAGCGGCTATTCTATATTTTGTATTTTTATAAAATAAATAAGCGTATTTTATAGCCATTTAAACTTCTGATAAAGACTTAAAAAGCAAGAAAAAGCTATTGCAACATTGCAATAGCTTTTTTGCATAAATATATATTATTGTCTTTTGAAAGCGTTTTATAAACATGGGTATTGACAAAACGTGTCGAAAAATAGTAAATTAATATTTGTGCAGTATAAAGTTAAGTAAAAGTAAGACTTCTGTTTAGTTTTATTGACTGTAAAAAACGTATGACAACGTATAGATCGTTTTAATTTTATAAAAATTGAATAATAAGCTTAATCGTATAGAGCGGGGGAATCATTATCGGCAGTAAAGCTGCCTTGGGGTGAATCCTTACAAAAGGTAGGAAACTCTCAATTCCGAATCCGACAGTTAACCTCGTTTGCTTTATTGAGAGAAAGAGCCCAAAATAGCGTAAGTAAAAGGCTGTTCTTTCTTAAGAATAGTCTTTTTTTGTTTTTTCAGAAAAGTATATACAAATGTCATACATCTTTGGGGAGGTACATCTATGAAAAAAATTCGTTTTGGTTTGGCTACGCAGATTTTTACCGGTTTAATCCTCGGTGTTCTTGTAGGAGTAATTTGGTTTAACGATCCGCGTGTAGTAACATACCTACAGCCGCTGGGAGACCTATTTTTAAGATTAATTAAGATGATTGTTATTCCAATTGTTATCTCAAGCTTAGTCGTTGGAGTTGCAGGAGCAGGTAGCGGTAAACAGGTCGGAAAGCTCGGCGTTAAAACCATTCTCTATTTTGAAATTATTACGACTTTTGCAATTATAATCGGTGTATTGGTTGCTAATATTTTTCATCCAGGGCAAGGTGTAGACATTCATTCAGCACAGAAGAGTGATATTTCACAATACGTTGAAACATCCAAACAGCAAGAAGGAAAGTCAGTGGCTGAAACGTTCTTACACATTGTTCCGACAAACTTTTTCCAGTCAATTGTTGAAGGGGACATGCTAGCAATTATCTTCTTTACAGTATTGTTCGCACTTGGAGTAGCGGCAATTGGAGAAAGAGGAAAGCCTGTTGTTCAATTCTTTGACGGCGTTTCTCACGCAATGTTTCACGTGGTAAACCTAGTAATGAAAGTGGCTCCGATTGGAGTATTTGCTTTAATTGGTGTCACAGTTTCGAAATTCGGTTTAGAGTCACTCCTTTCATTAGGAAAGCTTGTTATCTTAGTTTACTTAGCGTTAATTTTCTTCCTACTTGTTGTATTAGGAGGAATTGCGAAATGGGCAGGAATTAACATTTTCCACTTATTCCGCTATATGAAAGATGAACTGTTGTTAGCATACAGTACATCTAGTTCTGAGACAGTTCTTCCGCGTATTATGGAAAAGCTTGAAAAGATGGGCTGTCCAAAAGCTATTGTATCGTTCGTTGTACCAATTGGTTATACATTTAACCTAGATGGTTCTGTTCTCTATCAAGCGATTGCAGCTTTATTCTTAGCGCAAGTGTATGGTATTGATTTAACGATCGTTCAACAGCTGACGCTCATTCTGGTATTGATGGTTACATCTAAAGGAATGGCTGCGGTGCCAGGAACATCATTTGTTGTATTACTGGCTACTCTTGGAACAATCGGCGTTCCGGCAGAAGGATTAGCCTTCATTGCGGGAGTAGACAGAATCATGGATATGGCACGTACGGTTGTTAACTTAGTAGGAAACACACTAGCAGCAATTGTGATGTCTAAATCTGAAGGCAAATTTGACCCTAAAAAAGGTACAGAGGTCATGAGAGCCGGCTAATTTATAAATTAAAAAGCTACTTATTCTATTCAAAAAATTAGAATAAGTAGCTTTTTTCATAATAATTCCTTTATTATTATGGAAATTGACCCTATAATATGTAACATCAGGTATAAATATATCCAAATTTTATTCTTACATAAAAGCAGTCACTGGTTCCTTTCTTTATCAATAAATATAGAGATAGCTTAGCTAGTTGGGGGATAGTAGAGTATGTGGAAAAAGCGAATATGGGTCATCGCCTCGATAGTAATCGTATGTTTTTTAATCCCTTACAGTTTACCGATTGTGTTTGCTTTATTAACAGCATTAGCGCTTGAGGGTATTGTTCAAAAATTGCATCAATCTTTTAAAATGAAGAGAGTCTACGCAGTGCTTATGACCTTCATTTTATATGTTGTTTCGCTCATACTTATTGGGTTTTTTATTGTTCGGACAATCGTTACGCAAGTGGTTGCTCTTTCAAAGATAGCGCCTTCATTTGTAAAAGAAATCTATGAAACCGCGATTTATCCAACTATTATTAAGTGGAAATACTATTCAAACGCTCTTCCTACAGAAGTGATTTCTTCTATCGAGCGCACGCTTGAAAAAACCGTAAATTCATTAGATTCTCTATTAAAAAGTACCGTGGAAATCATCATTAGCTTTGCTGCTACTGTTCCTGGGTTTCTACTAGAGTTTCTTATTTATTTAGTAGCGCTTGTATTTATCAGCCTTGAGCTGCCTGCTATTAAAAATAAAATTAAGTCTTTCTTAACAGAAGAAACGAAATATAAGCTACAAGTTGTCATCACTCAGCTTATCCAAGCGGGGGTTGGTTTTATTAAGGCACAAATTATTTTAAGTGTCATGACGTTTGTAATGGCTTATGTAGGGCTTTGGCTATTAGATGTTCCGTATACCGCGCTGCTTAGTTTATTAATTGTAATTGTCGATATCTTACCAATCCTTGGGACAGGCTCGGTGCTCGTTCCATGGGGGATTTTTGCTCTTACTCAAGGACATGACTCATTAGCAATCGGCTTATTTATTCTATTTGGAGTCATTACGGTAGTAAGACGTGTAGTAGAACCAAAAGTATTTTCTACAAATATGGGTATTTCACCTTTGGCTGCATTAGTTAGTTTGTACATTGGATTTAAACTTTTAGGTTTTGTCGGGTTGTTTTTAGGACCGGCTTTAGTTATTTTATACGATGCTCTTCGTAAAGTAGGTATTATTCAAATTAACTTTAAACTATAAAAGCGCTGGATAAAACTAGCGCTTTTTTTTATTGAAACTTTTGTAGTACGTCATACGTAAAGAGGGAAAGGAAAAAACTATGTCGCGTTGGTTTTTATCTATCAATCGGCTAAATTATAGTTTTGCAGTCTTAGATTTAATGACATGAGGAGGAGAATTTTTGTTAGAGTCGGTTTTACTTTCTTTAATTGAAGCGCTAAAACAGCTCTCTTATTTTGGCGTAATTTTAGCATTAACGTTTGAGTTTGTCCCCGCAGAGCTTGTTTTACCTTTAGTAGGGTATTGGGTGTACCAAGGTGATATGAACTTGTATCTGGCTATCCTTGCAGGTACAGTAGGCGGTGTGTGTGGACCGTTGACTCTTTATGCACTGGGACGTTACGGTGGACGACCGCTAGTTTTAAAATATGGAAAATATTTTTTGGTGAAAGAAAAAGAAATTGACGCTGCCGATCGCTTTTTTAATAAGTACGGCAGCGGGGTCGCTTTTTTTGGACGGTTTATTCCAGGAGTGCGTACGGCTATCTCTTTTCCATGCGGGATGGCAAAAATGAATGTATGGCTGTTTTCTATTTACACATTTGTTGCGATGCTTCCAGTAACGGCTATTTACGTATATTTAGGATATAAGTTAGGACCTAAGTGGAAAGAGGTGGGTCCGATTGTATCTCAATACATGCAGCCTATTGGAATCGGAATTGTTGTTTTAATTGCGTTATTTTTTATCATTAAATATGTGCGGAATAAACAAGTAGGACAGAGCTGATAAATCGAGGAAAAGAGTGAGGATATGTCAGAGCATGAACAATTGAGAATAGAATTACGAAAAATTGAAAAGTGGGAGAAAGACCAAAAAGGACTTTTTTTCTGGGAGCGGCTGGCTCGCTTGCCTTTTTCAGCTTTAGATAAAGTAACGCCAAAGTTCATTCATCAAAAAATAGAAAAATTATTAGATGAAATTGCTAAGTATGTTGATAATGGAGGCCAGTATTTAGCTAATACGTCTGCCACGCTAGAGAAAGCATCAGCCCAATTACAAGAAAATAAGCAGCTGTCAATAGAGGATGTTCAGCATTTATCTCTGCAGGAAATGGATGAGTTGGCGGAGTATTTTATTGAAGTCCGAAAAAAGAATGCGCAGCTGCAAGGAGCTACAACCGGAGTAGGTGGAATTTTCACACTGGCGATTGATATTCCTTTTGTATTGGGACTTACGCTTAAGACACTGCAAGAAGTGGCTGTTTCTTATGGTTACGATCCCACTGAGCAAGAGGAACGCATTTTTATGGTCAAATGCATGCAGTTTTCATCCTCTGATATTGTAGGAAAGCGTGCGATTTTAGAAGAATTAGCAAGCGGCAATCGAACGCAGAGCTTGCAGCAGCTCCAAGGTTGGAGAGAAGTGTTTCTAACCTATAGAGACAACTTGGGATGGAAAAAGCTATTTCAAATGATTCCTATAGCAGGGATGGTGTTTGGGGCGTATATTAACAAACAAGCGATTAGCGATATAGGAGAAGTTGGAATGATGCTTTACCGTAAAAGACGCATTTTAGAAAAAGTCTCACAATCTAAAAAATAAAAATAGGCTGGTATGAAAGTATTTTAGTTGAAGAAAAATCCGAACGAGTTTGATTCTTAGTTGAGAATCAAATACGTTCGGATTTTTTTATTGATATAGTAAATGTAGCTTTCATGTATTTAGTTGCCTCTAGGTGTTGATTGGAGGGCAAGGCGAAGACTCCTGCGGAAAAAGCGGAACAGATGAGACCCCGCAGGAGCGCAAGCGACGAGGAGGCTCAACGGCCGCCCGAGGAAAGCGAAGCCTTGCACGGAAATCAACAGCGGTGTAACGAGCGATTCATATTAGATCGTTTACCTTTTTGTGCGTGTGTAGATGGGATTGATTTGTTTATGTCTCGATTACTTTTTTTCGACATTATTTCTGGGGAAATATGTCGAGGTGTGTTAAGCCTATTTCCTTAATCAAAATGAAAAGTAGGAATGGTAATAGTATTTTTTCGTCTGGCAATCAGTAAATAAATAATTCCAATTATACTCCATACAATACCGATAAATAAGGATGTTTTTTCTAAGTTAAGCCACATAAAAAATAAAAATAAACTGCCGAGTAAAGGCATAAGTACATATGAAATATATCCACTGAGAGATCGTTTGTTTTGTTGAATAAAATAATGGATAAAAACCGCTATGTTAACTGAACTGAACGCAATTAAAGCACCAAAATTAATTAAAGAGGTAGCTTTTTCAAGAGACAGACTTAGTGAAATTAAAGAGAGACCACCAATAATGACTACGTTCCAAACAGGCGTCTTTGTTTTAGGGTGAATATAGCCAAAAATTCTCCGTGGCAGATAACCATCTTTCCCAATTGCGTAGAGAAGTCTTGATGCACTCATATGTGAGACAAGTCCAGAAGCAATAGTTGATGTTAAGGCTGCTGCTACAAAAATAGATTGAAACAGCTGGCCGCCAATTTTATAAGCGATTTCAGCCGATGCACCTTCTAAATCATGAAACAAAGAGGCTGAAGGGAAAAGAAGCTGAGCAAAGTAAGAAACCGTAATAAATAAGGCGCCTCCCGTACATGCAATAATGAGAATCCCTTTGGGAATGGTTTTCTCAGGCTTAAGTGTTTCTTCAGCCATGGTGGTTACAGCATCAAACCCTAAAAAAGAAAAGCATAAAATAGCTGCTCCGTTTAATAAAAGAGATATAGAAGCCGATTCACTTATAAACGGTTTAAATGATAGCTCTTGCCCTTGAGTTGTAGCACTTAAAATAATAAAGATGATAGCTACTAAAATTTGAAAAGCAACTAATAGCGTACCAAAAGAAACGGTTAAATGAACGCTAAAAATATTCATTATGGTCATGATGACCACAAAGCTGATAATCCATACGGCTTTTGGAACACCTGGAAACAGAGAGCTTAGGTAAATATTTGTCAAAAGTGCATTAATCATCGGTAGAAATAGATAATCAAGAAGAGCCGTCCATCCTACCAAAAAACCAATGCTTGGATTCATTACTTGCTGTGCGTATGTATAAGAAGAACCAGCTCCAGGAAAAGCTTTTACCATTTTTCCATAACTAATGGCTGTGAATAAAATAGCAATCAACGTGAATGCATAAGCACCTGAAACATGTCCATCTGTGGATTCAGTTACAATGCCAAATGTATCGAAAACGGCCATGGGTGCCATGTAGCCTAATCCTATCACGACGATATGCCATAATTTTAGTTGTTTAAGAAGAGAAGGTCCATGATTCATATTTGTCATCCTTTCTGTGTATAATCATTCTGCAATATTTATTATTATACTATATTGTTAGATTTGTCATCTTTTTTTGAAAAAGAAGAGAAAATTGCGCGCTAAGAGATAAAGAGCGTTTAGTTAATTACTAGATAAAGCAAAAAAATGCTTTTTTTCACTTTGATTTTTACCATTGAGTCTAGAAAGCATTTTACATAAAATGAAAGAAAGTAAAAAAGCTTTCGATTAGTATGATCTACTTGTAATAAATACGAAAACAAACTTTTGAATGCGGTTACATTTTTGCGGGTGTATAAACTTATAATGATGATAAAGGAGATGAAGGAAGTGATTGCTACACCCTATATAAACTTGGAGATAAACAAGGAACCAGGTGTGCATGTTGTATTGGATGAAACAAAAAAAGATGGTGTTTATTTTATTAAATTAACGGTCAAGTCGATTAAAAAAAGAAGTCTTCCAAAAATGGCGTTAAAATGGAGCGTTCCGTTGTTAGATATCCAGCTATATAAATCTATACAAACTAGTCAGGGAGATGTGAGTACCTCTTCTGTTCATTGTTTTATGAATAAAAATGGCTCTAACCGCTACACTATTGCATGTTCAGACATACTTCACCCTATTCGGTGTGCCCCCAATTGGAAGGAAATGTGTCTAGATGTGGAGATGAACTTATTTAGTGAAAGCACTTGGTCTCTTCATAGCTACGAAACTGAACTGCGAGTAGATACAAGAATGATTGAAACAGAAGAGTTATTCAAAGATTTAGCGAAATGGTATGAAAGAAAAGAGATTAATCTAGCATCTGCTGTTGAGCATGCAACGGCAATAGATGAAAAAGGAAATGTCTCGTTAGATATTTGATGGTGAGGAGAGAGATAGAGTGGGGATCTTATTTAATGAACGTACAAAGGAGTTTCACCTGCAGGGCCGCGATGTAAGTTATATCTTTTCAGTGTTGAAAAACGAGCAGCTTGGTCACTTGTACTATGGAAAAAAGCTTAAGCACCGTCCGTCTTTTCAGCATTTTTTACGTGTGGAAACAAGAGGAGCTAGCGCTTCGGTCTATGAAGGAGAACTAGCATTTTCTCTTGAAACAATCAAACAAGAGTATCCTTCTTATGGGACAACAGACTTCAGAGAGCCAGCCTACCAACTTCTTCAGCAAAACGGAAGCCGAGTCACCAATTTTGAATACGATAACCATAAAATTTACAAGGGCAAGAAGCCATTAAACGGCTTACCTGCTACATACGTAGAAGAAGAAAGTGAAGCCACGAGTGTAGAAGTTGAACTAATTGATAAATTGCTCAATGCATCACTTATTTTAACGTATACCGTTTACGAAGACCGAAATATTATTACGCGTCACGCACGATTTGAACATAGAGGAGAAGAACCAGTCGATATTTTGCGTATCATGAGCGGCAGCATTGATTTGCCCACATCAAACTATGAAATGGTTCAGCTTTCCGGTGCATGGATTCGAGAGAGACACGTGAAAACAAGAATGCTTCAGCCGGGTATTCAAAGTATTTCTAGTGCGAGAGGTACAAGCAGCAGTCAGCAAAACCCATTTTTAATTTTAAAGAATCCAGCTGCAACTGAACACAGTGGAGAAGCGTATGGTTTTAGTCTTGTATACAGCGGAAACTTTCTTGGACAAGTGGAAGTAGATCACTATAATGTATCAAGAATAACGATGGGTATTCACCCTTTTGATTTTCAGTGGCGACTAGAAAGTGGACAAACTTTTCAATCACCAGAACTAGTATTGGCTTATTCAAATAACGGGCTAAACGGTCTTAGCCAAGAGTATCATGAGCTTTATCGCAAGCGTCTCGCTAGAGGAAAATGGCGGGATTTAGAGCGACCAGTTTTAATTAATAACTGGGAAGCGACGTATTTTGATTTTAACGAAGAGAAAATTGTACACATTGCCAAAGAAGCACAAAAGCTGGGCGTTGAACTTTTTGTATTGGATGACGGCTGGTTTGGTAAACGTAATGATGATACAACTTCTCTTGGAGACTGGTTTGTAGATGAAAATAAGCTTCCGGGCGGTATGAAATCATTGGCTCAAAAAGTAACGGATTTAGGTATGGACTTTGGATTATGGTTTGAACCTGAAATGATTTCAAAGCAAAGCAACTTGTATGAAAAGCATCCAGATTGGTTGATTCATGTGCCAAATCGTCATCAGTCTCATGGACGAAATCAATATGTGCTTGATTTTTCACGAGAAGAAGTAGTGAATTATATTTATGAACGAATGGAAGCTATTTTAAGTGAAGCACCTATCTCGTATATAAAATGGGATATGAACCGAAATATAACGGAGATTGGATCTGTTGGGCTACCCGCGAATCGCCAGTTTGAAGTAGTACATCGCTACATTTTAGGAGTATATGATTTGTATGAGCGACTAACAAAGAAGTTTCCGGATATTTTATTTGAATCGTGTGCAAGCGGGGGCGCTAGATTTGATCCGGGAATGCTTTATTATGCTCCTCAAGCTTGGACGAGCGATAACACGGACGCGATTGAACGTCTAAAAATTCAGTACGGCACTTCTTTTGCTTATCCAATCAGTTCAATGGGAGCACACGTATCAGCCGTACCAAATCATCAAGTACGCAGAGTAACAAGTCTAGAAACAAGAGGAGACGTTGCGTATTTTGGCGCATTCGGTTATGAGTTAGATGTTACGCTGATGACAGAAGATGAAAAAGAAACGGTAAAAAAACAAATTCAGTATTATAAAAAATACCGATCTCTTATTCAAAATGGAAGATTCTATCGATTAAAAAGTCCGTTTGAACAAGATGGAAATGTGACGAGCTGGATGGTTGTTTCATCCGATCAAAAGCAGGCAATCATCGGTTATTATCAAGTATTAGCTAGATCAAATCCTTCTTATGAACGCATTGAGCTAAAAGGGCTTCATCCTGATTATGAATATACAGTGATGGAAACAGACCAAACAGCTTATGGAGATGAGCTCATGTACGCAGGAATTGCTCTAACTCATGAATATCCGGGTGTTGAAGCATACGATGAAAAATCTGGAGACTTTGTATCGGTTATTTACACACTGCAAGCGCAATAAGCAAAGAGGCTGGGACATAACGAAATAAATCCAATCGAAAGATGAACAAATGAGATACATGAGCTGGACTGCTTATGACACCGCAATTGATTTCCGTGCAAGGCTTCGCTTTTGCTCCTGCGGGGTCTCACCTGTTCCGCTTTTCCCGCAGGAGTCTTCGCCTTGCCCTCCAATCAACTGCTAGAAGGAACGAAACAAATAAAACGATATGCATCATCAAAAAGAAAACGAACCACTCATCAAACAGGTTGATGAATGGTTCGTTTTTTACTTGGGCTCAACTACTTTTGTCCCAGCCTCTTTAAGTTAACTATTATTTATGAAGTGTTGACATAAAAGGCGTGATAATGGTAACTTTTAGTTATAATTGTTAACTTTATATTTTTTTAGTTTACTAAAGTGGAGGGGAATCGATGGAAACCACAAGTTTAAGAGATTGGAAAGCACTTGCTCAGTCTATTATTAAAGGGAAAGAAATTACATATAAAGAAGCGCTTCAACTTCTTTATGTACCGGATGAAGAAGTGTTAGAGGTCATGAATGCCGCGTACTTAATTCGTCATCATCATTATGGAAAAAAAGTAAAGCTTAATATGATTATTAATACTAAATCGGGTTTATGCCCAGAAGACTGTGGATATTGTTCGCAGTCGATTGTATCAGAAGCGCCGATTGATAAGTATGCGTGGTTAACAAAAGAGAAAATTGTAGAAGGTGCTTTTGAAGCTCAAAAAAGAAAAGCAGGTACATATTGTATCGTAGCGTCAGGCCGCCGCCCTACTGATAAAGAAGTAGCGCACGTAGTGGGAGCGGTAAAGGAAATTCGTCAAAAGACAGACTTGAAAATCTGTGCCTGTCTAGGATTTTTAACAGATGATCAAGCACACGAACTAGTCGAGGCGGGTGTTCATCGCTATAATCATAATTTAAATACTCACGCTGATAACTATGACAATATTTGTTCTACGCATGGCTATGAAGATCGAGTCGATACGGTTACTACATCTAAAAAAGCAGGTTTGTCACCTTGTTCCGGTGCAATTTTTGGAATGGGCGAGACAAATGAACAAGCCGTTGAATTAGCTTTTCAAATTAAAAAGTTAGATGCAGATTCTATTCCATGCAATTTTCTTGTTGCCGTTCCAGGAACGCCTCTAGAAGACAAAAAGGCGTTAAAGCCAATGCAATGCTTAAAGCTGTTAGCGATGATGCGTTTTGTAAATCCAACCAAAGAAATTCGAATTTCAGGAGGCAGAGAAGTTAACCTCAGATCACTTCAGCCGCTTGGTTTGTTTGCTGCAAACTCAATTTTTGTAGGCGATTATTTAACGACTCAAGGTCAAGAACCTACAGCTGACTGGGGATTAATTGAAGATTTAGGATTTGAAATCGAAGAATGTGCACTGTGAAGCCGTTGAGAAATCAACGGCTTTTTTTATCTTCAGCAGATTTACAGGAACTATACGTTTACTTTACAAAACTCAACAGCTTCTTTATATTGCCTTCACAAATAACCATTATTATAAAACATGTGAACGATAAGTGAATAGTTACTAAGGTTATGAAATTGAGAAACCACAAAAAACAATAGGTCTATATAAACATCCTATGCGTTTTTTGTGGTTTTTTTATAAATGAAAGGAAGGAATCGTTTTGAATAAGGAAGCAGATTTCTTACAACAGCTTGGACAAGATCGTTTAATTGCATCCATTAAAAGTCCGAAAAATTTAGAGCAATTTTTAGAAACAGAGATCCAGGCCGCCTTTTTATTAACGGGAAACATCAGTGTAATTAAACGCTATGTAGATTTACTCAAACAGCATAATCGAACGGTTTTCTTACACATTGAAAAAATTCCGGGAATTAGCTATGACCGGGAAGGGCTTAAATTTCTCGCTAAGTTTGTAAAGCCCACAGGTATCGTAACCACTAAAAGTTCACTCATTAATTACGCAAAACAGGAAGGGCTGGTTGCTATTCAGCGGCTGTTTTTAGTTGATACAGACGCAGTGGCACAAGGGTTAAAAACCGTTCAAGATATTAAACCGGATGCATTAGAACTAATGCCAGGATTGATTCCGGAGATGATAGAGAAAATCGTTAAAAAAACAAGTATCCCTATTATTACAGGTGGACTCATTCAAAATGAAAGCCATATCCAAGCAGCTTTAAAAGCAGGGGCTACGGCAGTTTCTACAGGAAAATCATGGCTATGGAAAAAATATGAATGAGCGAGAAAGGAGCGTTTTTAATGAAAAAAGTAGAGTTAGTTAACGTTGGAAAGTCATACGATCAAAAAACAAATGTCATTCAAGATATTAATGTCACAATTGAACCTGGAGAATTCTTCGTATTAGTAGGTCCTTCAGGGTGCGGGAAAAGTACAATGCTGCGAATGATTGCCGGATTAGAAGAAGTCACACAGGGAGAGTTGCTAATCGGGGATGTAAAAGCAAATAAACTGCTTCCAAGTCAGCGCGATTTGTCCATGGTGTTTCAAAACTATGCTTTATATCCGCATTTGACAGTAGAACAAAATATTCTTTTTGGTCTGCATACAAAGAAGATTTCAAAGCAAGAACAGCACAAGCGCTGTAGGGAAGCAGCAGAAATGCTTGGTTTAAGTGAATATTTAAAACGAAAGCCTAGACAGCTTTCGGGAGGACAGCGTCAGCGTGTAGCACTCGCACGTGCTATAGTTACTCATTCACCTATTTGCCTGATGGATGAGCCGTTATCCAACTTGGATGCGAAGCTGCGAGCAAAGATGAGATCAGAAATTCGCCAGATTCAGCGTAAGTTAGGTATTACGATGATTTATGTCACGCATGATCAAACGGAAGCGATGACGATGGCGGATCGAATGATGATTTTAAATGGAGGTAATATTCAGCAGGTTGGGCGTCCGCTCGATATTTACAATGCACCGGCAAACACGTTCGTAGCGTCGTTTATAGGTTCTCCCCCTATGAACTTATCAAACGTTTCTATAGAAAATAACTTACTCGTTTTTGAAGATAGAAGAGCTATTTCTATGAGTGCATCATACAACAACCTTAGCGGTAAAAAGGAAGTTGTGGTTGGAGTAAGACCTGAGCACGTTCAGCTTGCGACAAACGACAACACCAGCTTTATCGTGGAGGTAGATAATGTCGAAATTCTAGGAACGGAAACACTGCTTACATTTCAAATGGGAGACAAACAGTGGATGGCTAAGTGGAACGGTCAATGGAATATAAAAGTGGGAGAGCGCGTCCCTATTTTTATCGATCCAAAACACCTGTTTTTATTTGATAGTGATACAGGTTCATGCTTGCACTATGAACCATCAACGGAAGATTTAACTGTAAAGGGGGCATTTGTATGAGTGCTGTTACCAAAACAGCAAACTCGTCTGTTTCTGTTTCATCAAATCCACAAGAAAAGAAGTCAATGCCTAACCTATTGGTAGGATTATCTTACTTGCTGCCATCATTATTGTTATTTGGTGTATTTCTTTTCTACCCAATGATTAAGACCTTATATTTAAGTCTTTTTATTACAGACACACAGGGAAATCCCTTGAAATTTGTAGGATTACAAAATTTCTTTTATCTATTTACAGATCCAAACTTTTTACAAAGTATGAAAGCCACTTTTTTATTTGTACTATACACGGTGCCTATTGGCTTAATTATTGCATTATTCCTAGCGCTAATCGCAAATGAAAAGCTAAAAGGAATTGGTTTTTTCAGAACAATGTTTTCATCTACGATGGGAATGAGCGTAGCGGCTTCTTCTGTAATTTGGATGTTTATGTATAACCCGACAATCGGTGTTATTAATAAAGTATTAAATCTTGTAGGCATTCATGATGTGCAGTGGTTATTAGATCCTAAGTATGCGCTGATTGCTGTGTCCATCTCTACGATTTGGATGAACATTGGGTTTACCTTTTTAATTTTACTTGGCGGGTTACAAAATATTGATGAAAAGCTGTATGAAAACGCGCGTATTGCTGGAGTTAGCTATTGGTATCAGCTCCGTAAAATTACGCTTCCTATGCTTTCGCCAACGCTGTTTTTTATTATCACCGTTTCGTTTATTAACGCGTTTCAAACGTTTGGACAAATTGACATTTTAACAAAAGGCGGGCCTACAGATTCCACAAATGTCATTGTTTATTCAATCTACAAAGATGCATTTGTAAACTATAATGTTGGCTCTGCAAGTGCTCAAGCTACAATTTTGTTTTTCTGTATTCTACTGGTTACGGCTCTTCAATTTAAGCTTGGAGAAAGGAAGGTACATTATCAATGAGCATCACGAGAAAATGGACAACTTATTTGTTACTCATTGCAGCTACTTTAGTATTGATGTTTCCTATTCTATACGCTTTTTCCATTAGTTTTATGAGTGGAGCGGAAGTGTTGGAAGGGAAGATTTGGCCATCATCTTTTTCATTTGAAAACTATCGGGATGCTTTTGAAAAAGTTCCGCTGCTTCATTATTTAATTAACAGTTTTGCTGTATCTATTTTTGTCATGGCCGGGCAGCTGTTAGTTTCAAGTTTGGCTGCTTTTGCATTTGTATTTATTAAATTTAAAGGAAGAGATGCTATTTTCTTTCTCTTTATTTCTACGATGATGATTCCATGGGAAGCAACGATGGTTCCTAACTTTTTAACAGCACAAAAGCTAGGCTGGATTAATAACTATTTGGGATTAACAATTCCTTTTTTCGCCTTAGCATTTGGAACATTTTTATTGCGTCAACAGTTTAAAACCATTCCGGGCGAGCTGTATGAAGCTTCTCAAGTCGCAGGGATCAGCCGCTTTCGTTTCTTTTGGAATGTTGTGCTTCCTGTTTCTAAAACAAGTCTAGTTACGCTTGGCGTATATAGCTTTTTAACAACATGGAATATGTATTTATGGCCACTGTTAGTTACAAATACAGAGGATGTTCGTACCGTTCAGATTGGTTTAAAACAAATGCAAACGCAGGAGATTTCAACTGATTGGGGAGTGGTTATGGCTGCTGTCGTGGTTGTTATTATACCTACATTATTACTATTATTCCTAGGTCAAAAACGTCTTCAAAAAGGATTAACACAAGGTGCAATTAAATAGGAGAGTGAATGTGATGAAAAAGATATTGGCTATCGTAACGGCATGCTTGCTGGTCATTCTAGGCGCTTGCTCAAACTCAACTGGTTCTTCGGAAGCGCAAGAAACTAAAAAAACAGCATCAGGTAAAACAGAAGTCGTTTTTTGGCACGCCATGAGCGGTGACCTTGAAAAATCACTCAATAAAATAGTCGATGAGTACAATAAATCTCAGGATAAAGTTGAAGTAAAGCCCGTTTTCCAAGGAACGTATGAGGAAGCACAAACAAAATTTAATACGGTAGCAGGAACTAAAGATGCACCTGCTATCATGCAAACGTTCGAAGTAGGAACGAAATTCATGATAGACAGTGGTAAGGTTCAGCCTGTTCAAAAATTTATTGATGAAGACCACTACGATACTTCACAGTGGGAGAAAAATATTTCAAGCTATTACCAAGTAGATGGAAAGCAATATTCAATGCCGTTTAACTCTTCAACACCTGTGTTAGTTTACAACAAAGATGCCTTTAAAAAAGCAGGGTTAGATCCTGAAAATCCACCAAAAACGTATGATGAATTAAAGGCAGCTGCAAAGAAACTAACAGAGAAACAAGGAAATAAAACATCACAATACGGTTTTTCAATTCTAAATTACGGATGGTTCTTTGAAGAGCTAGTTGCTTCTCAAGGCGGTTTGTATGTAGATCACGAAAACGGTCGTAAAGGGGATGCCGAGAAGGCAGTATTTAATGGAAAAGAAGGACAAAACGCATTTAATTTAATCAATGACATGTACAAAGAAGGTACCTTCTACAATGTAGGGCAAAACTGGGACGATATGCGCGCAGCATTTCAATCTAAAAAAATTGCAATGTTTTTAGATTCGTCAGCAGGTATTAAAACATTAGTAGACAATGCTCCATTTGATGTGGGTGTATCAGATCTTCCTGTGCCAAAAGAAGAGGATCGCCAAGGAGTAGCTATCGGGGGAGCATCTTTATGGATGTCTAAAGGAATTAGTGATGAAACATCTAAAGCGGCGTGGGACTTCATGAAATATTTAGCAACACCAGAAGTTCAGGCAAAATGGCACGTGGAAAGTGGCTATTTTGCGGTTAATCCTAAAGCATATGATCAAGAAATCGTAAAGAAAGAATGGAAAAAATATCCTCAACTAAAAGTGACGGTTGATCAGCTTCATAAAACTAAATCAACTCCGGCAACACAAGGCGCTTTAATTTCGGTATTTCCGGAATCACGCCAAAAGGTAGTAACAGGAATGGAAAGCCTGTACCAGGGAGTAAAGCCGAAACAAGCACTTGATCAAGCAGCAAAAGAAACGAATAGAGCATTAGAAGTAGCCAATCAAAAATAACGTATGATTACGAAGCTCGTCTTTCAAGTTATTTTGAGGACGAGCTTTTTATTTAGTGAATGACTAGTTAGGGGAGATAGAGGACAATGAATAATTCAATTGATCTTTATGCGCATCGCGGCTTTAGCGGACGATATCCTGAAAATACAATGATTGCATTTGAAGAAGCTAGAAAAATGCGAGTTTCAGGTATTGAATTGGATGTACAACTAACCAAAGACGGAGAAATAGTAGTGATTCACGATGAACGAATTGACAGAACGACGAATGGAATGGGATATGTTCAAGAATTTTCATATAAACAGCTGCGGTTATTCGATGCTGGAAGCTGGTATGATTCTCGTTTTTCTAAACAATCAATTCCCACGTTAATAGAAGTGTTTGAGTGGATGATGGACAAAAAGACAGAAATGACCGTGAACATTGAATTAAAAAATGACCAAATTTACTATCCAAAACTTGAGGAAAAAGTTCTTCGTCTAATCGATGAGTTTGATTTAGAAGATCAAGTTATTTTGTCATCTTTTAACTATGATAGCTTGGCTAAAGTGAGATCTCTCCATTCATATATCCCAACAGGATTTTTATTTGAAGGGGTGAGTGAAGATGCGATTGGAAAAGCAAAATCGATAGGTGCGCACCTGCACTGTGATATGTCGTTTGCTCTTTCTTCGTACGGGAAAAAAGCAAAGCAAGAAGGATTAGACTTACGAGTATATACAATTAATGAACTGAATGACTTTTTGAAGCTCCAGCAGGCTTCAGTAAAAGTAGTGATGACAGATTACCCTAACCGTTTTTCCTCTACAATGTTCAAAGGATGACGCAGAAAGGCCGTATGTATTCGTACGGCCTTTTTTATAGGGTAAATATTATTTTATTCTGAATAGTATAAAATTTATATTGTGAAATTGTTTTATAGATGATATATTGAGAGTAGATTATAATGTTCCTTATGAAAGCGAATACATGTTGCGTAGCTCCGCAAACGTTCATTTGCCGGTCCCTAGCATCGTCTGTTATCTCTTTTAGGAGGAATAAAAAATCATGTATGATCAAGATACTATCTATATTATTGGAGATGCCAAAGCTCCTCAAAGCAATCCGATTACTAAAAAGTTCAATCAGTATTTTCTAGGATTGGTAGTTGATAAAACAAATGGAAAAATTATTGATGTGGAATGCTCAGCGACGATTGAGTTAACCGTTCGATTTGTTCAATCAATTTTTATTGGACGTCATATAAGTGATCCCACCCTTATAGACGACATTAACAGCCGCTACTTCGGGTCTTCCCAAAAAGCGCTGGTGGTAGCGTTTCATGATGCACAGAAAAAATATCAGCAAATAACAGCTGCTTTGTCTACATAGACCTAGACGAAATCCAGCCTGACGTTTTCAAACGTTGGGCTGGATTTTGTTTTGCATAAAAACATTTTCGGGGAGATGAAGGGGGAAGAATAAATGATTCAAGATGGATTTATGTATGTGAGTGTGTTAACTGCCTTTGCTGCGCTCATGGTAGGGATTGAAAAACGATTTAAAGCCAATGGATTTTTTAAGTTTATTCCAGGTATTGTACTTATTTATATAGGAGCGGCTCTTATGCAAACGGCAGGATTATTTGGGGATAGCGAGTCAAATGCCGCCATGTATGCAGGCGTTAAAAATGCACTTCTTCCTGCTATGCTGATGCTTATGCTGTTAAAGTGTGATGTTCGAAGTGTAATTAAACTTGGTCCAAGAATGCTGGGAGGATTCATCGTTGCGGTTTTTAGTATAATGATAGGCTTTATCCTCGTCTATGCCATCTTTAAGAATTTCTATGTAGAGGATACGTGGAAAGCTTTTGGTGCTTTATCAGGAAGTTGGACCGGGGGGTCAGCTAACATGGTTGCCCTTCAAGGGATTTTGGATGTTCCAGAAAATATATTTGGCTACGCTCTTATGATGGATACGATTAACTATGCCGTATGGGTTATGTTTATGTTTTGGCTTGTACCATTTGCATCTAAATTTAATAAATGGACAAAAGCAGACGTCAGCTTTATTGAGAATAGTATAGATGAAGTCGCAGCAACATCTGAAAGCGAAAAAGAATGTCCTCAGTTTCAGCATCTTCTTTATTTGCTTGGGCTAGGTTTGTTCGTTTCGGCATTGTCTACATTTATCGGAGGGCGTTTGCCTGAAGTGGGAGCCGTTATTAATGCAACGAGCTGGACGATTATGATTGCTTCTGTCGTTGGTTTAGTGCTTGCTGTAACTCCAGCGGCAAAAATTCCAGGTACGCTCGATGTATCAAACGTTATGTTATACATCGTTGTAGCGTTAATTGCTTCTCAATCAGATTTTTCAAATTTAGCTCAGGCTCCTATTTACTTAGTATCTGGTTTTCTCATTATGTTCGTCCACTTAGTGATCATGCTGTTGCTAGCTAAACTATTTAAATATGATTTATTTACGCTCGGGGTAGCCAGTTTAGCTAATATTGGCGGAATGGCGTCTGCTCCAATGCTTGCAGCTGCTTATAACCGTGCACTGATTCCGGTAGGAGTCATTATGGCTCTGATGGGTTCCTTCTTAGGTACTTATTTTGGTATGATGATCGCCAAAATTTTAGGGGCGATCTAAGAATAAACCAAAATAGGTATAAAAGAATATGTGTGCTGAATCGAAAGGAAGCGATTGAAATGATAATTAAAGACATAACTGTAAAGCATCAAACCGTTCCACTGCTCGTTCCGTTTAAAACAGCGCTTCGAACAGCAACAGAGATAGACAGCATAAGTGTAGAGATTCAGTTAGAAAACGGAATAAAAGGAAAAGGAGCGGCTTCGCCAACATATGTTATTACAGGCGATTCTTTAGAAGGCATTCAAGCTGCACTTCAAGGCCCTATTAAACTAGCGCTAATAGGGGAGGATATACGTCAGTTTCAAAAACTCTTAAAAAAAATTCAAAGCTGCTGTATTCACAATTCAAGTGCTAAAGCGGCTGCTGATATCGCTTTGCATGATGCTTATACAAAGTTTCTCAACATTCCTTTATATGCTTTCTTGGGGGATAAGCAGCCTATCTCTACGTGTATGACGATAAGTGTTGATACACCTGAAAAAATGGCTGAAGACGCACAAAAAAGTGCAGCGGACGGATTTGACATTTTAAAAGTGAAGGTAGGTTCAATTCCTGAGCTAGACCTTGAGCGTATTAAACATATTCGATCTGTCATTCCGGATCATGTAAAACTTCGGTTGGATGCAAATCAAGGATGGACTCCAAAACAAGCAGTGCAATTCATTAATAAAATGGAAACTCTCAACTTTGGTATTGAACTGGTAGAACAGCCTGTCGCTGCTCATGATTGGGAAGGGTTAAAGTTTGTGACTGAACGAGTAAACGTACCCATTATGGCAGATGAGAGTCTATTTTCTGCGAAAGATGCATTAAAGCTTGTAAGCGGGCGGTACGTGGATCTTTTAAATATTAAGCTAATGAAGTGCGGAGGCATTAATGAAGCAAGAAAAATCGCGAGTATTGCTGAGGCGAACGGTGTTGCGTGTATGATTGGAAGCATGATGGAACCATCACTTTCCGTGGGAGCAGCTGCTCATCTGGCAGCCGCTCATCCAAATATCACGTATTTTGACTTAGATGCTCCTCTTTGGCTTTCAACTGAACTGGATGTATTAAAGTACAGCGGTCAAGAGGTTTTCTTATCAGATCTTCCTGGAATAGGAGAAATCACCGTTCCTATCTCAAAATAAAAAGATAGTAATATAGTAGAAGGAGAGAGACGATGAATATAAAACGTTGGGTTTTAACGGTAACAACAGTTGTTTTAGCTACATTTGGAGTCAGTGCAGTTCCTTCTGTTCATGCTTCTGAAGAAAAAGAAACTGCTTATATAGATGTCGCAGCAGCTACTCTTTGGACAGCACCAAACATCTTGCGTGAAGTGGACGCTCCGTCAGCTACTAATCCTGTAGATATGAAGAAGTGGACCACATCGATGAATTTGAAACAGAAGCAGCAGTTATCTAGTGACGGGATGCTTGAGACACAAGCGTTATATGGAAACAAAGTAACGGTTTTAGAGAGACAAGGAGATTGGGTCAAAGTAGCTGTAGACGGACAGCCTACTTCTCGAAATGAATTAGGATATCCCGGGTGGATGCCTACTAAACAATTAACCTATAGCAAAAGGTACGAACAGTATGCAAAGAAGCCTTTTGTAATGGTGACGGCTCCGACTACTTATTTATATCATTCGCCTTCTTTGAAAAAGAAAGGTATTGAAGTTAGCTATAATACGCGCTTACCTCTTTTGGTAAAATCAAAGAGTGCATATAAAGTATTAAAACCAAATGGAAAGACAGCATGGGTTTCTGCAAAAGCAGGAAAAATCTACGCTTCTCAAAAAGATATTCCTGTACCAACTGGCACGGAGCTTGTTGAAAGCGGAAAGGCATTTTTAAATCTTCCATATTTATGGGCTGGCATGAGTGGTTTTGGATTTGACTGCTCTGGATTTACGTTTACGATGTACCAGTCCCATGGTATTACAATTCCACGTGACTCAGGCCCACAGTCTAGAGCAGGGAAACCAGTAGAGATGAACAATCTTCAACCCGGAGACTTATTATTCTTTGCCTATAACCAAGGGAAAGGAAGCGTCCACCATGTAGCAATGTATGCGGGAGATGGTATGATGATTCATTCGCCGAACTCCGAGCGGACAGTAGAGATGATTCCTTTAAACACGAAGGGGTATATTGAAGAGTATGCAGGTGCACGTCGTTATTTACCTTAATTAGTAAGATAAGAAAGAAGCTCTTTTTGTGAAGGGCTTCTTTTTTAATATAGGTATAAATAAAAATTAGAAAATTTAGATTATTTACGTTTAACTACTTCTCAGTAGGGGAAGAAGTAAAGTAAGAAAAAAACATTTTTCTTCTCGAAACATATTGACTTTATGTGCAGGGCGTTATATTATTATAAAGCGTCGTTGAGACATAACAGTAACAACGAAGCTGAAAAAAGAATTTTAAAAAGTTGTTGACATTACGTCGGTAACTTGATAAAATAATAAAGTCGCTTAAGAGCGGCGGTTGAACTTTGAAAACTGAACAAAGCGACAAACGTCAACGTTAATTTTTATTTTTTAATTGAGCAAGTCAAACATTTCTTCGGAGAGTTTGATCCTGGCTCAGGATG
>NZ_JBLTIR010000018.1:0-43415 GCF_053345675.1 Priestia sp. D51 | reverse complement strand
TTCCTCATGCAACCGACAGACTCGTTACCAAGAATGCCGTTTCGGATGGAGATCGTCTTTGCGTCTAGATGAGTAGCGTTAGCTACACTGTAAGAAAGCGACTTCTTGTCGCACCATAATCCAGATTCTAGGAACTCTTAAAAGCCTCTGTAATCTACAAAGGCCTTTTAAGAGTTTATTTAGTTAGGTTCTCTGTTTACAGTACCTTCTATTGCTAATAAGTACATTGTTTGAGATTTTGCGCAACCTTTTATCCATTCTGAAAAATCTTTTTGAGCTTGTTCTAACTTATCCTCTGTTATTGCTGCATCCTCTATCATTTGTTTTCCTTTAATTTGAGCTACATTAGCCCAAACTGCAATATGATTATGAAAATCGTGATCATCTTGTTTCGTCTTTTCATTTTGTTGAGTTATTTTTATATCTGTAAGCCCAACTTCTTTAAATATATCTTGAAGGTGATCTGCTATTTCATTGTCCATACCTGCATCAGAGCGCCACTGTAAAAAGGCTTTGTAGAAGGACTTCATTGTTTCAGGAATTTCTGGTTCCCAAGATATTTTTGTATGATTATAATCAAGAACTAAAACTCGACCATTCCTTTTTGTAGACTGAATCATTTGGGATAAAGCATCTTTGGGTTTTGATAACCATTGAAGAACTCTTGCAGAAGTAACAATATCAAATTCACCATAAAAGGGGAGATTATAGATATCAGCAATTTCAAAAGATAGCCCTGGAATATCTTTGTAAGTTTGGCGTGCTTTTTCTATCAAAGTTGGATTATTATCGATACCGACTACGTGAGCATTTGGACCGACTAGCTCTGCAATTCCTGAAGTAATTGTTCCTGTACCACACCCAACATCGAGTACAGTCATTCCTGGTTGTAGTATCTCTGCTAACCTCTTGTGAGAACTCTCAAGAGTACGGGTATCTATTACTGCTGTTTTTGTAAGTTTGGCTCTTTTCATTGCTGCATCATTAATCATATAAGTCTTTACCCCCATTTTTTGGATATTTAAATTAATCTAACACCAACCTATTTAACCGTCAACTACACTTTAACAATTATAATGCAAAGCTTTTTCATGTATACGATATACAGCCCTAGTTAACATAAACACTCTTAACGGAACATACCACAAAAAGAACCCCTTGTGCCACAAGGGGTTTGTTGAGTTCTCTTTTATGGTTTATGCAGCTTTTTATACATCCTTGGTAAATCAACGATGTACATGAGGAGAAATCCGAAAAGAATGAATAAAAAGTGCACCTTTTATTCATATGCCATAAAAGAAAAAAATAGTATTTATGGTAAAAAATATTATATAATTACTTACGGTGCTATGCTATGATTCTTCACTAATTTTGAATCATGAAGAAGCAACCTCGTCCGCCATGTCGAGGTTGCTTTTTATTTTGTTAATAATGTTAAAGTCAAATTATCTTTTCTCTTAGAATAGGTTATTTATTACAAAATATAATTCTTTTTATTTCCTTTTAGTGTAAAATTAACCTGATACTAAATTTTAAATATGGCGAGGATTTACGATGAAATCAATTATAGCAACAGCTTGTATAGCATTTATGGTTACGAGCCTTATGACAGCCTGTAGTGACGAGAAAGAAACTGTTCAAGCAGAACCTCAAAAAAAAGTTGAAAGTACTTTAACTCCTGCAGAAAAGCAAGAGAGGTTAGAGATGGAGCGATTAGAAAAAGGGATTTTGTCCTATCGAGAAAGCTTTAAAGGAGGAGATTATCTTATATCTGTTTTAACTGGAACATACGAGAAAACAAATGAAAGTTCAGGGGAAATTAAGGCCCAAGTCAAGGTGGAGAACGTTCATGATGATGGTACAGCTGTTAACCTTTCTCCCTTGAAGTTTTGGATAGAAAACGAAAAAACAAAACAAAAGGTTGTAGGAAAAGCTCTTCCTAACGATGCTCAACTATACAATAGTCTCCCTCAAGGGCAATCTATAGTTTTTAATGTTTCGTTCTTAATTAAAGATGTAAAGGAATTAGATCAATTCTATTTATATATAGACAGTAAAAATGATCCGTTAGATAACGTGCATTGGAAGCTCGACAATTTAGAAACCACACAACCATAATTTAACAATAGAAAAAAGGAAGGTATTCTTTACCTTCCTTTTTTTCTGTCAGCAATATTCATTTAAAGATTTTAATCCACATAGATAGTAATTATTGTTTGCTTAGAAAGAATAAGAAAAGCAAACCATTTGGATTCATCGGTCAATTAGAAGATAGCTTGTTTGAAGGTAACAAGTTTTTTCGTCTGTATATACTCAATACAATTCCAATTAAGAACGCATTTAACAGAGTCGGCATGAACCCATAGCTAATAAATGGTAAAGATATGTTTGTCATAGGGAAGAATCCGGCAATCATTCCCACGTTACCAACAAGTTGTACTATATAAATCATCATAACTCCCACTAACAATAGTTTGCTGTATGTGTCGTTTAAAGTTCGCGAAATAAATATAATTCTCATGGCAACTAAAGAAAGAACTAAAAGAAGAATTGCTGCAAACAACCAACCATAATAATACGTAAAACTTAAGAATACAAAGTTAGTATGAGCTTGGGGGATAAATTGATCCGCAAATGAATGCTTTCCAAACCATCCTGCCTCCATAAATAGATGATGGATCTTTAGAAGTCCAAATTGTGACGTTAAATATTCTGAGTTATAGGGATTTAGAAATGAAAGAACTCTATACTTTTGATAGTAAGCAACAGTCATCCATCCGATTACTCCCCAGATAACAACTAGAGCAGAGATAGTCCCTAATACAATCAAGATTGTCTTCTTTTTTAATTTGCTCCACCAAATCATCGTAAAAGTCATGGCTACATATATAAAGAGGGTTGTAACATCAAATTGTAAAAAGAAATACGATGAGAGAACAAATAACAGAAGGAATTTCCACATTTTAAAGCGATCGCTTTGAAAAAAGCCTGCCCATGCCAAAAGGAAAAAAGGAATGGCCATTAAACCTTCTATCTTTAAAGATCCTATTTTTAAAATAGCTTGGCCGTCTACTACAGTGTTAAAATGTCGAGTAAAGAACACTAAGAATAAAAGTCCTATTATATAGAATACCCATCCTTTATTGGCGAATTTTCTATAGTCTATAAACATCGTACCTAAAGCAATCATTCCTCCCATGATGACAAAGCCAGCCTTGTATGTAGAAAAATGATTTTCATTCAAATAACCTTGAGACAGCAGTGGAAGGAACCCTAAAAGAAGAGCAGCTGCAAATAACATTAAGGTCACCCAATCTATTTTTGGACGGTGAATACGGTTGAGGTTTTGCCCAATGTTGACGGGATTTCCCATTTGATTAACAGCCTTTTCTTCTGCTTGATCTTCGCTTAGCCCTTTTTGCAGCCAATAGGCTTTGACTTCGTTTAAATGATGGTGCAATTCTGAAGATACAAACGCTCTAGCTTCTTTAGATTTGATTTGAGATTTTACCTGTTCTAAAAATGAATTTCTTTGTTTATCCATATACTCCTTCACCCCTCTAATATTTCTTTAAGACTTACATGGTTAGATAATGGTTGCTTTTCTAATTTTTTTAGTAGTTTGCGCCCCTGTTTATTTAATTGATAAAATTTAGCATCGTCCTCTTGCCAACTGCTCTTTAAAACGCCTTTTAGCTCTAGACGGTGCAAAATTATATACAAAGATCCTTCATTTTCTTTAAAGTTTGAGATCCCTCGGCTTTGCAACAAGCTGACTAACTGATAGCCTGTTTTCTCCTGTACAAGCAATTGCATAATAGCAATTAGAATTTCCGCGTCATTATGAGTTTCCTGCTTAATTTTTGCCCGAATACGGTTCTTATGTTCTGCTGTAAATTTTAACTGCGCAAATACTTCACGATTCATTGTTTTTCGAAGGTTCTTAAGACGTTTCTCCATCATTCATTCCTCCAACATCTCTTTTAAAAGTGCTTTTGCACGTCTCAGTCTCGTTTTTACTGTGTTCGGTCCGGTCTTGGTTACTAACGCAATATCTTTAATCAATAATTCTTCATAATAAAAAAGGTAAATGACTTCTTTATATTTAGTAGGTAGTTTCATAACAGCTGATATTAGTTCGGTGTCTTCTTCCTGCTGAATGATGACTTGTTCTGTATTTTCTTTCTCATTGATACAACTTGAGAAATAGTCGTCCGTCGATACCGTGTTTTTGTTGTACCAACTTCTCAAAAAGTCTTTACAATGATTAATTGCGATTCGCCATAACCATGTTCGAAACTTGGCTTTCCCACTATACCTATGAAGGTTTTTGTAACATTTAATAAAAATTTCCTGTGTCAAATCTTCTGCAATGGCTACGCTATTTACGTAGGAGTACGCAAGCTGCAAGATTTCTTGTCCATATCGATCCATAATTTCATCTATAACTAGTTCTTTGTCTTGTACGTGTATCCATTCTACGGTCAGTTCTTTCACTTCTGCCTCTCCTTTCTTATTCTTAGACGAAGCATTTTATAAAAAGGTTTTTATATTCTCTTTTTTCTTTCACTATAAATAAAGAGTTTTTATCAAAAGATATGTTAATTGTAAAAAACAGTAACCTTTTCCAAATAGATAAGCCAGGTCATCATTAGATTATGACCTGGCTTATCTCCTTTAAAGTTAATTTAGTTTTTTCTCTCCTTTACCGTAAATAATAACCTGATAAAAGTCACCCTTTATCTTCTTCTTCATTTTTTCAGTTGTTAGGAATTCGTTAATGACTTTTTCGAGTTCCTTCGCGAATTCTTTGTCGCTGCTTGAATGACCTAATGAAGTATTTATTAATACTTTTGGCTCAGGATGAACAGAATAACCTACCGTTTTAACATGATATTTCTCTTTCCCTAATAAATCCTCGCCGACGTCATCAGCAATATCTCCCCATCTCATACTTTGTTCATTTTTCTTCATATTAATCCTCTCAATCTCTATAGGCATACCCTTCGCATCATTTTTCGCAAGTACTTTATTGAAAACTTCTTTAATTTCTTCAACACGATTTTTCGGCTCTGTATCAGGAATTTGTAGATGTACAGCCGGGTGCTCCTTACCTTCCTTATCCCTGTTCATACGCGTACCATATTCTAAGATAGGATAATCTAATGAATCTAGTGTATTACTTAAATCGTCTATAATATTTTGCCTCTTTTTTTCCTCAGGACCAAGCTCTTCTTCTTCTACGACAGGAACTTCTCTTGTAACCTTAAATGTGTACGTATCATAGTTTCTTTTCTGTATGATGTCACTAACTATTTTTTCAATGTCTCCTTTGACCTCGTTATAATATGACTCTGATCCTACTACATGTACCTCAATGCTATTTTTACTTCCTTGAAGGGAAATACTGGCACCATTGATGTTATATCCTTTCTTCCTCACCGTATTAACAATCTCATCGCCTAAAGGTTCCTTATAAAAAAGTTGTCCTAAGTAAGGAATCTTAGCCACCACTTGAGCCATAGCTGGAGAAACAAATGCTGAACTGATGAATACCCCACTCAAAATAATGACTGCTATTCCGGAGTACACAATATTTCTCAAAATTATATTTTGTTTAGTTGAGAAAAGGTTCCTTTTAAATCTTCTCTCGTATGAAGTATCTAGATGATCAATCGTCTTTAGGAGTCTTTCTTTTTGTTTTTGTTTTTGGTCTTGATTCCAAACTATAGCATCATTTAATTGTTTTAATGAGTCATTGTCTTTATCAGATTTAAATGGTCTTTTCATACACATATCCGTCCTTTACTAGCTGCTTTTTTAAAGCAGGAATTGCTCTAAACTGAGTCGATTTCACTTTACTTTCGGACCAATCTAATATGTTGGCCGTATCCGTAACAGAAAATCCTTGTATCTTACGTAATAAAATGACTTTTCGATAAGCTTCTTTAAGTTTTTCCAATGAATGATAAAATTCTGCGGAGGTTTCTTTAAGCTCAATCATTTCTTGAGGTAAACGACCCTCATCTCTTTTGGAAGAAAGGAAATCCCTCAAGAGTTTGATAGACCTATGTCTTCTAAAATAATCAATTGTTAGATTGTGAGCAATCCTAAATAACCAGGTCTTTTCGCTAGATTGTTGATGAAACGAGTCATAATGAAGGTAAGCTTTTACAAATGTTTCATGAGTGAGATCTTCTGCTTGTTGATAATCCTTTACTAACATTAAAATGAATTTTAATATTGCGTCACTATGATTATCATACCAACACTCAATGTCTTCTTTTTTAGTATTTATCAAAGTTCCAACCATCCTTTTAACTAATATTCTTTATTTAGACGTAATAGTTTAAAAAAAGTTGTGATTTTCATTAAAATAAAAAAACTCTCTTGGAAAAAGAGTCTTTTACCTTCCAAAATTATAGGATTATTATAATAAGGGGCTATTCAAAATTAATTTAAATATTTTTTAACGTATTTGTTTAATTCGGTCGTTTTTATTCTTTTCCACGCTATAGTATTCTCTTAGTCACAAAACCTTCAGTTAAAAGGCAATTGAAAACTTCTTATGACATTAACTCCTCACGAAAGAAACAACAGCTACTACTAATCATTTGTTTGTTCTCTTCTTTTTTATAAAAATTTTAAGCCAAATTCCACTTAACATTGTCTAATAAGTATAAAAGGAAAAAGCAGAGAGGAAGGATTTCAATTATTAGGATCGTTAAAAAAGCTCAAAAAGGTAATGATAAAGCTTTTTTGAAGCTTTTTCAGACATATGAACAAGATATTTATCGAATGGCTTATGTATATGTCAAAAATAAAGACGATGCCTTGGACGTGGTTCAAGAAGTAGCATACCGTTCTTTTAAAAACATAGATACTTTAAAAAAGCCAGAATACTTTAAGACATGGTTAATCAAAATTACTATTAGGTGTGCAATCGATCATCTAAGAAAGAATAGCAAGGTCGTTCAATTACATCCAGAATACGAAGAAATCATTGGTTCAGACATTGAAGATATCCCCCTTACAATATCCCTTCATCAATTAGTGGAAGAACTAAATGAAGATGAGAAAAGTGTTATTATTTTACGATTTTATGAAGGCTATTCTTTTAGGGAAATAGCTGAGACATTAACCATTCCCTTAGGCACGGCTAAATCTATTTTATATCGTGCTTTAGCTAAACTTCGTAAACAAGTGAAAGGCGTGGGTATTTATGAAGAATAAACTAAAAGAAGAACTTGAACAAATTGAAATCCCAAAAGAATTACATATGAGAGCCAAACTAGGTGTAGAAAAGGCTAAATCAGAGCAACCAAGAAGAACGTTTAAAAAAGCAATCGTATTTCCGGCTGCTGCAGTTTTATTCCTTATAGGTTCTGCAGGTGTAGGCGCAGCGACATTTCCAAGCTTCAACCACTTACTCTCTCTTGTTAGTCCCGACATTGCCTTGTTTCTTCAACCTATTGAAACCACTAGTGAAGATAAAGGAATAAAAATGAAGGTTGTAGGTGCCATGAACGACGACGAAATGGCTGTTATTTACGTTACGATGCAAGATTTAACAGGTAATCGCCTTGATAAAACGCTGGATCTTTATGATTACACATTAACTGACGGGCATATGTTTAATGGCCAAATTGTTAACTACGATAAAGATACAAATACAGCCACATTACGAATTCAAGCAAATGGAGGCACAAACTTTAATAATAAAAAAATCAAATTGCGAATAAGCTCTTTCCTTAGCCAAAGGTATAAGCATGAGGGAATCAAGATAGATACTGATCTGTCAGAGCTAAAGAATAAAAATGTAGATACAATCTCTCTTAGTACAGATAGTACATCTGGAGGAGGTGGGGAAATTACGGACCAACTCGACACGGGAGAAAGTATAGAAATCTTAAAGCCTAACGAAACCATTCTTTCTCTGCCCAAAATAAAATTTATGCATGTATCAAATATCGGATTTGTGAATGGTCAACTTCACGTTCAAACAAAGTGGTCCGATGAAGATATAGATAGCCATGGAGATTTTTATTTAGTTGATCCTTCGGGAAAGAAGATAAATGCTTCTTCTAACATCTCTTATGGAGTAGATAAATCAGGGGAAACTGTTTACGGAAATAACTACGTAGAATATATTTTTGATGTAAATAGTAAAGATCTTAGTAAGTTAAAGCTTATGGGAGACCTTGTATCTAATGGTAATTATACAAAGGGTGATTGGAGTACTACATTTAAATTGCATTCTGTAGAAAGCGAAAAAAGTCTGATCTTTAATGAAGACTTTGGCAGTTGGGAAGCAAATAAAATGACCCTTTCATCACTAGGTGTGACACTATACGGAAAAGGCCAATTTAAAGATACTGACGATATGAAAGTTAGTGTGGAAATGAGAAATGGAAGCATTCAATCACTCGATTCGTTACAAAACTTTAGTGATAATAAAAGCGTTAAAGCTAAATTTCTATCTTCTTCTCCTTTAGATTTATCAAAAATCAAAGCAATCAATGTAAATGGTACAGTTATTAAAGTACCTAAATAAAAGATAAAGCAAAGTTTCTTAATCCTATGAATAAGAAACTTTGCTTTTTTATTGTTCACGGTTTTAACGGCTACCTTAATATTAGTCCATTAAGATCACAACACACACAGTCCGTAAAAGTATACACATGCGGATATTAAGTTTATGAGCTATCTGTCTACTTGTATTCATTTTTAATAGGGATACAGAGTAACTAAGAGACAGTGATTGATATAACTACTATGCTGATTCATAATAGAAAAAAGCACCACCCTATTCTAAACGGGGTGGCGCTTTTTTGCTATCTCTAATATATATTTTATTAATTAAAATTTGAAAATGTCCTTATAATTGTCAATTTAAATTATATAATTATTGTTTATCGATAATTTTTTATTGATTTTATTGAGTTTAAATGGTAAGTTATTCCTATAGAAAATTTTGGAGGAATATTTAATGAACAGTAAAAAAGGTTATCGTGTGCTCTTTCATCTCATGAATAGTTTATTTTGGTTTCTTCTCGCAATTTCAGTAATAGGAGCGATGATAACAACTTATATTTTGTTTGACTCTTCAATCCTTAAAGAAATCTCAGGAATTCATTTTGCTATCTCTGAGGGAGTCCTTGGAATTAATTTAGACAACTATACACCGGATGTACAACTATTACAATTCACAATGGTATGTGCAATTATCGTAATGTTCTTTGTAACTATGATGTTTTGGAATTTTAGAGTTTTGTTTGAAAATGCATCTAAGGGATTTATATTTGTTGACAGTAGTACAAAGTCTATATTCTCAATAGGAATCATTTTATTAATACAATCATTTGCTAGTAGTTTGCCTAAAGTTTATATAGCTGCTAAAATGACTCCTTTTGTCCATATTACGAATGGTTCCTTTAAGGTTTCCTATTCAATAAATGAACTTCTTTTTATCACTGCTATATTCATTCTATTCTTAGGTGTTTTCTTTAAGCAGGCGGTTGCTATTGCTCAAGAAAATGAATTAACAGTATAGGAGAGGATATATGATCAGAGTGAATTTAGATGTAATGATGGCTAAGCGAAAAATTTCTTTAAATGACTTAGCAGAGAGAGTTGGTATCACCAAAAGCAATCTTTCTATTTTAAAGAATGAAAAGGCTAAAGCTATTCGCTTTACTACTTTGGATACCATATGTAAGGTTTTAGAGTGCCAACCAGGCGATATACTGGAATATGTAGAGGAAGAGTAAGGTATTTTCACTCTATATTTATACGTATAAACACTTTTGTAGATTAGAGCAATAAAGTAATTTATTCTAAAATAGAAAGGGGATAATTTCATCATATGAAAATGGCTATCCGCACACATAATTTAACCAAAGCTTATGGAAGACAAACGGTAGTAAATAATTTGAATTTAGAAATTAATGAAGGGCAAATATATGGATTTCTAGGGCCAAATGGTGCTGGAAAGACTACAACTATTCGAATGCTGTTGGGATTAATTACACCAAATAGTGGTCAAATTGAGGTATTTGGTAAAAGTCTAAAAGAGAATCGCCAACAAATTTTAAGACAAGTAGGAGCATTTATTGATTCACCTGCCTATTATGGCCACTTGACTGGATATGAAAATTTGCAAGTGATTCAGAAGATGTTGGGAAACAGTAATGAAAATATACTCCCTACTTTAGATATTGTAGGATTAATTCATGCAAAAAATAAGCTAGTAAAAGAGTATTCTTTAGGTATGCGTCAACGATTAGGAATAGCTTTTGCACTTCTAAACAACCCCAAATTATTAATTTTAGATGAACCAACAAATGGGTTGGATCCTTCTGGAATTCATGAGATTAGAGAATTAATTAAAAACTTAGCGAAAAATGAAGGGCATACAATTCTTGTATCTAGCCATAATCTAAATGAGATTGAGCTAATGGCTAGTCATGTAGGAATGATCCAAAAAGGACATTTAATTTATCAAGGATCTTTGGACAGCCTATTTTCTCAACAAGACTATCAAATAGAAATTGGCACAACTGACATATTAAAAGCAGAAAAAGTACTTAAGGATAAAGGTTATAACATTCAGAAAGAAAGAGACTTATTAATTACTAAAGGTACATCGGAAGATATTATTCATATGAATCAACTTATGGTGAATAACGGTAATGGAGTTTATCATCTTTATCAGAAAAAAAATACACTAGAGGATATTTTCCTATCCCTTACGAGTGGGAAAAGTGAGGCCATAGAATAGTGTACATCAATCTTTTAAAAGCAGAAATACATAAATTAAAAAGAAATAAACTGCTATATGCAATTTTTCTTCTTCCATTCTTTTCAATAGGAGTTCAATTCTGCGTGTTTTTTTATAAGAAACAAGTTACATCTATAAGTTGGAAAGAATATATTGCAATGAATCATGGGTTCTTCCCTTGCTTTTTATATATCTTTTTATCAATTTTTTATTACATAATTGTATGTAGTGAATATAACTATCGAACTTGGGGAGTTATGTTTACTACCCCAATAAAAAAAAGACATATATTTATTATTAAATGGATTGTAGGAAACATAAGTACCTTATTAAGCTTGTTATTAGGTTCTCTACTACTATATCTTTCAGCTCTAATTTTAGGATTTAATAATATTCCTATTAAAGGGGTAATTTATTTCTCATTTTCTATCTGGCTAGGTACACAAGCAATGATTGCTATTTTATGTACTCTGTCTATCATGATTTCAAATGGTATATTTTTAGTTGGAATAGGAATTATTACTTCCTTTTTATATTTACAGTATAACAATCAAAAATTTATTCCGTTTTCTTATCCAGCTTGGACTATAGGACAAAACTTAGAATATGGAACAAGTAGCCTAATAACTTACTCGACATTTTCTATAGTAGTTACATTAATTACGCTGGCTCTAGGAGCGTTATATACAACAAAGAAAGATTTTTAGGGGGCAAAATATTGATTATAAATGGAATAAAGATCGAACTCTTTAAGTTAAAAAGAACAGGAATATACTGGACTTTATTTGCTGTTCCAATCTTATTCACATTAGTCAGTGGAGTATTATACGTGGGGGCCACTAAAGCTGGTTATGATGTGCTAAGAGCTGTTACTTTCCAAATGTTTCTGAGTTTTATTTATCCATTATTAATAGGGGTCATTACAGCTTTAATTGTTCGTATGGAGCGAAAAAATTCGGGTCTCAATAATCTTTTAATATCTCCAATTCCAACAGGACAACTTTATTTAAATAAAATGTTAATATTAGCACTCTTAAATTTGTTTGTTGTAACAGCTATCCATCTGGTTCTTCTATTTTATATGCTTATATTTGATGTAGATGGCTTTGTATTTAAAGAACTATTAATACATTTTATCTCCATCTGGCTATCTGGCTGCCTTATTAGTTCTATTCAATTACTATTTAGTTTTAAGTTTTCAGGTATACTAATGCCCATTAGTCTTTGTACCATATTAACTATTTCGGGACTATTTGCAATCACTTCACCAAAACTTAGTATCATACATTTGTGGGTTTATCCCGTAATGTCAGCGTTTAATGGATATAACATTCCATTAATAATCATTGTTTCTTTATTGTTAACATGTTTATTCACACTAATTGGAGTGTATTATTTTCGAACCAAATGGATTTCTGAAGTCGGGAAGCATTAATTTAGTCAATTATAAATAGTGAAATTAGAAACGGCTATTACTTAGTAATCTTTCTAAATATAAGTTCTTTTATGTTTTAATTCATACTATTTAAATTATTGGAATTAAACCCCATTAACTGCGTATGATTAGTAATAAAAAATTTAAAAGGGTGATAATATGAAAAAATGGATTATAAAGATTATCCTAACTATATTAAGTATTACATTTCTAGCAAATTCTTACCATATTAATCGATTATCTAAAAATATAAACGGTGAAACAAAAATAAATTTATTTCCTTTACCTTTAAGTATAGAAGCAAAGCAAAACATGATTACACTAATTGCTAAGTCTTATCTTTGTATAGGGATAGGCGCAGTATTTATTACTCTAATCTATTTCTATGCTTCATCCAAAAAAGAAAAAACCAGCTAAATATAGTCTGCTATGTTAATTTTAGATCCTCCCCACACTGCGCGATATATTATGTATATTTGAATATTCATAATATATCGCATAGAAATTTTTATCATAATAAGTTCGTAAAAGTATACTTTTACGAACCTTTCTTTTGGATAGGAAATCCATTGTTTTTATCGTTCGTTTAACTTTAAAAATCAATTACGAACGTATACTAAAATACATACACTTTTACGAACTTTTTTGGTGGATTAATCGGGAGAGAAGCGCATACAGGAGGACCGACTTCGGTCCCCTTCATTAGGTCATTTTTTCATAATATTTAGGTGTTTCCTATAATGATAAAAAGCGAATATAATTTGCTTTTTTTGTTAAGACTCTGAATCAACAGAAGGGAAATGTCTATGTGTAGAGTAGAATTCTTTTCCTTTCTGTTCAATTTCTATTGCCTCTGCATTTAGTTCATGTGCTTTTTTCAATAGTTTATCCTCGTCAACTACTGAACCATGAAGTAAAAAGAACACCTCTTCTTTACGCATTTTTACTGAAGTCTCTAAATAATCTATATCCGTCCTAATTTTAGATATTGCCTCCCTTATAATCGTTCCATCAGTATCTAACGGGATAATATAGTTTTTAGCTCTTTCCAAGAATGTGGAAGCTTGTTCTAATATAAATTTGACTTGTTCCTGTAATAGCATTTTATTATGTGCTTGTGTAAGGCTATCCACGACTACCAATTTTTCATTTAATTGTTTTGAATTAATTAAATCTTCTAGTTCTCTCTGTTTCGTTTCTAGGTATTGAGTCTTTTTGTTAGTAGCCTCTGTAAGTTCTTGAGCAGCAGCCATTAAGGTCTGTGCCTTTTCCATTTGTTGCTTAGCCTTTATATTCGAGTTGATTATAAAAGTAATTGCCCCCCCTGCTAATGCAGTTAAAATTCCCACTGCTATACCACAAATCGTGAAGATTGTAGAAATATTATTATTTAAGAAATCAATTTGATCACTTTGAATGCTACTAGCTGTGTCCTGAAGGATTTTAGCTTTTTCATAAATGCCATTTTCTAATTCTGTAAACTGTTGCTCTGTCACTGGCTTAGCTGCAGCGCCTAATACTGTAATTCCCCACATAAAAGTTCCTCCGAATTATCTATTAATGTGTTTATGACCGTTAAAAAGGCCTGTCTGTTCTTTATTAATAAGAATGGTAATTACTTATTTAACATTTGTTATCTTGATTATTATGTTTATGAAAATTGAAATACAGTTAAAAAGTTCAAACACATCTATTTATATAGATGTGTTTGAATTAGTAATTAATGTTTTTAGTACATCGGATGATGATAGAAGTAAGTTGCGAGAGTCTTTATATTGTGTAATTAAGTCGGTAAACTCATTCTGTTGATCTCGCAATTCATCAATTTGGTTATCATTCAGACTTAACTGTCTCCCAAACCAATCTTTTACAAAGGTATTATCTGCATCATTGATTAAGGCATAAAAAACAGTGCTATATTGTTGTAAGAAGTGAGGACCCTTACTTTTTACTAAGAGGTCAATAATTCTTATATTTAGTGAATTTGATATATTTCTAAACTCAATCTCTATATTTAATAAAGTGTTTATTGATCTTAATATCTCTTGTTGTTGATTCTCGTCTAATTTCTCCTCCCAATATAAAAGTGGTTGTTCATTAATAAACTCAAGTACTGAACGAGCATTTTGTGGTAAATATTCACTTCCGTCATAACTCATTATGAGTTCATTAGATAGGAGAAACTTTTGTTTTAATTTTTGAATGAAAATTGCAAACTCTTTTTTTGTTTCTTTCTTTGCCTGCGACCCCTGAACCTTTTCCTGTATAATCCAGATTGCAATACCAGCAATTATACCCGTAACCAGACCTGATATTAGTCCAGAGCTTAAACCTGACCAAAATGAAATATTAAAATCAACAGATTTTGTGTCTGGTATGCCTAACAATTTATTCATTCCTTCACCTCACTGGCTTTGTTACTTTTTTACTGTATTATCATTTTTGGAAAATCAACTACAAGAAAATACTTTTATTTAAGGATATAATCCACTTTTTTTTATAAATCCGAATCCTAAAGAGTAATTTTTAAATAAGGGTTTCTAGATTTCATTACCCACTTAGCATTATTATTTAAAAAATACACACTGAGATTATTTGCATATTCTTTTAAAGGTATTTTTTCATTAAAATTAATTTTTATTTTATCCTTATAGTCTGGACTACAAAGGAAAATACTGTCTTGATATTGCTTGACGTTTAGGATATTACTATTAATGGGAAGACTTTCTCTAAGTGTAAAACTAGGTATTTTAATAGGTACGAGATTAATATTAGATTTAAGTGTTTTTAACATAGTTAACCATTGGAATGTATTATCTGTAATCTCAGCCAATGAATCAAAATGATTAATTATTTGAATTCTTAATCGTCTAACACTCAACTCCTGAAGCTCTGGATTTAGTACAGTGCTCAATTCTGTTGCCGCAACTCTAGATTGAACACCTGTTAAGTATATTTTAGCTGCAAATATATTAGGTAAACCCATTTGTACTAACACTCCTAGAGTTTCAAACTCTTTAGCTTCCTCATCCATGTCCAATGTAGATAACATTCTAGATATCGCACTTATTCCCCAAGGTAGTGTAAATCCAAAATAATCATTACACAATTTTTTTTCTTTTTCATTTAGCTCGCTAATTGATTGACCTCTTATCCATAAGTCTTTAATTTTTTCTTTTGTATTAACACCAATAAATTGCTCTGAAGGGAATTTAGATATAATACATTCAGTTTCTTTAAGAAATGATAACAAGTTTTCGATATTTTTCTCAGAGGTTTGGTAATTAGATAAAACATCTAAAATGCTATTAATTTCATTTTTAATAAATAACCCTGAACGAAGTGGAATACTTGATGAAACTAATCCTCTCCAGTTCGAAGGTTCACCAGCTAACTTCAATACGCCTTTATTTCTTGCTTTTAGGAACGATATAACTGTTTCACCATCGAAGCGTTGAAAGTGAGTTGCCTGGATATATGCTAATGACTGTCTGAAATAATCATCAATCCAGCTAGAAGCATCCCTTTCATTATAGCTTTCAAACTCTAAATTCAATGCAAGTAAGGTATCATCTATCCAATCAAATAAAGTAATGAATTTTTCTGCGTATCTCTCATCTAAAGTTGAATAATTATTTTCCGCAATCATTTGCAATAAGTCTTGAAAATCGACATGTGAAACTTGTGCAATTCGATATATATAATCGACAATATAAAGCAAACCACTTATAGCTTTATCCTGATTCTTATTTCCGAAGTATTCTAAAGCTAATTTTCTGTCTCTGTTTGCCTTCTGTAAACTTTCACTTGCATCTACTACAAAAAGAATTTTCCCTTCTCTATCGATAAAACTCCGACCAGCTCGCCCTACAATGTTCCAAAATTCATTACTAGAAATTTTCTGTTTTCCATCATACCAAACATTAGCAATGATAACAGTTGAAACTCCAATATTAACACCCTGTCCTAAGGTAGAAGTAGCAACAATGATTTTAGGATTATCTTTCCTCATTAATTTTTCCATAGACAATCTAACCTCTGTAGGCAGTCCAGCATGGTGACATAACACACCATACTTTGCATATTGATAAATTGCCGATTCTTCTCCATATGCTTCATCACACGCTAATTTAAAAAAGGCCCATTCATTTTTAGCTGACCATACATGTATTTCTCTTTCCTCCCCCATAGCCTCAAATACTTCTTTAGCTTGTGAAATAACCATATTTTTTCTACAAACAAAAATTAATACAGAACCTGAGAGACAAAGCTTTAATGAAGTTGCCGCAATAGCTTGTTTTTTATTCTTTGGAAACATATATTCTGACTTTGGTCTTTTGACTATAAAAGGTTCTATAAAATTACTATTAAATGACTCTACTTTTCCCTTCCATCTAATGTTCACATTGTTACCGGAGTATTCAAGGAGACCCAACCTTTGAGTAGATGGCCTCCAGTTTGAATTAACTTTCATTTCTTCATTCCCAGTTAACCAGCTTGCTATTTCATCTGCGTTTGGTAATACAGCTGATAGAAGGACCATTTTTCCTTGATTTTCATTTATATAAAAACGTAATTCTTCAATGAGCATTTCACTCAAAACATATCTCTCTTCTGGACCTAGTAGATGTCCTTCGTCAATAATAACCAGTTTAATTTTCGACTTAATTTCTGAGTTACTTCTTAAGATTGCTTTTGCTTTCTCAGCAGTTGATATAATAATATTAGATTCATTTATTACCGTCTCATCTAATTTACTAAATTGTGTACCGCCGTAAAGCTGAGACACCTCAAATTCTAAAGATTCAAATACCTTAGAAATCGAATCCTCTACTTCAAATGCCAAAGATTTAAAGGGAGCTAAATAGAGTATTTTACTATCCGGATCTTTTGTTAAACACTCCAACATAGCAATCTCTGCAATTCTAGTTTTCCCTGCACTTGTTGGGAGACTGACTACAGCTCCCCTTTCATTTAAGACTTGTGGTAAAGCAATTTTCTGAGAATGGAATAATTCAACTACAGAACTTTTCTGAAAAGCCATTGCTGCTATGTATTTCTTTACTATTTCATCTTCATTATTTATATGCGGAGGTATGGCATTCCATAAAGAATTTTCCTCAAACCCATCAATAATAATTTTTAATAACCTTATAACCCACCATAAAGAAGGTTCAGCATCAATAGATAATAGTTCCAATAAATCTGTGAGGTAGTCTTTTGCTTTATCTAACCATTCATTGTCTCCCGAAAATATAAATTCAAGAAGACTGGATAATGATTTTGATAAAATTAAAACATAGATTTTATTATTAGCGATTTCCTCGTCATCAATTGTTGCGATTGTTTTATCATCGTAGCCACCACTAAGGGAAATTTCTGATAATAACTTGTCTAAATCACTATATTGCCTTCGCAAAAAATTAGAGATTAATTCAGAAATTACTGTATCAAATTGTGCATCTTTTAATAAAATAAACGATTTTGAGTACTGATGTGCAGCGTAAAATGCTAAAGAACTAGTAAGAATGAAGTATGAACTATAATCATTTCTGTTAGCTATTGGGCTATATATATTTTCTAAGATAGTAGCACCCTTTTCCAAAGGGAAAATAGCTTGATTTATATTCATATTTTCAGCGTATGTACAACCAATGGATAAATAAGAAATAGCTGTACTTGTTAACTGTTCATCTAAACCTTCTGTATAATTGGGGAAATTCTCAATTGGTTCTTTGACATTATATAAAATGTAACGTGAATCACTTTGAGCAATTAAATTTTGTGTGAAGCTATCACTTTCTAAACGTTCCAGTATCGCTGTTGCTTTCTCATTATTCATCTTCTATACCCCTCTTCAATTTATCGTTTGCTAGAGAAAAGCTCTTAGATATAAGTTCTTCCGGCTGATCTATACCAAGGGATATAAAGATAAAGTTAGGATTTTCTGAATAAAGATTCTTTTCTACATTTGATCTTGTATTATGATTACTTAGTAAAAACCCTACATTTACCACTGGAACTCTACCATGTTTTACTTCAATATTTAATTCCTCCAGTTCATCAGCAAGTTCTTCGTTACCTAACTCACTAAGTCTGTTTGCAACAAATAGTATAGACAAAGGAAGTTTTAGTTTTTTTCCAAATTCATCAGTTATATCTTTAACCACAGCTGTGCCAGGTGTCTTCCTAAACTTTGATTCACCTAATATAATTTGCTCATACAAATTTTCCTTATTAAATAAAAGTACGTCATCTCCTTTAATTGATTGACTTACATTTGGATTGTACCTTAATTTATATAATAAAATTTCTAGTGGAGAAGATTCCTGAAGATATTCAGCCAGAATTATTTCTGCACCATTTCCTCTCATTGTTTTTTCTGCAACAGGAAGCATTTGTTGTTGATTTAAATACTCATCTAAACCATATTTTTTAATTATATTTCCCCTTTTTCTTTTTAATCTCACTAAAGTTGAGTCAGCAATATGATGTTTAAGAATCCAATCTGAAATTTGCTCTATTGCAAACTCCCTCATTCCCTCATTTTCAACTAATGTCCTGTGTATTTTATTCGAAGAAGCAGTAATATCTTCATGAGTTAACCATTCAGCAAATAATGATACCTTAGGATGTTGACCGATAAGTTTACAGTGTATTGATTCAGATTTCTCCATAAATCTTCCCCCAAACCAGTTGTTAACCTTATAAAATCCTTATAACAGAAATCTTTTTAAAGGTAGCATTTCAATATATTTTATATAATTATAAATTTTACTCCAATTCTCACATTATAGGTATATTTTAGTAGGTAATAATTTTTAAAAGTATAGATTTGTACCTATTTTTTAGTCTCACAGTAAATTCACTTCAAGCGATAGCAATAATCGGGAAATGATTCCATTGAATAAAGAACATTTGTTCGTATATAATAAAGAACAAATGTTCTTTATTAAGGAGTTAGTTCAATGGATTATGGACAGCTACCAAACAGAGTTATTATTTGCATCGACATGAGGAGTTTTTTCGCTTCGGTTTCCTCTGTCATACGGGGGTTAGATCCCTTGAAAACAAAGCTTGCTGTTGTAGGAGATATCAAACGGTCGGGGTCTGTTGTGTTAGCTGCCACACCTTTATTAAAGAAAGAAGGGATCAAAACAGGAAGTCGTCTTTTCGACATTCCTAAAAGGAAAGATATCCATGTGGTAAATCCATCAATGGAGAGATATATCAAGGCTTCGAACTATATTTCTAGTTTGGTGTTACAGTATGTGGCTCCTGAAGATTTCCATGCGTATAGCATTGATGAGTTGTTTATCGATGCGACAGCTTCGTTACATTTATTTGCTAAAACACCAGAGGAGCTAGTTCATCGAATACGTAATGAGATCTATCACAAAACAAGACTGACAGCTACCGCAGGAATCGGTCCGAATCTCTTACTGGCTAAAGTCAGCTTAGATCATGAAGCGAAGCACAGCCCAACAGGGGTTGCGTATTGGCGATATGAGGATATTCCCTTTAAGTTATGGTCGATTCATCCAATGAAGGATTTCTGGGGGATCTCGTCAGCTACAGAAAGACGCTTAAAGCGTTTAGGCATCTATACCATAAAAGAACTCGCTCTTTCTTCGAAGGAAATGTTACAAAAAGAATTTGGCATCATGGGACAGGAACTTCACCAACATGCGAATGGGATAGATTTTAGTCGTATTTCCGATGTGTACATCCCTAGTTCCCGTTCCTTTTGGAAAAGTCAGATTCTCTTTCGAGATTATACAAGCCGAAAAGAAGTGGAATTATTACTATTGGAGCTATTGGACGATGTTTGCTTTCGTTTACGCATGCATCAAGTAGTGGCTCAAACTATCCATTTATCGGTTGGCTACAGCAAACAAACAGGTGGAGGCTTTTCAAGGCAAAAGAAAATGGGGCGAGCATCAAACTTAAGCCAAGATATCTTTCCCTATTGTTTAACCATATTACATACGCACGATAATGGAATGCCAATTCGCTCTATTGGGATTTCCTTATCCAACACAAGCATTGAAGAAGAAGAGCAAATGAGTTTATTTGAGGATATCGATCAGCGTGAAAGAGCCTATGCTCTTGCCAAAACGATTGATGAAATTCGGCTGCGTTATGGGAAGAATAGTGTTTTACGGGCTTCAAGCTATCTGGAACATTCAACAGTTCGTTATCGAAACGGCCTTATAGGAGGCCATAAAGCGTAAGGGAGGAAGATATCATGTACCACGATAGAAAAATGAAAAAATGGCGTCCATTCGCCAGTATGCCAGAGCAATACACAGGATTGCAGGAAGTTATAAACAAGCAAGCAGAAGTACCTCAACCTCTTTTAACAGAAGAGCAAATGGAACAAATCAATTTCACCTTGATTGAAGCCTTACATACAAATAAACAAGTTTATCTTACATACTACAAAAAGGGACAATGTATTACAGAAAAAGGATTCATCCAATTTGTTGATTCCCTGGGGAATTTGTTTGTTTTTATCGATGAAGTATTTGAATTGAAAAATAAAATGCGTTTAAGCGAGTTAATAGATGTATATTTTGTATGACTTTAAATAAAAATGAATTACTTATAAAATAATCATCCTAACTAATACATACTTCCATTATAATGAGAGTTAGTTAAAATCTGTATTTGACTAATCTTTATATAAAATAGTCATAATGGGGGAACCGTATGGGATTTTGCATATATCATAAAAAAGCTGATCCAGATTTGAGATTTGATAAAGAAGAGCATGTAATACCAGCAGGGCTAGGTGGAATTAAGAAACTAGAAAAAGGAACAGTCTCAGATGAGGCAAACGAAAGATTTTCTAAAGAAGAACTAGTAGTACTAAGAGATACATTCATAGGTCTTAATAGAATGAATAATGGTCCAGGTAAAAGAGGTAGTCTTAATGTAAAGAAAATTAAGCAACCTATAATGAGAGTACTCAGACAGAAGAAAGAACAGGGTCCCTTAGAATTTCTCTTAGGATTTATATTTGCAGGAGCATCTTATCCCATTCCTCAAATAGTTCTTGAATTTAGTGATTTTAATGATGAAACTGATATATTGTCACCTATGTATATCTCACCTAATATAGATGAGCCTTCTGCAGATAACTTTCGTCTAGAACTGAATAAAGAGCTTATACAATTTTTTAGAAACGATAAAAGGCAATATAAACTCGTGCGTGTACCATTTAAAACAAATAAACATCTTGTACACATAGGTCATTATCAGGGGAAATGGTATATTGCGACTTCTCTTAATAAACCAATTAATATGGATAATTTGGGTCAAACTTTAGTATTGTTAATGCTAAATCAGATGATACAAGAATCTAAAAATGAAAAAAAATTAATAAAGCCCCAAATTGTAAACAAACCTCTATTAGAGTATAAAGATCAACTTAACACAGATGGTACAAAGTTTTATTTTTTATATTTGAAAACAGCTTTTAACGCATTAGCTTTATTTAAAGGAATAGAATTTGTATGTAATGAGATATTTGATGAGATTCGTGAAAGTATTATAAATGTAAAAGATACAGACAAATTTATTTGCTCACGGGCAGAGTTAAATGATCCTGAAGTTAAAGCAACAATCAAAACCTTCCCCGATAAAGCCCATTTTGTGATTATAAGGGCAAAGAATAATAAATTAAATGCATATGTGAGCTTTTATGAGAAAATTCCCGTGATGATAGAGCTAACAAGTAAATATGAGGGTGAGAATTTTATTGATGGTCTTATATGCGATTGGCAGAATAGGAAAGAGTTAAGGTTAGGAGATCTATAACAAATGTTTTATAAAAGGGGATCACTGTTTGTGGTGATCTAAGAAGAGACAAACAGAAATTTTGATTGGTATTCGGAGGAAGTAAAATGTGGGCTATTAGCATTTATTCATCGTTAACCTTAGATCTTTCCACTAAAATTTCTGAGGACTTTAATATATTTAGTGAAACTAATATGTCTGAACATCAACATTTCTATTTTAGCTCCTATCACTTAGATAATATTCCTAAAGACGAGCCTTTAAGAGCTATTTATAGAGCTAAGGCCTTATTACAAATATTTAATGGTATACTATTATTAACTGATGATTTAATTCTCGATTATCATTTACAAGGTATTAATTACCTTGAAATAAACGAAAGGGGTCACTACGAGTGGTCTAGGCCTTCCGTTTATGCAACTAACCGTGAATTAGAGTATGAAGAATTACAAAGCCCTTTCCAAAGTACTCTAGAAAGAGAAGAGAAATATAAAAGAGTAGCAAAGGATCATAAAAATCGAAGGCATTATCTTGTAGACTTTTTTGATTATGCATGTAAAGACGAATTTGTAAAAGAAGTTTTAACTTTATTTATTCTTTCAAAAAACGACATCCTTTTTATTTTAATTAACACAACTAAAATCCTCGAAACAATAGAGCATGATTTAGGGATTAAAAACGCAACAAGTTCAAATGAAAAAATTCAAATGTTAAATAATGAATTCCAACAAGCTTATAAATTCTTTAAAGATCCCAAGAGTAAATTTAGCCATTTTAGTAACAGTGAATATGGCTCAGGAATTTTCGCTCGACATGGTCCTAGTGACAAAAAAAGATACCATGATAAGAACGGTAATTTACTTCCAACAATCTCATTTGACGATATTGATATGAACACTCGTACTTTAATATATGAATGGATTAATTATAAGTTAGAAACAAATAAAGGATATCGCTATCCTCCTGTTAAAATTATGAATAAGTTTAATCCAATAAAACTGAGTGCTAAGGATTTTAAATTTTAAATATTTTGTGATGAAAATATATTAACAATCGAAAGAGAAGGGCTTTCCCTTCTCTTTTTTAATTTAATCTTACTTTCACTCTTTTTAAAACAATTTTAAACAACATATCATATTATTTAATGGAAAATAACTCAATCAGATCTTTGTATTTAACGGGGAGCGAGCTAATTTTATTTGCTTTATAGATCATTGCATCAAAAAAGAGTTCTTTTTCAATCATGTCTTCACAATCTAATAAATAAGTCGGTAAAATTCCAACCCTTATTAAATTATAAAAATATTCTTCTCCAATTGCATGAGTACCAGTATGAAGATAAACAGATATCTTTTCAAATTCATAACCTTTAAAATCTCTACCTAATGGTATATAGTCGTACTTCATATTTTGTAAATTTGTTTTTATAATGTTTATGATAGAGGCCAAGTAATTTCTGTAGTCATCTACAAATGTTGTATCGAAGTTCAAATCTTTATTTAAATTCACTTTTAGGATACGGTAAATATAATTAATTAGATATGCGTATCCTTCAGATGTTCCAAATCGCTTTTTGTTCTCTTCATGTAAAATTCTTAATTGACTAAGATCATCTTTACCCGATAAGATTTGTTTTTTTCTATATGTGATTTCATGGTCATTTAAAATTAGATCAACTTTATTTGTTAAATCGAATAAAAGGTTATAGCGCTTTTCTGCATAAGAATTAATCTCATTTATGCTTATTTCAAAAGAATGATCCTCATCATCATTAGGATCGTTACTATAAAGAAAAACTGAAAAATCTTTATCTCCTAAATGATCCTCGGTTACCCAACTTGCAAAAAACCTTTCTCCTTTTTTTTGAGCTACACCGTCTAAACTCGTCAAATTAACAGGGTGGGCTCCGAAAATAGCACGTATATGCTTGAAATATGTATCGTCACTTATTTTCTCTTGGTTAAAAATACTTTTATCGTTTTCTAAAGAATAAGTAGTTGATTCATATAATACTCTATATAGTTGAATTATTGATTGTACGAGGATATCAATAGAGATTATATATTGCACTAAGTTTAAAGATTGAAGAGAGTCGTAACCAGGACCTTTAGATGTTCCCTTTAAGTTAATTAGGGGAAGTCCTTCTACTGTTATTGTAATCCAATCCATTGCAGAGCAAATTAAATTCCACTTGTTTTTATTTTCGATATTTATATACTTATCAGAAAATATCGATCGTTCATTTACTTTATCTCTAAACTTGTCTATTAGTTCTAAATTTAAATTAATGGTCATAAGTAATATCCCCTAAATTTTGTTTTTCAATTTAACATTTACCTTTATATTTAATCATATAGAGAATAAAGATAGCCACTATTTATGGTAATCTGATAAGAGTTAAATGGTATGGAAAAGAGAGTGATCAACATGGAAGAGAAACAGCAGCAAGAAATCGACCTTGATAAGGTTTATGAATACGCTGAATTTCCGGATAAAATTAGTGGCAGATGCGACAATTGCAACTCTGCTTACTTCAAAAGCTCCGTAAAAGGTGGCGTTTTCTTACGTGAATGTCGCGACTGTGGCATGAAGAAGAGTATCTAAGTATAGATGATTATATAGTAAAAAGAGAAGGGTTTTACCCCTTCTCTTTTTATTTGTTTCTATTTCTCTTTATTTTCGTCTAGTTCTTCAAAGGTCTTTTCAATAGCTTTTTCGAGATCACTATGCATTTCTTTCCAATTGGGACTAGAAAATCTATCAACACTCTGCCTAATAATAGTTAGTATTTTTTCTTTTTCTTCTTCCTCTTTAAACTCATCAGGTGAATAATAATGTAAAATTTCTCTTAAAGCAAAGAAAAATGCGGAAGAATAACTTAGTAAATCATATGCTCTCTGTTTTGTTAAATTAAAAGATCTTTTCACACTCTCAGACCAATCTCCGTCAAAATCATCATCTTCTAACGGCCGTTCACCAAGAAGTTTTTTCATATCCATATCTACTGTATAATTTTTACTTTTCAGTTCCTCATGTATCTTATCAGCTATATCTTCCTCGTCCTGTCCGTTTAGATTAAGTTTAGGATACGTTGGGTTTTCGTTTTGCTTTAATAATTGATTAATGGTTAGTTTTATTTCAACCTTAGTCACTTCATTACCAGAAACTGTTTTCACATCTTTTAGATCACCAGACTTATATCGTGATAGAATTTCTTCTGCGGTCAAACAAAACTGTCTTGGTTTATTATCATAATCATTATGTATTATTAAAAAATAGCCAGGTTTAGGTGAAAGTTGATATTCCTGACGATCATTACGGAATACGTTATATAAGTGCTTTGTGTCTATTGCTATTGGAGTATTTGGGTCTGATACATATTTTGACTGTACAAACCCTATAGATGGTGGATTGATATGTAATAAATCCCTTTTTAAACTACCTCTATGAATTACGAAATCTGCTCCATTTTTATCTATATACCTTCTTAGTACCCACAGGTTATTTTCAATAAGAAGATTAAATGTTCTAGATTCCCCAATCTCCGCACTTTTGGAGCTTTTTAAATGAACTGGGTTTTCTTCTTCATTATTTATTAAACTTATTATTTCTTGTTCGTTTTCAGTATAAGACATGGATTTTATCTCCTTTATTATATTAACAAATTAGTAAATAGGGGTCTTGAATCTTTATAATTTTAAGAATATATTACCTTAATTTACAGTTTTAGTTCAATATATAGTTATATATATTTAAAATTCAATTGTTAAGCGAGGGTAGTTACTTTATAGAGTTTAAGCATCATACTAGAAATACCCTAAAGTAAGACAAGATAAGAACAAGATCAGGATCAAGCTCCACCTGATGAAAATAAATGTCCATAGTCCAAGCTCCAGAAACATTAAAAAGATAAAGTATTCTATAATCATTACCTACTGTGGTATCATTTCTTTTTATTTCTAGGAGTAGACACGCAACCTTGCTGCTGTAGCTACATAGTATCTAAGGAGTTACTACTTCACTCATTAATCAGTATCTATTTATTTAATGTTACCGCATTAATACAAGCTATATACGTTTAGTAAAGCTCTTCATGGAATCTGTAAGGGAGCTGAGCCGAAGAGGCGAAGGGTGCGACCGGATGTGTTGAGCTGAAATAACTGAGACATGAAAGGCGAAAAAATAAAAAGAATGAAAGTAGGTACCCACATGAGAAAAACACAATGGTTTGACTTTCGAAACTTCCTCCATAAACCTTCTTTAAGCTCCTCCATAAAACCTCGTCCTTTTAAAGCTTATTCGTTTGTTCCTTTTAGTCCAGTTGCTATGCTTGATCCTACCATTCTAACCGTAGGAGGGATTGTTTTAGGAATTGCCTTCATTGAACAGGTATTAAATCGATGGGGTGCGATGGATCTTGCCGGTCAGTTTGAAAAGGTGATGCGGTTTATCTTGCCCGTTACCTTTTATGGAGCCTTACTTTACTTCTTTGCGACATTTATGTTTTGAGGAGGGGTTAGATGTTTGAGAAACTAAAATTGCGTGGAATGCTTATTAAAGCGTTTCGTACAGCAGAAATTTATAGAGTCATAAAGCATGGGGATCGTACCTCCTATCAATTTCCGAAAATTCATAAGATCGATCACCAGAATAACTATACTCGGTATGCCTTTTCTTTACTTAATGGCATTGATCCTGACCTTTTAAATAAAAAGAGATGGGCGTTACGACAAGTATTAGGCAGCAATATTGAAGTGAATGGCAGCTTAAAAAACTTTAGTATTACCGTTCATCACAAAGACTTACCTACCATGCTTAAATATGATTATGAAACAATCTATCCTCACATTGAGAAGATGGAGCTGCCTGTCTGTATTGGTCAAGAAATCTATGGAAACTTCATTTCATGGGACTTTGCGGATCTGGAAACCTTGCTAATATCGGGTGAAATTGGAGCAGGAAAAAGCAGTCTCATGCGTGTGATCCTCACAACATGGGTAAAATATGCCTCCCCTGAAGAATTGCGCTTAGTGTTGGTGGATCTTAAACGAGCAGATTTGGGGCTATTTCATGGGATTGAGCATGTGGATGCGCTTTGTTTTGAGGCAAAGGACATGAGAAAACCTTTTGCTTTATTACGAGCTGAAATGTATCGAAGAGGCGATTTATTGTTAGAGCATGGGGTCACTCATATCAGCAGGCTACCTTTTAAGCTGCCTCGTATCGTTGTGGTCATTGATGAAATGTCCATCGTGAAAAGAGAAACGGATCTTGTAGAGATGATCCAACAGTTTGCGAGTCAAGGTCGTGCTTTAGGTGTTCATACCATTATTGCCATGCAGCGTCCTGATGCCGATTTGTTGAATTCAGCACTTAAAGCAAATTTACGGGTTCGGATCTCTGGAAGGCAGGCCGATGGGATAAATGCAAAGGTTGCAGGAGTAATCGGTGCTGAAGAAATCGATGCTGCAGCTAGAGGGCGCATGAAAATTAAAATTGATGAGGTCAAAGAGTTCCAAGCTTATTTCTTAGATGAAGGAGCTTGTAAGGAACTACTTTCGCCTTATAAAACGCTCGTGAAAGATCCTGAACCAGAACTTGAAGTGGTATCACAGTCTATTTTTGGTTTATTAGAGAAGGAGGAACAGCGATGAGTTTCCGGTTATCTCAACGTGATAAAGACATCATCGCGTTTATTGACCAGTTTAGAGCCGTTGATCGAGACTCATTCGTTGACCTATTCTTTAAACACCTTAAATCGCCCGTAAATGCGTGTAATAGTGTGATGGTACGTTTGTATCGACTGGGGTTAATTGAACGCACACAGCAGTATTCTCCAACCGTCTATTTACCTGTGGATGCAAAGATTAAAAAGAATTCTCAAAAAATATTACATTTCCTTTCTATCTTGGACGTCTATAAACAAATGTGTACGTATAGTGTGCCTAAGAATGTCATCGTCGAAGATAAGCCCACCGGACGAAAAGGAGGGATTGAACCGGATCTCTTTTGTATTTTTAAAGGATCTCCTTTTTGGATTGAAATTCAACGAAATCAGTATTCAGAACAGAAAATGCAAGCGAAGATTAACCTCTATGAAGAGTTTTTCTTTTCGGATGAATGGCAGGCACTACATTGGCAGCCAGAGGACCGATCAGCCATTTTCCCTTCCATCATTTTGATTACACCCGTTCGTTATGCCGTGTCTTCAGACCATATCCGCATTATACAGGTAACAAGTATTCATGAACTAATGGAGAAATACAAGAGTCCTGCAAAATCGCAAAAAGAAGCAAGATCAAGAACGAATGTTTCTTCTGGTGGAGTTAAGATCAAATTAACATAATTATCACGGCTACATTAGAAAGTACGAAGATTAAGATTATACTCCTAAAAAAGATTAGAAGATTAACGTTTAAATAGCAACATTGGAACGAAGTTTACTTTTCCAAGCGAACCATAACCTCATGTTATAACTAAATAACATGGGGTTTTTTAATTGAAAAAGTCGTTGATATCTTTGTTTTTATCAATTTTTTTCACCGTATCTATGATTTTTTTTAGTATTTTAGGTGTCGGTATGTAATCTTTCTTATTACACAAGCGCCAAACGGTATTACGTGAAACCTTTGCCCGTTCTGCAAACTCTGTTTGCTCAATACCTTCTCTGTCTAGCCACTTGCCAAATTTGCTACGTTTTGGATTATTCCATGGTAACATTTCTACATCACTCCTTTTCTATTATCCTGTCCAATTTTCACCTATTTTAACCTGCTATCATCTAGGTGAAGCAAAAAGTGGGCATAAAGAGGCAAATTTCGAATAGAATAGAAGAAATTAAGCCAATTTGTGTATCTTGTCGATATTTTTGGAATAATCATATAGCATGAATACAGTTAAGACCGCCTTATACACTAATACATAATGGGCGGTCTTTGTTATGGTTATGTTTTGATTTTTAACTATTTAAAAGATGGAAAATGATTAAAAAGCTATCTTTATATTGGAATATTATTTTTTTCATTTTTTATATTTATTCCAAGTAATCATACCAAATATACACAAAAATATGATTAATGATTCAAGTTGAACCTAATAGATCGTAAGTTAAACTTGAGTTATAAGAAGCACATTTTGATATCGAATAAGTGAACTTAATAGATTAATGGGTTTAACTAACAATAGTAAAATTTTTGTTTAATCTAATTTATGTTGAACTAAAGGTCAACTAAAACGGTGATATATCATCGTTATGCTATCTGTATAACGCTATAATGGTTGTAACGGGTTATGCTACAAATATCATTAAACGTTATTTTAACAAACTTCATTAACCGACACATCGCTATAACGAGTAATTTTTATCAAAAAACACCTTTTAATCGCTATAACGCAGAAAAAAAGATTGTGCTATTATAAAAAAAACAAAAAACCTCAGATTGCCTCTGAGATTTAAAAAGGGTTTATGAAACGCATTTTAGATTTTTTGTTTAACTATGCAAGTAACAAAAGAGGTTATACCGTTCCCTTATGTTCTCCCAAACAAACGAGCGATAAAACCTTGTTTCTTTTGCTCTTCTAATTTATCTGTAGCAGCTGCGATAAGTTTCATGGATTCATTCTGTTCTTCCCGTTGCTCTTGAAGCATTCTTATACCTTCCATAAGCCGATTATCGCGATCCATTAACCTTTTATCCTGTTCTTCAAATTTCTTTTGTATATATGTATCACGTTCTTCAAGACGTTCTGATAATAACTTAATGAACTCAGTCTGTTTGTTAATTAGTTCTGTTTGTTCATCTATACGTTTGGACAACGCTGCCATATCACCATTATGCTGGTCACTTTGTGTTTGATTTGCCGTAACGGGTACTGCTATACCTTCTCCTTTAAGTATTGGTACGAGTTCGTTTGCAGCTTGTTCTAGCGTCATGCTAGTGTTAACTTTAGCACTAATTAATCTTCGAATCGCCATAATGTCTTTATCACTATATTGTCTATGACCTTGATCGTTTTTACCAAAACTCCATCCGGCTCTTTCAAGCTGATATGCATACTTCCGTAAAGTAGATTCTTTTATAGCTAGCATAGCAATCAAATCGCTTGGTGAATAATACACTTTTGAATAATTATCTTCACTGGACATAGCGACCCTCCTTTGATTTCACTTGTTGTTTGTTTCGCTATAGCAGTAGTACAATCCTTTCTATCATAACAAAATAACAACTATATAGAGTAGTATTTTAGTTTGTTGGTAATAAAAAAAAGACCTATTACAAACTTAACAATAGGTCTCCAAAATTTCTCTTAAATTTTGGAATGTAAAAGAGGAGAGACAATGCGCTCATTTGATAGGTATGTCTTTTCCTTTGAGAATAGCTTTAATCCCATAATATCGGGATGAACCTGTACAGTGACGGAACGATAATGTAAGCCGGAATCTTCTATACTAGGAAAATCATTGTTAAGCTTCTTATTGTAATCAGGTTTGAAATAATTAATTAGAGCTGCTTCCGTTACATCTATGATTTGATTATTTAATTCCAGAGGCGGATTCTCTGTGATTTCTTGTAGTTCGAGTAGATCTTCGTCCTCACTGTCTATTTCCTCTAATAATTGTGATTTGAACTCCAATAATAGAAGGGCTAGATCTTTTTCTGGATGTTCACGTAAAATATCTGCTTCTAACTTCTGTAAAGTAGGATCAGACATTAACTCTTCAGCTGGAAGGCGTTCTCCAGTCTCTCCAAATGCCTGCCCAATATAAACGATCTCTGTATCTAGGTAATACTTTGAATGCTCACGATAGACTTGAAGAAGACTTAACTCGATAACACCTTTTTCCCAACCTGTGAATACCATTGCTTTACGTGGCTTCTCATAGTTAAATTCAAATTTTCTGTGATCAAATCCTGGGATAACACTTGGAAAGACGGAAACGTCAAGCGTCTCCCTTGTAGTATGTTCGCCTGTTCCAACGATTACGTCAAAACGTATATAATCTTCAAAGAGTTGGACAGAATCTTCATCTATACTTAATTTTGGTATAAGAGTAGCCACGTAAATATTGTATCTTCGATCATCTGGCGATAAATGACCTAAATCATAAGGGCAACACAAGGTTAGATGATAAGCCCATGTTTGCAGCCCATACTCTGGCATATATTTAGTATTCATAGCTGCCTCCTTAGATCGTACGTTATTTTTGATATTCATAGACAACCGGAACGTTATCCATTTTCATGGTTTTGGCCACAATATAACGACGATAGCCATCCTTTAAAACCTTCGTTTCTTTCTCAATCGTTAACGGCTTGTCAAGGTGTCCTGTACGCTTCACAAATTTAATGACTTCTTCTGTTTTCACAGGGTTTGGACGTGTCTTTAAGAAGGCTTCAGGAGCGATAATGTCATCAAAACTCACAACATCCTTTGTCCCTCTTGGCTGAACAGGTTGCTGCTTTGGTTGTGCAGCCTTTTTCTCTTGAACAGGTGTTTCGTTCACTTCTAGCTGTACCGTTTTTGCTTCTTTTGCTACAGACTCTTGTTTTTCTTCCTGCTTAGTAGCTGCAACCTCTTGTTGAGCCTTAGAAGCCTCTTGTTGGGCTTCTTTCTTATCTTTTGACTCATTGGCTTCTTTATCGTTTTTATTCGGGAGAACGGTAATCTGGAAGCAGATGATACCAATTTCCCCAGGGCACTCGTCAATGGGAATATCTAACGTTGGTTCCCCTTGAATCAAGATTTTTTCATGCATAATACTCTTTTTTGTTAGTCCGGTTTTATTAAAGGCTTTCTTTGCAACAAATACGGTATACGAAATAAACGTACTCTTCTTCAGTCCTTTAGGAGCAGCAGGTGAACCTTTTTCACGCATATCAAAGGCAACGTAGCGATCGTATTCTCGTAATGGTCCTGTCGCAGATCCTGTTATTGTCATTTTATGTGGCATCGTGATCTCCTCCTACGTAGTTATATATATTGATTATTTAGAAGTATGTTCTAAATAATAATACTCTTATTAAACATCGGCTTCCAAGGGATTTCTTCGCTTTTGAATTAGGAAACGGATCCTTTTAACTGGTCCTGTTGGTGCAATAAAGCTTGTTCCTGTGGTGTTAAGGCTTGTCCTAGATCCTGTTTTAGCTGCGCCATTTCTAACAAACTGTACGTAGAACTGTGCTCTTTGAGTAAGTCTTCTTCTTCTGGCGTTAGTTCTTGCCCTAAATCTTGCTTTAATTGAATCATTTCAAGCTGTTGATCCAAAGAAATAGTTTCTTCTTGTGTACACTCATTTTGCTCCTGTTCAGCTTTTAACCAAGCAGGAACCAATTCCTTGCGGATGATATGTTTAGGCGTAAATAAAGCTGTCTTAGCTTCAGTATGTATGTCTGACTCAGATGTTTGTTGTTCTGTATTCCCTTTTAGTAGCTTTGTAAATTGATTGAATGCAATTTGATAAACAAGACGGCACATGTCATCCAGTGATAGGGGAGCACCCTTGTGATTCGCTTCATGGACATATTTATCTAAACCAACAATGGCTGTATAAGCAACTTCATGTACGTGTTCTTTGACAATCTCAATCTCTGTATCTCGTTTTACTGCTTTTGCTGCATTTTGAATACGAGCATAAAAAGCTTTTAGTTGATGACCATATTTACCTGCATACACATTATTTACTTTCTTAGGCACACCTTTGATATAAGCAAACGACTGTGAAGCAGATATTAAATGATTATTTAAATGATTTTTAGGTAAATCAAGGTTAATAAAGGGGGACGACGCTTTTTCGTCCTCAAAGCTTGGTGTATCAACGTTTTTAGCACTTTCTGGACTTGTCACAGGAGTTGTCACAGGAGTTGTCATTTCTTCTTTTTGAAGTGTTTGAATGCCTGTTGTATCGTGTGCAAAAAAGATTTCCTCACAAATTTGATCAAAATTCTTATGGTTTTTAAGGATAAACACATAGCTATCAGGATGAGCACCTGTCGTATCTTCTTTGATATAACGGGCCACGATCATAAACGGTGTTTCCTTTAATGATTTCACAAAGCGAGAAACAGTACTTTGGGATACATCAAACTTTTCCATCAGTGTTTTGGAGTGAATCGCTTGAATGCCTGTGGCAACAAGGTTATAAATCACGTAATCTAACATTTCCATACGTTTTTTAGGGAATACTTTATGTAAGGCTTCTTGTTGTTGTTTAAAATAAGTACGAAGTGTTTCGATAAACGCTTCTTTCTTTTTGCGAAGGGTCGGTTTTTCTTTCCACAACCATTTAAATCGTCCGTTGAAGGTATTTACATCTGGTAAATAGCAAGTTAATATCTTGTTCATTTGTTCATCTTCTCCTTTAAGGAACACAAAAAAGACACTGTTTCCCTGAAGAAAGGAAAACAATGCCGTGATTTTGATGAACTAAGCCCTTGAAATAGATGTCAATTTCATATAAAATAAAAACATAAGTTTTATTTTATAGAAAAACTAACTCTATTAACAAGAGACTTCGACAAGTGTTTTCCCTACCGTAACTAGGGGGAACGGTTTAAGAGTGGTGGTACACTACTTAAACAGTTGAAGTCTTTTTTCTATCCGCACGTTTTTGTTAGTTTTATTATAGCGTTAACTAGTCTCATAATTCAATAAAAATTAGCAAAATATATCAAAACAAGTATTTTTAGCTACGATCTGTTTGTTATTTCTTTAGGAGTCGACTTCATCATAGCTGAATTTGTGGAATCTGGGGAGGGGTATTTTTTTACCCCTCCCTAAGTATTTAAAAGTATGTTATAATACTGCATTTTTATAACGTTAAAGGCTTGGTAATTCGTACACTTTTAATGATAAGGGTAAATAGCTATTCTGGGTAGGGTGATTTTTTCTAATCCTTTTTGGTGGATGGAGTGAGAAAAAAATCACCCTGTTCAATATGCTCATAATATGGTATGAGTAGCTTCTAACTATGAAGGCAGGGGAATAAATTGAGCTTTAAAGGTAGTACAGAAGCTTATATATAAGTTATAAGTTGATCCTAAGTTAAACTCTTGTGTTGAGATTTTGAAATAGAGGGGTAAACGACTTGGAGTTAGTAAAAAGCAATGCGCTACTATATAGTTCATTTAATTTTTACTATATCGTTTGTGAGAGGGAATCGTATGTGTCATCTTGTTTTTAAGATAGCTCTAGAAGCCTTGTACGATTCGTATAAGCCTCTTTAATGTCTTTTGAATAGTTTATACCATTTTTTTATTTTTAGAAGCTCCCAATGACTATTAAAAGTTTCAGCAATAAACTACGTAGCTTAGGGGTTCACCTATAAAACAAATGTAATGTATCGATCAGGACATAGGCATGAAAGCTAAATTTACTCATACATGGCCTTTTTGAACTTAGCTACTCGAACTCTTCATCTCACTATAGTATAGAAGCAGAAAAAGCAGGCCTTGGCCTGCTTTTATAAACGCTACGATTAATCTTCAAATAAATGGTCCATTTCTTCTGCTTCTTCTCGTTTTCTTTTTTCCCTGAAATGCATTTTTTCTTCCTGAATCTTGTGTAGCGCAACTCTTTTGGCCTTCTTGGTAGCCTCTGTTTCACCGAACTCTGTGGACTTAAACTTCTGAATATTTAATTGGTCGTATAAATTATTAACAAGTTCCATTAATACTCGAGTATCTATTTGTGTGTTCTTTGTCGTTTCTTTTACCTCACTTAACTCATCGCCTAAGTACTGATAAAATCCACTTGCTCTTTTCAGGTAAGCCTGACCTATTGCGTCAATTGTAGCAGTATCTAAAAATGTTTCATCAGGCTCATTATTTTTTAATCGTTCATATTTTCGAATGATATCTGCAATGGCGTCCCCTGGAAAACGATAGCCTCTCTCTTTCATATGTTTATGAAGATATTCATCAGCCTCTTCACTCAAAGAAATCATTCTTCTGTGTTTGCTTGCGGTCATTATTCGTCATCCTCCCCAAAGAGTTTATTGAATGTACGATCCATATTTGTCATCGCATCTGAGCATCTTTGCATTGTCTCTATGGTTCGATCATACAAATCATCAATAGCTTGTTCTTGCTTTTCTACTTCTTCCATAATAGATAATGTTTCAATTTGTTCTTTCAAAAAAGCTTGTCGAGAAAGACCTTTTTCTTTGGCTAAACGATCTACTTTACTCACAGCAACCGGACATACATTTCTCACTTTAATCTCCATGTTGGTTCTCCTTTTCTGTATTTTTATTGGATCAACATAAACAGTGTAAAAAACATACTGAAGAGCATAAGGGGTTTTTGCCCCCACAGGGTGTGTGGGGCTAGGCAGAGCCTAGCTTCACCGTGATACCACGAAAGTTGCTTAGGTGCACACCTTAAGGTTCCTTTCTGGGTATATAGTGTGGATATAAAGTCTCCTTTACAGGTGACTCTTTGTGTATATTCTGACGATATGAAGTCCCTCTGCAGGTCACGTCAGTTTATTGGGATTGAAGAATTTTTCTTGATGATTCGTACTCTAAATGTTGAAATTTTTTAACGGCTTCTTTCATGGAGGATACACCTAATTTGCGTATAATCGTTTGTCTTTGTGATTTGATTGTGGCTTCTTCTTTAGACAGAATCAACTGCATTTCCCGTCCAGAATATCCATCTAAAGCAAGCTCGAAAACTTGTTGTTCAGCAACGGTAAATTGATTAAGAAATACTTTTTCTTTAAGGATTTTGCATTCTTCTTCTACACGTTTTAGTCGAGCAACTTCATCAACTAAATCAGATGCTACACTCAAAATATGTTCAATTCCCATTAAAAGTTTTTCGCTTTGTTCCATAATAAGACCCTCCTGTTTTTTGAGGGCAACCCATGTTATAATAGAGGTCCTTACGAGTTCTACATGGGGTGCTTTCCTGGCAGGGAAAGTGCCCTTTTATTTTGTTTTTTTCCTTACTTCTTTGAATCTTTAAAGAGTTCTTTCTCCAAAAGTTGAACAAGAAATTCTTTTTTGCTTACGCCCTCTTCAATACACCTCTTTGCAAATTCTTTAAACAATTCCTCAGGAATGTCAGCATTTAATCGCTTAAATCCGGATGGTGTTTTAGTCATATAATCCCTCACACTCTTTAAATGCAAGTCACTCATTTGAGTGACTTGCATTTAGTTTAAAGGAAATAATTCCTAAAATCAACAGTTGTTCACGTGGAAAAGTAATTACTCAAGGACTTTCTATAAGGTTTTTCATTAGTTATCTGCACCAGATACTAGAATTGTTATGATTGGTGCATTGGTTGCGATTACGTATTCCTACAAGAGCTTTGTTAATCTTACGAGCATATACAAGTATAAATTCAAAGGCTACAAGATAAAAACAGATGGATATCTGAGCATAATTTCATTTTTTACATTAATTTTAATAATATTGAATTTTATATAAATATTATTAAATAGTGATTTATAAGATCGAGAAATTCCCGAAGAAAACAGAACAACTTAAAGAGAGAATATAAATACATTTGAATGCCAACAAATTTAAGCCAAAGGTAATAATAATGAACAAATAAAAAAAGGCGTTGGAATGGCCAAACGCCTTTTTTTATTTATTCATTTCTGCAATCCATACCAAAATAGTAACGATCCAACCTATTACTAGTGAAACAGGCAAAAAAATTGTAAAAAATATATCCCATTTATCTGGTGGGCCTGATTGACTTTTTTTGTTCATATAATCGTCCTTTTGTTGTTTATTTTCGCTAAGAAGTGATGTGCACATTTGAAACTTTTAATTGTAAAATTTTGATTTATATTCTATTTATTCTATCAAAAGGGATTATAAAAGTATATGAAGACCTATCATAAGTGGAAGAAAGTTTAAGCTTGCTTGGAAGTTAACTTTCTGGAAGATTTTTGTTATGTATTAACTTAACTATTGAAATTTAATATATACATAACTATTATTTATTGAATATTACTAATTTTATGTAAATAAAGAAACACTTGTAATAAAATTTCCAAAAATGTATACTTGTTAGGCGAAATAACATAATAAAGAAAATTGGAGATGTTTTTAATGAATTGGAAAAAAAACTTAACTGCTTTAACTGTAGCAGGTATTGCTTTATCTGGAAGTATTGTAGCTAATGCAGGTACTTCTTGGTCTAAAACAGAATATCTATCTGTTCCGGGCCATAATGGTTCAACTACGTCTAGTACTCAAAATAAATCTAAATCTAATGCTTCTTCTGATTTAAAGGTTACTAGTGTTAGTAAAAAGAACTCTATTGATGTTCGAGCTATTGGCGGCGCAGGTCAAGGTACAGGGGCTTGGGTAAGAAACGTAAATACGGGAAGTTATGCAATTCCTAATCCAGTTAAAGCTGGCCATGCTACTCAACTACAGTATAGCTCAGATCTGACAAGTCCTAATATTTCAATGGGCACAAAATGGAAGAGTAATTAATTAAGATATTATATAATAAAGAGCTTGGAGTGATTTTTCACTCCAAGCTCTTGTTTTGAAAATATTCTAATTTATAGAAAGGATGTTATTAAGATTATTAGAAATCTTTTTTTAAAGGAAGTTAAAAACAGTTTAGGTATAAAATTCTTTGCTTTTTTAGTTCTTCTTTTTGCATACCCTTATGTAATTTTTTTTCTAAGACATGATTCTTATATTTTTAGGGATGCATTAGACGTTTATACATTTATGTTTGAAGGAATATTGCCTTTAATATTTGTCTTTTTGACAATTATAGTCTACGTAGGTGGATTTTCAAACTTATTAAGCAATCGTTTTATGGTTTATCAGAGAATGAGAGCACCTTTGAAGACGCTTTTAGGATCTAGTTTACTAAGCAATGTTTTCCTAACATTTATCGTATTTTTTCTGTTTACTTTTAACCTGTTTATATTTTCATTTTACATTCAACCATCTTTAAATATGGTTGAGTATCATCCAGAAGTTTATCATCTTTCTGGTAAGAGCCTTATATTAGATTCATATACTAGAAATACTTTTACCCAGTTCTTAAAATATGGTAATTTTGCGTATGGCTTAGTGTTTTCATTTTGGGTTGGTTTAAATGCTGTATTATATTCTTCTTTGGGTTTCTTTACAGTTTTACTTTTTAAAAACAAGTTAATTGGGATTGCATTTCCTGTATTATTTTACTTAATAGGCACGTTTTCATTTAGCTTTTCAGATACTTTAGCACCTTTTAGAATGGCAGATGTTGTGTTTCCATTTAGTATTGAACAAGAACCTATCATTACAACTTGTGTTACTGTATTTGTCCTATTTTTAATTAATATATTCCTATCTATATATGTATTTAAATTTAAGATTAACAGTTTGGAAGATACAATATGAAGTATTTAAAACAAATAATAGACTATTTATCCAATACAAGGTGGATAATATTTATAATATTTGTTTTGTTTTACAGCTTATATATTAAGAATCAGGTAGTTGATTCTGCTATTGAATATAACGCTAATTATAACGTGTGGGACATCTTTTTTACTTTCTTATCGGATCCTTTTTTTATAATATATTTTATTTTACCAATTTGGATCGTTATTTCTATTAAATTAATAAATGATAGCTGGAATGAAAATATATTTATCCGACTTTCTAGTTACAGACGATGGCTAAGGTATGGACTTACTCAAACTTTCTTATATGCAATAATCTTACAAGGGTTGATTATTGTAATAATCTTGGGGATGAGCTTTGGGGTTCCTTTTTCAATAGAATGGAGTAAATATTCATCTTTAGACATCTTAAGTAATATGTCTTACAACTTAAGTGAAACGAATACTCCCGTATTATATGCAATAGCTCAAATCATTTACTTGCTCTTTTTTTTATTAGATGTATACCTTATACTAGCAGTCCTTTTTTTGTTTATTCCTAAGTATAAGGTTGTGTATAGTCTTGGAGTGTTTATCTTTATTGGAATTATTATTTCCTTTAAGATTTTCACAAATATTCCATATCTCAATATAGCTAATTATATATCTGTCTCATATGCGTATACTTGGCTATTTTCTTATATTTATCCTATTGTTACTTATATTACTTTAATGATTATACTGTTATTGGTAGGTAAGTTAAAAAAATGATTAAAAATAAAACTATGATGGCTACAGTTTTTATTATTTTTTGTTCAGGCTGTATATTGGCTCAAAGCTTTATAATTCCTAAGACATCTTATACTGTCTGGGACAATTTTTACTATCAATATTATGGCGTTTCTACAAAAGGTTTTTCACTATATACGTACATGTTTTTTATTCTTGTTTTTTTCGCCTATCCATTTATTAACCAAAATAAGTATTTAGATATGTTTAATGGAGACATCTACTATATATTAATAAGACATAAGTCTTTTGATAGGTGGTTCAAACAAGTATTCTTGAGGATGATTATAAGTTCTTTTGCAATTATTGCTTTCTTATTTCTTTACACATTTTTGATTAGCTTAAGCATTAATTTAAAACTAGAAAATCACGTTACGAGTAGTACTCATATAACAGCTGGGATATTAGCTTATCAGTTTACAATCAATGGATTCTTACAACTCGTTAATTACAATTTAATCTTATTTATTGTAATATGCGTTACTAGAAAAATTGGATACATTCTATTAATCTCTGGAATTACTATTGTTTTAGGGCTACCAATGATAAACGCATATGGAATATTTCCATCGGCCTTAAACAGTCTGGGTTACTTGTCTAGTAATTATTCGATTGTATTATCTAAAACATCTATTTTACTGTTATATATCTTTATTGAATTAACTATCGTAAAACTTTTACTAAACAAGAAAAATATTTTTTTCCTAAATATAGGAGGAGCTTAATGAACATTATTAGTGTCAAAAACGTAAATAAAACGTTTAATAATATCGAATTGTTTAATGATATAAATATAGAATTTCAAAAAGGGAAAATATATGGCTTAGTTGGCCCCAATGGATCAGGTAAATCCGTTCTTTTTAAAATGATTTGTGGTTTTATAAAACCCGATTCTGGAAAAATTGATATTCATGAAGACTTTATGGATAAGAAACAAGATTTCCCTAACTCTTTTGGAGTGATTATTGATAGACCTGCTTACCTTGCAAGTAAAACAGGTTTCGAAAATTTAAAACGCCTAGCTAACATTCAAAATATTATTTCTGAACAGAATATTAAGGATACAATGGAAAGGGTAGGATTGGACTGGAAGTTAAAACAAAAAGTGAAAAATTATTCTCTAGGGATGAAACAAAAACTTTCTATTGCACAAGCAATAATGGAAAATCAAGAAGTATTAATTTTAGATGAACCTTTTAATGGATTGGATAAAAAAAGCGTGGAATCTATTAGAAACCTCATATTAGAATTAAAGAGAGATGGGAAGACCATTATTTTTACAAGCCATAATCAAGAAGATATTACGAAACTCTGTGACATAGTTTATGAAATTGAAGAAGCTAAAGTAATCTGTCAAAGTGAATAAACTATATTATTACAAATAGGATAGCCAATATTTTTAGGTATTTAAACGGCTGTCCTACTTGTGTGCTTGCAAATAAAAAACGCTTTTAGAAAGATATACTACATCTGTTAGCTATAAATAATGATTAAAATTTAGTCCTTCTTCCTTTATGCCTTTTATAGTTGTACTCCTCATTTTTGTTAGTTCATACCCTTGTTCCTTTTCCTGTCAACAATATTTATTTCAAACAATTTAATCCAGGTATATAGTAATTGGTCTTTTTTTAGAGTTAAAGCTAACTTCCTTTATAATTGACTCCCTTTACGCCTAAAAAAAGCTTCTTTTTATAGAAAATAATACCATAAAATTAATTCTCATAAATGACATAAAGTATAGCCATATACAGAATAAAAATCTTATTATATAGAATAGTTGTAAACGCTAGAATATAATTGACAGTTTTTGCTCAATGTAATTTTACACTTTTGCTTCAATAAGCTAGAACTCTAGTAAAATAATAGAATGTGTTATTTTACTGGGGGGACAGCGTCTTGGAGGAGAAGTTAATGCTTTATTTAAATATTCAACAACTACATCAACGGAAGTTTAAAGTATCTCAAATTGCACAGGAGCTCAAAGTATCAAGACCAACCGTTTATAAATATTTAAAAATGACATTTGAAGAGACAAAAGCATACATGGAACAGCTTCAAGGTAAAGGTAAGAAGTTGGATCCCTACAGGGATTGGATTATCGCTTGGCTTGAAGAATACCCTCATCTCAGTGCAGCACAAATCCACGATTGGCTCCTAGAGCGTTATCCCGATTTAGTTGTGGGCGAGAGTACAGTAAGAGCATATGTGAAAGAGATGCGGGAGATTTATCAGATTGAGAAAAAAGTAATAATTCGGCAATATGAAGCAATCCCTGAACAACCTATGGGTAAGCAAATCCAGGTGGATTGGGGAGAAACGAAACAGAAGACAACTGAAAAGAATGAAATCAAACTATATTTCATCGCTTTTGTCTTAGCTCACTCTCGATACAAATACATGGAGTGGCAGGACCGGCCTTTTACAACAAATGATGCCATTCGATGTCATGAAAATGCATTTCAATTTTACGGAGGACGTACAGAAGAAATTGTGTATGATCAGGATCGTTTAATTACAGTAAGCGAAAATTCAGGTCAGCTACTTTTAACTTCTGAGTTTCAAAGCTATGTAAATGAGCGTAAGTTTAAAGTTCATTTATGTCGTAAGGCAGACCCAGAATCAAAAGGAATGATTGAGAATGTTGTAAAGTACATAAAGGGAAATTTCGCAGATAGCCGAGTATTTAGCAATATTGAAGATTGGAATAACCGTGCGTTACAGTGGCTACATCGCACTGGAAATCAACATGTTCATCAGACAACGAAAAAAAGACCAGCTGAAGTGTTCCCCGTCGAAAAGCAACACTTACAGCCCGTCTCTTCACCACTTTCATATGAAAGCGTCATTACCCCAAGTATAACAAGGAATATTAGTAAGGACAATACAATACGGTTCAAATCAAACCGTTATTCCGTTCCTCTCGGAACGTATAGTGCAGCCTCTGATAATGAGGTTTTTATTGAAGTCACTTCGAGCCAACCGCCAACGCTGATTATCCGGAAACAGTTAGAGGGAGAAGTAATTGCTGAACATAGCATTAGTAATGAAAAGGGAAAGCTTATTCAACATCTACATCATATCCGGGATCGCTCAAAAGGTATTGAAGAATTTAAGAAACAACTGGTTTCACATTTTGAAGATCAGGAACGTGCAACTTTTTATTTAAATGAAATTTGTTTAAGATACCCACGGTATCGGCGTGATCAGCTCATAATTATTCAAAACGTCATTGAGAAATACCCAATGTGGATTGAAGACACTTTGACTAAATGCATCATAGATAAACTTTACAGCGCCAATGACTTTCGGGATATCGCAAACCATCAAGATGCATTACAAACTGAATGCACCCAAAAGGTGAAGCCTCCCTTTATAAAACATTCAGGTAAAGACAACATCATAGTGACAACTCGCTCCCTTACTGCTTACACAAGTATTTTAGGGGGTGAACCACAGTGAATAAGACTGTAAATGACTTGCAGGAGCACTTTCGCCAATTAAGGTTATCGGAAACAGCTGAGGAGCTACCAAAGCTCCTACGTGAGGCTGAAAAATCTTCTTGGACGTATTTAGAATTTCTTGAATCTATCACACGTTATGAACTGAGAAAACGTGAAGTAAAGAGTTTAGAAAGAAGAATGAAGTGGGCGCACTTCCCTTACGTGAAGTCATTAAGTGAATTTAATTTAGAAGAGCAAAGAGCTTTAACGGGGCGCCAATTGACCCAGCTCGCAGAGCTAAACTGGCTTGAGCAGCAGTATAATTTAATTTTATTGGGACCGCCAGGCGTTGGTAAAACATTTTTAGCAATCGGTTTGGGAATTGAGTCTATTCACAGAGGTTTCAACGTCTATTTCGTAACTATGGGTGAGCTTATTCATCTTTTAAAAACGGAAGAATTTCTAAATAAATCAAAAGTGCAGCTAAAGCGATTAAGAGGCGCCGATCTGGTCATTATTGATGATTTAATGTATATGGCAATGGATCAGCGAGAAGCAAATTTGTTTTTTCATTTAATTAATCATTTGTATGAACGAAGTTCCATCATTCTCACATCCAATAAAAGCCCTGAACAGTGGGGTGAATTAATGGGAGATCAAGGAATTACCACTGCAATTTTAGATCGTTTACTTCATCGTGTAGAAGTCATTCATATGGATGGAGATAGTTATCGAATGAAACATCGAAAAAGTGTATTTTCAGCAGAAGTGTAAAAAGCAAATAAGCAAAAAGTGTAAAATTCGACGGCTCTTTCTCACT
>NZ_JBLTIR010000017.1:0-43761 GCF_053345675.1 Priestia sp. D51 | reverse complement strand
TAGGTCCAGTGGTGGTGACGTTGGTTACCAATGAAGATACGCCAGTGTCGAGTCAAATTACAGCGTTTGATCCAGATGGAGAGGTGCTGACGTACAGCTTACAAGATCCGCCAACAAACGGAGTGGCTGCGGTAAATCCAGATGGTACGTTCACGTATACGCCAAATGGAAATTATAATGGTCCGGATACATTTACAGTGTTAATAAGCGACCCGTCGGGCGCATTTATAGTGACAAATGTATTTGTGACGGTCACGCCAGTGAACGATGTACCAGTGGTGCCGAACTATGAGTTTGTGATCGACGAAGACACGAGTTTAAATAGCCAAGTGGTGGCAACAGATGTGGACGGAAATCCCCTAACGTACGGGTTACTGACAGGTCCGGTGAATGGAACGGTGGTAGTAAATCCAGACGGAACCTACACGTATACGCCAAATGAAAATTACAACGGGGTAGATAGCTTTAGTGTCGTAGTAAGCGACGGCCAAGGAGGAACAGCCATTTCCACCATCACGATTACGATTCTTCCAGTAAATGATCCACCAGTAGGTCCAGATGTTATTACGGTTACTACTTTTGAAGAAAGTCCTGTTACAGGCCAAATCGTAGCAACTGATCCTGAAGGAGATCCCCTGACGTACACCTTACAAGATTTACCGACTAATGGAACAGCAGTAATCAATCAAGAAGGGTTATTCACTTATGTACCAAACGAGAATTTTGCTGGAAATGATACGTTTACTGTACGTATAGCCGATCCAACTGGACAGTTTATTATTACGAATGTATTTGTTATTGTTATACCAGTTGAACAGCCACCCATTGTACCTAATTATTCGATTACTGCTCTTGAAAATCAATCTGTAACTGGCCAGGTAGTAGGAAGTGATCCCAATGGAGATCTGCTCACTTATCGCTTAGGAACTTCTCCAGTGAATGGAAGCACCACAGTAAATATAGATGGCAGTTTTATATATTCACCTAATTCTAATTATGTAGGTCCAGATTTATTTACGGTTATCGTAGAAGATTCAACAGGTCTTACAGCAGTGTCTATTGTAAATGTTACAGTTATTGACGTGAACAATTCGCCAATTACGAGTGATGTTATCCTTCAGACTATAGAAAATGTAGCAATTAGTGGGCAAGTTTTTGCCACAGATCCAGACGATAATTTACTCACTTTTAGTTTATCGGGTACCCCTTTTAATGGAACAGCTGTGGTAAATCCAGATGGCACCTTTTTGTATACCCCAAACCCTAATTTTATTGGTTTGGATTCTTTCACAGTGGAGGTAAGGGATAGTCGTGGAGCTAGTGCACAATCTCTTGTAACTGTCAGTGTAATTCGAGTGAACCAACCACCGATTGTCGTAGATTTATCACTATCAACTGTACAGGGTCAGTTTGTAACAGGGCAAGTTCCTGCCTTTGACCCTGAAGGAGATCCACTAGTATATGGTCTAAATTTAGCACCACTTAATGGTACTGCCATTATTAATTCAGATGGAACATTTACGTACACGCCGAACCCAAGTTTTGTAGGAACAGATTCATTCTCTGTTTTTGCCAGAGATCCTCTTGGAAACCAGGGGTTTGGAACTATTACTGTAGAAGTTCAGTCTCAAGATTTACCGATTAGCGCTGAAGGGCTAACTTTAACTACTTTAGCAAATCAACCTGTAAGTGGGTCTATTGCTACTGTGAATCCAGCAGGCTCTCCATTAAGTTATGCTGTAGCCATTCCGCCATCAAATGGAACTGTTGTATTAAATCAAGATGGAACTTTAGTTTATACGCCAAATCCTGGATTCACAGGAGAAGATATCTTTGATATCGTTGTTATAGATTCAGCTGGAAATCAAAGTATTGCTAATGCTGTTGTGACAGTAGTAGTAGGAGACAGAATTTCAGTGGTAAATACTGAAATAACGACTTTATTCAATACGCCAGTTTCTGGGCAAGTAAGTGCTACAAATTTGAGTGGAAACCAATTGTTTTATACGCTTACGTCTAATCCAAATAGTGGATCTGTCATAGTTAACCCAGATGGGACATTTATCTATACGCCAAATCCTGGATTCTTTGGAACAGATCAATTTCAAGTACTTGTAAGCGATGTTCTTGGCAATACAGCTGTTGCAACTATTTCTGTTGTCACTCAGGGACCGATAGAACAGGCGCCAATTGTAGCTAATCAAGCACTATCAACAACCGAACAGCAGCCTGTAACAGGAAGTATTGCAGCTATTGACCCACAAGGAGAAGCATTAACTTATACCTTACTTGGCGGACCAGTGAATGGAATTTTAATACTAAACCCAGACGGCACTTTTACGTATACACCAAATCCAGGATTCATCGGAACGGATTCTTTTACAGTGTCTGTTCAAAACGAAACGGGTTTAAATGCAGCTACTACGGTTCAAATAACTGTTACACAATTGGCTAATCAAATTGTAGCCAGTAATACCATTGTTCGAACAGTAGAAGGGCAGAGTGTAAATGGTGAACTTTCAGTTCGAGATCAGCTAAATAGGCCACTAACCTACACCCTTAACAATCTCCCTGCTTATGGAACGGTTATTTTAAATCCAGATGGAACGTTTGTTTATACACCGACTATTGGTGTGAGTGGAACAGATCAATTTGACGTTCTGGTTCAAAATGACCAAGGAGATCAAGCAATTGCTTCAGTTTCAATTATAATTGATCCGGTTCAAAGTACTATTACACCACAAGACGTCACAGTACAGACTCAGCAAGGTGTAACTGTCTCAGGGACAATATCGGCTACTGATACTCTTGGGAGACCAATTAGATTTTCTTTAAATGCATCTCCATCCAATGGAACAGCTGTGGTAAATGCAGATGGAACGTTTAGCTATACACCAAGTCCAGCATTTTTTGGAGTAGATAGTTTTACTGTATTAATTCAAAATGACAGAGGCGACTCTGCAATTGGTATTGTGCGGATAGTTGTTCAAGAACAACAAGATAGCATTGTTGTTACCCCTCTTACGCTTCAAGGAGTAACGAATCAACCTGTTACCGGTCAAGTTACGGCAGTTGATGCACTAGGTAATCCATTAACCTATCAAATTCAGAGTTTACCTGCAAACGGAACAGTGAATTTTAATCCGGATGGTTCATTTATATACACGCCAAACCTCGGATTTACTGGTATAGATTCTTTCACAGTAATTGTTACAAATAATCTTGGTCAGTCAGCAACAACTAGTGTTACTGTTTTGATTCAGGGAGTTAATGATCCAATTACAGTTGAAGATCAGCTTTTAACTACACCAACTGGTCAAATTATTGAAAGCCAAATCATCGCAACAGATGCACTTGGAAGACCTCTTAGCTTTGCTGTGGCTACCCCACCAACAAATGGAGTACTTGTACTACGATCAGATGGAACGTTTAGTTATACACCAAATTTAGGATTTATTGGTCAGGATCAATTTGTGGTATCTGTAAGAAACAGTGACGGACAACAAGCGTTTTCAATTGTTACTGTTAATTCTACCGCAAGCAATAATATAATTACTCCAGGAAATAATACCTTTGCTACTTTGCAGGGTGTTCAAGTAGTTGGTAATATTCAGGTAACAAATTTGCTGGCACGTCCATTAAATTATACACTAGCAACAGCGCCTTTAAGTGGTAGCGTAACCGTTGATTCCAATGGAAGGTTTGTCTATCAGCCTGCGCCTAATTTTGTAGGAACGGATACCTTTACTGTATTAGTACGAGATGATCTAGGAACAGAATTACTGGTAGTGGTAACAGTTGTAGTAGGCAGAGACCCTCAGCCTCCTAATGTGGTAGGGCAAGTAATAAAGTTATTTGTTAATACTCTTACTACTGGTCAGCTCATTGCTATTGATCCAAATTCTTTACCACTAATTTATCAAGCCATAACAGGTGCTCAAAATGGTCAGTTTAGAATTAATCAGAATACAGGCCAGTTCATTTATGTTCCTAATGTTAATTTTGTGGGGACCGATAGGGTGATTATAAGGGTCACTAATTCGGATGGAGCTTCAAGTGAAGCAGCACTTACTTTCATCGTGGAAAGAAGAGTATCGCCAGCACCGACACCAGTTCCTGGTGAATCTAAAAATAAAAAGAAATCGTTGCGAGATCCGCGCAAAAATAAATCAAAAGGTAAATGTCCTATAAAGGTATCTGATCAATGCATAAAAGGAACCATTAACAAGAAAATATGTGGTGAAATTGATGCTTGTACAGTCAAAAACCTACCTCTTAAATATCAAATCTTCAAGGGGACGAAAAACGGTAAATTTAAACTTAACACGGAGACAGGTGAGTTCATTTACATTCCTAACGTAAACTTTGCAGGAGATGATTCAGCTATTGTACAGATAGTAAGTATAGAAGGGGTATCGGTTCAAGTTACTATTAAATTTGTTATAAGGAAATAAGTAGCAGCTAAAAAGCTATCCAACAAGTTATTTGTTGGATAGCTTTTTCAATTAAGGTTTATGATGTTTTGTACGTAGCGAGCATAATTAAATGTATAAAAATGGTAATAAACAGCTTGATTTAATTTTATATATGAATTGAGGTGATATTTATGTGTAAAATTGTTATATTTGGTAATTGTTGTTCTGGTAAAACTACACTAGCTACACAGTTAGGTGAGAATTTGCATATACCTATCCATCATTTAGATTTGTGGTTCAGAGAACCTAAAATGAGAAGAATATCGCAAATTAGGCAACGAAAGAGATATTTTAAAAAGAAGTTGGAAAAGGTGTTAAATACAGCGAGTTGGATTGTTGAGGGATGGGGATATGTAGATACTTATGATGTACGTTTTAGTAAAGCCGATATTATTATTTTTTTAGATGTTGTCCCCCAAGAATCTAAAGAACGATTTTTAATACGAGAACAGAATCAACAGATGCATATAAAAATAACTGAAAAACTGATTAAACAAAGCTTTTACAAAATAGATAGATTTCATGAAGAAAACCGACCTATTATATTGGATCTTTTTCAGAAGTATGAAGGAGAACCAGGTAAAAGCTTATTTCCTATTGCGAGAAAATACAATTTAGAACAATTACTTGCTACATTAAGAAATGGGAAATACGGATAGAAAAAACGTTTACCTATAGGTAATTTATAAGTTACTGAATTACTCCATTTCTTCCTTCAAGCGTTACTTATTTGTTCCTAGATATGGAATGTGTGTTAACACGCTTCTTTTTTATGAGTATTACATATGTATTTATGATGACTGAAAAACTCTTTTATAGTTATGAAAAATCGTTTAAATAGAGGTTATAAAAAGTGTTTTGCGTTTTGTTGTAACATAGGCATTCTATAAATGCAGTGGCTTTAGATAACTTTCTCTGTAATAAAATAGTGTACAGGCTGTAGTAGCAAAGAATTTTCAATAGCTTGTACACTGTTAGTTAATTTATGAGGATATATTGAAGATACTACTTGTCATAACTCTGTTCGCATAGTATTTTCAACAATTCTATTAACAGGTTATTAAAGGTTCAATGGTTTTCTAAGGAGTTAGTAATAAGGTCAACGCTTGTAAAAAATTTTGTATAAAAACAGCTGTATCGTTATTGGATGTTGTTACATTGACACCTTTACTGTTTTTAACGATAACTCTTTGTCTATTTAATTGAAGTGACCTTGCGGTCTGAGAAACTTCTTGTAAAAACAGCCTTATTGAATTGGCATCGAGACCTATTGAAAGTAAGAAAATGGTTAATATTTGTATGAAGCTTTGAAGAAATATGGTTGTCTGTGTATCTGTTGCAGTAATAGTAACATCACAGGAGTTTTTCACAAGAATGATTGAATCAGAAACTTGATCACTGAGGATCTCTTGTCTTGTATCAGTTTCAATAAGTGCATTATTATATCTATTGGAACAAAAATAATTTTTCTCTGCACATCTTGTTTTTTTACAATTTTTTTCTTTTTTTCTTGAAGGTTTGGAATTTAGACAACTACAGTAGCACTTTCTTTTTTTAGAACAACTCAAAGTGTAACCTCCTTTATATGTTTCTATTATATTAATATGAAAATTAAGGAGGTTTGCTTGTATACTTGTCCCTTTTCTTTTATATATTATAGGAAAAAAGAGTAACGTTTAATTTAATAGTGTTATTCCGCTTAATAAATCATTCCAAACAGAAGTATTGGTGCAATTATCTCGCGAAACTTGAACCCAACAAATTTTGTCTTCAGGTGTTCCAAAATTCATGTCTTTTACTCCAGGTAATTCTTCGTCAACAGTCTCAACTAACAGAAGGTTAAAGTTACCGTTAGTCATGTCTGTTAAAATTGATTTTAAGTTAATTACGTCTTCGTAGCTTGTGGGCATCCATTCATATCTTATAAATAACGTACGTTGACTTTGTGCAATTTGATTAAGAAATGTTTGAATACGATGATCTAATCTTATTTTATAAGGTGGGTATTGGACAGACCAGTCTTGGTTAGGAACCATAGGAAAGTCGTGAACAGAGTCAATGTTATATTTAATATCTGTAACATAATGAGCTCTTATTGATTCAGAAGTACCGGATTTAAAAATAGGATATCCATTATCATCTACATAATTAGCTAGTATGTCTTTTTCAATTATGTTTTCTACTTCCATAAAACCTTGAAATTTGTTTCTTAATAATATATTTACGTCAGGGAGAAAAGGAGATTGCATCCAATCAAGAGGAAACGAATGCCTTCTCAAACCGTGACGTTCGGAATAAAGCGCTGGGCCACACCAGCTTCCTAAGCCAGCCACCAAATTATAAGAGCCTTTTATATCTTGTAAGTTTATATCAATCACTCCTTTATTTTCTTACACTATAGTATATAGAATAGGGTTTTCAGTTGATTGGACAATGAAAGGCATATTTAAAAAGAATCTTTTTTACGAGTCTATATAAAGAGCAATTAGTTATATTGGAAATTCAAATGTTACACTCCAATATAAAATAAAAAACATGACAATATTAAAGGTTTGTCATGTTTTTTATTTTATATAGGATTACGTATTAATTACGGTAGTGACAGATAACGTACTAGTTGGAGTTGAGGTAGAAGTTGCAGAGTGAGTAACAAATTCTACAATTACAGGTGCTCCAACAGTTACAGTATCATCAATATTTAAAGCTGTAGTAGATAAAGTGTAGACATTAGTAGGTTGCATGACTCCATTGATATATATATTAGCGTAAGAATTAGCTGTTACATCAGGCAAAGCTGTGATTGTTGCTCCTACATCATCAATAAAGCTTCCAGCAGGTATCGATGTGACTCCTCCTGCAACCATTGGGGCCGTTACAAATGTTGTAAATCTTGCTGGGGTAGGAGCCACACTCGTTGCTGTTGCTACTGTAATATCTCCAGCAATTGTACTAGTGGCTGTAAAAACAGGTTTAATAATAGGCATATGTCTTATTCTCCTTTCGAAGCATGGGATGTAGAAAGAATGTTAATATCCCCTCTATCTATTAATAGTCAGATTTCTATTATTTGCCACGGTCAATAGTCTATAGAGGTAGTCCAAATTTTTAAATGGTGAAGAATCTTTTTTACCATTTAGGTCTTTTGCCGTTTCTAAATTAAAGTAGAAGAATAATAAATAGAGAATTAGCGTTGTTTTATATTTCCTTTAATGATTTCAAAGTGTATTCGTAAAGAAGCATTTTAAAATTTTTAAAAAAGAAGAGCGATAAATAATTCAATAATTAAGAAGGGAGGATCATAAATGCCAATCGTTAAGCCCTTTATGAATTCTTTAAGGTTTAGTAGCACTGCAGGAGCAGGAACAGGTACTGGCGCTACCTATAGTATTCTTGCTACAGCTTTTACTACTGATGGAGGAACAGCTGCTACAGTTTTTCCAACTGCTCCTGCTTATTATAATCTTTATATTAACGGGCAAATTCAAACAGGTGATACTTCAACAGTTACTAATAGTTTTATTACCATTCCTGATGGAGACACCCTTGCATCTGCTACCCCTATTGTGGTTGAGTTTGTTGTAAACTAACTAATGTATTCTATTTTTTAGCTGATTTCCCAACTGGGGAAGTCAGTTCTTTTTTTTATGACTATCTTAGAATTTATAAACTTTTTTATAATTCCTTATTAATTAACACAAATTGGATAATAATAGGAACCCCTTTTGAAGGTACTTCTTCTGTGAGTAAAGTTAAGCTTCCTTTTTGAATTTGATAATTAATATGAGGCTGTAGAATACCATTAATAAATAAATTGATATAAGAAGCTTCTTCAGGTGCCAATATTTCAGTGGTTCCATATTGAGCTATCCCATCATTATTGGTATATAGGCGTTTTTGACCATCTGAAAAAGTAAAATATAATAAATTAGTGGAGGGAATTAAATCTGAGAGTGGAGGCCCCTGAGGCCCCTGAGGCCCCTGAGGCCCCTGAGGCCCCTGAGGTCCCTGAGGTCCCTGAGGCCCCTGAGGTCCCTGAGGCCCTTGAGGTCCCTGAGGCCCTTGAGATCCCTGAGGCCCTTGAGATCCCTGAGGCCCTTGAGATCCCTGAGGCCCTTGAGGCCCCTGAGGCCCTCTGTACTTTTGATTACAGAGGTTATGGATGGAACAAAATACCAATATAGATTGTGAATTGGAAACATATACAGAATGGGGTGATCTGTAACAATGAGCTTTTCGTTTCTTTTTTTTGTAAGAGATCTTTTTACAGAGAACGTATCTACGTATCAAGTGTCAATACCTCCTTTTATTGCAATTTCATCTACCTTAAATCAGTGAAGGGGAGAGTAGACATACAAGAAGGATAAAAGAAGAAAGGTAACCTTGAGGTTCTTTATACATTAGAGTAGTTGATTATAACTTGACCTTTTATAGCTGTTATAAGGAAAAGATGAAAAAATATTACTCTAGCGACTTTTGTCCAACATATACATTCACACGTGCCTTCTTTATCTGAAATGATTATATATAGGTTTGTTAACAAATATTAAAATAACTGTAAGTTTTTCAGTTGTTTCTTCAAATAGAACTTCCAATACTTATGGTATTCATTTACTTGGTAAATGAGCGCCTAATGATAGTATAAGTGATATAGAATCTATAACCTAAGAGTGAATCCTACTGATAACTAGCATCATCCGGGCTCATTGTTTAGGAGCATTATCGATACAATTTTCACCTCTTCATCCACCAAGTTTATTAAGTAAATAGGTTTCACTCTAAAACGCTTTAACTACATAGCGTATACAGGATGTAGTTAAGGCGTTAGCAGGAACAATAAAGAATTGTATTGAATGTATATACAAATTGTATAAATGAGGTGATAAGGTTGGGGAAATTGGATAAGTACGCTCGGCAATCAAAAGCAAAAGAACCAAGTAAGGTTCTGCCCATTCGGTTACCTGAAAGTATATATGAGCAATTTCGACAACGTTGTGAAGAGTTAGGGTTATCTATGTCTGAAGCTGGATATTTGCTCATTAAAGAAGAATTAGAAGATGGTCTATACAACGCCAGTACAAATGAAGTTGCTGCAACTACACAGCGAATACAAAATCGTATACATCGTGAAAACACTTCGTATACAAAGGAAAATACAGATAAATCTCCTTTTTTTTCTACTAGGTGGACGTCAATTAATTATGAAGTTGAAAACGAATTACCTTGTCCTCTATGTCACCAATGGTATAGCAAAGCGAATTTTTCTCGCCATGCCAAAAACCATAGTGCCACTACTAAAGAGCTTTTAGAAAACAATGAAGATATAGTTTACAAAATGATCAATGAACGTAAACTAACTCTGTAAACAGTTTATTATATGTATTTGTATAGGTGTGGAGATTCACCTTTTGATTCCAGAAAGAAACCTGAGAGGGAACAAAAGGTGAATGCTCTAATTGTTAAAGTAATCATGCATGAATGCATTTTCTATTCACCAAATGGTGAGGTGGTGAAATTCTGCAATTAAAGCATTGTATTGTACTTGAATTTTACATCTTTGTTTACGCCTTAAACTTCACTACTACTGTTTCTATTAGCTTATAAAACAACCAATCTCTGCGAAATTTCTACTCTAATTACCTTATCTCTACATACAAATAATTCCTTTAACGTGTTGTTAACCTGAAATTAGATAGTCTAATAATCACTTTTTTTATGAAAATGACTATTATTGGACAAGCACACAAACATTTTATAAACAAATGAATAAAATAGTATATAAATAAAAAAGGAGTGATTATTATAAAAAGCTATCGTCACCATAATAAAAACGATGAAGTATATTATGTAGAAGCAGCTTACCCATCTAAGGGTTCATATAATAAGAAAAAAGAGAATGAAAAATTCTTTATTGAAAATCATACAATTGAGGGTTCTGGAACCAATTTAACAGGAAATATCCCATTAACTATTGCAGTTCCTGCTAATGCTATAGATGTAACTGTTTTTGAAGACTTTACTAGAAACCATAACAAAACGCTTCTTCAGTTATCAGCTGCAGCTACTGGTGTTGGTGTAGCTACTGGTCTTACGGTATCAATTTTTGTTAGAGGATCTAGGCTACCGATCTCAGCGACTATACCTGCAGGTTCTACAAGAGCTTTTCAAGTTGAAAACTTTGAAAAATTAACTGTTTCGAATCCTTCTGCTACTACGGCTGGAACTTTAAATGTCTTTATACAGAAAACATTTTGTATTGGTTGTAACAGTCAAAATAAAAAATCCAATAAAGGCTGTTGCTTCTAAAATAATAAAAAACCACCATGTACAATTTACTTTGTGCATGGTGGTTTTTTTATTACTAGAAAATTTTAAGTATCTTGATTACTGCAGCTATATTTTAGACATTCTGTCTGTGAAAAAGAAAAGGGCTATTAACCCGAGAGTCAATAGTCCTTTCTTGATACTTATTTAGTTACAAGTAATTAGAGTTAGAATCAAATAGCTTAATTGTAGTAACTTTTACTGCATCTACATTTATTTTTAGCATAGTCTTTCTCGTAAAAGACAACTTTATCTCTGCCATAATCTTTTTCATGTTTATCTTTGCATTTATCTCTGCCATAATCTTTTTCATGTTTATCTTTGCATTTATCTCTGCCATGATCTTTTTCATGTTTATCTTTGCATTTATCTCTGCCATGATCTTTTTCATGTTTATCTTTGCATTTATCTCTGCCATGATCTTTTTCATGTTTATCTTTGTATTTATCTTTGCCGTAGTCTTTTTCATGTTTATCTCTGCATTTATCTTTGCCGTAGTCTTTTTCGTGTTTGTCTTTGCATTTATCTTTGCCGTAGTCTTTTTCGTGTTTGTCTTTGCATTTATCTTTGCCATAGTCTTTTTCTTCTTTATTTTTACGCATGTCATACATCGCTTTCAAGCAGTGCTTACTTTCTTCATTAGAATCATAATAAAATTTAGTCAAATAAATTCCCTGCCTTTATTTAAAATTGGTGTTTCTATATATTGTATTTTTGAAAAGGGAAATTGCTTGTACATTAAGGTAAAAATAGCTTTTAGACTATTGTTAAATCGATAGTCTAAAAGCTATTTTCCAAAATCTATTTATTCGTATATTCCTAGTTCCCTGCCCCATGTTGAAATTTTTTCAAGGTGATAACTTAAGAGCTCACCTTCACGATTATCAGCAATCCTTCTCAACTGAGTATGAAGACCTCTTTCTAAGGTGCGCTGGAGGTAGGCCATTTTATAAAGAGTCATAGGGTTTGTTTTAAACGTAATTCCGTATTTTTTCATTTCTTCCACGTACAGACGTACACATTTAGTACGTATTGTTTCTGCATTGGCTTGCCAATCTTTTCTGAAGCCTAGCAGTAGTTCTACTAATACAACCATGTCAAACCATACTGGAGCGTATTTTGCTGATTCCCAATCGATGAATTGAATAGGCCATGGTGTATGACCAGTAACATTTTTGCTACATATATTTTGCATATGCAGATCCCCATGGGTGATAGCTAATCCATTTTTAATTAATTCAGGGAAGAAATCTGGTCCTTTATTGTATAGCTTAATTAATGATAGATAATAAGGTTTTACAATATGATTAACCCGAGCATCTTTTATTGATGCGTGCAACAGATCAACTGTTTCATTCATAGATTTGGCCCTAGTCTTTTTTGTAGAAGTATAAACAGGGAGCCAATTTTTCCAAACGTTTTCCTTCTTTTTGAACCTGTTTTCAAAAGTTTGAGCATGAAGTTTAGCTATACTTGGGATAATATATTGAAAGTGAGACGGAGAGAAGGTCAATTGTCCACGTATTTGACTAACGAATTCCATAAAGATCCAAGTTTCATTTTTTACTGTTTCTACAAGATAAATACGAGGCAAAAACTCCTTTAAAATTGGGTAAGATTTTTTATAAATATTGATTTCTACTTCATTTTTATAGGCTGTTGAATTGTAGACCTTAAAGATAATTGGATAATAACCATTTTTTCTTTGAAGCAGTAATTTATATATACTACTTCGTTTTGTGGATTTTAAACACTTAATTTCTGAAGGGATAATTGTAATTTTCTCACCCATCGAATAAGAAAGTTTTTCTGCTATTTTTAAATCTGTAATCCGATAATAGAGTGCCTTAGGATCATACAATAGTAGTCATTCCTTTCGCTTACGTTTCCACGTATTAACTAAATGAGACCATGCGCTTCTAAAAAATGGCATTGGATCATTCCATGCAAATAAAGCAAACTCTTTTTGACCTTGCAGCCCCAGATAAAAATCTTTGAATGTCATTTCGGAAGTTTTTTTCTTTTGAAGGAAAGTAAGGTAATACCTTATAAGGTAAATCCATTTAATACCGTCTATTTGATTCAATCTAGGCTCTGGGTTTTGGTTAGTGAGGTATAAATAATAGGTGTAGGCAAAGTCAATACCTGAGGGGCCTGTGAGACTATGGGTAAGCCAAAAGCGAGGGTTTATTTCAATGAATTTATAAATTCCATCTCTTGGATCCTTTTTGAATTCAGCCATACCTATGCCTTTGAGCTTTATTTCTTCAAAAAATGGAAGACATATATCGATAAGTTTAGGAACTCTTTTGCTGACAATATGAGCACCTGTTCCAAATTCTGCAGGAAACTGATGGTTTTTTTGTAAGGAGAATAATGCAAGTAGTTCCATATTTTCAGTATAGAGAGTAGCTACTTTATAAAAGCATTGATTGTCTCCAGGAATTAGTTCTTGAATAACTAATTGTCCGCATTCTCTATAAAAACAATAATCATTCCTTAACTGCTCTGGAGTATCAAATACAATTGCTTTTTTGTTGATTTTCTTTCTGAACTCGTGGCCGAGAACAGGTTTTAAAATACATGGGAATTCAACATTTAAGATAGCCTCTTCAAGTTCCTCTTTACTATCTATTACATATGTTTTTGGACATGGAATATTATGCTTGACAGCGAGCTCGTAAGTTTTATTTTTATCAAGCACTTGCTCAACTAAATTATCATCAGGTAATAAAAACAAGAAGTAATTTAGCAATTCGTCTCGGTTTTTGGAAATGAATTGTACGTAGTCATCTGCTCCTGTATATAAAACAGGTTTTGAACCGATTTTTTTAGACAGGGTAATCAAGAAGTTTAATAGTTTCTTTTCCTCAGTTAAAGGACTAGGACATATACCGCAAGTAGCAAGGCGTGATTTTCCTATTTTATACGCTTTTTTCGTGTCAAAAGCATAAACTTTTATGCCTTTTGTTGCTAAACTTTTAATAATGCCAACTCCGTTAGCACTTAGGTCAAGGATAACTGCAGAATGTTCATGGTTCATACTTTAATTCATCTCCCAAAAATCAGTGTACAAATGCTGTATTTTCCCTACCATGCTGTCTATAGTTAAGTGTTTTTTAGCATGAATTTTCGCATTCATACTCATTTTATTTCGCACTTCTTTATTTGTAATAAGAAATTTTAGTGCATGTGCTAGCTGTTCAGGGTCTCCAGGTTCAACAATAATACCGGTTTTATTATGCTTTATCAGCTCAGGAATTCCTCCGCAATTTGTGGAAATTACAGCAGTGCCGTTATGCATAGCTTCAATTATTGAAATGGGTAAGCTATCATTAATTGTTGGAAGTACAAAAATGTCAGTTTTATTTAAGAGTGAAGGTACATCATCTCTGGAACCTAAAAAGTTTACCATTGATAAACCTAGAGCCTTTTTCTGTTTTTCTAATTTCTCTCTCATTTGTCCATCACCGACGATTAATACCTCCACATTGGAAGTGTATTTTTTCAGGCGTGCCAGCGCGTCAAACAGATAATTATGTCCTTTTCGAGGACCAAGCCTAGCTACGCACGTAATAACTAGCTTTTGTGAGTTCTTTTCTTTTCTTTCCCTTTGGTTCACTGGATAATCAATTCCCGTAATAACTGTAGTAATGTTTCTATTTTTTGCTCCTAGCTTTATTAAAGGTTCACGAAATGAATCACTTAAAACAATAATATGACTTGCATATTCAATCGCTTTACTTTCAAGCTCCGTAAAATACGCTTCTTCTACGGAACCTTTTTTGATGATGTTAAATTTGAGTCTATTAGATGTAAACATGCCATGAGGTGTAAAAAATAAGGGTTTATTGTAAAATTCATTAAACCTTCCTAGAATATTTGCTGTAAACAAATCTTGTGCATGAAGAATATCGTATTTCTCTAAATTCACTGTTTCAAGCATTTTTTCGTATACATATATAAGCCTTTGATGATTTAAAATTCTCTCATTGTAATTTCCATAGCGTTTGGTAAACAAATGTTTTAGGTTTGGAGTGGCAATCTCTCGAAATTGCTTTACTTTTGAAGTTGAAAATTGATTGGGGGAAATAATGTCTACTCTATGTCCCTGGCTTTTTAAACTTTTACTTAAAGTAGAAATATAATTTGAAAGTCCACCTACGTGAGGAAAGCTCCAAAAGGTAGCAATTAAAATAGAAAATTTCTTTTTTGAACTTTGTTTTGATGAGCTTCTCCTCTTAGGGATTTCCTTTGCAACGGATTTTTTAGGAGAACGTGACTTAAGTTCATAATATTGATCTAATGTTTCAATTAGATAGGGGTAGGGAAAGGCAATCTCATGGTTCATTTCCAAACCCTCCTTATAATTTCAAAAGCTTCAGCATAAGGTACGCCAACACTCATGCCTCTTACCCTTCCTAAGTACTCAATGCCTTCGTAAGAACGGGGATGAGGGAACGCTCTCATTTCGAGATCATAATGTTTAAGGGCATTAAGTTTATTTTCCATAGTGTCCGTAACATCTACAAAGTAATTCGGTTTAAATGTTTTTTCGCAACCAAAAGTACCCCATTCACTCGATGAAACGGTTTCAAATGTAATTAATTCTATGGGGGGCATATAAGGAATTGGCCTAGCTGCAGTTAACACTGCTTGAAAAGTAATCTGATGGTCTTTATTTAAATCTCCATAGTGATGTGTAAAAATCTTGACGGGTTTGTATCGTTTGATAAGTTGTTCAATCTCTTTAGTTAACTCGTGAAGAGGAATCATTTCTAGTTCCAGATTGACATGCTCAAGAAATATTACTTCTTCAATGCCAATTTCTTGATTGGCAAGTCGACCAAATTTTTGAATGTGATGGGCTTCTTCCTTTCGCCCTAAAGCAGTAATTACCGAAATTACTTTATAACCTTCATTTACAAATTTTTTTAAGGTTCCTGCAGTTCCCAATAGTTCATCATCAGGATGAGCCCCGATCACTAATATACAATCGCTCATATCTGTGCCTCCTGTAACTTTTTCTTCTATACTTGTACTATAAACAATATATGAGGTTATCCATATATTAGAAACCGTCATTGGCGGAGAATTAAAAATTAGAGCTCTACTAGTTAACATAGAAGAGATATTTGTTGTATCCTTTGTTATGTAATTTTAGTAGTAATGAAAGGTTCCCAATAAAAAAGAAATAAGACCTGTTGATAAAAGCCAATAGGTCTTATTTCTTTTTTAGCTAAAATTATTATTTAGAATTAAATTTCCATAAATTAATAACTCTCATTTTTTTACAAATATCTTTACAAGAATCATGCTTCTCATGCTTCTCATGCTTTTCACACTTTTTGCACGGATTTTTGTGAGCTTTTTCTTCTAAAGTCCAATCTTCTTTGTATTTCATACCAATATCACCTCTTTCATTACTATAATATGTAACCATTAGTAACAGGAGAGGGTGCTTGTCTTGGATTTTAACAAAAATTTTTTATGAAATTGTATGTAGATAGATAAGCATACAAGCAATTTATTTATAAAGGAATAGAATAATAAATGGGGAAGGAGGAACAGAATGGGGAAATCATATTTTCATTACCAACATAATCATAATGGATGGGATAGGTTGCCGAAAACAACTTTCTTTAAATGGCAGGATAAGAAAAAGTATCAAATGCTTAGTAATAATAATGATCAATTTATTTCGTCTAGCAGCGTTAAACAACTTGATTTTTTGAGTGACAAAGTATTTGTACACTCTTCTGAGAGGTTGGTGGAAAAAAACGAGAATGTACTTACGAGCTTTAAAAGGTATGAGGTAGTTGGCCAAGGAAAAGATGGTGTTATTTATCGATTGTCTTCTGATCGATGTATAAAAGTATTTTTCAAAGAGGAGGTATATGAAAAAGAGTTGGAAGCGATACAAGTGGGACAGCCCTCTTCTATTATTCCTCAACTCTACGGTTATGGACCAAATTACATAGTCATGGAGTATATTGAAGGGATTTCTTTGGCAAAACAGCTTAAAAAAAACGGAGATATAGAAAAGTCATTGGTTGTACAGTTGATAGATTTCTTTGATGAATTAAAAAAATTAAATTTTCGTAGACAAGATACCGAATTACGACATATTTTAATAAATGAACAGGGGAATTTTAAAATGATTGATCTTAAAAGAGCTTTTACTTCTAACCGACCTATTCCTATTAAATTGCTAACCGATTTGAAGGAACTAAAATTATCAAAAGAATTTTTATCTCATGTTAAAGATATCCGTCCTTCTCTTTATCAAAGGTGGAAAAAATTTGATGAAAAGTGAATTCTCTAAGCAGTAGTCAAAATTATTAATTGTAGCAACAATAACTGTGTGCTAATAGGGTTATTGTCGCTACAGGTTATAACATAAAATCACTGTTATGCCACCTCTTATAGAGCATAAATATCCACATTATGTTCTTGTATTAGGCATCAGTTATTGTATAAGTTGATTGATCACCTACAGGGAGGGTAGCAATGACAATATTCGTTGCACCATCAATGACAGACACTACACTATTTTCTTCGTTCGTTACGTGAATTTGATTATTATCGACGTTAACATCAACCATAGACGGTTGTTCTATGACTGGTACTATCCCAATTACAGCGTTTGTACCTGCATCAATGACGGAAACAGTGTCACTATTTTTATTAGCTACATAAATACGGTTGCTGGATAGATTAGCCCCTAAGTCAGTAGGCTGATCACCCACTCGCACTGTAGACATTACTGTATTTGTTAATCCATCAATAACAGAGACAGTATTTTTGAACTTGTTTGCTACATAAATACGATTAATATAGGGATGAACATCTAAATTAATTGGATGGGTTTCTACAGCAATTGTGGCTATAACAATATTTGTTGCACCATCAATGACGGAAACAGTATCTTGACCTGCATTTGTGATATAAACTCTATTTGTGTAGGGGTTAACTCCTACACCTGAAGGCTGATCACCAACTGGAATAATGCCAATAACTGTATTAGTTCCTGCATCAATAACTGAAACAGTATCATCACCTTTATTAGTTACATAAATACGATTAGTAGATGGATTTCCATTTACATTTGTTGGCTGACGACCTACATTTATAGTGGCAATAAAATCATTTGTTGATCCATCCATTACAGAAACCGTATTGTTATCCTCATTTATTGTATAAATTTGATTAGTAGATGACTTTCCTCTTGGAGATAAAAAATCACCTGCAACATGCACAACCTTTGCTTTTTTTCCCATTTAACTCAACTCTTTTCATAAATACTGTTAGGAAAATCGTTGAAAACATAAGGCACTTACCTTATGTACAAATATATGATGTTAAATTTATTTTATTATCTTAAATTTTTTAGGGAAAGAATATGACTATTTAGAGTGCACCTGAGATAGACATGTTGCTGTTTTATTTAAATGAAAATATAGGTGAATAAAAAATCGCTTCAATAACACAGGAAAACACTGGGGAATTGTTTCCTTTTAGGCCATTCCTGCATATGTTGTTATGAATACGACCTTATACAAAAGGAGCGATTAATATGAGTGATTCACCCAAAAGACCAGAGATTGTTCCAAATAAGCTAATGGACTTATTAGTAAATGACGTTTTTTCTAAACATGGCATAGATAAAGAACAGATCAAAGGAAATTTATCTGAAGAGAAGAAGCAAATGCTTAAAGAAATGGTTGAAGATTTGTCAAAACGAGTGGATGAGTTTGTAAAACAAACAAATGCTACCAACAAGAAAAAATGAATTATACCATTCATAAACGCCGTTAAATAGGCGTTTTTGTTGTTTTTTAAAATGGTTGCACTCAATGGTCAATTGGCCCAATCCTATTGATTGGTATGTTCATATATTAATACATACCATGAAAAAGGAGTGTTAGTTATGTCATCTAAAAAGTATTATTCTTACGATGTAAAGAAAAAATGCAAAAGCAAACATAAAAAAGATGATTCTAAGAAGCATTGTAAAGATGGCTGTAAAGTAGATCACTATGAAAGTGAATCTACAGAATATGATTACTATAATAGTCGTGAGAGTTTCGAAAGCAACGAGAGTTTCGAAAGTTTTAATGCAGAAGTAGTTCAAGATGCAGATCAACTTTCTTTAATCGATCAAGAATCAGACGAATTAATTTGGATTAAAGATTCTTGCGATATTAACGTCACTACAACAGATACTCAAGCAGCTATCGGTATTCAAGTGGCTATCCAAGTAGCCATCGCTATTGTAATCCGTATTGCCATCGGCGATACTGTTCAAAAAGATGGTGTGCTTCAAGACTTATTACAGCTATCTGAAATAGAGCAAACAAATAAACAAAAAATTTATATTGAGAATTCCAAAGATGTAGAAATTACAACGACTGATACAGACGTGGCTCTTAACGTTCAAGTACTGTTACAAGTATTAGTAGCTATTATTGTACTTGTCGATGTTCTTTAATTAAAAATTAAACGAGGTGAGAAAAATGGGTGAAAGAAAATGGAGAGCACTAGACCATTGTGAAAATAAACGGTTCAGTGGTAGAGACGTATGGCAAGAAGCTGATCAAATAGCAGCTACTGAACAAAAATCTTTTGAGAAAATTATTGTTAAAGATTCAGAAGGTGTTAGAGTACAAACAACAGATACTCAAATAGCAGCAACTATTCAAGTAGCTTTACAAATAGCTATTGCAGTAGTAGTTCGTATTACAATCGGTGATAATGTTCAAGGAAACAGCGTCGTTGAAGAACTAAAACAATTCGCTAGCATTAAACAAAAAAATTCTCAAAAAACAATTATTGAAAACTCTACAAATGTAAATGTTACAGCTACTGACACAGATATCGCTGTAAACCTTCAAGTACTATTACAAGTATTAATCGCTATCTTAGTTACATTAGACATCCTTTAATATGTAACTAACCTTCTGAGCGTAAAAACAAGGAAGGGAAATCATTTTAATCCTATATAGGAAAACAGAATAAAGAGGAATTTTTATTCTGTGAATGCATTTAGCTAAATTTATTCGTGCGTGTTTTAGTAAATAAAAGAAAGTAAAAAAGCCTTCGCGTTTGCAAAAGCGAAGACTTTTTTATTAAATAAAATTCAATAATATCCTTAATCCGAATAAGCAACTCCATTAAAACTTTCTGGTCCAACTCTCACAGTTCCTAGGATGTTACAAGTGATAAAAGCTGTGTAAATTAAAAGGTTAGAAGCTGGCTTTGGTACGTTAAAATCTGAAGCAGTAAACGTAAAAAGCTGTGGTCCTAAAAGATTAATATTCAACGCCTCCGACGAAGAGTAGACAACTGGGTCGTTAAAGGCAGTACCTCTTACAATAGTAATTGTAACAGTAGTTGCGACAGGGAGGAGTGGTAATTGGCAAGCTACAGTACCACTTAATTGAGTACGGATAGCACCTGTAGCACTTGTAACGTTGAGGCCAATTTGACCGAATAGACCTGGATTAGAGAGAAGTGTAATAGGGATAGAAATAGAGTTAGCAATACTAGCATTTTGAGATGTTCTAGAATCTAATAATATTGTCATGGTATTTTAAACCCCCTTTCTTTGTACTATTACTATATGAAAACTTGTCCCCCAGTGATTGGACAAACTAATTAATTTATAAGGTTAATTAAACTGTTCTCAATTAAATCAAGATACAATTAAGAATGCTTTTTTATAAAAAGCGTTTAGGTTTAAACCATACATATAGATCAATACACATAAACTGAAGGTATGAAAAACAATAAATAAGGTATCATGAAGCTGCAGCATAGTTAGCGTTCTTAAGGACGGAGGAATATAAATGAGGGATATTCAGATATTTTTAGTTGGTTATGTAAACTCAAGTTCGATAAAAAAGGCCGTGGACTCGTTACATTTTATCAATAACCGCATAAATGAAATTATAATCTTGGACATACCAGAGACTTTACTGCAATCAGGAATGACTTTTGAAGACACAAAGATACAATGTATAAACTTAATAAATAATGACCTAGGATTAACGTTAAATTATTACATTCACGGATTGTCGTGTGAATATGTTATGTTTTTGTATAGTTATGATTATTTGAATGATAATGTAATGAAGCACACATTAACTTTAAATGATAAAAAAGGTGCTATGACTTACGATTTTATAATTAATAATAAAGTTATAAAAAGACCGTTTCTCATAAAAACATCTTTTCTGAAGCAAAACCCTTTCTTATCTAAGAGTTATCTTCCATTTAAAGAATCAGTTCTTCCATCTTGGCTTTCACAAATAAATGAACTATCTATCCTTCCTTCACCCAATAAATTAGTTAATCAGGTATCTATAGATAAGACCAGTAGTCACCTTCAAAAATTGAATTTTATCGAAAAGTATCAGCAAAAATTAGAAACACAGAACATACCTCCTTCAATTACGGTTATGATAGCTAATTACAATATGGGTAATTACGTAGGAATAGCTATTAACTCGTGCATTCTACAAAGTAGCCTTCCAGAGCAAATACTAGTCGTTGATGATGGATCAAACGATCATTCCCTAGAGATTATAAAAAGTTTTAAAAACACACCAGGTTTTAGGTTTCTTAGTAAAGATAATGGTGGGAAAGCAAAGGCTCTTAATGCGGCTCTATCATATGTTGAAACAGAATTTGTCATGGAGTTAGATGCCGATGACTGGCTAGACCCAGATGCATTTTACACTATAAGAAGATGTTTAGAAAATTTAAAGGAAGATGTAGCTGTTCTCTACGGTAATTTAAGAGCATGGAAGCAGAATGGAGAAGAAAATATAAGGTATAAAGGGTTAAGGAAAGGACGAGCGATTCTCAATAGAAACGACCTTCTTTCTTATGTATTTCCCTTAGGACCTCGCATCTATCGCACGTCGACTTTAAAACAAAATAACGGGTTTCCTTTAATTGATTTTGAAGGAGGACGAATGTATGAGGATGTAAGTGTATTAAATGATCTAATAAAAACACATCGATTGTTATATAAGGATATGACAGTTTATAACGTCAGGGAACATCCGTTAAGTATCACGAAAAGAAATCACTCCAGTTGGAGTGATTTCTTAAAATACCTTGACTAGTTTACGCAACTGGTGAAATTTTAATTGAAGTAATTGATGGAAGAGCAATAGTTAAAGGAAGAGTAGTTCCGCCATATCCATATCCCACAGTTTGAAGGATTGTAATAAGGCCATTTGTTACAGCAGTGATAATTCCTTCAACAAAGCCATCTGCTAGTGCGATTTCGACTGGTGTACCAATACGCTTTGTTAATTCAGCTACTAAAGTACTTTCAAACATAGTATGACTCCTTCCTTAAAGTGATGATACTGTTTCAACTTTAGAAAGTGGGATATAGTTTAACGATCCGTCACTTTCGGCAACTGCCACGTAGTCTGATAAAACAGCAAGTAAAACACCTGTAATGGTTTCATTTGGTGTAGATAGTTGAACTGTTTGATTAACACGATTTTTTAAGTCGTTTCTAATCGGGGCTGAACCAGATGAAATTGGTAGTCCTGCTAATATGGAGAGAAGATTTCTTAAAAGATCACTAGCAGAAGTAGTAGTAGTACTTACAAGGCCCGTAGTAGTGTTTAAGATATCAGTTGTAGTCGTATTAACGGTATTTAAAAGGCCAGTTGTAGTTGTATTAACAGTATTTAAAAGATCTGTTACGACAGTAGTAGGATTAATAGTATTTAAGGCGTTAGTTACAGTAGTAGCAGGGTTGACAGCATTTAAAAGGTCTGTAGCAGAAGTAGTAGTTGTGTTGACTGTTTGAGGTAATGAAAGCAGGTTTTTTAACAACGCTGCTCTTGCTTCACTTGATAGTGCCAATAGAATTCATCCTTTCTTAAAGCAAAGTTTTTGCATTATTATCTATGTTTTATAATATGCTTATCCGATTTTAAGGTGCTCGGCGGTTTACCTAATTTACTTAAAAATCCGCCTTTCTTATACAGTAGCAAGAACTAAATAGTAATTAAGAGTGTTCTTTATATTTTAACGCTAGCTGTTCCATTACGTGTTTATGACTATTAATTACAATTTTGTTTTCTTCTTTTATAAAAGAAGCATATTTTTTGCTCCCCATATTTTCATGTATCCTTGATAACAAAAGGGGCTGAGGGATGTATTGTAAATCGAATATTTGAATGATTCGTAACCATAAGTCATAGTCATGAGTATAAAGAAGTGTCTCGTCAAAAAGACCCACATGGTCAAACACACTTTTGTGAATCATAATTGAGCAGCCGTTAATAATATTTCCTTTGCTTATTCTAGTGATAAGATCTAATTTATTTAACGTCTGAATACCTAAAGGCGGACTAATGATTCGTCCTCTATAATTGATGGCGTAGTAATTTGTGTGACTAAAAAAGGCATTATGAGTTTTCATCGATTCTAGTTGTATGGCGATTTTACGATGATCATAAATATCATCAGAACTAAGCCAACATATATAATCACCTGTTGCTTGCTGAATTCCTACATTTAAAGCACTCGCTGTGCCACCATTTTCTTTTATAATATAGATGATTTTATCTAAATAGGGAAGGATTTTATCCGTATGCTTAGTAGATCCATCATTTACTACTATAATTTCAATATTGGTGTAGGTCTGTTTAGTTAAACTATCTAGTGCATGATCGATATAAGAGCAATTAAAGAATGGCACAACAATAGATACTTTTGACATATTCACTTCTCCTTTCAAGAATTAAAAATCTGTGATTATGTTTTTAGGAAAAATAACAATTTTTAAATTTACATCGCATTTATTAACATATGTAACACGGTTTACATATGAAATAGAAGTTTATTAATTCTACACGTAAAGGTGGAGAGGGAAAATGAATGTATTATTCGTGTTTTATGTTCCAAGTGGAGGAGTAGAAACGTTAAATCGTCAAAGGTGTAAAGCCCTTAAAAAGTACAACATTAATGCTCATTGCCTTTATTATGAAAATAGAAAGAAAAGCATAAATGACCATGGGACCCAAACGTTTGTAACGAATGAAGACCATGAAATTAAAAAAATACTTGATGAAGGAGATTATAGTCTCATTGTCGTTGTCTCAGATTTTCAAGCTCTTCCTCGGTTTAGATCGCTTGGATATCAAGGGAAAATGATTATTGAAATACAAGGATACGGCCCAAAAAGTACAGCGAAATCTGCTCTTACAGATGCTATACCTCTTGTCACTAACTATGCTTCAGGATTTCTTAATCCCAAGACTCCTCATATCGTGCAATTACTAGATGAACTCTACCCCTCATTTCCAAAGTTTAGTTTCAACAATTGTTTTGATACTAATCAGTTCTCCTATAAAGCTGTACCTACTAGTCATCAGCCTAACGTCGCATGGATTGGGCGAATCGAAGATAACAAAAATTGGAGAGAGTTCTTAAAAATCGGTAGCGAATTAATCCATAATCACAATTCAAACATACGATTACATATGTTTGAAGACCCTACTCTAAGCGAAGCTAAGGAAAGAGGTCAATTTGAAAAATTAATTAAACAGTTAGATTTAGAAAAACATCTTTTTCTTCATGCAAACGTTCCGAATGATCAAATGGCCGTTTATTTTTCCATGATAGGGGAATCAGGCGGATTTTTATGCTCTACTTCAAAGGTAGAAGGAGCCCCATATTCTCTTCTTGAAGCGATGAGTTGTAAATGTCCGGTTTTAACCACTGACTCCGATGGCGTAAGAAGCTCAATTATTCATAATAAAACGGGGAAATACTATACATTAGGTGACGTTACCGAAGCTGTTAAAGAGGCAAAGGAGTTAATGACGGATTCTCAGTTAAGAGAAAAGATACGTAAAGATGCTTTTGAGCACGTAAAAGTAAATTTCAACCCAGATTTATACTGTGTGAATTTTATTTCAATGATTCAATCACTGGGACTAAACCTCAGTAAGTAAATAAAATACCAGATATTTTCTAGTATCTGGTATTTTATTTTTCTTGATTTTCTGTGTTAAGTTTTTCTGCTTGTTCGTAAAGCGACAAAAAATTAGTAACCATTTTGTTAAGGTCCCATTTATCTTGAGCCCACTCTTTTGTACAAGAAGCTAGCTGGTTTCGAAGTAAATCATTTGCAAGCAAATACTTTAATTGCTCATACAGTTCATAAATATTTCCTACAGAAGAGACTAGCCCGCTCCTTCCCACTTCAATCATTTCAGGTAATCCAGCTGTATCGCTAATAAGAACAGGAAGACCTGCAAGCTGGGCTTCCATAACAGAATAAGGCTGAGTATCGTGAATACTAGGGTGAACAAAGATATCGGCTTCTCTAAGGAAATGAAGAACATTATTCGAAGCACCTAAAAATCTAACTTTATCTTTTAGATCTAAGTTTGTGCATTGTTTTTCTAATGCCCCTTTAATTTCGCCTTCCCCCAGTATCCAGCATTCCCAATCCTCTCTATCTTCTTTTAAGAGGGAAAGGGCATCTAAGAGGTGATGAATGCCTTTTAAATAGACGAGCCTTCCCATATAAAGGATAATTTTTCTACTCTGCTTAGGCCCGATAAATGGCCTTTCTATGGCATCCATATGGAACTTTTGGATATTAATTCCATATGGGAAGGTAACAATTTTTTCTGAAGGAATAGAAAAATTATCTACGATATTATGAGACATCCATTCGGTTGGACTATGAATGAAATCACTTGCCTCATATCCTAACTTCTCAATTACCTGGTGATATTGATATTCAAATGTGGCCTCTATTTGTTTGTCTGTTTTATGAGGATGCATGGTTTTGAGTGTGAAAAAAATATCTTTTGACAGATTTCCAAGAGCACTAGTCACAAGTGGGGTATGAGAAGGTTTAACTCGATTTATAGCGTTTGCCGCTGTGACATCTAGCGCATGTATGAGGTCATATTGCTGAAGATTATAATATGCTGCCGAAAGCTCTAAGCTATAACGAAATAACTCAGTGTTGTATATCCAACTCTTCACTGGGAGTGAAGGAAGCTCAGTAAGCAATTTTTCTTCAATATAGGAGGAAAAAACTTCAATATCTATTTCTGGCTTTTGTCCAATGATTCGATATTTATTTAAATCAGGCGTCTGACTAAGGACATGAACTGTATGACCTGACTCTTTCAGTGACTGTTGGAGTGAGGAGACAAATGTCCAAACGCCTCCGGTATAGGGGAGTGGGTAATAGGAAACTAATAAAATCTTCATTTTATAATCATCCTTTAATTATTTTCTCTCTATTCAATAGGAAGAGGAGAAGAATAAGAATTTTCAACGTCTAAAGCACTTCATTTAGTATGAGAAAGAATTATACTTACAACCCCAGGATCAGGTATCTTATAATTGGTAGGTAAATTAGTTTTTATTTCATTTAAAAACTCAATTAGATGTTCATCAAATAACGAATCCTTATTATCCTTCATGTATGTCCCTTCTTTTCTCAAAATTGATATATGCTTAAATTTTTATTGTTTTGCAAATCCCTATTTATATAATATGTCCAAAATTTTTAATTGGCACGGACGAGTGCACGCTGATAGTAGATAAATATAATGACAAGTTTTGCAAATTTTTTTACAAAGTGTGTTTATTAAAGTTTCCATACAGATTTGTATGTAATAAACTTTACACATTTCCATGTAAAGTTTTTAGAGTGAAAGATAAACTTGTGTCCTAATAATGCGTTTCATTTATTAAATGAAAGTAACGAGTGGAATGCTTATAAAAGGAATAAATAGGGGGGGAAGGGTAATCATAGAAGAGTAAGCTCACCTAATCTTGCGAAGGGTGTGATTTTGACTTGCTGATATATTTTTGCAGCAGAGGGCGGTAATGAAACTCGATAGTTTTCATTTCTTCTCTCATCTCATTTTGGTATCTGCTGGTGCCCGAATGTTCATGAGAACGAAATTTTGTAAGTGCTTCATCATAATAATGGATTTCATAGCCATTAACAAGCATACGAAACCACATCTCATAATCCTGAGTATAGCGAAAATCCGGAGAAAAAATCCCAATTTCATCAAAGATTTTCTTTTTTATAAGAATGGTACAACCGTTGATAGCATTATACGTTAAGTAGGCGTTATACACTTCTTCTAAACTGGAGAAACGTTTACAGCACCAAGGTATTAAAACTTCATTATCTTTATTAATGTAGTCAAAGTTAGTAAAGCTGGCATCTATGTTCTTTTGCGTCATAAAGTTTAGCTGTTTAGAAATTTTTTCAGGAACAAAATAATCATCTGAGCTTAACCAAGCTATATACTCTCCTGTAGCAACGAATAAACCAGTATTTATTGCAGTAGCCGTTCCACCGTTTTCTTTTCTTATATAAACAATTTTATCTTTAAATGACTCTATCTTCGCAGTGTGGGACGTTGAACCATCGTCTACCACAACTACTTCGATATTTTCATAAGTTTGGTTTAAGGCACTTTCGATCGCTTGATCGACAAAGGCACAGTTGTAAAAAGGAATAATTATTGATACTTTTGGACCCATTGTTTCCCCTCCGAAAAAAATTTTTAATAGCATAAGTGAAACGTAGTCTAAATTACGACTTTTGCAGGTGAATAAAAGGTGAAGATGATCATTTTAAGTTTATTAATGAAAGCACACTCTTGATTAGAATATGCATAAACCTCCTTAAGTGACATGCTTTCTCAGAAACTTCATTTACATAAAACATTCGATTTTATAAGAGAATGGTTACTTTTACGCACTTGAATTTTGATTCTCCATAAAGGTAAAGGGGAAGGGATTCTAACGATAGAAAGGTTCTTTAACGATAAAATTCAATAATGTCTTGGATAGTAGATTCTAATGTTATAGTTGGTTGCCAACCCAATTCAGTTAGTGCTGTAGGGTTTAAAGTAACAAAAGTATTTAACGGACTTGTATCATCTACTTTCACTTGAAACTTGATAGAAGTTATCTTTTTGAAGATATTTATAACATCTTGTAAAGAATGATTTTTTCCGGAGGAGACATTGTACGAACGCCCATTCTCTCCTTTTCTAAGTAGAAAATCATAGGCTCTAACGGCATCTCGTACGTCTAAGAAGTCAAAATGATTATTTAAGTTACTGACCCTCAGATATTGTTCTTCCCCTGCTTTCTCCATATCTATAATTTTTTTAGCGAAAATGGAACAAACTCCTTTAGAGAAGCCAGGACCTATAAGATTTGATGGTTGAGCGACAACAACATTCATATTGTATTGATTTGACCAAAATTGCGAAATGAGGGTTTGAATGGTCTTACTCAGACCATAGGGGTGATTAAACGTGGCTGGAACCGTTGGATCAAACTGAAGAGCAGAACCTACAATAACAGCTTTACAAGAAGGCATCTCTTTTCTAAGAGCATCGAGTAAGTATGCTGTAGCCATTGCATTTACTTCTAGAGATTGAATGGGATTATCCCAGGATAATCCCACAGCGTTTTGACCTGCCAAATGAAGGAGGTAGTCCGGCTTGGTTATTGAAATTAACTCCTTTACTGACTCATTATTAGATAGATTGCATGTTCTGCATTTAATTTGCTTATTAGAAAATGAATTCATGTTTGTGATAGCTACGACGTCAAACTCTAATCTTGAAAAATAATCACATGCGTGAAGTCCAGTAAATCCACTAGCACCGGTAATTAGTAACGTAGGTTTCTTATCCACTAACGACACCCCACTCTGAATAATAATCTAATAAATAAAACTTATTATAGATGTATGCTTAAAAAGCTAAATATTTCATCTAATGCTCAACAAGACACGATCCTAAAACATAGGGTAAAAATACAGGCAGAGGTCTATAGCATTACCAAATTCCATGAATACCTATATAGAGAGACTTTTAGAACGTGAATGCTATGGGAAGAGGAGAGAACATAATGAAAATACTGCTTGCTACATTTTGGGAAGTTCCCCATGTAGGTGGAGTTTGGAATTATATGCAGCAATTAAAGCAAGAACTTGAAGGGTTAGGTCATGAAGTAGATTTACTTGGACATGGACTTGGAAATAAATCAGTTCATATTGTTAATAAAAATATAGAGGTAATTAAAGATGAACTATCATTAGTAGAAGAATTGGAACAACATGAGAAAAATACTCCTATTCTATATAAAGATCCAGTAGTGAAATTTTATGAAAAAGAACGTATTGGTTATACAAGAGGTGTTTCTCGGTTAAATATCAACCAATATGATTTAATTCACACACAAGACGTTGTAGCAACTGCGTGTATTCGTTCCTTAAAGAGTGTAAAAACGCCGGTGGTAGCAACTATACATGGTTGTGTTGCTCACGAGTTAAATCGCTACATCAAAGACATTTTGAAGGCTCCTACAGCTGATATAGCTACTAAATATTTTAATGAACTTGAACATACAGGTGCTATGGCTGCTGATTGTACTATAGTTGCAAATCATTGGTTAAAGGAAATTTTAATTCAGGAATTTAGGGTTAATGAGCATCAACTTAAAGTGTTTCATTACGGATATGATATAGATTCTTTTTTAAAGCGAATGCAAACACCATCTAAGGTTCATCCACCAGTTGGTCAACAAGTAATTATTTATACAGGGAGATTAGCTGAAATTAAAGGTATTCATCATCTATTAAAGGCTCTCAGTGAACTCAAAAAAATTAAGAAAGGCTGGGTCTGCTGGGTCGTTGGAGATGGAGATCAAAAAGCTGAGTTGAAGGCTCAGAGTAGAGCGCTCGGTTTAGGTAAGAGGGTTTTATTTTTAGGTAATAGAAACGATGTGCCTTCTTTACTCTCTCTTGCTAACATTTTTGTTTTGCCAAGTCTTATAGAGAATCAACCTTTATCAGTTATTGAAGCTCAGATTGCTAAAAAACCAGTAATAGTAAGTGACGCAGGGGGATTACCTGAAATGGTTCAGCATGGATCCACAGGATTAATTTTCCCGGCAGGTGATGCCACATCGTTATGTGAAAATCTTTATAATTTGCTAATAGATCCAGCATATAGAGGCATGTTAGGAGCCAATGCACAAGAATGGGCTTTAAAACATTGGGATCAGAAAGATGCAGTTCAAAAAGTTCTAGATGTTTATAAAGAGGTGCTTTCACATAAGAGTGAAATGTAAATATATCGAAAAGGAAGCTAAATGTATTTTTGGAAATTATTGGGTAGGTAGCTTATACAGGAGCCCTATAGGTGACATATACTATTAAAACTTTAAAGAGGAGAGAATAGTATATGAAGGCTGTAGTAACTGGTGGGGCGGGATTTATTGGTTCCCATCTTGTAGAAGAGCTCATTAGACAAGGCTTTAATGTCCACATAATTGATAACTTAATTTCTGGAAAGTATGATAATATACACCCTCTTGCTACTTTTCATATAGAAGATATATGTAGTGATCAAGCCAAACAAATCATTCTAGATGAAAAGCCTGACGTAGTCTTTCACTTAGCTGCTCAGGCAGATGTTTCACGATCTATCCAATCGCCTCAATATGACGCAGATGTGAACATAAAAGGAACTATAAATTTGCTGGAAGCCTGTAGAGATGCTTCGGTAGGTAAGTTTATATTTGCCTCTACTTCAGCTGTATATGGAAATCTACAAAAGGACTTAATTACTGAACAAGATGCAACTGTGCCAGCTTCTTATTACGGTCTGTCGAAACTAGCTGCTGAATCGTATATACGTCTATTTCATTATTTGTATAATTTACCATATACAATTCTTCGATACGGAAATGTATATGGGCCACGGCAAACGCCAAAAGGAGAAGGCGGAGTAGTAGCAGTTTTTTTAGAAAGGTTGAGCAAAGGGCTTTCATTTAATATTCATGGTGATGGGGAACAGACACGTGATTTTATATATGTAAAAGATATTGTTCAAGCTAATATTGCAGCAATTAAAAAAGGGAACCAAGAGGTTGTTCATGCCAGTACTACAAACAAAACTTCAGTGAACGATTTATTAAAAAACCTTGAGTATATTCATGGTTCTAATATTGATGTTGTTTATACAGAAGGAAGACCTGGGGATATCAAACATAGTTGTCTCGACAGTGAGAAAGCACAAAAGCTATTAGAATGGTCTTCAAGAGTATCTGTTTTAGAGGGGTTAAAGGAAACATATACTTTCTCTAGAAAAAAAGCTTAGTATTTAAGCTTTTCTACATTTCTTAACTAGTTGTCTATTTTATTAACTATATGCTCATTAGCCCTAACATTTTAGGATAGGCCTGCATTTAATATTGTATAGCCTTGTACAATAAGACCCTTTAAGGAGCAACCCATATGAAACTAGAAGATTTAAAAGGGGCATATAGCGCCATTTTTAGTTTAGGCGATTTATGTTTGACATCTCTTCAACTGAGAGACAATAACTTAAGAAAATTTGCGGGGATTTTAGATTGGGTATCCTCACCGGATTTGAAAAAGGTAAACATGCTTTTGAAAGATCAGTTTGCTGACTTTTTAAACCCGGATAATTTAAGGATAATCCAGTACGTATCTGATTGGGATTTATTAGTGTGGGATGAAATTTATAATATAGGGTTTAACCACGATTTTAAGACTGATAAAAATACACTTTCTCACTTAGGAGGATACGGGGAGGTTAAAGAGAAGTACGATAGAAGAATTCACCGGTTTTTAGAGAATTTATCTACTGGCCAGCGTATTCTGTTTATTAGAACGGAAGCTAATCGTGAAGAAGCTGCAGAGCTTGAGAGCATTTTATCTACTATGATTGAAAGTGACTTTAGCATTCTAATTATTAATCATACGGATGTGAATGATTTAGTTGAAAAAGAATGGTCGCTAAATAAAGTTTGTGCTATTGAATTACCCAATCAACAAGATAAATGGAACGCAAATAATCATTATTGGAAAAGGATACTTGATGGTGTTTCCCTTTTATAAGTACGTTAGCTTTCCCTTTAATGTATTTATAAAAGGTTATGTTTTTCAAATGACATCTTTAGGAGATTTGAATGGGAAGAAAACCTCCACCATACTTATTTGGTGTATGTACTCACTTGCCTCTTGAAGCTTATTTAATATTTTCTATACATATAATCTCTATACAATACTAATGGACAAGTTGTATTAATTGAAATGGATACAGTGCAAAAAACTTTTCCTTGCGAAGGTTAAGGTGCTTTTCGAGGTGCCTATATAAAAGTCAATGTTAAAAAAACTAATTTGTTAACCGGATAAGGGGGGAAAGGATATGGATAATAAACAAATAGAGTTGAAACAAGGATACGATATAACTGGAAAGCAACGTTATCGAATTATAACAGGAGCATTTATTGATAAGATTATAGCAGAACAAGTTGCAAAGGAAATAAAAGAACGCTATGGTCTTACTGTATACGTGATACCTGAGCACGTTGAAAAAGCTGAGTCTAATCTCTAATGTAACTTTATTTTCATTTTACTATAAATTAGAATAAGAATAGACAGCTAAGCTATTTTTATAGAAATAGTCTAGCTGTCTATTCTTATTCTTGTAGAAGTATACAATGAATTTTATTATCTGTTTATCATAAGCTAGTATGAGAGAAATCATTTTTAGTGTTTCCCATCTTATCATGTTTTTCTTACATATGGTGAGTACTAGTTATTTTGACATCCACTCTTTTAGCTCCATTAACATCTGCTGGTAACTAGGAGTTGGATAACAAAGATCTGTCCGAGTACTAATAATAGTACGATCTAATATTACATCCTCATCAGGAATAATTTTGACATCATCTTTTTTAAAGATATCTTTAATCAATTCTAGTAATGCAAACTTTGATATTTTCTTCGGTGAGTGCAAATGATATAGTCCGGAAGTATTATTTTCTAAGAAGAAATTAATTGCTTTAGCTAATTCTAACGTTGTTACTCCATTCCACAGTGCCTTTTTATACCCTTTAATTGAGCCCTTTTGTGTCATAAACCATAGGAATAAACCAATGCCATCCTTCTTTAACTCGGGTCCTATTATAGAAGTGCGGATTGTTAAATGTTTTTCGTCAATAATTTCACCTAGCTGTTTAGACTGAGCATATACAGAGGTACCGTCTGGAACATCGTTTTCTGTATAATCTCCTTTTTTTCCTGAAAACACACAATCTGTACTAATATGAATTAATTTTCCTTGATGCCGTTCAACAAATTTAGCTAACTGATGTGGAAGTAGGCTATTTACTTGAAAAGCATGCATTGGATTATGGCTAGCGTGTTCATTTAAAATTCCAATACAGTTAATAAGGACGTCTGGCTTAATAGATTCTATGGTCTCCTCAACATGTTTAAAGTTAGTTACGTCCAAGTAAATAGCATCTTTATCTTTCGGGTCTCTTGATGTACAGAAAACATCGTGATTTGTATGCTGTATAAAATATTTAGTAATTACATGCCCTGCCATTCCTTTTCCACCAAGAATTAGTACTTTCATTTAGATAAACCCGCCTTTCAGCAACATCTCTCTAATTTCCTCTTTACTAATCACTTGTTTACTTGAATCATATTTTTCTAAGTTTACTTGAGCATAGTTTGAATAATATTCTTTTAAGCCTTTAATATAAATTGGAGGTAGAATCACATAATACTCATCATCATAAGTAACAGTTGTTGCGCTTTCATATTCGGATAACAGAAGCTCGTGAATTTTTTCTCCAGGTCTTATACCTAATATTTCAATTTCAATCTTGTCTTTTCCAGAAGCTTCTATTAGTACATTTGCTAAGTCAATAATTCGACAAGTAGGCATTTTCATGACGAATATTTCCCCACCTAGACTTTCAAATGTGGCTTTAAAAACCAGCTTTATCGCATCCTCTAATGTTAAAAAGAAACGAGTCATACCAGGGTCAGTAATACCGATTTTCCCTTTTTCTTGAATTTGTTTCTTGAATACATGAATAACGCTTCCGTTAGTTCCTAGAACGTTTCCTCCACGTATACAAACAAATTTAGTTTTAGTATTTAATGTGTTAGCGTGAATGATTAATCTTTCCCCCATTGCTTTTGATAAACCGTAAAAATTAGCTGGATTTGACGCTTTATCAGTGGAAATATAAACTACTCTATCTACATCACAGCTTATTGCTGCGTCTATTACATTTTGAGTACCATGTACGTTGGTTTTTAAGGCTTCAATTGGTTGATCTTCACATACCGGAACATGTTTTAAAGCAGCTAAGTGAAAAATATAATTGACGCCTTGACATGCTTCAATTAGCGCTTCTCTTTCTTTAATGTCTCCAATAATAAAATTCAATTTAGGATGGTTATCAAATTCTTGTTTCATGGTAAATTGATTTGATTCATTCCTCGAAAAAATACGTATTTCTTTAGGGTTATGTGTTAGTAGTTGCTTAACAAGTTCATATCCCCAAGAACCTGTGCCACCTGTTACTAAAATTGTCTTATTATTAAACACCTTTCATTCCTCCTAGTACAACTTTAATTACCTTGTCTGAAACATTTACATCACCATATCCTTCAGGGTAAGACCAATTTTTTAATTGGTTCACCATTACATGAACACAAGTCAAGATTTGGTTAGCATCTATGCCTGACAGCATGTTACTTCCACATTGAATGGTTTCTGGTCTTTCAGTTGTTTTACGAATAGTTACCGTAGGAACATAAAACAAACAGCATTCTTCTTGAACTGTTCCGCTGTCTGTTAAGACACAAAAAGCATTTTTTTCTAAATTTACGAAATCGAAAAAACCAAAAGGCTCATGAAATTCTACTAACGGATGGACTTCTAGCAGTGAAATATTTTCTATTCGAGATTTAGTACGAGGATGAATACTACATATTATTCTCTTTTGGTAAAACTCAGCTACCATATTGATGCCTTTCATGATTTCCAACAGTCGATCTTCATGATCTACATTTTCCGCACGATGGGCTGTAACCAGAAAGTAGTCATTTTCTTTTAAGGACAGTTTCTCAAGAATGCTGCTTTTTTTTATAGCAGGTTCATAATGTTTTAAAACTTCGTTAATTGGATTTCCAGAAGTAATAATACGATTTGAGGGGATACCTTCTTTAATTAAATTTTCTTTACTTTGAGGAGTATAGGGTAGATTGAAGCTTGAGATTGCATCGATAATCCGGCGGTTTTTTTCTTCTGGCACTTCTAAATCAAAACAACGGTTTCCAGCCTCCATATGAATGACTGATATACCCATTCTTTCTGCTAGAATTGCGCTTAAACCACTATTAGTATCGCCTAATATTAAAACTTTGTCCGGCTTTTCTTTTAAAAATAGCTGTTCGAGCTCTTTATACATCTTCGATAACTGTTCACCTAATGAGAGCTGCTGATTAGCCAATATATAGTCTGGTTTGCGTATGTTTAACTCTTGAAAAAATACCTCACTTAATGAAGGAGTGAAATTTTGTCCTGTATGCACTAAAACGTGCTGTGAAGCATACTCATCTAACTTTTTAATAATGAGGCTTAAACGTATAATTTCGGGCCTTGTACCCAAAATAGTCATAACTTTCATTCTTTACACACCCTATTCACCTTATTTATAAGCATAATTACCCTCTCCTAATTCGCATTCGGCCCCTTATTTATTAAAATATGCTTTTCCTTTTTTCTTGCTATAGGCTAATCTATTAATCTTCCCAATAAAAAGTGATAAGTCTAAAATAATAAGCCCTCCTCTTTAAATTAATAAGAATGATGACTGCTTTTTTGTGGTTCAATGTTTAAATCTTTCTCTGTAAGTTCTCTTCTAGTGGCTAAAATCTTATATTTTAGGCCGTCAAGTACGAATATTTAAAGAGTAAATACAGGGGGGTGAAAATCAGAAAAGACCTTGCTTCCTTTTTAAAAAGAAACAAGGTCTTTGGTGCTTAATTTTATTCTTATTACATAAAATTGTATGAAAATAGTTGTGGGAATTACGCCCAAAAATTAGTTATACTTAATCCACTCAGTACATAGTCCCAAACAGCTTCATCATTTGGGTTGTCTAGAGGTACTTGAACTGAACAAATTCCATCAATTGTCCAGTTCATATCTATTACGCCTTTTAATCCGTCTAAAGGTTGAAGTAGTAGTATATTAAATGGACCGTTTACTAATTCTGATAATGTGGTTTTTAATTCTATCGCTTCTTCTGGAGTAGCTGCTCCCCATCTAATAAATAAAACAGAAGGGCTATTCTCAATTTTTTCGAAAAATCTCGTGATACGTTGATTAAGCTTCTCTTTATAAGAAGGATACATTACAGTCCAGTCTACATTTGGAATAATAGGAAAATCATGAACAGAAATAATATTATAATGCATATCGTGAATAAAGTGAGCATTAACCGGTTCTGTTCCACCTTCTTCAGGGAAAATTGCGACTCCGTCATCAAGAAAATGAGCATATCCATCAGTTCGCTGCAGGTTTTCAAGGTCCATAAATCCACTAAATCTGTTTTGTAACAACCTACTGACATCAGCAATTGAATTAGATATCATCCAGTCTAGAGGGAATGAAAACCTTCTCCAATTGTGTCTTCTTAAATTAAGGGAGGGACCACACCAACTACCTAGCCCTAGCATTAAGTCATAAGATCCTTTAATATCCTGTAAATTCAATATAATCATCCCTTTTTATTTAGCAATTCTATTATAGTAAATGCTAAACCTTGTACATTTGATTGGACAAAGTAACTATATATTTATAAGAAAGTCTTAGTTAAAAAGACACTGGGACTGAATGGGAGAGATTTCCATGTGGCGCCCATCTAGTGACGTAGTAATATTCCATCTAGAACATAGTCCCAAGTCGAAACATTATTTGGATCGTGTGGTACATTGACCATACATACATTATTAATTTCCCAGTCAACTTCGGTAGGAGTCTGTATACCGTCTACGGGATTAAGGATAAGTATTCTAATCTGCGCTTTTGTAAGAGAGGATAAGATTTTTTGTAATTCAGTTGCTTCCTCATATTTAGCTCCCCACCTTATAAACAAAATTGATTTACTGCTCATCATCTTTTTCATAAACCTGTTAACTCTGTAATCAAGGTTTTTTTTGAATTTTGGATACATATCGGTCCAATCTTTATTAGGCACTATAGCAAAATCATGAGCTGAGAAGATATTGTAATAAGTGTCCTGTATAATATAAGATTTAGTTGATTTATATAGATTTTGATGAGGGAATCTAAGCATTTTATCATTAAAATATACATAATCTCCGCTGTCATCTACTAAACTCATATTCTCAATCTGCATAAATCCATTAAACTTATTCTGAAGTAGTCTATTTACATCTGAAAGATACGGAGAATAGCTCCAGTCAAGTGGACTTGAGGTAAAACTTCTCAAATTTAATCGATTCAGTTGTAGTGCAGGATTACAAGCACTACCTAAGCTAATGATTAAATCATATTGCCCTTTAACATCCTGTAAATTCACATTAATTCTCCTATTATTTAAATTTTTATATACACATATTTGATTGGTAGATTTACTTAGAAGACATACATGTACATGGTTATTCAGTAAGTTGCTCTTATAATATAAAAAGCACTGATAATCGGGGTTTCAGCGCTTTTTATACCCTTTATAGACCTGTGTTAAATAAAATTGTTAACACCCGCAATAGATGAATTCTTTAAAGTTTAATGCTAGCGAACTGCTCGATTTGCATTAATTCTTCCATAAGTCCAGTATAATCCTGTACCTGGTACTACATCGCACGTGGATTGAATAGTATTTCTAATTTGGAGATTGGTTTTTCCCTGAGCTGCTAGCAAGGCTGCAAGTCCTGAAACATGAGGGGCAGCCATAGAAGTACCGCTTAGATATGCGTAATAGCTGCCTATATAAGTAGACAAAATTGTTGAACCTGGAGCAGCAACATCTACCCAAGTGCCAAAATTGGAAAAATCAGATTTTTGATCATTGCTATCTGTAGAGGCCACAGCGATTACATTTTGATAAGCAGCTGGGTATGTTGGGGTACTAGAAGCTTCGTTTCCGGCTGCAGCTATAACTACTACTCCTTGGCTCCAAGCGTAATTCACGGCATTCTCTAAAGTGATTGAACTTTGAGTTGAACCTAGGCTCAAATTAATAACTTTTGCTCCTGCATTTGTTGAATAGGTAATTGCATTTGCAATGTTACTCAATAGACCATTTCCACTGTTGTCAAGAGCACGAACGGGTATTATTGATGCTGACGGAGCCATTCCTGCAATGCCTAAACCATTCTCTGTAAGGGCTGCAGCTATGCCTGCTACGTGAGTTCCGTGTCCATTACCGTCGTTAGGAACTAGATTTCCATCTACAAAATTATAGCCAGGCCAAAGCTTAATAGATAGTTCAGGGTGATTTAACTGAATTCCCGTGTCTACAATAGCAATTTTTATATTTCCATTACTAGTAGTAACATCCCAAGCATCTGGGGCTTGTACCTTCTGAGGACCATATTGATAAGGAAAAAAGGGGTCATTCGGGGTATATGAAGCTTTAAATGTATAATCTGGTTCTGCATATTCTACTTCAGTTAATTCACTATAGCGTTTAATTAAGTCATTAATCTTTTTTTTAGAATGTAAGACCTGAAAATCAAGATCTTTGTTGTGATATATCAGTGTACATTTATTCTTACGATGAATATTTACTTGTTTTTCAAAGCACACATTCTTTTTGAACTTTACAATGATTTGGCTTGAGTTCTGAAAATCATCAGCTGTAAATTCCTTAGTACTAGCGTTGATACGGCGCTTAAATAGTGGTGATGCCTTTTTTATTGGAATGGTTTTTAGGTTTTTGACTGATTGTTGTTTTAAAATCTTAATAATATATTTCACTGCATAAAACAACAGGATAACAACAGAAACTGATAAAGTAGTAGTTAATAAATGAAGCATTTGTTCCCTCCTAGAAATCGCACTCTTTATAGAGTATTCACGATGCATTAAAAGGGCTTGGACAGAGTCTTTATTTAAACAAATAATTGTGTATTTTAAGAGAGTTATTAAAAGTGAAAAGTTATCCTATCTGTCATATTACTAATTTATCTTTAGATAATGAGTGTTATGTTTCGCTTTAAAGCACCAAATTTGTAATTAGAAAGAAAGCCACTAGTATATCTAGTGGCTTAGTCTTTAAAAATCGCTAAATTCTTCGAGGTCATCGTCATCTAAAGGTCCAGAAACGTGTTCTAAATCTGCAATTTTGCCTTCTTTAATGCCCTGATTTCCTACAGGTTGTTCTACGTCATTTTGTGTATGAGAAAAGCCATTAGCCAAAATTATACGACAGGCATTGTTATTTATTCAGATGATGACACGCTGCGTATGAATGAGCAAATGATGGCTTTAAAGGTGTGTGCAAAGGTGTACTGCAGAAAGTAGATGAGACTGGGAGTATTTATTTAAAATGATATCATTTTAAATAAAATAAATGTGATTGAAACATGCAATATGTCCTACACGTATACCAGCAAAATTTCCAAAACTTACTGGATTATACGAAACAGGACTCTATTATTTTAAATATACAACGCGCTTGCCAAGCTTTTATTGATTTAGCGATGCACATTGTAGCTGAAGAACGTTTGGGTTTTACCAAAACGAGCAGAGAAGCTTTTGACATGTAGGAGTCTCAATCTATTATTACAAGCGAGATTGTTTATAGAATGAAAGCTATGGTAGGTTTCAAAAATATTGCTGTTCACGATTATCAAGCCATTAATCAAGATATTCTTCAGCAAATTTTGGACAAACATTTAAGTGATTTTACTACCTATACAAAGCAAATTCTTTATTATGGGCTTTGGAAAGGCATTGGTAAATATAAGGTGTGTAGAAACTTACATATTATGTAATTAAGTTTGTGTTAGAACCTTTAGGCCTACAATCTTCGTTTTTGTTCTAAATGAATAGTTATATCTCTTAAAGTTGTATCTAATATATATTTAGACAGTAGGGAAGCATACTTTCAAGCTTCCCTACTAAATGCTTGTCCTAATTTAAATAATTAAGCTGTTTGCAGACCTTGGATTTCTTCAGCGTCTAAAACAATCACTCCTGCTGAAGTAGCGAAATAAGCTAAAGATCTTGCCTCATCGAAGCTTGAAAAAATAACGTTATTAATTTGAGTACCGCTTAAAAGTACACTTGCAATCGGTGTGCCAGGATCAAGAATTCTCAAAACCTCTGGAATCATACGCGGTGTCCCCCCTTGCTATACCAAATTAAATACAGATCATATGAATCTATATTTAATTTATTATATGTAAGTTTTAAGCAAAGGCTTGTACTATTTAATCATTTTCATTTAATCTTTTTTTGTGATTGAAAATAAGGACTTTAAGAGGGAATTGTTATATGAAATCTCTTTTAAGCCCTTACATATAATGGAGTTTTCATACTAGCTAAAACTTCATACCGCCATCTATTACAATTATCCTTGAAGAAATTATCTCAGTGTTTGTAAATCCCATTCCTACGTTATAAGCATGAGTAGCTATTTTAGAATTAAGGTTCTTACTGGCTGTTTCTGCTGGGGGATTAATACTTACACTTCTTTTCTTCTTTTTTTGTGGGAAGGACTTGTCTACATAATACATACCATTTTTAAAATTATACTTCATATAATATGTTTGTATTTTAATCACCTTTTCTATACCCCTTATATTTTAGAGGGATTTTGCGAGATATTATTAGAATGGTTTTTTCTTCACTTCTCTTCAAAACTGAACTTTTTTTACTTTAGCATTTTTATTTCTTCTTCCACATTCTTTAACAATTACACCGTCTTGGTTCGCATTTTGTCCCCCATGTTTAGCAACCTGACCGCCCTGATTAGCATTTTGACTGTGGTTACCACTAATCTGTCCTCCAGTTTCTGCATGGTTATAAATATAAATGCTAATATAGGTGCAGTTTTTTTCTCTTTTTTTCTTTTTGTTTTTTGAGCTGCAATTAGATTTTTTATTATGATGAGAATTATTCCTTTCTATTTCGATCACCTCTTTTCTGATAAGTTAGGGAGAAGACGTGAGTAAATTCACTTTTACTCATTAATAGTGTATTCATAGGTAGACAAGCTGCAATATGAAAAAGCCTATATTTGGTAAAAAGAGCCTTTCATATTAGGTCTAGTGGCTGTTGTGATACGAGAGTAAGTACATTTAAATGTACAAGGGGTGTTTTTATTGTTAAAAGATCTAATTGGATGAACATTTCCTTCCTAAGGAAACTACGACTTCTAAAACAGCCTGTTATAAAAGCCAAGGGGGTTTAGGGGTTATATGTAATAGTAAAGCTCTTTTTCATATATTTGGATAAATTTTTTAAGGTGAAAGATTTTTAGGTGTGATATACAGGCCATTGTATTGAAGAGATTTCTATACTATATATGGTTTAAATATAGAAAGAACTATTGCTGCTTTTTTCCGTCAATAGTTCTTTCTATATTAAATATTCAGTTGTATAGGTTGAGGCTTGATTGAATTTTGAGTAATTAACAAGATGGTGGGATGCTTTGAGGGAAATGAAATAAATTTTCAGGATCATATTTAGCCTTTATTTCTCGAAGTCTTGCGAAGTTTGACCCATAATATGCTTTTCCGAACTTTTCAATATTTTGGTCTGGAACATTAACATAGGACCCTTTTACATATGGTTTCATTAGCTGACGTACTTTTTCAACTGATGCAAGATTGGAAGCTTCTTGGGATTTATTTTCCCAACTAGATGTCCATTCTGTATAAAACAATGGACGGCGCCAAAAGAAGGCTGTTTCATTACTTGGTACTCTGCTTAGAGCACCACCCCAATTTATAAAAAAGAAATTGGCTTCTGTACCAGTAGCTTCTTCTAAAAACTTTTTCATAAATGAAATAGGCTCTTCGGACCACAGATCAAGTCCCCAAGCCGATGAAAATTTAACACTCTGATCGGATCTGCCAGGGATTGGTTCGTCAGGGTCTAAGAAATCTATAGCATCTGGATAGGACAATGTTTCTATAACTGTTTGTGTTGGGGTTCCAGCATTTAGTAAAGGCTTTAACAATTTAGTCAGTTCTTTTTTTGAACCTAAGAAAATCCCTTCTGCATGACACAAACCATTTACTTTGCTGTAAATCTCAAGTATGCACCCTAATCGTTCGTCTACAAATGGTGCCCATTCTTGCCAAGTTTTAAATACTGTTTCTAATTGATCCCATGGCCAAATAATATTGAAGACGGTTGCAGTTTTAGGGGCACGGTGAACTTTAAACGTGTATTCGGTATTATATCCAAAGTTCCCACCGCCACCACCTCTAGAAGCCCAAAATAAGTCTTTATTGCAAGATTGGTCTGCTTGAAGAATATGGCCTTTGGCATCTACTGTTTCCAGGGCAAGAAGGTTATCGCTTATAAGGCCAATTGATCGTGAGACTACTCCAAATCCTCCTCCCATCGTAATTCCTCCAATTCCAACAGTGGGGCTATCTCCAAACGGAGCCATAAAGCCTTCTCGAGCTAGCATCTTTACAAGTGGACCCACGTGAATTCCTGTTTGAACCGTTGCAATCTCACTTTTTTTATCAAGGCAAACTCTATTCATGTCACTTACATCAATAACAATTCCGCCATTTACTACTGAAAGGTTCTTATCTAAAGCATGGCGTCCGCTTCTGACACGTAAAGGTACTTTATTTTCCTGAGCCCATTTAATAGCATTACTGACATCGTAAGAATTTTGTGCAAAAACAAAGACAAGAGGATAGACATCAACATAAGGGTTCCAGTTCTTAATCGCTTGTTGATAGCCAGGATCTCCCTTAAAGATGACTCGTCCTGTTAACGGTGTTGACATGTATTTCACTCCCAATAAAGGTTAGATTTCTAATATTAGTATATGTGAAAATAGGACAAACTCTTGGGTGAGTTATCTAGTAACTAAAAAATATATGCCAAGGTTGTTAAAGGTATTGTTTGTAATAAATATGTTTTAGAAAAGAAATTTTTATTATTAGAAAGGTTATGGATTAAGAAAAAAAAAGAGGTTGCACCTATTTAGACATGATAAAAATTATTGAACTGAATGATTCTAATTTCTTTGAATGAATTACGTTAATTGAAGATTATGCGATTTAAGGAATTATACTAAGTTTATTTCTATCTGCGTCAATATATTAAGTTAGAAAAATTTCTATGATATTGGACGAGCGTACAAGCTTGTCCTTAGGTTTATACATATAATAAGTAAATGAATATTGAAAAGAGGGACAAAAATGATGCCAAGATGTATACCTGATGTTCCACGTTGTATGCCTAAGATACCGCATTGTCTACCTAAAGTGCCAAACTGTATGCCTAAGATACCAAACTGTGTACCTGACGTTCCAAATTGTGTACCTAATATACCTTGTACTTCTAAAGACTAATCGTTTTTATTTTTTATAGAATAGAGCAATAGTTAATTTAAAGCAAAAAGATTAATCTTTTTGCTTTTTTCTTGTTTCAACATATATTCTGAAGGGTACGGTACTTTAATTAAGTCTCGTTTAAGCTATGGAACACTATTTCATCAAATCTCTTATTTTGGGTTGAGTTATAAATTTTACAACTGAAATATAATCGTTACCAATTCAGGTAGGAGATCAAAATACAACTAAAATAAAAAACTATTGATTTTTAAAAATAAGTGAGTTATAATAGTAGAGCGTCGTTAAGAGAGAAAGCGTTGATAACGATTTTTAAAAAAGTTATTGACATTTGTTTAATGGATTGTTATGATATTAAAGTCGCTTAAGGGCGGCGCTTGAACTTTGAAAACTGAACAAAGCGACAAACGTCAACGTTAATTTTTATTTTTTAAATGAGCAAGTCAAACATTTCTTCGGAGAGTTTGATCCTGGCTCAGGATGAACGCTGGCGGCGTGCCTAAT
>NZ_JBLTIR010000016.1:0-47637 GCF_053345675.1 Priestia sp. D51 | reverse complement strand
AGTAAGATCCCTGAAAGATGATCAGGTTGATAGGTCAGAGGTGGAAGCGTGGCGACATGTGTAGCTGACTGATACTAATCGATCGAGGACTTAACCAAACTTTAAAAGCGTAAGCTTTACTCAGCAAACTGTTACCTAGTTTTGAGAGAGCAATCTCTTGTCTGGTGGCGATAGCGAAGAGGTCACACCCGTTCCCATACCGAACACGGAAGTTAAGCTCTTTAGCGCCAATGGTAGTTGGGACTTTGTCCCTGTGAGAGTAGGACGTTGCCAGGCCAATAAAAAGACTAGTCATTCAATGACTAGTCTTTTTTGTTTCTAAAAATTACAGCATGAATTTAACTTTTAAATTATGTTACACTATAGTGGATTCATTTAATTTTTTATTATAAAAGTTCTTTTTGACGTTGTAAGAAACTTCTTTCAAACTGGAGGCTGCATTTTGGGTAAGAAATCAAAAAAAGTACTATACGAATTACAGGAAAATGAAACAATCGCAAGTTGTTTAGATCGGATGAAAAAAGATGGGTATATGCCCGTTCGACGAATGGAAAAGCCTATCTTTGAAGAAAAAGAAATAAATGGTAAAAAAGAGTATGTTCCGGTAAAGCAACAAATTGTTTTCGAAGGGAAAAGTCTCTAAATACGAACATTTTAATGATAAAAATAGTAAACATTCGATTTTTGGGTTGACTTTTTTCTGGTTTGGCTGTTATTATTAAGTTGTCAAATGAGATATCCGAAACCTCATATAATAGTGGGAATATGGCCCACGAGTTTCTACCCGATGACCGTAAATCATTGGACTATGAGGAGAGTACAATTACTAAATAGGTAAACATGATTCCTTTTCAAAAGGAATATTGATACATGAAACCTAGGGTAGTTGTGGCTTTCCTTTAGTGAGCCATAACATACCCTAGGTTTTTTTATAACGTGAAAAAGGAGCTTTTATTCATGAATGTAAAAGTTGCTGTTGTAATGGGCAGTCAGTCAGACTGGAGCACTATGAAATATGCGTGTGACATTTTAGATGAATTAAATATTGAATATGAAAAGAAAGTTGTATCAGCACATCGAACGCCGGATTATATGTTTGAGTATGCTGAAACTGCTAAAGAACGAGGGATTAAAGTTATTATTGCTGGCGCTGGGGGCGCTGCTCACTTACCTGGTATGATTGCCGCAAAAACAATTTTACCTGTAATAGGAGTACCCGTTAAATCAAGTAACTTAAACGGTTTAGATTCACTTTTATCGATTGTTCAAATGCCAGGCGGCGTACCGGTAGCTACAGTAGCTATTGGGAAAGCTGGTTCTACGAACGCTGGCCTGCTAGCAGCACAAATCTTAGCAACACAGGATCCAACGTTAAGTGATCAACTTGAAAATCGTAGAGAGTCTATTAAATCATCCGTGTTAGAAAGTAGTGATCAACTTGTCTAATTTACTTATACCTCCTGGTAAAACAATTGGAATCGTAGGCGGTGGACAGCTAGGAAGAATGATTGCACTATCTGCTAAAGAAATGGGTTATTACATTGCAGTGCTTGAACCAACAGAAGATTCTCCTTGCGGTCAAGTAGCAGATATTAAAGTCATTGGCAACTATGATGATAGAAAAGCGGTTGAACAGCTTGCTGAAGTGTCAGATGTCATCACCTATGAATTTGAAAACGTTGATGTTGAGATGATGAAATGGCTAGAAACAAAATGCTACGTGCCACAAGGCAGTCATTTACTAGCCGTTACACAAAATCGTCGTTTAGAAAAAGAAATGATTACAAAGCTTAATCTAGACGTTCCTGATTACGCAATCGTTACGACTGAAGAAGAACTTTTAAAAGCTGTCGAAACAATTGGTTATCCATGTGTCGTAAAAACTTGCCGAGGCGGATATGACGGTAAAGGGCAAGTTCTAGTGAAAAATGAGAATAATATTCGTGAAGCAGCTGAGCTATTAGCACAGTCGGAATGCATTGTAGAACAGTGGATGAACTTAGATAAAGAAGTATCAGTTATTGTACACCGCAATGCAAAAGGCGAAACGGTATGTTTACCAGTAGCTGAGAACATTCATAAGCATCATATTTTGCACCAAACGATTGTTCCGGCACGTATTACAGCAGATCAAGAAGCGAAAGCTCTTCAATATGCGCAAGAAATAGCAAAAGGATTAGATTTAGTTGGTACATTAGCAGTTGAGATGTTTCTAACTGAAGAAGGTCAGCTTTATATAAATGAAATGGCACCTAGACCTCATAATTCAGGTCATTATTCAATCAATGCTTGTGATCTTTCTCAATTTCAGCAGCATGTAAGAGCCATTTGTAACTGGACCCTAGCACAGCCGACTTTATTAAAACCTGCTGTTATGGTTAACCTATTAGGGGAACATATTGAGAACACAATGGCAAAAATCGAATGTTTAGATGATATGCACTTGCATTTGTACGGAAAAAAAGTTGCAAAAGAGAAGAGAAAAATGGGACATATCACGGTATTAGCTGATAAGATAGATGAGGCGATAGAAAAAGCCGAATCTCTAGGAATTTGGGAAAGAACGGAGGAAGTAACAACATGATTGAACGTTATACAAGACCAGAAATGGCAGCTATTTGGACAGAAGAAAATAAATTTAAAGCTTGGTTAGAAGTTGAAATTCTAGCTTGCGAAGCATGGTCAGAATTAGGACATATTCCGAAAGAAGATGTGAAGTTAATTCGTCAAAATGCATCTTTTGATATTAACCGCATCAATGAAATTGAATTAGAAACGCGTCATGACGTAGTAGCTTTCACTCGTGCAGTATCTGAAACGCTTGGTGAAGAGCGCAAGTGGGTACACTACGGTTTGACTTCAACTGACGTAGTTGATACAGCTCTATCTTATTTATTAAAGCAAGCTAATGAAATCTTGCTAAGTGACGTAGAGCGCTTTGTAGAAGTACTAAAGGAAAAAGCTCAAGAACATAAGTATACGGTTATGATGGGACGTACGCACGGTGTACACGCTGAGCCAACGACATTTGGTTTGAAAATGGGATTATGGTACGAAGAAATGAAGCGTAACCTAGAGCGTTTAAAACGTGCTGCAGCTGAAGTGGAATTCGGTAAAATGTCAGGAGCAGTTGGAACGTTCGCTAACATCGATCCTTTCGTTGAAAAATACGTATGTGAGAAGTTAGGAATTTCACCAGCACCAATCTCTACGCAAACATTACAGCGTGACCGTCATGCACACTATATGTCAGTACTAGCGTTAATTGCGACATCTATTGAGAAATTTGCAGTAGAAGTTCGCGGTCTTCAAAAGAGTGAAACACGTGAGGTTGAAGAGTACTTTGCAAAAGGTCAAAAAGGATCATCTGCAATGCCTCATAAACGTAATCCAATCGGTTCTGAGAACGTAACGGGACTTGCTCGCTTAATTCGCGGCTATATGGTTACAGCTTATGATAATGTACCGCTTTGGCATGAGCGTGACATCTCTCATTCATCAGCAGAGCGTGTCATCTTACCTGATGCAACGATTGCTTTAAATTACATGTTAAATCGTTTTGCAAACATTGTTAAAAACTTAACAGTATTCCCTGACAATATGAAGCGCAACATGGATCGTACACTAGGATTAATTTACTCACAGCGTGTACTGTTAACACTAATCAATAAAGGCATGGTACGCGAAGAAGCATACGACTTAGTACAGCCAAAAGCAATGGAAGCATGGGAAACGCAAGTTCCTTTCCGTTCTTTAATTGAAGGCGAAGAGCGCATTACTCGCCACTTATCGCCAGAAGAGATTGAAGATTGCTTCGATCATAAGCACCATTTAAAAAATGTAGATATGATCTTTGAACGTTTAGGTCTTTAATAAAAAAGGCAAGGCACGTCCTTGCCTTTATCTAAGAAAGTGTATCTGAATATTCTGTATGTAGAGGTGACAGCATGGAAAAGCAAGAGTTACTTTATGAAGGAAAAGCGAAAAAAATTTACGCTACTGATGAGCAAGATGTATTGTGGGTTGCTTATAAAAATGAAGCTACAGCATTCAACGGTCAGAAAAAAGCGGAGATTAGCGGAAAAGCACAGTTGAACAATCAAATTAGTAGTTTACTATTTTCAATGTTACATGAGCAAGGGATTACAACTCACTTTGTGAAGCAGCTTTCAGATCATGAACAAGCGGTTAAGAAAGTAGAAATTGTCCCGCTTGAAGTTGTTGTACGAAATGCTACAGCAGGAAGCCTTGCGAAGCGAATTGGCGTAGAAGAAGGTATTCGTTTTGAACAGCCAATCGTTGAACTTTATTACAAAGACGATGCGCTTGGTGATCCATTAATTCTTGCAGAACATGCGATTTTCCTTGAGGCTGCAACTCAAGAAGAGATTGATAGTTTAAAGGCACAAGCACTTCAAATCAACGAAATATTATCGAAATTTTTCAAAGATAAAGATATTTTCTTAGTAGATTTTAAATTAGAATTCGGCCGTACTTCTCAAGGCGACATTATTTTAGCGGATGAAATTTCACCTGACACTTGCCGCTTCTGGGATGTTCATACGAACGAAAAATTAGATAAAGATGTATTCCGCAGAGATTTAGGCGGTTTAACAGAAGCATACGAAAAAATCTTACAGCGAATCGGAGGATAACCCAACCATGTATAAAGTAAAAGTATTTGTCACATTAAGAGAAAGTGTATTAGACCCTCAAGGAGTAGCCGTTAAAAATTCATTGCACCGTATGTCTTATGAAGAAGTTCAAGAAGTACGCATCGGTAAATTTTTAGAGCTAACAATCGACAGCACAGATTCATTAGATGAACGCGTAAAAGAAATGTGTGAAAAGCTTTTAGTTAATACAGTAATTGAAGATTACCGTTACGAGGTTGAGGAGGTTGTCGTACAGTGAAATTTGCTGTAATTGTTTTTCCAGGATCAAACTGTGACGTAGATATGTATCATGCTATCAAAGATGAGCTTGGTGAAGAAGTAGATTACGTTTGGCACGATACAGAATCATTAGATCAATATGATGGTATCTTGCTTCCAGGTGGTTTCTCATATGGAGATTACCTTCGTTCAGGTGCTATCGCTCGCTTCTCAAATGTAATGGATGCTGTAAAAAAAGCAGCAAGCCAAGGAAAGCCAGTACTAGGTGTATGTAATGGATTCCAAATTTTATTAGAAGCAGGATTACTGCCAGGTGCTATGCGCCGTAATGAAAACTTAAAATTCATCTGTAAAACAGTGAATTTGAAAGTAGCTAATAACGAAACAATGTTTACAAATGCTTATGGCAAAGATGAAGTAATTGCTATTCCAGTGGCACACGGTGAAGGCAACTACTATTGTGATGAACATACGTTACAAAAATTGATTGAAAACAACCAGATTCTTTTCCAATACGCAGGTGATAATCCAAACGGAAGTCTTCAAGATATTGCAGGGATTACGAACGAAACAGGCAACGTATTAGGAATGATGCCTCACCCAGAAAGAGCGGTAAGCGATCTTTTAGGAAGCGCGGACGGACTTAAATTATTTCAATCAATCGTAAAGCAGTGGAGGGAACAAAATGTCGTTACTTCTTGAACCAAATGTAGAGCAAATTAAAGAACAAAAGTTATATCGAGATATGGGATTAACAGACGAAGAGTTTGCGAATGTAGAGCAACTGCTTGGTCGTACTCCTAACTATACAGAAACAGGCTTATTCTCTGTTATGTGGTCAGAGCACTGTAGCTATAAAAACTCTAAGCCTGTACTGAAAAAATTCCCTATCACGGGTGAAAAAGTATTACAAGGTCCTGGTGAAGGAGCTGGTATCGTTGATATTGGTGATAACCAAGCCGTTGTATTTAAAATCGAAAGTCATAACCATCCATCAGCGATTGAACCTTATCAAGGAGCAGCAACTGGTGTAGGTGGCATCATTCGTGACGTCTTTTCAATGGGAGCAAGACCGATTGCACTTTTAAACTCTTTACGTTTTGGTGAATTAACATCTCCAAAGGTTCGTCATTTGTTTGAGGAAGTAGTAGCGGGAATCGCAGGTTACGGTAACTGTGTAGGAATCCCAACAGTAGGTGGAGAAATTCAGTTTGAAGCTTCATATGAAGGAAATCCGCTTGTTAACGCTATGTGTGTTGGTTTAATTAACCACGAAGATATTCAAAAAGGTCAAGCTAAAGGCGTTGGCAACACGGTTATGTACGTAGGAGCAAAAACGGGACGCGACGGTATCCACGGCGCTACATTTGCTTCTGAAGAGCTATCTGATCAGTCAGATGAAAAACGTCCTGCTGTACAAGTAGGAGATCCATTTATGGAAAAACTTCTTCTTGAAGCTTGCTTAGAGCTTATCAAGTGTGACGCTTTAGTAGGTATTCAAGATATGGGTGCTGCGGGCTTAACAAGTTCTTCGGCAGAGATGGCAAGTAAAGCAGGTTCTGGTATTGAAATGAACCTTGATCTTGTACCTCAGCGTGAAACGGGTATGACACCATATGAAATGATGCTTTCAGAATCTCAAGAGCGCATGCTCATCGTTGTTGAAAAAGGCCGTGAAAATGAAATCGTCGAAATCGTTGAAAAATACGGATTAGAAGCTGTTTCAGTCGGTCACGTAACCGACGATAAGCGCCTTCGTTTAACTCATAACGGAGAAGTAGTAGCAGATGTTCCTGTAGATGCATTAGCAGAAGATGCACCGGTATACCACAAACCATCTCAAGAACCAGCATACTATCGTGAGTTCCAAGAGCAGTCAGCATACGCTCCTACTGTTGAAAATCACAGTGATATGTTAGTAACGCTTTTAAAACAGCCTACGATTGCAAACAAAGAGTGGGTTTACAACCAATATGACTACCAAGTACGTACAAACACAGTTGTATCTCCTGGTTCTGACGCGGCGGTTGTTCGTGTACGTGATACAAATAAAGCATTAGCGATGACAACAGACTGTAACTCTCGCTATTTATACCTAGACCCGGAAGTAGGCGGCCGTATCGCAGTGGCAGAAGCTGCTCGTAACCTTGTATGTTCAGGTGCACAGCCTCTTGCGATTACAGACTGCTTAAACTTCGGTAACCCTGAAAAGCCAGAAATCTTCTGGCAAATTGAAAAAGCAACAGACGGTATGAGCGACGCTTGCCGTGAGCTATCGACTCCGGTTATCGGCGGTAACGTATCTCTGTACAATGAGACAAAAGGTGAAGCAATTTACCCAACTCCTGTTATTGGAATGGTTGGTCTAATCGATGATATCAACCATATTACAACTCAATATGCGAAGCAAAAAGATGACTTAATCTATGTTATTGGTAAAGCTGAAGCAGAATTCGCAGGTACTGAGCTTCAAAAAGTACTAGAAAACGGTACGGTATTCGGCCAGTCACCTAAATTAGATTTAGCGGTTGAAAAAACACGTCAAGATCAGCTTCTTCAAGCAATTCGTGAAGGTGCAGTTCAATCTGCTCACGATATTGCAGAAGGAGGATTCGCGGTAGCCCTAGCTGAAAAAGTGATGAACGGCAGCGGGTTAGGCGTAAACGTAACGGTAGACGGTGAAGCAACAGCAGAGCTATTCAGTGAAACACAATCACGCTTTGTCGTAACGGTTTCACCAGAGAATAAAGAAAAATTCGAAATGCTTGTACAAGATGCAACATTAGTAGGACGCGTAACAGAAGACGCAACATTAACTGTTAAACATCAAGAAAATGTTCTTGTTCAATTATCAGTTGAAGAATTAACTACTGCTTGGAAAGGAGCGCTTCCATGCTTGCTGAAATCAAAGGCTTAAACGAAGAATGTGGCGTATTCGGTGTATGGGGACATGAAAATGCAAGCCAGATTGCTTATTACGGTTTGCATAGCTTGCAACACCGCGGACAAGAAGGCGCTGGTATTGCTGTAACAGACGGAGAAAAAGTGACAGTGATGAAAGGCGTCGGTCTTGTTAACGAAGTATTTGGCCACGGAGAGTTAGAGCAACTAAACGGTAAAGCAGCAATTGGACACGTTCGTTATGCAACAGCTGGAGGCGGAGGGTTTGAAAATGTTCAACCCCTTCACTTCCGCTCTCATAGCGGAAGCCTTGCGTTAGCTCATAATGGAAACTTGGTTAATGCAAATGCATTAAAGCATCAGCTGGAAAATCAAGGGAGTATTTTCCAATCAACATCTGATACAGAAGTACTTGCTCATTTAATTAAACGAAGCGGCTATGAAGATATGAAAGATAAAGTGAAAAATGCTTTATCCATGGTTAAAGGCGCATACGCATTCGTTATTTTAACGGAAGATACGATGATGGTTGCACTTGATCCTCACGGACTGCGTCCATTATCAATTGGACGATTAGGTGATGCCTATGTAGTAGCTTCTGAAACATGTGCGTTTGATATTGTTGGAGCGGTTCATGAGCGTGATGTAGAGCCTGGTGAGTTACTTATTATTAATGATGAAGGTATTCAATCAGAGCGATTCACACTAAACGTAAACCGTGCTATTTGCAGTATGGAATATATTTATTTCTCAAGACCAGATAGTAATATTGATGGAATCAATGTTCACTCTGCTCGTAAAAACCTTGGGAAACAACTTGCAGTTGAGTCACCGATTGAAGCAGACGTTGTAACAGGCGTTCCGGATTCAAGTATTTCAGCAGCGATTGGTTTTGCAGAACAGTCAGGGATTCCATACGAATTAGGTTTAATTAAGAATCGATACGTAGGCCGTACATTCATTCAGCCTTCACAAGAATTGCGTGAACAAGGTGTAAAAATGAAGCTGTCTCCTGTACGTAAAATTGTAGAGGGTAAACGTGTTGTCATGGTAGATGATTCTATCGTTCGCGGCACAACAAGCCGTCGCATTGTTCGTATGCTTCGAGAAGCAGGAGCAACTGAAGTACATGTACGCATCAGTTCACCTCCTATTAAAAATCCATGTTTTTATGGAATTGACACATCGTCATCCTCTGAGTTAATTGCTGCTACGCGCTCTGTTGAAGAAATTCGTGAATTGATTGAAGCTGATTCACTTGTTTTCTTAAGCAACGAAGGTTTAGTAGACGCAATCGGCAGACAGTATGAAGGCAACGGCGGACAGTGTATGGCATGTTTTACTGGAAAGTATCCAACTGAAATTTATCCAGATACTGTACACCCTCATGAAAAGGTAACTTGTTAGTTTTAACGTAAAAAAGGAGTGACAACATGTCATATTCATATAAACAAGCTGGAGTTGACTTAGAAGCAGGATATGAAGCTGTTTCACGTATTAAAAAGCACGTAGAACGAACTGCTCGTGCAGGTATTATGGGAACAGTCGGCGGCTTTGGCGGAATGTTCGATTTATCTACATTGAATTTAAAAGAGCCTGTTCTTGTTTCTGGTACAGATGGAGTAGGAACAAAATTGAAACTTGCTTTTCAAATGGATAAGCATGACACAATCGGTGTGGATGCAGTGGCCATGTGTGTAAACGACGTTTTAGCACAAGGAGCAGAGCCTCTCTACTTCTTAGATTATATTGCTTGCGGGAAAGCAGTTCCTGAAAAAATTGAATCGATTGTAAAAGGAATTGCAGACGGCTGTGAACAGTCCAACTGTGCGTTAATTGGCGGAGAAACAGCTGAAATGCCAGGTTTATACGAAGAAGATGAATATGATCTTGCAGGGTTTACAGTAGGAGCGGTAGAAAAGTCAGAAATTATTACTGGAGATGAGATTAAAGCTGGACAGCTGTTGATCGGTATCTCATCTAGCGGTATTCACAGCAACGGCTACTCTCTTGTACGTAAAATTGTTGATGATCAAGGGTTAAATCTTCACGAAACTTACGCTGGTTTTAATGAAAAGCTCGGAGTTGAGTTATTAACGCCAACAAAAATATACGTGAAGCCGGTCCTAAAAGCATTACATGCAGCTAAGATTGCAGGTATGGCTCATATTACTGGAGGCGGATTTGTTGAAAATATCCCTCGTATGCTTCCTGAAGGTTTAGGTGTAGAAATCGATTACGGTTCTTGGCCAATTCCATACGTGTTTGATTTCCTTGAAGAGCAAGGCAAGCTAGACCGTAAAGAAATGTTCGAAGTATTCAATATGGGAATCGGATTTGTTTTAGCTGTTGAACCTGAAGATATGAATAAAGTCATTGAAGCAATTGAAAACGAAGGCGAAAAAGCATTTGTTATCGGACGTGTCAAAGAAGGAACAGGTGTTGAATTTGCTGGAGGGACGTTTGCATGATAAATATTGCAGTGTTTGCTTCTGGAAACGGCAGTAACTTTCAATCCATCTACGAAGCAACTCAGTCAGGTCGATTAAAAGCAAATATTGCGCTTGTTGTTTGTAATAAACCGGATGCATACGTAATTGAACGAGCAAAAGCATGTGGAATACCATGCTTTGTTTGTTCGCCTAAAAACTATGAAAATAAAGAAGCGTATGAAGCAGCAATTCTTGCAGAGCTTACATCAGCTAAAGTAGAATTTCTTGTTTTAGCAGGATATATGCGATTAGTTGGTTCGACGTTGCTTAAGCCATACAAAAATCGTATTGTTAATATCCACCCTTCGCTTTTACCTGCATTTCCTGGGATTGATGCTATTGGTCAAGCTTTTGATGCAGGAGTAAAAGTGATTGGAATTACCGTGCATTTTGTAGATGAAGGCATGGATACAGGACCAATTATTGACCAGCAGGCTATTCGCATTGAAAAAGGCGATACAAGAGAAACAGTTGAGGCCCGTATTCATGAAATTGAACATCAATTTTATCCCGCGGTACTGAATGAATTATTTGAACAAGCCGCAGTTAAATAAATAGGATGTAACCTTGTCAAAAAAGTTTTAATCCTTTACTATGGTAGAGTAGTAGTGAAAGAAAGATTTTAAATGAGAGATCGGATCAGGAGGAGTTTACAAAATGACAGCAAAACGCGCGCTTATTAGCGTATCTGATAAAGAAGGTATTGTTTCATTTGCACAAGAATTAAAGGACTTAGGAGTAGAAATTATTTCAACTGGCGGTACAAAGCGTACCCTAGAAGAAAACGGCATTGACGTTATCGGAATCTCTGAAGTAACTGGTTTCCCAGAAATTTTAGACGGCCGTTTAAAAACATTGCATCCTAACGTTCACGGTGCTTTATTAGCGTTACGCGATAATGAAGAGCATCAAGCTCAAATGAAAGAGCATAATATCTCGCCAATCGACTTTGTAGTTGTAAACTTATATCCATTTAAAAAGACAATTGAAAAAGAGGATGTAACGCTTGCTGAAGCGATTGAGAATATTGACATCGGTGGACCTACAATGCTTCGTTCAGCTGCGAAAAACTATCGTTCTGTCTCAGTTGTAGTAGATCCAAGCGATTACGCAACCGTAGTAGAAGAGTTAAAAGCGGATGGCAATGTTTCATTTGAAACCAACCAACGATTAGCAGCAAAAGTATTCCGTCATACGGCAGCTTATGATGCATTAATCGCTGAATACTTAACAAACATTACAGGTGAAACAACTCCTGAGAAATTAACAGTAACGTATGAGCGCGTTCAAGGCTTACGATACGGAGAAAACCCTCACCAACAAGCTTCTTTTTATAAAAAGCCGTTAACACAAAAAGGTTCTATTGCAACAGCTACGCAGCTGCATGGAAAAGAGTTATCATACAATAATATCAACGATGCAAACGCAGCTCTTCAAATCGTAAAAGAATTCAAAGAGCCGGCTATCGTAGCGATCAAACATATGAATCCTTGCGGTGTAGGTGTGGGTGAAACAATTGCTCAAGCTTATCAAAAAGCATATGAAGCGGATCCTACATCTATCTTTGGCGGCATCGTAGCAGCTAACCGTCCTATCGACCGTGAAACGGCTATTCAGTTAAAAGAAATTTTCTTAGAAATTATCATTGCTCCTGCGTTCGATCAAGAAGCATTAGATGTATTAACAGCTAAGAAAAACCTTCGTTTACTAACGATAGAGCTTGATGAAAAAGCAGAAAAAGAAGCTTTCTTAACGTCTGTAAAAGGCGGCGTGCTTGTTCAGGATGAAGACGTATTCGGATTTGATGATGCAACGATTACTGTTCCAACGAAACGCGAGCCAACAGAAAAAGAGTGGGCAGATTTAAAATTAGCATGGAAAGTTGTTAAAAATGTTAAGTCTAATGCTATTGTACTTGCAAAAGATGACATGACAATTGGCGTAGGTGCTGGTCAAATGAACCGCGTGGGCGCTGCAAAAATTGCAATTGAACAAGCTGGTGAAAAAGCACAAGGTTCAGCTTTAGGTTCAGATGCTTTCTTCCCAATGGGCGATACAGTAGAAGCAGCAGCTAAAGCAGGAATCACAGCTATTATTCAGCCAGGCGGATCAATTCGTGATGAAGAGTCAATTGCAAAAGCAGATGAATACGGCATTGCAATGGTATTTACAGGCGTAAGACATTTTAAACATTAATGAGGTGAAGAACGTGAATGTTTTAGTTATTGGAAAAGGCGGAAGAGAGCATACAATTGCATGGAAAGCTTCAAAAAGTCCACTTGTTAACGAAGTGTTTGTAGCACCAGGAAACCCAGGCATGAGAGATGTGGCAACGATTGTACCAATCGATGAAAGCAGCCAAGAAGAGCTTGTGCAGTTTGCAAAAGAAAATAAGATTGGATTAACAATTGTTGGACCAGAAAATCCGCTAATTGAAGGCATTGTTGATCGATTCGAACAAGAAGGTCTTCCGGTCTTTGGACCGCGCAAACAAGCAGCGATGATTGAAGGAAGCAAAAGCTTTGCAAAAGAGCTCATGAAAAAGTATGATATTCCAACCGCAGCGTATGAAACATTTACGTCTTACGAGGAAGCAAAAGCATATGTGGAAAAGCAAGGCGCTCCAATTGTTATTAAAGCAGATGGCTTAGCAGCTGGTAAAGGTGTAACTGTTGCTTTAACAGTAGAAGAAGCTGTAGATACATTACGTGATTTTCTAGTTGATCAAAAATTTAAAGAAGCAAGTGCCAAAGTAGTTGTAGAAGAATTTTTGGATGGTGAAGAATTTTCATTAATGGCATTCGTACGCGGGACAAATGTGTATCCAATGGTAATTGCACAAGATCATAAGCGTGCTTTTGACGGTGATCAAGGTCCGAACACAGGAGGCATGGGAGCTTACTCTCCTGTTCCGCAAATTAGTGATGCAGAAGTACAAGAGGCTGTAGAAAACATCTTACTTCCAATGGCTAAAGGATTAGCTGAAGAAGGCTGTGAGTATACGGGAATTCTATATGCTGGTCTGATTCAAACACAAAAAGGACCAAAAGTGATTGAATTTAATGCGCGTTTTGGAGATCCTGAAACACAGGTTGTACTGCCCCGTATGAAAAGCGATTTAGTCGATGTGCTTCTTCGCATTTTGAAAGAAGAAAAAGTAGAAATTGAATGGGATAACGAAGCAGCTATTGGAATTGTATTAGCAGCAGCGGGTTACCCAGAAGATTATCAAAAGGGTGCGCCAATTAACGGATTGGATGCGATCAGTGAAGACGCGCTTGTTTTCCACGCTGGTACGGCTTTAGAAAACGACACATACGTTTCGAACGGCGGCCGCGTTCTATTAGTAGGTGCCAAAGGAGCAACTCTTCAAGAAGCGCAGCAAGAAGTATACAAACAAATGGCTCATATCGATGTAGAAAAAGGCTTTTTCTATCGCAAAGACATCGGCCATCGTGCATTAGCAAAAGCAGCTTTAAAATAAAAAAGGAGAGCTCCGGCTCTCCTTTTTACCTTATGAAGGATTATACGTTTCTTCGTTTCCATTTGGATGGTGTTCATGTTCATCGTGTTTTTGACACGAATCATATGCGTACGTAAGGGGGCAAAAACGCGTGATGCCTTCTGCAACTTTTAAAGCTCCCATTAACCCTAAGAAGATGTATGAATCTTTGTACGGTCTGCGAGATAAACGAGATGTTGTCCAAGAAAGAAGGGTAAAGCCCAGTGTAAGTCGAATTAATGCGTTAACAATACCGATATTTGGTTTCATGTTTTATCACCTTTATTCATAAAATTAATAACAGTTTCTGAATGCGTTTACATCACGGATGTGTTACGATAAAAATACATAGTAAATTAGGGGGAATTTAGCATGCCGGAACAGAGATACCGCTGGAAAAGCAAACATATTAGACAGCAGCTTTTAGTATTAAACGGTCAAAAAGCACCAACTATTGTCTTAAAAGATGCAACATATTTGAACGCTCGAATGAAGCAGTGGAAAAAAGCACATATTTGGGTTTACCAAGATCGTATTGTATACGTTGGCTCAGAGATGCCTAAGCACACAGACGCTTCTACAGAGATTATAGACTGCAGTGAGAAATATGTGGTTCCTGGGTATATTGAGCCGCATGTTCACCCGTTTCAGTTATATAATCCCCAGACTTTTTCCCAATATGCAGCCAAGCACGGAACAACCACTTTATTTAATGATAATTTAATTCTCGCTTTACAGCTTGAACAAAAAACGGCATTTTCATTGATTGAAGAAATGAAAACGTTACCACAGTCACTGTATTGGTGGTGCAGATTTGATTCGCAGACAGAAATTGATGAAGAGGCTGATATCTTCTCACATACAAACATTACTTCTTGGCTACAAAATGAAGCTGTCTTACAAGGAGGCGAACTGACAAGTTGGCCGAAGCTTTTAGACGGAGATGATTTAATGCTTCACTGGGTTCAAGAGACAAAGCGGATGAGGAAGCATATTGAAGGACATTTCCCGGGGGCGTCAGCATTTACCTTAGCAAAAATGAAATTGCTCGGGGCAGACAGCGATCATGAGTCTATGACAGGGGAAGATGTTGTTGCTCGGTTAACGCAAGGCTATGACGTTGCTTTGCGCCACTCTTCCATTCGGCCAGATTTGCCAAAACTGCTGCAGGAGTTAAAAGAGCTGCAGGTAGATTATTTTGACCATATTACCATGAATACAGACGGTTCTCCGCCTTCTTTTTACCAAAACGGCGTGTCAGATATGTTAATTACATTAGCTATTTCAGAAGGAGTTCCTGTGTTAGATGCTTATAATATGGTGTCTGTAAATATTGCTCGCTATTATAACATGGAACATTTGCACGGGCATGTAGCAACAGGCTGTGTGGCTAATATTAATATTTTAGAAGATCCTATGCGGCCTACTCCGGTATCTGTCTTAGCAAAAGGAAAGTGGATGAAAAAAGAAGGCAAAGAACAAGCATTAGCCTCGGTAGAATTTCCTTGGGGAAAGTTTGGTTTTTCACCGTTAAAGTTAGACTTTGATTTAACGATGGACGATTTTCAATTTTCAATGCCAGTAGGCGTGAAAATGAAAAATGCTGTTATTATGGAGCCGTATTCAATTCACTTAAATGTGAGCGGAGATGTATTAGCCTCTGATCATGATGAAAGCTTTTTAGTGCTGGTGGACCGAGAAGGCAAGTGGCGCATCAATACGCTGTTAAAAGGATTTGCCACAAATGTATCGGGACTGGCGAGTTCATTTTCAAATACAGGTGATTTTATTTTAATTGGAAAATCAAAAAAAGATATGATGTGTGCATTTAAACGTATGAAAGAAATTGGCGGCGGTATTGTTATTACAGAAGGAGAGAAGGTAGTATATGAACTGGATCTTCCGTTAAAAGGAGTCATGTCGAATCTGCCGATGGAAGAGTTAAGTAAACGAGAGGTGGAACTAAAGAAAGTGCTGGGGGAGCGAGGATACAAACACGACGATCCTGTCTATTCACTGCTTTTCTTTTCGTCTACACATTTGCCTTATATTCGTATTACGCCAGTAGGAATTTATGACGTTATGAATAAAAAAGTACTTTTTCCGTCTATAATGCGTTAAAATATAAAAGTATCAAAGGAATTTGAAATTTGTATGAAATTGGCTGTCTTCATACAGAATGAATGTATGTGCAAATAAATATAGAAACTGTATTTTATAGATAGAAACAACCAGTAAAGAAAGCCAATGATAAAGGAGTTCGATACGATGCAAATCAACAAACTACGAGGAAAAGAATTAGATCAGCTATTTCAAGCGATTTTATCATTAGAAAACATTGAAGAATGCTATCAATTTTTTGATGACCTATGTACAGTTAATGAAATTCAATCATTAGCACAGCGCTTAGAAGTAGCAAGAATGCTAAGAGAAGGCAACACGTACCATAAAATTGAGACGGAAACTGGAGCAAGCACAGCGACTATTTCCCGTGTTAAACGCTGCTTGAATTATGGAAGCGATGCGTATCAAATGGTGTTAGAACGCCTTCAAGAAGATTCAAATCAAAAGTAAAGCGTATGGCTGAAGCAGCCATACGCTTATTTTTTTAATTAAAATTGAGTTGCTTCTTCAATGATATTTTTTAGGTCGCTAATTGCTACACGTTTTTGTTCCATTGTGTCGCGGTTACGAATTGTTACTTGATTGTCTTCTAATGAATCGAAGTCGAATGTAATACAGAAAGGCGTACCGATTTCATCATGGCGACGGTAACGTTTACCGATTGAACCAGCATCATCGTAGTCAATCATAAAGTGTTTTGCTAAATCTTCAAAGACAGCGCGCGCTTCGTTAGAAAGCTTTTTAGAAAGTGGCAATACAGCAGCTTTAAATGGTGCTAAAGCAGGGTGAAGCTGCATTACTGTACGAGATGAGCCGTCTTCTAACGTTTCTTCTTCATATGCATCAATCATATAAGCCAATGTTACACGGTCAGCACCTAAAGAAGGCTCGATGCAGTAAGGTACATAGCGTTCGTTTGTTTCTTGATCAACGTATTGGAAGTCTTCTCCAGAGTGTTCCATATGCTGCTTTAAGTCATAGTCTGTACGAGAAGCTACGCCCCATAGTTCGCCCCAGCCGAATGGGAATTTGTATTCAAAGTCTGTTGTTGCATTACTGTAGTGAGAAAGTTCATCATCATCATGGTCGCGAAGACGAACGTTTTCTTCTTTCATGCCAAGAGAAAGAAGCCATTTGTTACATGTTTCTTTCCAGTAGTTAAACCATTCTAATTCAGTGCCTGGTTTACAGAAGAATTCAAGCTCCATTTGTTCAAATTCACGTGTACGGAATGTGAAGTTACCAGGTGTAATTTCGTTACGGAAGCTTTTACCCACTTGGCCGATACCGAATGGAAGCTTTTTACGCATTGAGCGCTGAACGTTTTTAAAGTTTACGAAAATACCTTGAGCTGTTTCAGGACGAAGGTAAATTTCATTTGTTGATGTTTCAGTTACACCTTGGTGCGTTTTGAACATTAAGTTAAATTGACGAATTTCAGTGAAGTTAGCTGAACCACACTCAGGACATGTAATTTCATGTTCTTTAATTAAGTCAGCCATTGCATCAAATGAAAGGCCGTCTACGATCATTTCAATGCCTTTTTCTTGAAGCTTTTCTTCAATTAATTTATCAGCACGGTGACGAGCTTTACAATCCTTACAGTCGATCATTGGGTCATTAAAGTTTCCTAAGTGACCAGAAGCTTCCCATGTTTTTGGATTCATTAAAATCGCAGCGTCTAAACCAACGTTGTATGGAGATTCTTGAATGAATTTTTTCCACCATGCTTTTTTAATATTGTTTTTTAATTCTACGCCAAGCGGGCCGTAATCCCATGTATTTGCAAGACCGCCGTAAATTTCAGAACCTTGAAATACAAAGCCGCGATGTTTGGCGTGAGATACGATTTGATCCATTGTTTTTGACATTCTAATTCCTCCTGTAAATGGTAGTAATTCAAGCGAAACAAAAAGAGCGGGTACAAAAAAACTCTCGTCCCTGGGCATATCAACAATATGCCCAGGGACGAGAGTTTTTCCCGCGGTTCCACCCTGGTTGATACAAAATGTATCCACCTTCGTCTGTATATACTCCAGATTGCCTTTTCCTTAAACCATTCTCTAGGCTCCCACCGTCCCTAGTTCGCTTTGTGAAGAGGATTTAAGTACTATTGATCCTTCAGCGTATATCATATGAATTTTAGTAGCTATATATTAGCATATCCTATGCAGAGAAACAATAACCTTGTGCAAAATGGGCTTTTTTTGTGATGTTTTCTTCCGGAGTTTGAGGATAAAACCATATCTTTTATCCATATTTTTTGAAAACAAAAAACGTGATGAAAAGTTCGGTTTTCCTTTCATTTCACCCTCTTAGTTTTGTTATAATGAACAAATGGACGAGCGCGAACTTTTAAGTGTAAAGAAATGGAGGAACCTATATGTATGATATTAAAGAGTGGAGACATGTCTTTAAATTAGATCCTAATAAAGAAATTTCAGATGCAGATTTAGAAAAAATTTGCGAATCCGGCACGGATGCGGTTCTTGTTGGAGGATCAGACGGAGTAACTTTAGACAATGTGCTGCAGCTGCTAATGCGTATTCGCCGCTACACGGTGCCGTGTGCGCTAGAAGTATCAACCATTGACTCTGTAACGCCTGGTTTTGATTCTTATTTCATTCCGACCGTTTTGAACAGCAAGGATCCAAAGTGGATTGTTGACTTACATCATGCGGCGATGAAGGAATACGGTGAAATCATGGACTGGGATGAAATTTTTGTAGAAGGATACTGCGTACTTAACCCCGAAGCAAAAGTAGCTGCGCTAACGGAAGCGAAAACCGATTTGGATGCAGAAGATGTTGTAGCGTATGCTCGCATGGCTGAACGCATGTTTCATTTGCCCGTTTTCTATCTAGAATACAGTGGAACATATGGAGACCCTGCATTAGTGGCAGAAGTGAAAAATTCGCTAAATGAGACGAAGTTATTTTACGGCGGCGGTATTGAGACAAAAGAGCAAGCAAGTGAGATGGGAGAGCTAGCTGATACAGTTATTGTAGGAAATGTTATTTATACAAATTTATCGGAAGCATTAAAAACGGTAAAAGCGGTAAAAAAGAATATTGCACAGTGAAAAATAAATAAAGTAGAATAGAGAATATATGTTCGATATAGGCGGTGAAAACGTGAATTTTTTAAGTGAAAAATTATTAACAGGATTAAACCCTCAGCAGCAAGAGGCAGTTAAAACAACAGACGGACCATTATTACTTATGGCCGGTGCAGGAAGTGGGAAAACACGCGTATTAACGCATCGAATTGCGTTTTTAATGGCGGAAAAAGAAGTTGCACCTTGGAATATTTTAGCTATTACCTTCACAAACAAAGCAGCTCGTGAAATGAGAGAGCGTGTGGCAAGTATCGTTGGCGGAGTGGCAGAAGATATCTGGATTTCAACGTTCCACTCGATGTGCGTGCGTATTTTAAGAAGAGATATTGATCGTATTGGCTTTAATCGCAACTTTACGATTTTAGATTCAACGGATCAGCTGTCCGTTATTAAAAACATTTTAAAAGATCAAAACATCGACCCAAAAAAATTCGATCCGCGCTCGCTATTAGGGAGCATTAGTTCAGCTAAAAATGAACTGAAAGTAGCGGAAGAATTTGATAAAACAGCAGCAGGACCATATGAAGAAGTTGTAAGTAAAGTCTATAAAGAGTATGAAAAGCGTTTAAAGAAAAACCAAGCGCTCGATTTTGATGATTTGATTATGACAACGATTCAGTTATTTAAACGAGTTCCTGAAGTGTTAACGTACTATCAGCGCAAGTTTCAATATATTCATGTGGACGAGTATCAAGATACAAACCATGCACAATATATGCTGGTTCGCTTGCTAGCCGCACGATTTGAAAATGTATGCGTAGTAGGGGATTCAGATCAGTCTATTTACCGCTGGCGCGGGGCTGATATTACAAATATCTTGTCATTTGAAAAAGATTACCCAAAAGCCAAAACCATTTTGCTTGAACAAAATTATCGTTCAACGAAAACGATTTTGGCTGCGGCAAACGGCGTCATTGCAAACAATATGAATCGTAAAGTGAAAAACTTATGGACGGAAAACGATGAAGGCCAGAAGATTTATCATTACCAAGCAATGAGTGAGCATGATGAGGCACAGTTTGTAGCACGTAAAATCAAAGAAGCAGTAGACAGCGGCAAACGTAAATATAGCGATTTTGCCATTTTGTATCGTACAAATGCACAGTCGCGTGTAATGGAGGAAGTACTGCTAAAATCCAATATTAACTATACGATTGTCGGCGGGATTAAGTTCTACGACCGCAAAGAGATTAAAGATTTGCTTGCGTACTTACGCTTAATTGCCAACCAAGATGATGACATTAGCTTAGCTCGTATTGTGAACGTTCCAAAACGCGGAGTTGGAGCTACTTCAGTCGATAAAGTAGCCAATTACGGAAACGTTCATGACATTTCTATTTTCAAAGCGCTTGATGAAGTAGAATTGATGGGGTTAACGGGTAAAGCAACAAAGGCACTTCGTGATTTCCAATCCATGATTTCAAACTTAGCTCAAATGCAAGACTATATGTCTGTAACAGAGCTTGTGGAACAAGTATTAGAAAGAACAGGGTACCGTGAAGCGCTTAAAGTAGAAAAAACAATTGAAGCACAAAGTCGCTTAGAGAATATTGATGAGTTTTTATCTGTTACAAAAACGTTTGAAGAAGCAAGCGAAGATAAGAGCTTAGTAGCATTTTTAACCGATTTAGCGCTTGTTGCTGATATCGATAAGCTTGACGACGAGGAAGAAGAAGAGAACGAACAAGTGATTCTGATGACGCTTCACTCAGCAAAAGGTCTAGAGTTCCCGGTTGTTTTCCTAATGGGTATGGAAGAAGGCGTATTCCCTCATAGCCGATCGTTATTCGAAGATAATGAAATGGAAGAAGAACGACGCTTAGCCTACGTAGGGATTACACGTGCTGAACAAGAATTGTATTTATTAAATGCTCAAATGCGTACACTATTTGGTAAAACAAACGTTAATCCAAAATCGCGCTTCATTGGAGAAATCCCAAGCGAGCTTGTGGAATCTTTAAATGAAACGATGCGCAAGCCTGCTGCTGGTCGTTCAGGGGCTTCAGCTTCGCCGTTTGCAGCGCGCCGACAAGCGGCCGTGGCAAAAACGAAGCTTGTATCAACGGGCAGTGAATCGATTGGATGGAGCGTTGGAGATAAGGCCGAGCATAAAAAATGGGGAATTGGTACAGTTGTAAGTGTAAAAGGAGAAGGAGACTCAAAAGAATTAGACATTGCTTTTCCTAGTCCTACAGGTGTAAAAAGACTGCTTGCTAAATTTGCCCCGGTTACGAAAGTGTAATCGTGAAAAGGAGCTAGAATATGGAGTTTGAGACAGCAAAATCACGCGTTCAAGAATTACGTGACTTATTAAATCAATATGGTTATGAATATTATGTGTTAGATCAGCCATCTGTTCCAGATGCAGAATACGATAAATTAATGAATGAGTTAATTGAAATAGAAGAATCGTTTCCAGAATTAAAAACAGCTGACTCACCTACTCAGCGCATCGGCGGCCAAGTGCTCGATGCGTTTGAGAAGGTTCAGCATCAAACGTCTATGCTAAGTTTAGGAAATGCATTTAATGAAGAAGACCTTCGAGATTTTGATCGCCGAGTGCGCCAAGCCGTTGGAGATGAGTTTTCTTATGTATGCGAACTTAAAATTGACGGCCTTGCTGTATCTCTTCGCTATGAAGATGGATACTTAGTGCTGGGTGCTACGCGCGGAGATGGTACGACTGGTGAAAATATTACTGAAAACTTAAAAACAATTCGCTCGATTCCACTGCGAATTAAAGAACCGTTATCAATGGAAGTTCGCGGAGAAGCATTTATGCCGAGAAAATCATTCGAAGCACTTAATGAAGCAAAAATGGAAAGGGATGAAGTTCCGTTTGCTAACCCCCGTAACGCAGCTGCTGGCTCACTGCGTCAGCTAGATCCTAAAATTGCGGCAAAACGTAATTTAGATATCTTTGTCTATGCCATGACTGATACAGGAGAATTAGAAATCGACTCTCACAGCGAAAGTTTGAATTTACTCGATGATCTTGGCTTTAAAACAAATAAGGAAAGACAGACGTGTGAAACCATTGATGATGTGATTGCTTATATCGAAAGCTGGCAAACGAAACGTCCAGAACTATCTTATGATATTGATGGCATTGTTGTAAAAGTAGATTCATTTGATCAGCAGGCTGAGCTTGGAACAACGGCCAAGAGTCCACGCTGGGCTATTGCTTATAAGTTTCCTGCTGAAGAAGTTGTAACCAAGCTTGTAAATATTGAGCTGACGGTAGGCCGGACAGGTGTCATTACGCCAACAGCTATTTTGGAGCCGGTTCAAGTAGCAGGTACGACGGTACAGCGTGCGTCTCTTCATAATGAAGATTTGATTCGTGAAAAGGACATTCGCATCGGCGATTATGTCGTGGTAAAAAAAGCAGGAGATATTATTCCTGAAGTAGTGAATGTAATTGAAGAGAAGCGAACGGGAGAAGAGCAAGAGTTTACGATGCCTACTCACTGCCCTGAATGTGAAAGTGAACTGGTGCGTTTAGAAGGAGAAGTTGCGCTTCGCTGCATTAATCCAAGCTGTCCTGCTCAAATTCGTGAAGGACTTATTCATTTCGTGTCCCGCAATGCGATGAACATTGATGGACTTGGTGAAAAAGTTATATCACAATTATTTCGTGAACAGTTAATTAAAGATGTAGCAGATATTTATACGCTGACAAAACAGCAGTTAATCGAGCTTGAGCGCATGGGTGAGAAATCTGCTGATAATTTGATTGCGGCCATCGAAGCTTCTAAAGAAAATTCACTTGAGCGTTTGCTTTTTGGTTTGGGCATTCGCCACGTTGGAGCAAAAGCTGCAAAGACGTTAGCTCAGCACTTTGAAACCATAGACAAGTTAACAAAAGCAACGTATGATGAATTAGTGGCAATTAATGAAATTGGTGCCAAAATGGCTGATGCTATTGTCGCTTACTTTACACAAGAAGAGGTTCAAGAACTTATACATGAATTAAAAGAGTATGGAGTAAACCTTACATACAAAGGACCCAAGCTTGTAAGTGTAGAAAATGTAGATTCTGTTTTTGCTGGTAAAACCGTTGTATTAACAGGTAAGCTTGAACAGCTATCTCGCAATGAGGCAAAAGCACAAATTGAAGCACTTGGCGGTAAAGTCACAGGAAGCGTAAGTAAAAAGACAGACCTTGTTGTGGCAGGGGAAGAGGCTGGTTCCAAACTGACAAAAGCTAACGAGCTTGAAATTGAAGTATGGGATGAAGCAAGGCTACTTACGGAATTAAATAAATAAGAGGTGTGTGTAGTTGAAAAAGATATTGTTACTTTCTCTTGCGGTCATGCTTGTAACTTCAGCGTGTGCACCGAACCTTTCGGACGATAAAGAGACTGTTCAACAAACCAACAACAAGAAAGAAAAAGCAGTTATTCCGAAGTATAGTATTTCAGACGATTATTACCGAACAATTCTTCCATTTAAAGCGGGAGTGGCAAGAGGCTTAGTAGCAGCAAACTTAAATAACCGCTTGGATGCGCAAGAATTTGAAACAGGCTTAATGCGCTTATCGACAGATAGCTATTCTCCGAAAAAATATGTGTATCAAGAAGGCCAGTACCTTGATAAAGATACCATTCGCTCATGGTTAAGCCGTAAGCTGAGTGATAAACAGTTTAAAGATCTTCAAAGCAAAGCAAAAGATGATACGGCGAAAAAGAAGCTTAAAAACACTGGGTTAAACCCAATTGATACAGAAAAAGGCGATTTGAAAACTCGTAACGAAACAAGTCCAATGTACTTAGCGAACATTACTGAGCAAGATTACCTTATTCAAGACGGAGACGATAAGGTAAAACTTGGAGGCGTCACAATTGGTCTGGCGATGAATTCTGTTCATTATTATACAGAGGAAAATGGTTATGCCCGTGAAAAACAACTAACCGATAAAAATATTGAAGAGCAAGGCAAAAAGATGGCCGATGAAATTGTGCAGCGTATGCGTAATATCAAGGGCTTAGAAAACGTTCCAATTCGAGTAGCACTATTCAAACAAAGTGCTAAGGCTTCTTTAACGCCAGGTAACTTCATGGCTGTCGGAAATGCAGGTTCAAATGATACGGCTGTTGGCAGCTGGGATAATTTAGATGAGAAATATTATTTATTCCCATCATCAGATGCAACAAAAGACCATCGAGACGATGCGATGAAATTTGATGAGTTTAAAGCGCAAATCGAAGACTACTTCCCGAACTTTACAAGCGTAGTAGGGAAAGGGTATTACAAAGATGGACAGCTTCAAAAAATGACGATTGATATTCCCGTACAATTTTACGGAAAAGGTGAAATTGTAGGATTTACTCAGTACGTTGCTGGTTTAATGCTTGATCATTTCCCTTCATATATGGAAACGAGTATCTCTATTAACTCAGTAAGCGGACCGGAAGCTCTCATTGTTAGAAAAGCAGATGAAGACAAGCCGTTCGTTCATATTTACGAAGAGTAAGCAAAAAGGACACTGCGAAAGCAGTGTCTTTTTCTAATTCTATGAAATTGCCTTTTATGAAGGAATGGCATGAGAATTTTGTCTTGTAAACTTAGCAAGATAATAAGCAGCAAATGCAAACGCATCTTGTTCGGTTGTCCGCTCTTCATACGGGCGTTTTTTATCCAGCTCAAATTCTTTCTGATAATAAGGGATGTGATCTTGAATATAGTGACGCAGCTCGTGAAAGGTGGTTTCAACAAGCGGAAGGTAGTCATCAAATTTAAAAATAAATATAATGCCGACTTCTCGCCAGTAAACACCTGAGGCAAACTGCAGGTATTCTGCTTCTTCTTCTCCAAGAGCGGAGACAATTTTATTGGCTTCACATGAATCACAAAAAATGATAGGAATATGAAAGGCTTTATTTAAACAAGCAAAAACATCTTTTTGCAAGGTGGATAAATCCCACTTGAATTCTTCATCTAATACAAACCATCTTCCGCTTTGCTGATACACAGGGCGCTGGTGGATGACTGACTGTATAAGTATTTTATTCAATTTTTATAGCACCTCTTTTACGGTAAAGTAGTTATTCGTTTTGTTTACTTTCCCAAAGACTAGTGAAATTAAAACATGGTGGTGTGTTCTTCTAAAGCATGTTTCTCTTTCTATCTATCTTTTCTACAAAGAAGGTTATTTTATACCTATGCAAGAGAGAAATATTTTATGACGAAGGAAAAGTATGGAATGTTGTTTGAATGAAATAGATTTGGTATAAAATAGAAGTGATAAATGTAAGCCCTGTCTTGTCTGGCGGGGTTTTTAATATTTTAGGAACTAGTCTCAGAAATGTTGCCTGTTGCTAGTGAAGTTTGGTATTATCAGTATATTGTAGTGGGACGAATATTCGGAGGTGAAGGAACATGTCAAGAATTTCTGTTGATCAAGTAAAACACGTTGCAAACTTAGCGAGACTTGCGGTGACGGATGACGAAGCAGAACTATTTACAAAACAATTAGATGCTATTATTACATATGCAGAACAATTAGATGAGCTAGATACTACAAATGTAAAACCAACTTCTCACGTATTGGATATGAAAAACGTGATGCGTGAAGATAAGCCAGCTAAAGGCTTACCAATTGAAGACGTAGTAAAAAACGCGCCAGACCACAAGGATGGCTACATTCGAGTACCAACTATTTTAGAATAAGGAAGGAGGCTTTACGATGTCTTTATTCGATCGTAAACTTTCAGAACTACATAGTCTTTTACACAAGAAAGAAGTACGTGTACAAGATTTAGTAGACGAATCATACAAACGTATTAATGAAGTAGATGATAAAGTAGGTGCGTTCTTAGCGCTTAATGAAGACAATGCTCGTGCTTATGCAAAAGAGCTAGATGAAGCATTACAAACAAAAGATGAATTTGGCCTATTATTTGGTATGCCGATCGGTGTAAAAGATAATATTGTCACAAAAGATTTACGTACAACTTGCTCTAGTAAAATTCTAGCAAACTTTGATCCGATTTATGATGCAACAGTTGTTCAAAAACTGCAGGCAGCTGAAGCAGTAACAATCGGTAAATTAAATATGGATGAATTCGCAATGGGTTCTTCAACTGAAAACTCAGGTCTTCAGTTAACGCGCAACCCATGGAATTTAGATTACGTACCGGGTGGGTCTAGCGGTGGTTCAGCTGCAGCTGTAGCAGCAGGCGAAGTTCCGTTCTCTTTAGGTTCTGATACAGGTGGTTCAATTCGTCAGCCAGCTGCTTATTGCGGTGTTGTTGGATTAAAACCAACGTATGGTCGCGTATCTCGTTACGGATTAGTGGCATTTGCATCTTCTTTAGATCAAATCGGACCAATCACAAATTCTGTTGAAGATAATGCATACTTACTTCAAGCAATTTCAGGCGTAGACCCAATGGATTCTACTTCTGCTAATGTTGATGTACCGGATTATGTATCTGCTTTAACAGGTGACGTAAAAGGCCTTAAAATTGCTGTTCCAAAAGAATACTTAGGCGAAGGTGTGGGCGAAGAAGCTCGCCAGTCTGTTTTAGATGCACTAAAAGTGTTAGAAGGACTAGGCGCAACTTGGGAAGAAGTATCGCTTCCACACTCTAAATACGCATTAGCTACGTATTATCTATTATCTTCTTCTGAAGCGTCTGCTAACTTATCTCGTTTTGACGGCGTTCGCTACGGATACCGTACAGATAATGCTGAGAACTTAATCGAAATGTACAAGCAGTCTCGAAGCGAAGGCTTTGGAAACGAAGTAAAACGCCGTATCATGCTTGGGACATTTGCGTTAAGCTCTGGTTATTATGATGCTTACTACAAAAAAGCACAGCAAGTACGTACGTTAATTAAGCAAGACTTTGAGTCTGTATTTGAAAACTATGACGTTATCATTGGACCAACTACACCAACTCCATCATTCAAAATTGGTGAGAAAACAGATGATCCATTAACAATGTATGCAAACGATATTTTAACAATCCCAGTAAACCTTGCTGGAGTACCTGGTATTTCTGTGCCTTGCGGCTTATCAAATGGATTGCCATTAGGGTTACAAATTATCGGTAAGCATTTCGACGAAAGCACAATCTATCGTGTTGCTCATGCATTCGAACAAGCAACTGAGCATCATAAAGCGAAACCAGCACTGTAAGGGGTGAGATAAAGATGAACTTTGAAACGATTATTGGTCTTGAAGTACACGTTGAGCTTAAGACAAAATCTAAAATTTTCTCAGCAAGTCCAAACGCATTTGGTGCGGCTCCAAATGCTAACACAAGTGTAATTGACTTAGGTTATCCTGGCGTACTACCTGTGTTAAACAAAGAAGCAGTTGATTTTGCAATGAAAGCGGCGCTTGCGCTAAACTGTGAAATCGCAACAGATACAAAGTTTGATCGTAAAAACTATTTCTATCCGGATAACCCAAAAGCTTATCAAATCTCTCAATTTGATAAACCAATTGGCGAGAACGGTTGGATTGAAGTAGAAGTGAAAGGTGAAACGAAGCGCATTCGTATTAACCGACTTCATTTAGAAGAAGATGCTGGTAAGTTAACGCATACAGGCGATGGCTATTCACTAGTAGACTTCAACCGTCAAGGTACACCTCTAATTGAGATTGTATCGGAAGCAGATATGCGTTCTCCTGAAGAAGCATATGCTTATTTAGAAAAACTAAAATCAATCATTCAATATACAGGCGTATCTGACTGTAAAATGGAAGAAGGTTCACTTCGCTGTGATGCCAATATTTCTTTACGTCCAGTTGGACAAGAAGAGTTTGGTACAAAAGCTGAGCTAAAGAACTTAAACTCATTTAACTATGTGCGCCGCGGTCTTGAACACGAAGAAATTCGTCAAGAAAAAGTGTTATTGTCTGGTGGCCTAATCGAGCAGGAAACACGCCGTTTTGATGAGTCTACGGGTGAAACAATTCTGATGCGTGTAAAAGAAGGATCTGACGACTACCGCTACTTCCCAGAGCCTGACTTATTAGAATTACACATCGACGAAGAGTGGAAAGAACGCGTTCGTGCTTCGATTCCTGAACTTCCAGATGCTCGTAAAAAGCGCTATGTAGAAGAGCTTGGCTTACCTGCTTATGATGCAATGGTATTAACGCTAACAAAAGAAATGTCTGATTTCTTTGAAGCAACACTTGCTGCAGGCGGAGATGCTAAGCTATCTTCTAACTGGTTAATGGGTGAAGTTTCTGCTTACTTAAACTCAAATCAAAAAGAACTTTCAGATGTAGCATTAACACCTGAAGGTCTAGCTGGTATGATTCAATTAATTCAAGAAGGTACAATTTCGTCTAAAATTGCGAAAAAAGTATTCAAAGAATTAATTGAAAATGGCGGAGATGCAAAGAAAATTGTAAAAGAAAAAGGTCTTGTACAAATTTCTGATGATGCAACTTTACGTAAATTCGTAACAGATGCATTAGATGCAAACCCTCAATCTATTGAAGATTTCAAAAACGGTAAGGATCGTGCAATCGGCTTCTTAGTTGGTCAAATTATGAAAGCTTCAAAAGGTCAAGCGAACCCACCGATGGTTAATAAAATTCTTTTAGAAGAAATTAATAAACGCTAAATTTGATAACTAAATGTGAGGTGGGTATCCATCTCACATTTATTATGAGTAAGGGCGATCGCGCTGAAGGTATGAATAAAAACCGAAACGTGAATATTGTATATCAAGGTTAATTTCTTTATAATATGTTTGTTCATGCCCCCTCTTGTTGATGATGTAATGTGAGGGGGCATTCTTTCACTGATAAAAGTAGGCAAAGATTTGTGACAAATTATCATTATTAGGATGATGAATATGAAAAGAGCGAGAATTATTTATAACCCGACATCGGGCCGTGAAATTTTTAAGAAAAACTTACCGGAAGTTTTGCAAAAGCTAGAGCAAGCAGGCTATGAAACATCTTGTCATGCTACAACTTGTGCTGGCGATGCAACAGAAGCTGCCAAAGTAGCAGTAGAGCGCCACTTTGACGTTGTAATCGCAGCCGGTGGAGACGGTACTATCAATGAAGTCGTAAACGGTATTGCCGGACAAGACTATCGTCCGCAGCTAGGTATTATTCCTGTTGGAACAACCAATGACTTTGCTCGTGCCATTAATGTTCCGCGTACAATTGAAGGCGCTGTTGATGTTATTGTAGAAGGCGTAACGAAGCCAATTGATTTAGGCTGTGTAACAAACGACGGAGAAACGCATTATTTTGTAAATATCGCCGGAGGCGGCCGTTTAACTGAATTAACGTATGAAGTGCCAAGCAAGTTAAAAACAATGCTTGGACAGCTAGCTTACTATTTAAAAGGGATGGAAATGCTTCCTTCTATTAAACCAACATCTGTTGAAATTGAGTATGACGGAAAATTCTTTGGCGGCGAGATTATGTTCTTCCTCGTTTCCTTAACGAACTCAGTCGGCGGTTTTGAAAAGCTGGCACCAGATTCTTCTTTAGATGACGGCATGTTTGATTTAATTATTTTAAAGAAAGCAAATTTAGCTGAATTTATTCGAATTGCGACACTTGCGCTGCGAGGAGAACATATCAATGATCCTCACATTATTTATACAAAAGCGAACCGTGTTAAAATTCATACGAATGATAAAATGCAGCTAAATCTAGATGGCGAGTACGGTGGGTTATTGCCTGGGGAATTTGTAAACTTATATCGCCATGTAGAAATCTTTGTTCCAAAAGCAACAGCTGAATTGATGGAAAAAAATGAGATCGCCTAATTGCGATCTTTTTTCATGCTTTCCTTTGTTTGGCTTTCGCTCTTATGGTACAATCAGTTCAGCATTTTCAAATGACTAAAAGGATGTAACGATAAATGGAAAAATTAAAACCACCTGTAGAAAAAAATGAATATATAGATGTTGCGTTTGAAGATTTAACGCATGACGGAGCGGGTGTAGCGAAAGTGAACGGATTTCCTATTTTCGTTCAAAATGCGCTGCCCGGCGAAAGCGGCCAAGTAAAAGTCATTAAAGTAAAAAAAGGCTATGCGTTTGGCAAGCTCATTAAGCACCATACAATTAGTGAGCAGCGTGTTGAAGCACCCTGTCCGGTCTACAAGCAGTGCGGAGGCTGTCAGCTGCAGCATGTAAGCTATGAAGGACAGCTGCAATTTAAACAAAAGCAAGTAAAAGACGTCATGGCGCGAATTGGCCATTTACCTGACGTTCCGGTACATTCGACGCTAGGAATGAACGATCCTTGGCGCTATCGAAACAAAGCTCAAGTTCCCGTAGCAGAGCGAGAAGGCGGTTTGGTGGCTGGGTTTTATCAGCAGCGAAGCCACGATATCATTAACATGGATGCCTGTTTGATTCAGCAGCAGGCAAATGATGATGTTGTTCAAGCTGTCAAATCAATCTGTGAAAAGCATGGGGTTTCTGCTTACCAAGAACAAAAGCATAAAGGCTCGCTTCGTCATATCATGGCGCGCTACGGACTTGTAACGGGTGAAATTATGGTTGTAATTGTGACTCGTACAGCTGAGTTGCCAAACAAAAAGCGTATTATAGAAGACATTATCGAAGCCGTGCCGAACGTGAAATCAATTGTTCAAAACGTCAACAGCAAGCGCACGAACGTCATTTTAGGGAACCAAACGAACGTACTTTGGGGAGAAGAATATATTTACGACTATATCGGCGAAGTTAAATTTGCCATTTCAGCAAAATCATTCTATCAAGTAAACCCTGAGCAAACGAAAGTGCTTTATGACAAAGCGCTCGAGTATGCAGATTTAACAGGAGAAGAAACGGTCATTGACGCCTACTGTGGAATCGGAACAATCTCGTTATTTCTCGCTCAAAAAGCGAAAAAAGTATATGGCGTTGAAATCGTGCCTGAAGCGATTGAAGATGCAAAGCGCAACGCTGAGCTAAACGGTATTCACAACGCTGAATTTGAAGTAGGCGAAGCAGAGGTCGTCATTCCAAACTGGTACAAACAAGGCATTAAAGCGGACGTCATCGTCGTAGATCCGCCGCGAAAAGGATGCGACGAAGCCCTTTTAAATACCATCATCGAGATGAAGCCGAAAAAAGTTGTCTATGTTTCATGCGGACCAGCAACTCTTGCGCGTGATCTAGCTATTCTAGAAAAAGGCGGCTATGAGACGGTTGAAGTTCAGCCTGTTGATATGTTCCCGCATACGACGCATGTGGAGAATGTGGCGGTGCTTACATTAAAATAAGAGGATAAATACGTAGATCGCTATCAATGAAATGATAGCGATCTTTTATTTTCCTTATAAATAAAAGGTATAAGTAAACAATTTTATAGTTCTTTTGTCGTAAAATGTCTAAAATTAAATAGTTATATTTTCTTAAAATTCTGATATTATAGGTCTGTAGTATTATTTTTGGAATATTAATAAGGGGGGCCTATATGAAAAAGTCTTTAAGTGCTTTATTGGGAGTAAGTTTATTAGTATCTGGATTAACGCTAGGAGCGGAGTCAAGTTATGCAGAGTCAGGTACTTCTAATGTAAAAAAGGCTACGCAGCAGTTGAATCCTACTATCCAAATTCCTGCTAGTAAAGTGAAGGAAAAAGAAAAAAATTTATTTAGCAGCAGCTCTACAAAGGAAACTAGAAGAGGAAAGATAACTGAAGCGGATGCAAAAAGAGGATACATAAAAGACGAAATTATAGTTAAGTTTAAAACGAATAAGTCTCTTAGTAGTCTAGGAGATAAAACAAAGGTAAAAGGGTTAAAGTTAAATAAAACGTTAGATAAGAAACTAGGAATTCAAACGTTAAAGTTTGATACGAATGTATCAACTATGAAAGAAATCTTAAAAAGCTTAAATGCTTCCAACGCTGTGGAATATGCTGAACCTAACTATATTTATAAACCAGCCGCTGTTTCAGAGCCATATTATCAATATATGTGGGGATTGAAAAATACAGGTCAATATATAGATGGAGTGGCAGGAAAAAAAGGCATTGATATAAATGCTGAAAGTGCTTGGATGAAAACAAAAGGAAGCGCTAGCACTACAGTAGCTGTAATTGATACGGGAGTAGATATTTATCATCCAGATTTAAAGGATAATATTTGGAAAAATACTGGAGAGATTCCTGGTGACGGAGTAGATAATGATCATAATGGTTATGTAGACGATGTGAACGGCTGGAATTTTTATGATGGAAACGAAGATGTTTATTATGACGAAACAGAAGATGATCATGGTACTCATGTAGCTGGAACAATCGCCGCTAAGGAAAATTCAGTAGGTGTAATGGGTGTAGCACCTAACGTTAAAGTCATGCCTTTAAAATTTATTGGTCCCGATGGCGGTAGTACAGATGATGCCATTGCTGCAATCAATTATGCAAAATCAAAAGGTATTAAAATATCTAATAATTCGTGGGGAGGCGGACAGTACTCTCAGGCTTTATATGATGTTATTAAAAACTCAAACTCTACGTTTATAGCGGCGGCTGGAAACGATGGTGACAATATTGATTATTATGCCGCTTATCCAGCTGCTTTTGACTTACCTAATATCGTTTCTGTAGCAGCGGTAGATAACCAAGGTAATTTAGGCTACTTTTCGAATTATGGGAGTAAAAATGTAGATATAGCTGCACCGGGTGTTTCTATTTTGAGCACGCTTCCTGAGAATAGTTATGGCTATTTCAGTGGAACATCTATGGCAACTCCGCATGTAACGGGTGTAGCATCATTGGTTTTAGCAGCAAATCCATCTTTCAGTTCCGCACAGCTAAAAGATACATTGATGAAAAGTACCACAAAACTGTCATCTTTAACAGGAAAAGTTGCAAGCGGCGGTCTAGTTAACGCTGGATTAGCGGTATCAGCTGATATCGATGGAGAAATACCTGGAGTGTCTTTAAATGGAAATAGCATAAGTTCTACCTTGAACGCCTCCACGGATAAAGATGATGTATATTCAGTAAAGTTAACAAAAGGCGAAAAGTTTACAGTTTCGTTATCAGGAGCTGCGGGGACAGATTTCGATTTGTATTTGTATAATCAAAATGCAAAAACTGTAAACTCTAGCGATGGTATCGTAGCTTACTCAGAAAAGTTGAATACTTCAAGTGAAACTTTAACTTTTGTAGCATCAGCTGACGGAGTTTATTATTTAGATGTATACGCTTATAAAGGAAGCGGAAGCTATAAAGTAGATGTGAAGTACGGAGCAACTGCCGGGGTATACGAAGATACTAGTACAAATTTGGCTTATACAGGAAACTGGAGTAAAGTGTCAAACAGCAGTTCATCAGGAGGATCATACAAAGCTGTAAATGAAGCAAATGCTGGAATGCAGTTTGTATTTAATGGAACTGAGGTATCTTTAAATACGCTTAAGGATAATATCCAAGGGCAAGCAAAAGTAACGCTAGACGGCACCGCTTATTGGGTTGATTTGTACGCTGATAAGCCACAGTATAAAGCTACAGTGTTTAACAAAAAAGGATTAAAAGCAGGAAAACATACTCTCAAAGTTGAATGGTCTGGAAAAGTTCACCCTGGAGCTAAAAAGACTGTAACAAAAATTACGATAGATTCTATTACAGTTAAATAATAATCTAAATATGCTTGTTGAGTAAGGGCAGCTTTCATTTGAGGATGCTGCCTCTTTTTAAGTGAAAAAGAGGAGAAATATTTCATGGAAAAGCAATACTTTAATTTAATGTCATTCTTTAACGGTTATGTACGGAGCTATCGAAGAATGAATTTATCAAGTCTACATAACCGATCCATGTTCACAAAACGAGAAATTGATTATTTTGCTCATGTAGGGGAGCTGTTAGGTTTTGATGCCTTTATTGAAGACTCTAAGTTTGATTGCTTGAAAGGTCGTTCTAGACCAATGGATTTATCTTGGTGGAAATGGGATGCTCGATTTGATGATAAATACTTTTTGTATCTGGCCTTACACTTAGAACGAGAAAATGTTTGGGCAAAAGATGTCGACACCATTCAAAAGTTATTTTCACAAACGACAGAAGAATATATTCCTCATAATGTAATAGGAATTCAGTTCGTAGAGTCTTTTGAAAGGATAAAATATTTGAACGAATTGATTCTTCAAAAAAATGCTATTCAAAAGTCTAATGTTTTAATGATTTATCGATATTACGATGGTGAGATTAATTCAGAAAGAATTTATGCGTGCAGCTTTACTTCAAAAGGGATGAGTGAAGTAAGAAAAGCTATTTGTGCTCAAGATCAGACGGGATATTGGTTTATGGTATTTGAAGAAGAATATCAACAAGCTGGTTTTGATAATGAGAAAATTAGGATAGAAAAATGAATGAAAAAATTTTTCATATAGAAAGTTAACTGATTTGAATTTAAAGTGAAAGAGGAAACTGCTAAGTTTTTTTCTTTCGCTTTTTTACATTTGTCCACCCCACCAACACAGCAAATTTCTGAATATACTTTTTTTAAGGTTTTCAATATTTTAGGAATTATAATAAAGAAGCAATAAATGAAAACATTATATTTGTGGTAAGAGGTGAAGGGACATCATGTATAGAGCAATTGCTATTATAGCAGGTTCTGTATTAATTGGATTTGCATACAATTGGTTTTTAATCCCCCATAAAGTGCTAAGCAGTGGTATTAGCGGTATTGCTATGATTATAGGAATTTTAACGCCTGCAAGCACGGGAACAATGAATTTTTTGTTGAATTTACCCCTTTTAATTATTGGTTTTATGAAGTTAGGAAAGCGGTTTGTCTTACATACGCTGCTGTCCGTTGTGGCTTTATCAATTGCTTTATACGTGATTCCCTTGAGAGCTGTTAGTACAGATCCTATTCTGTCAGCTGTTTTTGGAGGAGTTTTAACTGGAATTGGCGTAGGGTTTGTTTTTCGTCAATCGGCTTCGACAGGTGGATTTGATATTATTGCGATGCTTCTTACGCATAAAAAAGAATTTCCTCTTGGCGCTATATTATCAGCGATGAATGCCGTAGTTGTATTTGTTTCAGGTTTCTTTGTGAATTGGGACGCAGCTTTATATACGATGCTTTCGATTTTCGTCACAGGAAAAGTAGTGGATGCGATTCATACTCGCCACATTAAGCTCACGTTAACCATTATTACGAGAAAAGGCGAAGAAATGAAGCAGCAGCTTCTTACCAATTTAGTGCGCGGCGTGACGTTAATGAACGGTGAAGGAGCTTATTCAAGAGAAGACCGTAAAATATTAATGACGGTGATTTCACGCTATGAGCTTGCAAACCTCAAGCAGTTAATTCAATCGGTTGATCCTGAAGCTTTCGTAAATATTACAGAAACGGTAGAAGTAATGGGGCTGTTTCGACGGGATGCTTATTAATATATTTGTTATTTCAGCGCCGATTTATGATAAATAGCCATTTTTATAGTATAAAAGTTATAAAAAAAGCCTTAAGAGTAGTTCTTGAGGCTTTTTTTGCGTAAAATATGAGTAAGAAAATATCGTGTATGAAAAGTATAAAAAAGGGAATTTGATAGAGTACATAAAATATTGACATCAAAAAGGAGAGACTATATGACGGTAGAATATCAGTTAACGAAAAAGAAATATTACGAAACGTTTATGCAAGAAAATGAAAATCAGCCGCCTGTAAAAGTCCTTGGACAAGTTTATTACGAAGAGCAGCAAAAAGAGTGGTACGACTTATCGCTCATTCGCTTAGCTCAGGGAGAAGTGTACTTCCACAATCAAGATTTTGAATCCGCGATTTTTAAGTGGGAGAATGTAAATGGCGAGTTTAAGCTGTGGGCGAAGAAAAATACAGCCGACGCGCATTATGAATTGGGGTTGTCTACGCTCGCTGAAGAGCTTTACCTATCCATCGAAACGGATTCAAAAGTATTAAAAGCTGAAATAGCGCTCAAGCTGTTTTCGCTTTATACGGACCATAACAATATTGAACGAGCTTATGAAGTTATTAACGAGCTGGTTGCTTCTCAGCCGGATTATCCAAACGTCACGGCGATTGCGCGAAGATTTTATGAAGAGCAAGAAGACTTTAACAGCGCAGTAGAGCTTGCGGTAGATGAGTGTATTCGAACAGAATCGTTAAATTGGTTTGCGGTATTAAAGACTTACGTAGATAAAGGATATACAGCAAACTTTATCCCTAACTATTTTTATCAAGTGATGATTTCATTTTACAAAGTGGACCAAGTATATTTCAAACAGCTTGTCTCAGCTTTATGGAAACAATATAAGAGTCAGCCCCCTTATCTTGCTTGGATTAAAACTATCAATGATATTTTCTTGAATATTGAAGTGGGTCTCTATGATTATTGGCAAGAGATTTCAACTCTTTATCAAGAGACGTACACTGACTTAATGGAAAGTGATCATTCTGTAAAAGAATTGCATGAAGTCATTCCGAACGTATTAACAAACTGGCTTAAAATTACTAATAAGTCACGTGCGTTATTTCCGTCTGCGGCCGTGCTTTCATGGAATGAAAAGTTTCCGTCAACTATTGATACCATTACAATCGAAAATGCAGGCAGATTAATTTTTGAGGCGCGTAATGACATTGATGGTCTTGAATATCACTACAAGCTTTGCCATGGCATTATTAAATGGGCTAATGAAAATGGTTTAGAAGTGGGGCACACCTTTAAATGGTGGGTAGACTTTTTATTAGATGCTCATACGACACACTTATTAATTACAGGAACAAATGCTGCAACGTCTTCATTTGTGGGATCGATTACAGAAGAAAAGGTACTGCAAAATCACGAAACAACCTTTGTGTTCATTCATGATGAAGAAGAATCTATCCAGCAAATCGCTGATCAAGAAATCATTCCGATGGAAACGATTGACGGAGCGGAGCAATCTTCTCACCAAGCGCTTGTAGAAGTGAAAAAACCTTTTGCGTTCCTTGATACGCATAATTGTTCATGCATTGTTACGCCAAGCTTTACAGAACAAGAGGCGCGTGAGCAGGATGCATTTAAATATGCTCCTTTAGCAGATGGTTTACTGTTTGTGCTTGATGCAAAAGAATCGCTGCTTGATGAAGAAAGAGAATTATTGCTGGAGATTAAAGAATATGCGCCAAATACGCCAGTTCATTTTGTCATCAACAATATGGACAGTCTTTATAATCAAGCAACGATTGAGCGAATTACAAAAGAATTTGAAGCAAGCATTGGAGCGGATTTCCCGCAGGCTCATGTATTAGCCTATACGCCTCACTACGTATCGAGTCAGCACCACGGAGACTTGGCTCAGTTTATTAAAGCTAATTTCTATTACGATCCAAACGACGTTGGAGTAGAAGAGCGTGCGCGCAGACTGCTGTTCTTCATTCAAAATATGCTAAAGAGCTTAGTGGAAAAGAGAAATCACACAGAAAATCATTTGATTGAAAGTATTAAATGGAACGAAGATATGCTTGTGCGATTAAATGGCTTCTTGCATCGAGTGGATGACTTAGAACAAGAAAAAGCGAGTAGTATTGTTTCAGCTTATCATGGCATTAAAGAGGATATCAGCAAAAAGCTAAAAAATAAAATTCCTCGTTTACTCAAAAAGTCTTCAGAATTAGTGAAGGAAGACAGTGATTTTAGTACAGTTCATATTGAACTGAATAAACAAATGAATATGCGCGTGGAAGAGCACTTGCAGCAAGATGTTCTACCTAAGTTCCGCATTTCTTTAAAGGACTGGATTGCTACATCAAATGAAGAGCTGATTGCGAGTCAAGTAGATATTGAAGAAGTAGCAGAGTCATTAAATAAGATGTACAATGAGCAAAAATTAACGTTAGCCTGCGATTTTAAAGTGTTGGACGACTGGCGCCGCGACGTTAATCGTATGGCTAATCGGGTTCAGCTGGATGAAGAAAATATTTTACTTCGCGTTAATCCAACGCAGCTTTTGTTAAAAGGAGCAGGAAAACTGTTTTCTTCCATTCTTCAAAATCAAACGCTACTTTATAATCAATATAAAAAGTACATTGAAAGTCAAGACTATCAAGATATCACAGAATCTATGCTGGCAAAGTTTTTTATGCAATTTAATTTATTTGAGAAAAATTTAGAAGTTGATATTGAACTATTCTTTGAAAAGCCAAAAGAGGTTCTAAAAGAAACGATTGAAGAAACACAGGCACATATTAATGAAAATCAAGACGTATTAAGTCATATGAAAGCCAATCCTGAAGCTTACTATGATCCGTTAACATTATTTCAGCTTCGCTTGCGTCAGTATGAGTTAATGGTTAAAGCTACAGAAGAAGTACACTATAACGTCTAAAAGGTGGAGCAGGATGTATTTAACGATAAAAGAAGCAGCAGAGTATCTATCTTTTCCTGAAGAATATGTACAGAAATTGATTCAAGAAGGAAAAGTAAGGGCTATATTTGATGGTGAAAACTACTTATTAAATAAAGAGCAGTTTAACACCCATTTAGAGCAAATGGAAAAGTACAAAAAACAAATTGAAGAATACCTAAATGAGCCAATCCCTGAAGATATGGACGTAAAAGATGAAGATTGAAGGCCGAAGCAGAAAACAGATGTTTTCTGCTTTTTCTTTTGGAGTGAAAGTGTTAAAAAAGGTAAGATATGAAAGAAATGTCGAAAAAAGTTGGAATTTCGTTAAAGATGTAGTCTTTTTAGATGCTTTTTTTATATAATGAAAGTATGCTAAACAAAAAGGAGAAGGTTTATGCAACGATCAAGACAGTTAAGGCTGATTTTATTGCTTGCCCTGATTGTTGTCGCTTCGTTTTTAATTATTATTATTTCGAAAACACAAGGGATTATAAGTCAGCAAACGACAAAAAAAGTAGAAAACACAAGCGTTGCAATTCTCACCTCTGATGTACTGACAGATCAAAGCTGGGGCAGTCTAGCTTATAAAGGGAAAATCAACATCGAGCAGAAGTACCCCGTTTCGGCTCAAGTTATTAGCGAAGTAAATACGAACCAAAAAATGAAGGAAGCTGCTGAAAAAGTTATTCAAAATGGAACAAAAGTCGTAATTGGACATGGAAGAGAATTTTCTACCGTTTTTACAGAACTCGCTCCTAAGTATCCTCATGTTCATTTCGTCACCATTCACGGTACTTCACGTTATAAAAACCAAACTGTATATACATTTGATCAAACAAAAATAGAGTATCTGGCAGGCACGGCAGCTGCCATGAAGACACGAACGAAAAAAATTGGATTAATTGATGCATTTGAAGCACGCGAAAAAAATCCAGGGTTTGAAAAAGGCCTAAAAGCGTCTGATTCCTCAATTGCTTTTTATTATCGAGTGGTAAACAGCCGAGACGATGGAGCAAAAGCAGTAAAGCTGCTCCGTGAGTTAAAAGATGAAGGCATCGATATCGTCTATGCTAAAGGAAATTCATATAATCAAGAAGTTATTCAAGAAGCGAAAACACAAGGAATGTACGTAATAGGATATTTAGATGATCAGGCGTATATGGGGAGGTCTGTTATTTTAACAAGTGTGATAAATGATGTTCCTCAAGCTTACAACGCGATTATGAAGAACTATTTTAGTAAAAAGGGCCTTCCATCTGGAGAAGTCAAACTTGACGCCCGGGATGGTGTTTATAAGCTTGCGCCTTTTGGACCAATGTACAGTAAACAAGAAAAACAAATATTATATTCGAAAGTTAGAATGTCTACACAGCCGAAGTAACTATGAAAAAGAAAGAGATGATTATGAATCAATTATTTCGCAACATGTCATTCCGTAGCCAAATATTAACGATTCTTCTTTTGATTACATTCATGTTAAGCGGGTTCTCTTTAGTTTTAGTGCATGCCATTGATAAAATGAATCATGTAAGCAACGAAATTAAAGATGAAGATGTTCCTCAAATGGTGTGGCTTTCTTATTGGGAAGAGCAGCTGAACATAAAAGAATACATTGTGAAAAATAATCTAAAGAACCCCACTGTCTCTTTGATAGAAGAATATCAATCATATGATACACGAGTTATTGAAGACAATGAAAAGTATAAGCAGCCTGTACCAAAATTGCTGATTCCATTAAAGGAAAAAATTGAGCTGCTGGATTTTAAGATTTCTAATAACGTGCAGGGACTACTGAAGTACGGAGATGTAGAGGGAGCACAAGAGTATCTTAAGGGAAATTATTTGCCGGATCTGCATCAGATAAAAAAAGATATTAATAGTTCAAAAGAAGAGACGGTTGATTCACTTGATACACTATCAGATACACTGTCTGTTATTATTAAAGATTCATTAATTTTACTATTGATTTTAACAGTAAGTGCTATTGTCGCTTCTCTTTATGTTTCGTATCGTATGAGTGCGAGCCTCACGAAACCAATTGAACAAATGATTGAAAAAGTAAATGACATTGCAGACGGAGAATACGGTCTTGTTCTTCAAGACACAAAGCAAATCGAGCTGAAGCAACTTTCGGCTTCTATCAATCAAATGTCGGTTAGTTTAGAAGATTCATTTTGGAAAATCATTAAAGATAAAGCATATCGCCAGCAGATCTTAAATTCACTGCCTGTTGGAATTATCACAATAGAAGATGAGACAAATAGTATATTTGCTAATACCTCAGCAAAACAGTTTTTAGATCTCGATGAAAAGGATATTTGCGGGTATATGAAGGAATGTCCTGAATATAATACTGAATTTTGGAGCATGTTGAATTCGGGAGAAATTCACGAAAATAAAAAAGTATTATTTGGAACGAAAGAGACGTGCTATTGCTTTTTAGCCTCTCAAACGCAGCTGTTTAATGAGAAGAACGAAAGCATTGGAAGGATTTTTTATTTCATTGATATATCGGATACCGAAGAATTAGAAAAGCGAATGCATCAGTCTGAGAAACTTGCCTTGGTTGGAGAAGTGGCAGCCGGAGCTGCTCATGAGATTCGTAATCCTCTTGCCGTGATTCATGGATTTATATCTCTTATGAATCAGTCTCTTTCTGATGAGGAGAAAAAGCGTTTTTACCTGCCTCTGCTTATGAAAGAGTTAGAGAGGATTAATTACATCATTGAAGAAATGCTGTTGTTATCAAAACCTGGGACTCCGGTGATGAAAAAAGTCAGCATGCAGGATATTATTAATGAGTTATTGCCTTTGATTACTCACTCAAGCAAATTTACAGAAAAAGATAAGCTTATTTTCGATGTGAAATTGCAGCCGCATGTATTAAAGGTAGATGAAAAACAAATCAAACAAGTTCTTCATAATTTAATTCGAAACAGTATGGAAGCCATGGATGGGGAAGGAGTCATTACAATCTACTCGCAGGTTCATGAAGATAGCTACTGTCTATACATTGAAGATACTGGAAAAGGTATTCCAGTTCATATGCAGCAGTCGCTGTACCAGCCTTTTTCCACTTCGAAGGATAGCGGCACAGGTCTTGGTCTGCCCATTGCTCAGCGTATTCTAGAAAGCCACGGAGGACAGATTAAATTATTATCTACTTCTTCCCGCGGCACAGTTTTTGTTATTAAATTTCCTCTACATTAAGAAAACAGCCTCAAAAGGGCTGTTTTTTAATGTGCTGTTAAAATAAGAGGACCGTTTTTCGTAATCGCAAGCGTATGTTCAAATTGAGCGGATAATTTACCGTCTGTTGTACGAGCAGTCCAACCATTTTTATCCATTTTAGAATGCCATGTACCAGCGTTTACCATTGGCTCAATTGTAATAACCATACCTTCTTTTAAACGTGTACCTTTGCCAGCTTTTCCGTAGTGAAGAATTGTAGGCGCTTCGTGCATGGTATTTCCAATTCCATGTCCTGTGAAGTCGCGTACGACAGAGAATTTTTCGCCTTCTACATAGCTTTGAATAGCGTGGCCGATGTCACCTGTACGGTTTCCTGGCTGTGCTTGCTCGATTCCTTTTAAAAGCGCTTCGTATGTAACATCTACTAGACGCTGTGCTTCGTCTGAAATGTCTCCAACGGTATGAGTCCATGCAGAATCTGCTAAGCCTCCGTTTAAATTTACAACCATATCAATGGTTACGATATCCCCGTCTTTTAACGGTTTAGTTGTTGGAAAACCGTGGCAAATTTCATCATTTAAAGAAGCGCACGTTGCATATTGATATCCTTTGTATCCTTTTTGTTCCGGCGTTGCTCCGTGCTTTGCTAAGTACTCTTCAACAAATTTATCAATTTGCATTGTTGTTATGCCTGGTTTGATCATTTTAGCGATTTCTTTATGACAAGAAGCTAATAATTTACCTGCTTCGTGCATTAAATTAATTTCGCGTTCACTTTTTAATGTGATCATTGTTGTTCACTCCTTTTTTGATGTAACTTTACGAAAAAAGTTGAGCAGCGGTTATAGCGATGGAAGTCGACTATTCATCAGTTCATTTTTCTTTATTTAAAAATCTAAGAAATACAGGAACCGTCTGCTATTGGGCGATATAAAATCATCCTTAATCATAACGCCCAATGGTAGGAAAATGCAAGATGCAGGCTTAAAAAGGAAGGGTTTGACGCTAGGCATGTAGGGAAAACTGATAAATGAACGTTGAATTGGAGCATTCTCTATAACAAATGCGGTATGATATAGTAAAATAAATGAAACAAAACAATTCTTTAGGAGGGGTATAGGAAAATGAGTGAACATGGAAAATTTATTGGATTTGCAGGTACATATACAAAAGCAGGCAGTGAAGGTGTCTATACATTTACGTTAGATACAAAGGCTAAAAAAATTGTAGAAGTAAAAGCCGTGGCTAAAATTGAAAATCCTACATACTTAAATGCGAGCAAAGACAATGAACATCTTTATACAGTTATTAAAGAAGGAGAAAAAGGCGGCGTAGCTGCTTTTAAGATTGATCCAAACACAGGGCAATTGAAATTTGTAAACAAACAGCTGCTAGACGGCGCGCCTCCTTGCTACGTTTCAGTGAATGAAGATAATACGCTTGTTTTATCTGCTAATTTTCATAAAGGGAGCGTTGAGACGTATTCTGTTAATGAAGAAACAGGAGAAATTGAATATGTAGCATCCGTAGTGGAACATCCTCATTCAGACCTTAAAAAAGGACAACAAGGAAAACCACACGTACACTATGCCGATTTTACTCCTGGAGAAAAACACGTGGCGGTTGTAGACCTAGGTATTGATGAAATTGTGACATATGAAGTGGAAGAGAATAAATTGAAGGAAGTCAACAGCCTTTCTACATCTGTTGGTTCGGGCCCTAGACATTTAACGTTCCATCCAAATGGCCGCTATGCGTATGCAATGACAGAATTCAGCTCCGAAGTTTTATTTTTAACGTATGATGAAAGCACAGGAAGCTTTACTCAACAACAAGCTACTTTAGCAATTCCGGCTGATTTTACAGAAAATAATCAAGGGAGTGCGATCCACATTTCTTCAGACGGCCGCTTTGTCTATGCAGGAAACCGCGGACATAACTCGATTGCAACATTCAAAGTAGACCAGGATTCTGGACAGTTAACATTCGTAGAATGGACAGGCACTGAAGGCGACTGGCCGCGCGATTTTGTTTTAGATCCAACGGAACAATTTATTGTGGCGTCTAATCAAGAGACAGGAAACTTGGTGCTGTTTGAAAGAGACCAAGAAAATGGAAAGCTAACGCTTCTTCAATCTAACGTTACGGTTCCAGAAGCTGTATGCGTAAAGTTCCTCCACTATAAGTAATCGATGTAGAAAGCCAGACCTGATCCAAAAACAATCAGGTCTGGCTTTCTAAACCTAAGCGGCTGTCACTCCCCTTTCGGGGTTAGTGCCATCCGCATAGGTGAACCTTTGAGGGAATAGTCAGGTAGTGCGCATTCCTAAGCGTCATTTATGATCCCAATTTTTGAAATGAGCGTAATCTATATATGGAAGAAAAGCCCTTTTGGAGGGCTTTTTTTTTCTGGTTTTGTAGTAGAATGAAGAGAGAACGCATGAAGGGCTGAGGTGATAAGTGTGGAAAATATATGTGAGTATCCAATTGTACAAGCTCCTATGGCAGGAGGAGTTTCGACGCCTAAACTAGCTGCAGCTGTATCTAATAGCGGAGGGCTAGGGTTTTTAGCCGCAGGATATAAAAGTGCGCGTGAATTGGAGCAGGAAATTATAGAGATGCACTCACTTACGAAAAAACCTTTTGGAGTAAATCTGTTTGTTCCGACAAATGAAAAAGTAGCAGTTGATGCACTTGATTGTTATCAAAAAGAATTGTCAAAAGCCGCTGGATATTTGGAGTGTCAAGTTGGCATACCAAAGAATGATGATGATGAATGGAGTGCCAAGCTCGACATCATTCAAAAACATCGAGTACCTGCTGTGAGCTTTACATTTGGGTGCCCGGATCGAGAGATTGTAGCAAGCTTAAAGGGAATTGGAAGTCATATTTTCGTTACGATTACAACACCTCAAGAAGCCGAAGTGGCTTTGAGAGCAGGAGCAGATGCGCTGTGCTTGCAAGGAATTGAAGCCGGCGGCCATCGGTCTACTTTTTTAGAGAGTTCGGTGGACTTTTCGCTTATAAATTTGCTAAAAGAAGTCCGTCTAATCACTAAAAAGCCATTAATTGCTGCGGGAGGCTTGATGACGGGGTCTGACATTAAACGCGTGTTACAGGAAGGTGCTTCTGCTGCGCAGTTAGGTACGGCTTTTATTTGTTGTCCAGAAAGCGGAGCGAGTGCTCTTCATAAAGAAAGCATTCTTCAAAAGCGTTTTAATGAAACAGGTGTTACAAGAGCTTTTACAGGGAAACGTGCTAGAGGATTTGTGAATGCTTTTTTTATTTCCTATGATAAATCAGCACCATCCGCTTATCCTTATATTCATTACATGACAAAGCCTATTCGAACAAAAGCTACACAAATGAATAATCCAGAGTACACTTCTTTGTGGGCAGGAACTGGATTTACGCTGGCAAAAGAACTGCCTGCACATCTTATTGTGGAAGAGCTTGTACAAGAACTAAATGAATGATGAGAATTACGGTGTTGCTTGCTTTAAGTGCAAGCAGCTTTACATAAAGAAGGTGAACTTATAGTGCAAAACAAATTTACGATTGGGCAAATGGCCAGACTGCACGATATTCCAATTAAAACACTTCGCTATTATGATGAAATTGGCCTGTTCGAGCCTTATGAAGTTGATCCGCAAACTGGATATCGTTATTATACGTTAGAACAATTTAAGAAATTAGATATCATTGTCTATTTAAAGCTGATGGGGGTTCCGTTAAAAGAAATTAAAAGAAAAATGGAGCACAGCAGCTTGGACGAATTTATTGAAACCTTAGCGGAATATCAGAAGGTAACAAAAGAAAAAATTCGTCACCTTCAAAGAGTGAATGCGCAGTTAATAACTCGAATGAAGGAATTAGAACAGACGAGACATATTAACCAAATAGGAGCCCCGTTCATCAAACACCTTCCTTCTCGTGAAGTTGTGCAAGTAAAAGCAGAGGTAGGTACGTTAGACGGAACTGAAAGTGTTCTGCGTGATTTAAAAAAGAAAATCAGTCATATTACCCCGATTATGATTGGGAAAGTAGGGTTTATACTATCTGTAGAAAACACAAAAAAACAACAATTTACAGATTACGATGGCATTTTTTTATTGGTCGAAAGCGATGTTTCTTTTAAGCATGAACTCGTTACGTTAATACCTGAAGGCGATTACGCATCTATTTATATGAGAGAAAAGAGAGATACCACAGGAGTCTATTACGATACGTTACTGAACTTTATTAAAGCCGAAGGATACAAAGCAGAAGGGCCTTTTTTAATTCGGCGAATTGTAGATTCATTTATTTCTCATCATGAAGAAGAGCGGCTGACGGAAATTCAAATTCGAATTACGTCTTGACTATCCAGTTGCTGGAGGGTTTAAGATGAGACTATTGTAAAACTGCTGAAGGGAGAGACAACAATAGATGAATCAGCAAAGTATTTCCCAAGGAATGTCTTTAAGCCGAGGAAATCGCATTTTATTTATTTTAATTTTGGGTTCACTAAGCGCATTTGGACCGTTATCAATCGATATGTATTTGCCAGCGCTGCCGACGCTTGCTAAAGAACTGCATACGTCAGCTTCTTTAGCCCAGGTTAGTCTGACAGCTTGCTTATTAGGCTTGGCATTTGGGCAAGTGGTAATGGGGCCATTCAGTGATATCCGGGGAAGGAAAAAGCCGCTTGTAGCAGCATTAATCACCTATGCAGTTGCCTCTGTGTTATGCGTGTTTGCGCCTTCTATTTGGATTTTTATCGTTTTACGATTTATTCAAGGTATGGCGGGAGCAGCAGGAATGGTTATTTCAAGAGCAAGCGTGCGAGACTTGTTTTCAGGTTCGGATTTAACAAAGTTTTTCTCCATGCTCATGCTCGTAAATGGTTTAGCTCCCATTTTGGCTCCGGTTGCCGGCGGACAGCTGCTGACGGTTATGTCGTGGCGCGGAGTATTTGGTGTGTTAGCCGTAATTGGTGCACTAATGTTTTTTGCCGTTTTATTTGGCTTGAAAGAAACGCTGCCGGCTGAACGCCGTAAAGAAGGTGGATTAACAGAAGTACTGCGTACATTTAGCGTATTGCTAAAAGATAGTGTCTTCGTGGGATATGCACTGGCGCAAGGTTTTATTATGAGTGCTATGTTTGCTTATATTTCAGGCTCTACATTTGTCCTTCAAGACATTTACGGGCTGTCTCCGCAGATGTTCAGCTTTGTTTTTGCTATTAACGGTTTTGGTCTCATTATAGCTACTCAAGTGACAGGACGTTTAGCTGGTAAAGTAAAAGAAGCTACTCTTCTCATGTATGGCTTGCTTCAAGCAGCCGTTGGAAGCGTGCTTTTAGTGGCTGTAATTGCTACTCACACGTCCGTTATTTTGGTCTGCATCTTGCTTTTCTTTGTTGTATCAAGCGTAGGAATTGTGAACACCACCGTTTTTTCACTTGCTATGCAAAATCAAGCTTCCAATGCGGGAAGTGCTTCAGCGCTTCTTGGATTGCTGCCGTTCTTGCTCGGAGCAGCCGTAGCTCCTCTTGTGGGACTTGGAGGAGGGCAAAATGCTCTGCCGATGGGCATTGTGATTATGGTCTGTGATTTATTAGCATTAGGTGTATACATGGCATTAGTGAAACGGAAAAATGCATCATAAAAAAGCTACTTGGCTCTCAACAGCCAAGTAGCTTTTTTTAGTTATTGAACTTTGTGCTCGTTCTTTTCAAACGGCATTGTGACACCGAGTTTTTGAATTTCTTTTTTTGCATTTTCTAAAATGGTTTCGGCCTTAGCTTTTGTTTCAGCATCTAAACCATTTAGAAAATCTTTCTTTTTAGCAGGAAGATCTACGCCAAGTTCTTTTAATTTGGCTTCAGCTTGTTCCTTAGTCAGGGTGCCGTCGCGAAGCTGATCCATAATAGCTTTGGCTTTTTTCTTAGTGGCTGCATCTAGATTGCTAAAAGGACCACCTTTATGTTCAGGGAAGTCTACGCCAAGTTCTTTTAATTTGGCTTCAGCTTGTTCCTTAGTCAGGGTGCCGTCGCGAAGCTGATCCATAATAGCTTTGGCTTTTTTCTTAGTGGCTGCATCTAGATTGCTAAAAGGACCGC
>NZ_JBLTIR010000015.1:0-48786 GCF_053345675.1 Priestia sp. D51 | reverse complement strand
TTGCAAAATCAACGCCTTCGGTAGATGTGGGTTCTTCGAAAACTCGATGTTCCACAACGTAATAACCACTCTTTGGAATGGAATAAATAATATGTTGCTCTTCCAAACGTTTTAAGGCAGATATTATTGTGCTTTTACTACAAATATATTCGAGCGATAAGCCTCTAATTGATGGTAATTTTGCCCCTGCTGGAAAGTCCCCAGACTGTATCTTTTGAAGTAGAGAATGATAAATTGTTTCATATTTAAGCATAGTATTCCTCCAAATAAACATCTGTACCGATACAGATGTGTATTTTTCATATCGTAGATATTGTTAGTTTCTCTTACTATAGTGATAACCGGCCGGATAAATCTAAAGGAGGTCATTCACATGATTGAAAAGAAAAAAGCATATATAGCTGCACTTACTTATGCCATCATTATCGGATTGTCATTTATGTTTGTCAAAGTTGCATTAACTATTGCTACACCTTTTGATGCATTAGCGCATCGATTTACTATTGCTTTTGTAGGGGTTACAACCTTAAAAGTACTGACGAAAAAGGCATTAAAAGTAACTAAAAAAGATATAGCTATTATTGCTTTGTTAGCTATTTTATACCCCACTCTCTTTTTTGCTTTTCAGGTATTTGGACTAGTAAATGTCTCATCATCCGAAGCTGGAATTATTCAAGCAACAATCCCAATTTTCACCTTAATTTTTGCGAGCATATTTTTAAAAGAAACATCTACATTTGGTCAAAAGGTAGCTATTATTTTCTCGGTAGTAGGTGTGATATATATTATGTATATGAACGATATAGAAAATAAAAATACTAGCCTACTAGGAACTGGTTTGATTTTACTTTCTGCACTTGTATCATCCCTATACAATGTATGTGCTAGAAATTTAACTCAACGATATTCCTTATTCACTATTACATATATAATGACTTTATTTGGTTTTATTATATTTAATGGTTTAGCACTGACAAATCATCTAATGAATAACACTATCCATCAATTTATGAAGCCTTTTGTTCATCTGGATTTTGTAATTGCAATTGTCTATCTAGGTTTATTATCATCTTTAGTTACTTCCTATCTTTCTAATTACGCTTTATCAATAATAGAAGCATCTAAAATGAGTGTCTTCAGTAATTTTGCTACACTCATTACAATCTTGGCAGGAGTAATTTTTTTAAAAGAACAATTTCACCTTTACCATCTAGTCGGGGCCATTATCATTATTGCAGGAGTTATTGGAACAAATTGCTTTGGTACAAAAGGTAAACACAGTAAAAAAGCCTAGTTTCCATAATCCATATTCCTAGGATACAAAAACCTTAGAAATCCATAGATTCCTAAGGTTTTTGTATTCATGTTTCTTTTCATTCGTCATAGTAGCCTAACTTAGCATCAAGTAAATATTTACAAGTCCATACCTTAAAAAACTAAGTACATTCCGTTAAATATTTCCTTTTATTTATTCAATCGGAAGTAACGTATCAACAACGATGCTGTTTACAGCATTAATATACGCAAATGCACTTGCTTTCATAACATCCGTATCTGTTGCCTTGGCAATATACTTTTCCCCTTCGTATTCTACTTGAATCTTTACTTTTCCTAATGCTTCCTTACCTCTTGATACACTGCTAATATTATATTCGATCAATTTAATATCTAAATCACTAATTTCTGTAATAGCTGAATACAAGGCATCAATCGGGCCAGAACCGACTGCACTGCTTTTCAATATTTGATCACCCTTTTTAATCTTCACACTTGCAGACGGGAAATTTGTATTACTAATCACTTGCAAGTCGATTAGTTCATAAAAATGATGACTATAGTGCATTATATCCTGATTATGAATATCATTTTTCGCATAATAATTCTCAACGATGACATATAAGTCATGATTATATACTTCTTTTTTTGCATCTGCCAATGCAAGGAAAGCTTCAAATATCCCTTCAAATTGTGTGTTAGTCATCTCATTAAAGCCTAATGATTCAAGGGCATTTTTCACCGCATGACGTCCAGAACGGGCAGTTAAAACAAGTTCCATATCGTCTAAACCAACTTCAATTGGGCTAATGATTTCGTAAGCATCTCTTGCTTTTAATAAGCCGTCTTGGTGTATACCTGAAGAATGAGCAAAGGCATTATCTCCTGTAATGGCTTTATTTACTTGTACATCAAGTCCCATTAAACTACTTACTAACCTAGATGTATTCATGATTTCTTTCGTATTAATATTTGTGTATGCATTATAAACTGATGAGCGCGTATTAATTGCCATCACGACCTCTTCTAGTGCAGCATTACCTGCACGCTCACCAATGCCATTTATCGTACACTCGACTTTATCTGCTCCATTTTTAATTGCAGCTAACGTATTCGCAGTTGCCATACCAAGATCATTATGACAATGGACACTTAAAAGCACTTTATCATTCAAATTTTTCAAGCGATTATTTATTTTAAAGATTAGTTCACCAAACTCTTCTGGCTCGGCATAGCCAACTGTATCGGGCACATTAATAATGGTAGCTCCTGCCTTTACAACAGCTTCAATCGTTGCCCATAAATATTCAAAATCGGAGCGAGACGCATCCTCCGTTGAATATTGTACTTCTGGTAGAAGTGTTTTTGCATATTTTACTGCATCAACACCAAGATCTAAAATCTGACTTTTCGATTTTCCAAACTTCTTCTCCACGTGAATGTCTGAAGCGCCTAAAACTATATGGATTAACGGTTTTTCAGCATATTTCACACTATTATAAACAGCATCAATATCAGCCTTTACTGCTCTTGCTAACGCTGTAATGATCGTTTCGTCTGTATTCCCTATTTTCATAGCAATTTCTTTCACAGCATTAAAATCACCAGCTGAAGACGAAGGAAAACCAGCTTCGATAATATCGACTTTCAGCTTCTTTAGTTGCTGCGCTACTTCTAGTTTTTCATACAGGTTCAACTTAGCCCCTGGGACTTGCTCTCCATCTCTTAAAGTCGTATCAAACATCCAAATTTTTCTCGTCATTTCAGAAACACTCCTTTTGCATATGAATGTATAAAAAAAGCCCCGCCTCTATAAAAATATAGAGACGAGGCGTTGCTCGCGGTACCACTCTAATTGATTAATCATTACATAATTAACCCACTCATTTTCGGCAGCTATCACCACCTATCTTCATAACGGTAGAAAACCGACATCCCCTACTTATAATGTTCAGGGAGTAGCTCTTGGATGAGTTCAAAGGTAATAACTACCGATTCTCACCAACCATCGGCTCTCTGACAAGTTTATATATCCTTCTACTATTTCCAATCTTTGCTTATTATTATTTGATTACATGCAATATTATATCTATCTACCTAATTTGTCAACATAATTTTCAGAATAAAAAAATTATTTATAATATTAATATATATTGGAGGTTATTAATTTACATATAAACATCCACTATTTTCGAGTAATTTTTTAAGATAGTTGCTTAAAAATAATTTTTTATTTACCTATATTTTAGAAAAACTTTTTATTTGTCGTCACTAACTGTAAATAGTAAAACTTTAATAATAAATGAAATAATTTAATATTTACTTAACGAATAATAAAACGTAGACAAGGTTATTTTCCATAAATATAGTGAATGACAACATTTTTTAAAAAGGTATATGTATATGAATCTACAAATCTGGCTAGACTAATAACGTATTCCCCCTATTCCAATAAATTTGAAAACCCTTTGTCTATATGAGCAAAGGGTTCTTTTTTTATGTAAATATTTATTAAGGCGCAAACCCTTGAAAACTGACAGCAAGATAGATACCAAACGAAAGAGCACATAAGGAAACAAAATGTAATGTTAAAAAAGGGATTTTCTGTTTACCTTTGATAAAGAAAGAATAAATAAACCCGAGTATTGTAACTAAAGTTAAAATAGGCACAATAATCTTAATAACAGTACCAAAAGCATTTGCTGTAACAACTGATAAAAGAAAGAACCCAATTATAACTACATACAAGATTATTGAAGTAACTAAGGAAGCTACTGACACTTTTAAAGCATTTTTAAAGAATTTCTTCATCTAATTTCCTCCTAATAGATTTTATAGAAAACAAAAAGAAGCAAGCATGTTGAACTCACTTCTTTTAACTTTCACCAAAATTCATTGCAAAAAATAGCATTCCTAACATAATAAGTAGTGGAATTACAACAAAAGAGGTCAAACTAAAATATTTCATTAGCCCTTTTTCATGTTTTCCAAAAGCTATTACTCCACATAAAAAGCCCATAAGGTAAATGACAATTCCTATATAAAGAATATTTGAGCTATATATTGGTGTAAAATATTGTCCTACCCCAATAACAATTCCAAGCAACGATAACCACAATGAGTATTGACTAAAACGTTTTTTCAAGTTGCTCCTCCAAGAACTAAGTGTATGGTTAATAATACCATCTATCTGTCTATCAGTTAATATAAAACACGTTATCAGTAGAAAAATAAACAAGCTAAGGAATAAAACTGTCTTATTTCTTAGCTTATCAAAATGCGTATTTAATTTAGCTTTTTCTTTTCTTTAGCGTAAATAATGATTTTATATGAATCATCTTTTACTTTGTTCTTCATCTCTTCTGTTTGAAGGAATTCATCAATAACTCCTTCGAGTTCATTAGCAAACTGTTTATTCTCCTCAGAATAGCTTAATGAGGTATAGATGAATACTTGTGGTTCAGGGTGAACAGAGTAGCCGACCATCTTCACATGATATTCCTCTTTTCCTAATAAATCTTCACCAACATCATCAAGGATATTTCCCCATCTACCTTCTTGTTCTTGCTTTTTTAAGTTAATTTTATATGCCTTTATAGGTGTTTTTTCTTCGTTATTTTTAACAAGAACATCGCTAATCACTTGTTTAATATCTTCAATATGCTTCTCAGTATCAAGTACTTCTAGAGTTACTCTTGCGTCCGAGTCAAACCCTGCTATGCTAGCATCTAACACATGATAATTACGTTTTTTTAATTCAGCATCAATCTCTTGATTTATTTTGTCGTATTTTTCTTGACGAGGATCAGGTTTATACTCATATTGAACAGGATCATACCGTGTAATTTTGACTTTATAACTATCATAGTTACGTGCCTCTAAAATATCTTTTGTAATTTTATTTATATCGCCTTTAACGCGCTTAAAATACTTCTCTGAACCATCCACACTTATCTCAATTTGCTTCTTCCCTCCATAATAGGTCTGGCCTAAAGAATCAATTTTATAACCTTTTTTCCTTAGCGTATTAATAATTTCAGTGCCTACAGACTCTTTCTTGAAAATCTGACCCAAATAAGGGATTTTAGAAACTACTTGAGCCATTGCAGGAGAAACAAATGCTGAACTAATGAATGCACCACTCAAAATAACAAGTGCAATCCCACAGTAGACAACATTTCTTAGAAGGTGATTTTTTTTCATAGGTAATATATCGTTTCCAGGCTTTACTGATTCTGATTGCTCTAATTGATCAATGGCTTCTAGAAGTCGCTGCTTCTGTTTTTGTTTTTGGTTTGATTTCCAGACCAAATCCTCATTCAGTTTTTCTAGTGAACTATCATCCATAAAAGAATTAAACCGTTTCTTCATATATATATCCGTCCTTTACTAACTGCTTTCTCAAAGCAGGAATTGCCCTGAACTGTGTAGACTTTACTTTGCTTTCAGACCACCCTAAAATGGTCGCCGTATCCTTAACAGAAAAACCTTGAACTTTTCGCAGTAAAATAACCTTTCTGTGTCCGTCTTTCAGCTTTTCTAACGCTTGATACAGCTCTAGAGAAGTTTCTTTAAGCTCAATCATCTCTTGAGGTAAACGATTAGGGTCTGTTTTCGACAGAATAAAATCTTTCAGAAGACTTAAAGGTTTCTGTTTTCTAAAATAATCCATGGTGACATTATGCGCAATGCGGAACAACCACGTCTTTTCACTGGAGTTTTGCTGAAAGGAATCGTAAGAGAGGTAAGCTTTCACGAAGGTTTCATGCGTCAAATCTTCAGCTTGCTGATAATCTTTCACCAGCATTAAAATAAATTTTAATATGGCGTCGCTATGGTCGTCATACCAACGCTCAATTTCTTCTTTTTTTGTCTTTTCCAATATCCTGACCATCCTTTTATCCAATATTCTTTACTTAGACGAGAGTTTTTCAAAAAAAGTTGTGTTTTTTATACAAAAAATAAAAAAACTCTCAAATAAGAGAGTTTTTGATTCAATATGCTATAAATTTTTATTGATTAACTTTAATGAAATGTAAGGATAAATGCCTTCTAGAGAGTGTATTTATCGTAATAGAACTATTTAACTTTAGTTACGATGACAAGTATCGTCGGTAAAAGAATAAGCAAATTCTATTAGATTAGTTTGTTTAATACGATAAGGTTTTAAGGTCTATACCCGTACAAGAAATCAAACATAAAGAAACATATAAAACCTATAAGCAAGAGAGGAACCACACTGATTCCTAAATATACACGATGTAGAGGTTTTTTTAGTTTTTTGAACCAGTTATAATATAGTATTAAAAAAAGAATGCAGACAGGTATAAAGAACACAGCAGAAAATATATCTGTTAACTTTGAGTTTGCATCCCAATATTCGTCCGGAACAGGAGTATGCACATACCATTTATCGGCTAAACGAGTTTGAAGATAACTAAAAAGTAATATTCCTAACGAATAATAGACACCAACCAACCACTTTAACCATTTTGGTAAATAAGACTGACTTGCAACAATACACATAAGTACTACTATAAGAAACACTGGAACACTGTAACTCATTTGAAACCTCCAACATAATCTAAGTTTCTAACAACAAAATATGAGTAATTTTACCATATAAGTTTATATATGTATATACCGGTTTTGAGGTAGAAGAGATAGCATCTTAATTAGCATGATTGATTCTGCAGGAAGTAAATAGCAAGCTTAATAAACCGAAGTTTATATTCCTACTTCCCATACCACAACATCCTAAAAATCAGTACTTATCAACCACTGCTCCTAAACTAGCTGCTTTAACATAGGGCTTATTTTGCAAGGAAAGGAGTTTTTCTTTTGTTCCTGTAACTACTACGCCTATAATTAATCCATACTCTTGTCTGTCTTTTAGACTTTTGACTTCCCCTGGATCTGTTTTTTGGAGCTCATTTAAAAAGTCTGCTTCTGTTTTGACTTTATTACTCGTTAGTTTTACTCCTAGTTGCGGTGATGGTTTAGAAATACCTAATAACCATCGTCCACTTTCTGGCTCACCTCTGTACCCAGTAGACTTTGCATATTTATAGTTATAGTTATCTACCCAGTACCATGTTTGGTGAGCAGATGTAGGCAGCATCTTTTGTACTTCTTTCAGTGTGTAATTTTTATCAAAAGATATGGCCATCTCCATATATCTATCATTTGGATAATCTTTAATCACGTCAAAGTCATGAGCATACACCTTATACTTGTACTTAGGTACGTAGAATAGCATCTCACGTTGCCCATTAGGAATATGATAAATTGTCGTGTCATTGACAATTGTACTACTCATGGAGAATGATGCATTCAAGTTTCCAAATAAATCATACGTTATTTCTTCTGTCCCCCAAGGTATCACTTTGTCTTCAATTACTTTAAATGCTTCACTCTTAATAGTTCCCTTTAAAACTCCAATCGATTTACTATCAGTGTTAGTGTATGTGTTTGGAGACATCCTCACCCGATTTTCAGTAATTATCCGATCAGTAATCTTGTCTCCTTTTGAGGCAATAAAATAATTATTTCCTTTGACAAATAAACCAATAACAAAGCTAACTACGAGTGCGGAGATAAAAACTGTTCGTAAAATTGCTCTATATTTTGCTTTTTTAAGCGTTCTATGTAAAGACTTTTCATCAAAAATAGAGTCTAACTCATCATTCGTTTTCTTCATTACATTCTCTCCTATACATCTCTTTAAATGTTTTTCTAGCACGAGCTAAATACGTTTTCACAACTTCAGGTTTCATATCTACATATTCCGCAATTTGTTTATACGACCACTCTAGCTCGTATTTTAAAAGAAGTAGTTGCTTAAAGGTGGGGGACACCTTTTGGAGTATGCTTCTTACTAGAAGTTGATTTTCTTGTACAATCATCATCTCTTCAATTAATCGTTCATTGGTAATAAGGTAATCTTCTACTACTACGTACTGAGATTTTTTGTTTTTCCGACAGTAATCGTAATATAAGTTTATAGCTACTTTAAAAAGCCATGATTTATATTTATCGGTATCAATCGCTTCAAGATGGAGAAGTAGTTTACAAACAGCTTCTTGAACAATATCTTTAGCTGTTTCTTGGTTTGCACCTTGTTTGATTAAGTACAAATAAAGTTGATTCATGACAATTTTTAGCTGATCGTTTGATAACCGATTTTTCAAGTGTTTTTCCTCCTTCTTGTCTTATAACGTATGAGCAGTGAAAAAGTATACAATCATTTCACATTTTTCTACAAAAAAGGAAAACAATTAATCTCTTATTACATGTTCAAAGAAAGAATGAGTTAATTCCATATTTCATGCGACATATTTTTGAGAATACCTTGTATTAAAAGGTATTCTTTTTTATAATTTCATAAGAGGTGGATAAATTGGAAATTAGTAGAGAGATTTTGAAAGGGCATATTGATACGCTAATCTTATCGCTACTGCATCAACGGGATATGTATGGCTATGAATTAGCTAAGATTGTTCGTGAGAAGAGTGAAGAACAATTTGAATTAAAAGAAGGGACTCTTTATTTGTCTTTAAAGAGATTGGAAAAAAACAATTGGATTTCTTCGTACTGGGGAGATGAACAAGGTCCTGGTGGAAGAAGAAAATATTATAAAGTCACATCATTAGGTACGCAAAACTTTGAAGCCAAGCGTTTAGAATGGCAATTTGTAAAAAAAATGATGGATTCTTTTTTATGGGGAGGCACTAAGTGAAGAGAATAGAAAAATTTGTGGATTCTATGTACCTGAATGTAGAAGGAGATCACCAAGAAATTAATGAGCTGAAAGCAGAAATGACCAATCATCTGTTGGAAGCAGTCCATGAATTAAAAGCAGAAGGCAAAACAGAACAACAGGCCATTGCAATAGCAATTAAACGGTTTGGGGAAGAAAAAGAAATTCGAAATGTGATTGGACAATTGTTTGAAATACAGAAGATATTTGCAAAGCGCATCCTATACATAGCAATAGTCTGTTTAATTGTAACAATATCTAGCTTTTATTTTCTTTGGCAAGTGGAAGAATCAACGGCTCAAGGAATATCTGATACAGGTTCATTAATATCCTATGAATTGAAAGATAAAGATGTGATAACCAGAGACATGAAAAGAAAAATAGAAGCGTTAGTAGAAGACACAAACTATGTTTCAGGGGTTACTATTTATAAGTCAAAAAATATAATCAGCCGTTCTGGCGAAAATTATATTGAATATCACTGGAAGGGAGTGCAGCCAGATTTTCAATATCAAAGAACCATTTGGGCTCCAAAATGGTTAGGAGCAAACTTTCACACATTTGGAAACGGAGATGAACAATGGTTCGTCTCAATAGATAATAGAAGCTTTAGTCAATTAGAAGCCGCCGTACTGTTTGTGGGAATGACTGTTTACTGGACCCTGTTTACTATTTGGGCAATTATCAATGCCCATCATCAAAGAAGATTACGAATTGGATGGATTTTTATGTTTGTATTCTTTAATATTCTAGGCTATTTAGTTTACTATTTTACAGCAAAACAAGGTCCTATCCCTAGCAAACATGATGAATTTTATGAGGATTACATTTAGGAGGCACACTTTACCCGGTTTGCTTTTTATATAGAGTAATAGCTTTTGAAAAACACGAGAAAGGACTAATGATGAGCTCATTTGTTCTAATTCTAGTCCTTCTCATGCTAGGTATGCTATTATTTACGCTGAATTTTAATAAGGAGAAGCAAGCATGCCATGCTTGCTTCTTTTGTTTTTTTCTAGTTAATATAAACAGATTATCGTTCATAAATAAAAAACCTTCCCAAAATAAAAGACCTTAGAAATTGAAACCTATAAAGAGAAAAACAACGTTCTCAAAATAGAAATTGAAACCCATAATACAGCTGAAATTATGGGTAAGAGAGTAATAAGGAGACCCCATTTTACAGTTTTTTTGATAAATAACAGGACTGATCCTAAAATCCATACAGGAATTACTAGTAATATTTGAGGCTCGGTAAATCTGTTTCCAGAAAAGTTTTCGCCTATTCCTCCTTCAGCAAGGAACCAAGCAAATGGGATAATAATAATGCCTGTTATTAAAAGATGTATAACTCGATACATATTAAAGAACATACTAACCACCTAACTAAATTTACCTTTTTTACCATTTTATCAATAATATAAATTTTAATCACTATACCCCTTACATCTTTAGTCAACATAATGTGCGCTCTAGGAAGTTTGAATTAGTTTTACACTTTAGTAATTTAGATTAAAAGATAAATGTTACCATTAATAATACAAGAATATTCTAGGAGGTATTTTAAATTAATGGATAAAGAGAATAAAAACAGCATAAATGATGTTGAAGATCATTTAAATAAGGTTTCAGGAAATCCGACGAAAATCAATACATCAGGAGTTCCTAAAGGAATACGTATAATAGGATACTTTTTTATAACATTTTTTGTGTTATTGATTTTAGCTGCTTTTTTTACTGCAGTTCTTAAATAAAACGTTAGTTTAAATATATATGTCCAAGTAAAAAAGATAGTGACGTGTTTATAAAAGTTTAAAAATTAATAACATTAATACTTTGAAGGGATTAAAATTGTGAAAAGATTATTATTTATTCTTAGCATTGTAATAATAGTCCTTATTATAAATGGACGCAGTAATAACTCTGTAAAGGCAATAAAAGCAGATTACGTTGATATTGGTTTAGGGCCAAGTTTATATGAGGGGTATGATAAAGTTGAGCGAGAAAGCGTTCAGTCGCTTGTTAATTCATATAATCAAATTGAATATATAGGACAAACCAACCAACAACTGAATCTTGATAAGACAATATCAATAACATTTGTCTATCATGATAAAATTTCGGGAACTTTAATGATAGATGATAAAGGGATTTTTCATACAGATGATAGCGCAAAAAACTATCAAATTTCTTCAAACAATGATACATATGAACAAGCTTTAAAGGTATACAAGGATTTGAAACAAAAGTATTAAAATAATAGAATATGAAAGTGGAAATTAAGGATTCTTTTTTAGATTCTCGTATTAAAAATGAGGTTACTGATCATATAAAGTAAAAAGTGGTAACTTCTCATACTAAGCTGCCACTTTTCATAACCTTCAACAATATTTGGCTATTATAAGAAGATACGCCTATACTTAACACTCCTATATACACCAGTGTTAGATTATATGTTTAGCTATCCCTTTCTAGTTAACATAAAACGTATTCGCGGAAGTAAGAAAAGCATAAACCATTGATTTCCAACGGATTTGTGCTTTTCTTTTCACTTAGATATACTTCCTCGGAAGTGAATTGAACTAAAAAGTCGTTACAAAAATTGCGCAACCCTCTAATTTTCTTTCAAGCCTATCATTTCATCTTGGATGACTTTAAAATCATTTTCACTTATCTCTACATGTCCAAATCGAAAAGAATAGCCCCAATACTTTTTATTTTTAATGAAAGAGAGCTTTAGAATTAAAGGATGAATGGATGTTTCTGTACAATTCATAAACTTTATCTTTCTTCGAAAGGGGATAAAACCATCTCCCATATCAAATTGAAAAATATGATCATCAACCACTTGTCCTAAAGCCGTAAATTTTTGATAGGGAGCACTCTTCTTAAGCCATACCTTTGGAGAATAATAAATGATCCAATCGCCCGTCTTCATCTTTTTTAAAGGAGCTTCCTTTCCATGGCAAAGTTGAACAAATCCACCTTCAACACTTTTCATCACATGGTCTCGGGAAGCCACCCCAATCCAATACCTTATGTTGTTTTGCATACACATCAACACCCACAACGATTAGAAGGATAATTATCTAGAGTTAATGCTGAAACAGGGAAGTTCATCTCCTGCCATGCCGCAATTCCTCCTGTTAACTCTTTTACTTGATATCCTTGTTCCAATAAAAATTTAGCTGCTTTAGCAGCCGTATTGCACCAAACGTCCCAACAATAAACGATAATCTCCTTGTCTTTTGGTATCTCATCTAAACGATTGACTACTTCTTGTTCAGGTATGATATAGGCATCCTTAATGGTTACACTTCTTACCTGCATAGGACCATTTCTAACATCGAGTAAAAAGTATGTATCTGGATTCATTTTCTTCAATTTCATATAATCCATAGGGCTTATTGTTGCTTGAAGACGTGCATTAAAATAATCAAGTGTATTCACCTTGTATAACCTCCTGCTTTCTACAGTGACTTCCAAATTCTAATCAAAAAATCTTTTAATACTTGTCTTTCTTGCTGATCTAGAGGGGCTAACACCTCTGATTCGATATGGGTTAGAAACTCCCAACGTGAATTCAATACTTCTTTACCTTTTTCCGTAATCAACAGACTGTAGGATCTTCTATCATTAGGATTCTTGGTTCTCTCCACCAATCCTAATGTTTCCAAATGATCAATATGACTGACCATAGTTGTTCGATCAATTTGTAGGTTTTCAGAAATATCTTTTTGTGATGAATAGGGATTTTCCTCAATAAATAAAAGAACCCCATATTGTCTGGAATTGATGTTGAAGGGGAGCAATCCTTCAGAAAACTTATTTTCCATTTGTTGAAGAGCCTTCCCAAGTAAAAAACCATAAGATTGATTCCATTTGTTCAATTATTTCTTCACCTCTTTATATAATCAGTAAAATATATAATCAGTATAACTGAATATATTTCAGAAAACAAGCATTAATTATTTATAATGGCAACAGTGAACCATATTAAAAGTAATAGTATGTAGTTTACATAAAGTCCATTCTAGAAACAAAATAGCCTATACGACTCTGTATATTACCTTGTCTAATTCCAATGAGATAGGTATCTATAAATAGTTGTCGAACTAATTAATACACCCCCTTAAAAAGGAGCCAAAGTGAAAAAATATAGTAAACGGAGGAATTAGTTTGCAAACTATGTTTCATTATAACTGGTTGGTTAGAGAAGAATGGTATCAATGGTGTGAGAATATTCCACTAGAGGAATTGCTTCGGAAACGAACAGGAGGAGTAGGAGGGATATTGCATACTCTCTTTCACATTGTTGATGTAGAGTGGAGTTGGATTCGTGTTCTTCAGGGAAAAGATGATTTCCAGGAGAATTTTGAGGAATATCAAAGCTTAGAAAAAGTTCGCCAGCTAGATACAAATTTTCAGTTTGAGGTAAGAGAGTTTGTTAGGTCTTGGAATGCAGAAAAAGAAACGAATACTCTTTATGATCCACAACCAGACGGAAGTATAGCAACTGACACTTGGGGAGAAGTTATGCGTCACGTGATTGCTCATGAAATACATCATATCGGACAATTGTCGGTATGGGCTAGGGAGATAGGGAAGAAACCAGTTTCAGCCAATCTTGTTGGTAAAGAACTTAGTCATACATTGCCCAAAATTTAAATGAATGAACTTTATTGATAAAACCGATGCTTGTAATTAAGAAAGTATGAGATTTCAATTTCGGCATATTTTAGTATATATAATAAATTTCACTAGTTAAGGCAGGAAGGCATTTTTGAAAATGCCTTCCTGCCCAACTACACTAAAATTCGTATGATATGCCCCACTAATTTGTCTTTTTTAGTTTCCATAAAACACATTATCAGAAGTAACAACCTCATTTTAAAGCAAAATTGCCCATATTTTTAATAAACAATGTTTCAACAATGCTACAAGATGTTTCATTTTCTATACATAAATGTATCAATTCTTATAGAACCTAATTCTCATGGTATACTATCGAACAACGACAAAACATTTTATATGCAATATGTTTTGTTCATTTTCTGCATTGAACGAACAAAAACCACTGTTTAGGTCCAGTGGTTTTTTTTGCTTTCATAATTGAATATGTTTTTATAATTTGAGTAAACTATTAGAGATACTTCAAGGTATCTCCAATCTAAAATCTATATGCTTAAAAGAAACAGCTCTTCCTGCAAGGGCTGTTTCTTTTGTCAGAAATACATATTAGTGTGGAAAAAGATATCAAAAAAATATACATATTAAATCATAACTAGAGCAAACTATTCATGAGTCGTAAAAACATCACGACTAATTTCTAAATTAAATGATGAAAAAACCTGTTAGCTTGTCAGGCACGAACAGGTTTTTTTATTTGTATCTCTGATTATTTATAAACGTTTAGTTAACATAAAACATGATTTGGGAACGCTCCAGAATAGCGTTTTAATTATTTATTAAATAGGAACGACTTGAAAACTTTTACTATCATCAAAGTTTGTTCCTGCAAGCCATTTCTTATCGCCTCTATAGATATATCCCAAATATATGTCTTTAGTTACTCCATACTTCTGAAATTTAAATAAATCTACTCCTCTATCTTTTATATACCATTCAGTTGCATTGTCTTTTGTGTCAAGATATATCCATTCATTTGATGCTAAGGTTAAATAGTTATAATTAGCCCAATTGTTACCACTAACACGAATTTTACAAGTATAATCTTTTGTAGCAGGCTCAAAATGAACTGTAACTCCCGCATTGCTAGTTTCTCTTAGATAGTCATAATTTGAATAAACCTCAGTTCCTAACCCTTTTCCTGAATGAATATCAACCATACGATATGATTTATTTGGATCAAAGTACATTTTTTTCACTCTCTCCCTTAGTTACACTTTGTATTTAACAAAAAATAACATAATATGATTTTTTTACTATATATTTAGTTTACAATAAACTTCCTAATATAAAAAATGTATATTATATACATTTTTAGTTAACATAATGTAGCTTCTAGGTAGAAGAAATATTAACTAATTGCACTTAATCAAAATTAAATAAATCATCCAAAAATATATTGACAATTTTAATTTGGTAATTTATTCTATAAAAGCAAGTGATTGCTTGCATTTACTGTTTTTAAAACTTTTTCAAGGGTAGGTTGAATATGAATAAAATGAAAGACACATCAGATCGTATTATAGAAGCGTTTTTAGAACTATTTAGTACTCAAGGGTATAAAGGAACAACGACACGTGCCGTGGCAGAATTAGCAGATGTAAACGAAACAACTATTTTCAGGAATTTTGGAAGCAAAAAGAAGATAATGGAGAAATCAATAAGTTATATATCGCGTAATATTGTATTAAACAAATTAATGCATGAGGAAATTACATGGAACTTAGAACATGATTTGTTAGTAATTTCAGATGGTTATCATCAATATATTGAGAACGAGAAAATGAGAAATCTAATTTTCATTAGTTTACAAGAAGCTCGAATGTTTCCAGAGCTCAGTGAAGCTATTGCATTAATTCCCAATCAGTTGAAAGACGAGTTGGTTTCATATTTTACTGAAATGTACAAGAGAGGTAAACTCATTGAAACTAACATGGAAGCTCAAGCCATGAACTTTATTTGGATGAATTTTGGTTACTTTCTCTCTAATTCTCGCTTTAGTAAAAATTCATTTTCTGATTCAAAGGAAAATTTTCTAAAATACAGTATTCAGCTTTTTTCTAGGGGGTTAACTCCCTAATATTTTTTGCAACAAAAGCAAGTGAATACTTGCTTTAGGTAGTTAAATAAAAAGGAGTGTATAATGATGAAAACTTTTAAAAATTTCTTTAAGCACCGCGAGACTTATATTGGAATTGCAACAGCTTTTGCTTTTTTACTAATCTTTTTCTGTGTATGGATGACTGCCTATGATGGTGTTACAGACCGTGTAGACCAATTAAAAGTTGGGTTAGTTAATAATGACACTCAAATGGGAAACAATATTTCAAAGAACCTAGAGAAAAATTTACCTTTTAAAGTTAAAGCTTATAATTCTTTAACATCAGCTAATGGGGATATGAATAAGCGCATTTTAGATATGGTTATAAACATTCCTGCAAATTTCTCCAGTTCATTAAAAGAGAATAACAATACAGAGATAAAATATTTTATTAACCAAGCAAATTCATCTTTAACAAAACAAATTATGTCTGGAGCAACAAAAGATATTACACAAACCATTAATAAAGGAGTATATACGTACAAACAAGAACTTATCCTTTCCAATCTATCTACAGGACTAAGTACATCATTACCATCAGAAGAGTTGGCACAAAAGTTATCAAAAAACATTACAAATGTGCTAAATTCGTTAACTATTGATCCTGTTCAATCATCTGTTAAGAAAACCAACAATACAGAAGGTTTTGCAGCAACTATGCTTCCATTGTTAATTGTTCTTGCTTCATGGGTTGGTGCTATGATTATGAGTTTGAACCTTAATGGTGTTTCAATGCAATTAAAGAAAACCCATGGTAAGTGGTCTATCTTTTTCACAAGACAGTTTATTAATATCGGCGCATCTATTATTTTAGCTTTTGTGACCTTATTATTTATGTACGCATTTGATATAAAACTGAATACAAACTTATTTCAGGCTTGGGTATTTCAAACTTTAGTATTTTTCTCTTTCTTATGTCTAACACAGATGTTTGTTGTTCTATTTGGCCCAGCTGGTATGGTATTTAATATTATTTCACTTTCATTGCAGCTAGTTACTTTTGGAGTTATTGTTCCAAAAACGATGTTATCAAACTTTTATCAAACTGTAGGTTCCTATTTTCCCGCAACATACGTGGCAGATGGATACTACACAGTAATTTTTGGAGGAACAAGTTTATCACACGATATGAGCATCCTTCTTCTTGTGTCACTTGTTACTGTATGTATCGCAATTGGAAAAGTAGCTATACAGCCAGGTACTAAATTTGAATCAAAACCCTTACCTGCCGAAAAAAATGCTATGGTGCACTAAAATAAACAGATATAGATCTGCTTACTTTATCAAATGGATTTAAAGAAGAAATCTTGTTTACATAGTCCATATTACCGGCACTTAAAAGGACAAGCAGCTTAAATTAAGCTACTTGTTTCAATTTTTATTATCATTTTAAAAAAGTTATCCAATATAAATTGACCACAGCAATAAGGCCAAAAGATATAAAGCCCGCAACTTTTACAGGATGAGTAATTTTGTATTCAATAAAGGGGTTAACCCTTCTTATCACCTCTGCAAAGAGTAGAGTACCTATGGATGCTAAAACTATCCCAAACAATAAAGCGTTATCCTTTAGCTTAACGAAATCAAAAATTAAATAAATAAGAAAGATCCAGAGGTAAGCTAAAAACACATTTAAAACAATGGACAATAAGAGATCTTTATTTTTCATAATTTACTCCCGTTACAATTTTTTCTACTTGCTACAATTTTATCATAGTAAACACCCTTTATATTTCTAAATAAGGAGTGAGAAATTAATGAATATGATATACAAAGTTAGTTAACATAATGTCTCTTTCCGGAACACACGACAAAAAGAACCCCTTGCGACGCAAGAGGTTTAGAAAGGATTCCTATTATAACTTATGCAGCTTTTTATACATCTTTGATTTATCAGTGTTTGGCCTCGGGCTGAGTGACAAATAGATGCATAAAAAGCGCACCTTTTATTCATATGCTCGTCCAGAAAAATATAGTCCATAAGGAGAAAAACACCTATATAGACTAGCAACTTGGTGTGCGTAACAAATAAACAGTAGCTCATCTTTCTTTTGTAAAGAACGCAAATACAGTTTAAAAACAAACCTAAAAAAGGGGGGAATTACTTTGTGCTACTGGATATAAACATGGATGCATCTTGATTCATAAAAATACCAGTACCATAATGAAATGTTTTGATTTCAGTTGATTTAAATCCAACCTCTAATAATCTTTTTTTCAGTTCTTTATGTGAAAAACCGTTATGAACTTTTGGATGATTCACCTTATCATGTTTATCAAAATCAATTATAAGTAGCTTGCCATTTTTATTTAAAATGGTATATAGTTCTTGTAAAATTTTTGTCGTATCTGGAATATGAAGAAGTACTAGCGACATTAAAACTATATCTGCCTGAAGATTAGGAGTTCTTTCTGTAAAATCTGAATAAAGCACTTTTGAGTTGGTGATACCTCTGCGAGAAATTTTTGCTGTCGCAACCTCTAACATTTGTCTTGATGAATCAATCAACAAAATAGAATCTACTAAGTCTGATAATTCCAAACTAATTAGACCAGTACCACTGCCATAATCTATTAGAGATTTTGATGTACTATTTTGTAACTCTTGTCTTACTTCCTTAATTATAATTTTAGCTAATTTCATTCTTTCTTCTGTATCATATCTTCTTGCCATCTGTTCAAAAATATTATTTTCCATACTAAGCTCCAATTCCTTATTTATTAAAAATAGAACATACCCAAAAGTGAAAATATATACGACTTTCTGAACACTCATTGTATGAATAAACGCCTTGCTCTGTCTTTTGTATGTTTAGTCGAGAAATTCTTCATCCGTCAATTCCTTCATTACTCCTATGGCTGCTTTACTCCCTTCACTAGCAGCTATGATAAGTTGGGAGGGAGCAATAATAGAAGTATCACCTGCAGCGAATACTCCTGGGATGTTAGTTTGACCGGTTACATTTGTTTTGACAGCTCCTTTTTCGTCGGTTTCACAACCTAAAATATCTTGTAGTTGAGAAGCATGCGTCCACTCTACATCGACAAAACCACCTTGTCGGGACAAAGATTCTCTGTTATGGAATGTGATGGCATTCATTTTTCTGTCATCCCCTTCAATGGCAGTAATTATATTTTCCAACACTTGTATCCCTTTTTTCTGTAACAGATATAGCTGTTCTGTTGAAAGGTCACTATCTCCATTTGTACATATGATAAGATCCTGGGACCAGTTATATACCATTTTTGCTAAATGAAAAGCTCTATCTCCCTTTGCTAAAATCACGAGTTGTTTATCCCGTAATTCCCACCCATCACAAAATGGGCATACGAATAGGCTTTTCCCATAATATTGATGAATATTAGGGATAGGTGGCAATGTTTCCTTTAAACCTGTCGCTAGGATGATTTTCTTAGTAATTACAGTTTCTCCTTTACGAGTCTGAAGTAAAAATCCTTTCTCATCTCGTTGAATCGTATCTACTCTGTCTTGTTTATGCATTACAGAAGGATATCCTAGTACCTCCTCATAAGCTATGGCTCTAAATTCTTGTGGCGTGATACCATCTCTCGTTAAGTAACCATGTGATTCTTGTGTAACAGCATTTCTCGGCTTACCTTCATCAACTAATAACGTGTTTCTCTTTGCTCTTCCTAATACAAGAGCTGCATTCAAGCCAGCTGGTCCGCCACCAATAATTGTACAATCATATATCAACATTATGTTCGCCTCATTAAAACCATTATGGAGTTATTTTATCTATTATAGTTTTAAAAAATTTTATATGTTTTTTGTTATATGTTTTTCTTCACTATGATCCACTTTCATTGCAATATCTTGAATCGTTTTCGTGGTCAGAAAATGCTTAAGTGTGTGTTCAGCATCATCCATTACCTGTTGAATCAGGCAGTCGGAACTTTCAGTATGGTGATTAATATCACACTGAAACATAGTACGCTTTCCTTCAATTAGCTCTATTACATGAAGAAACGTAATCTCGTTAGCTCCTTTTTGCAATTTGTATCCACCATCTACACCTGGACTTGATTCAATTAAATTTCCTTTTACTAATGTAGCCAATATTTTAGACAAATAAGCTTGTGATAATCCCTGTGACTCAGCCAAGGGTTTTACACCCATTGCCTTTCCTTTCGGAACTGCTGCTAAATGAACAAGCGTATGCAATGCATAATTGGTAGCTTTTGAAAATTTCATAATACCCTCCATCGAAACTATTATAGAGTCATTTTGACCATGATTATATATAATAAAGATATTACAAATAGTATGCAACTCTTTTCTCTCTCGAATAAAAGGTAATATATGCAAAATCACTGTTTGAACAAAATAAAATAAAGATAGAAGTCCGTAAAAGTATACTTTTACGGACTGTGTATTTGTATAAAGAATTTATCATTCTCGACGTTCGTTTAAGTTCAAAAACAATTTCCGAACGTCCTTTAAAATACATGTAGTTTCTCGAACGTTTTTGGTAGAATAAGAGGAAGGAAATTACAAAAAGAGTATAAAGATGGAAAATTTCAAAAAAGAAAGCTTAACTCCTAAGAGCCAAGCTTTCTTTTTCTTATTATATTAAAACCAACACAGTTTTAATTATTAATAAGATTTAGTCATGTCTATAGTCGTAAGAACCTTTAATAACATCTATTTTCTTATTATTAATACTTACAATATTTTTATCTTTCCACACTATATGTGCAGACTTTGCTTCATCCCAGTAAATTACTCTTTTCTTTGAATCTTTATTATCCTGGACCACACCTTTTATTGTCCAGTTGGTAGTAGCGCCTCCACTTGACTTATAAGCTTTAACAGTATAATTCTCATCTGGTGAAGTTGAACTAGAAATTAGTTCTCCGCCTGGCAACCTGTTTAAATCATATTGAAGATAATAATAACACCAGGCAAGTAGACAAGCCATCATCATAGTTGCAATTGTCATGGAAATGCACGTTGTTTTGGTAAATACTTTCATGGTGAACCCTTTCTATACGTACAAAATTTAAGTTATATGGATATCTTACACTAAGTATAAGGGTCTGTCTGCCTAGATTCGAGAAAAAACATACCTTTATTGTGCAGACTTTTCTACTATATGTCAGTATTTAAGAAGAGAAGCAGGAAATACTTCCAGAGTTCTGAAAATGAGCCTTTCTCTTTTTTTATTTGCCTTTATTAAATCCTCGCTAGGAGATAGAAAATACCTTTGTCCTCAGGCCACCTTTTTATTCCTAGTCCATTTGATGAAAAAGATAAGAGACTAGGACGCCCCTATCCCTTACCTACTGAGGAAGGGGGCCTTTTTATTTTTTGAGTGGACAGGCAAGCTTACTGTAGTAATTTGTTTCTATTGATATGGTTTTGAGTCAGTATTAACCTTAAACTTTAAAAATAAAAAAGATTTTTTGCTACTAATAATCAAACTTATGTTAAGTAAACAAAAGCCTCTTCTGTATACAGAAGAGGCTTTGATATAGTTATAAGTATATAGAAAACCTTAGCAAAGGTTGGGCTTTTATATTTTACGCTTAGACATAATGAGATGCCCTATAAGAGCAAAAACAATCCCTATTATAATATTTTTTATAGATAAAGTTATGAGTTCACCTGATATTTTCATATCAACAGAAAAAGACATAACGTTATATATTGGAAACATCTTTCCACCCATTGTCCAATACTTCATACCTATGTATGCTACTAGTATCAGCAAGGGAAAAATGATGTTTCGTGATAATACCATTAAAGTAAAACCTAAATAGCAATACAGTATTGTCTGAGGCACATAGAGAATAGATAAATCTATTAAAGAAATATCTGGGTGTTTTATTGTAATCGTAACAAGAAAGATAAAAAAGGCTACGAGAAACACGATAAAAAAGCTCGTCACTCTTATAATTCCATGAAAGAATGACGATAACGGGTAACTAAAAAGCACTTCAGATGCTCGATCTTCATAATAATCATAAAATAAGTACATAGACCACCATGCTGCAAATGGACAAGCGACAAATTCAAGGATGATGGATGTATATTGAATTACATCCGCGCTTGAAGAAAAAGTCACATACATAATGCCCAATAAGACAGCAACAAAAGGTGCATAATAAGAAACGCCCATTGATTTAATTTCAAATGGTAAATCCAATCTTTTTATAGAAGCCACACTTATTCTCCTTTCCTTGTGAGATATAAATATGCATCTTCAATTGTAGGAGAAACATTGGCTTGCTGGTCTTCTTTTTCTACAAAATAGCGCATAAGGCATTTGTCTTCTTGTTGTTTAATAGAGATCACTCGATTTTGTATAGCATCAGCTTCATCCATTGTTAAAAGCTCTTCTTTAATTTTCCCAGCGACTAGCGCCTTCAGTTCTTCTTTTTTTCCTGTGAAAATGATTTCACCTTGCTTTAAAATCCCAATATAATCGCAAGCCATCTCTACATCTTCTACTATATGGGTAGATATCAATATTGTTCTATTCACGCCTAATTTCCTCAGTAAGTTGCGAAATCGTACACGCTCTTCAATATCTAGCCCTACAGTTGGCTCATCTACAATTAGTAAACGAGGATTTCCAAGCAAAGCTTGGGCAATACCAACGCGCCTAAGCATTCCACCAGATAACTGCTTAATTTTCTTTTTCTTATGTTCTTGTAAATTTACTTCTTGAAGTAAATGATCAATTTCTTCTTTTGCTTTTAACTTATTTAGACCTTTTAAAACAGCTAAATGGAGGAGACATTCCGCCACTGTTGCGTTTTTATATAAAGAAAAATGTTGGGGTAAATAACCTATATATGAACGAACTACATGTTGATTATTCCATGACAACTCATCTTTCATTGTAATTTCTCCACTATCAGCTCGTACTAGAGTTGTCAAAATTCTCATTAAGGTAGTTTTCCCAGCGCCATTTGGACCTAATAACCCAAATGAGCCCTGAATATCAAAAGTTAGTTCTTTTAAAACCTGTTTGTTTTGATAAGATTTATTTACTTTTTTTAAACTTATACGTTCCATATTGTTCTCCTCATTTTGAGTTTTCTTGTTTTAGTAAATCATATAATGTATTCCATTTTTGAGAAGTTGGATGTTGAATTAAAGAATTCCACTTTTTATACACTGCACTTTTAGGATTTAATGATTCTTTATTTCTTAGCCATGTATTAAATTGCTGGTTCATTTCTAGAGCATCAAGATTATTACCTAATGACTCGTCGCCTAATGATTCAAGTATTGTATCTATAAAAACGTCCGTATCATCATTAGAGAGTTTCAAGGTAGTATTTAGAGCTCGTCCATAAGCATTTGCAAAAAGAATATTGAATGTAAAATCATCTTGTTTAGATAGATGTTTTGTTTTAGCAAATACTAATTGAGGTGTGAAATCTCCTAAGTAATCAACTGTAAAAAATGGTTCTGCCGGATAATCTCTTTGATTAAAGCCCCATATTATATAATTATCATTCCACCAAGTTCCTTCGTAAGGAATTCCATCAGCAATATTTTGATTTGGAACAAAATAAATAGTACGAGGAATCCTTAAAGTGCCGTCTTTTAAAGTAGTTTTCATGGTCTGTGCCACATCTGATAAATATCTCTGAATGGTATCTGTATGCTTAAATTGCGATTGCCACGTATTTGGATAAACGTACTCGACACCGTCATCGACTTTTGATGAAAGTTGTCCCGAAAATAAAGAGACACCATCTGACGAAATACCTTCCCAATTCCCATTTCCATTTTCATACATATTTGTAAATAACTTATTAGTACCATCTACCTTGAGGTGATAGAGTTTCTTTTCATTAGATTGGTGTGGAACTCTGTGTAAATAATGATATTTAGTAACAATATTAAAAGATGGCCGTGAATCTTCGGTTGGTAACCATGGCATATAGTTAGGTAGGTAGACAGCTTGCGCATTTCCAAAATAGAGATTAGATTGCAAACCTCTATATTTAAATTCTAATACTCTCTTATCGTCAGGCTGCCAAGCATTATCTTTGAAATATAAAGTCAACGAGTCATTCTTTTGTTTGAATTTTACTTCCTTATCGTCCATCTTTACCTGCTCAACATGCAGCTCATGAAATAAACCGACAGTCACTTGTTGGATGTTTTTATTAGCCACATTAACAGCTTGTATTTTAACTAAAGCATTTAGGTTGGATTTAGTCCTTAATGCAATGTCGTATTTTTTAAATTTAACAGGTGACTCTAAGAAACCATCTTCTTTTATCTTATGTTGCCTATAATATCGAATGGTTTTACCATCATCGTCAGTCAGGGACTGAAAAGGCTGTAGTGCATATACTATAGTAGCTATGAAAATTAATAACACAGGTAATAAAGAGATTTTTAACTGATTTTTAGATATTACTCCTCTTTTCTTCCAAATCAATAAAGATAGCGTTGCAAGTAATGAAATAACCAGAATCATTTTGTTCCAATAAATTAGATCAAGAGAGAAGCCATATAAGCTGTTATAAATTCTTGTCACATTAGGCTCTCCTAAGCTTAGAATTTTGTCGATTCTAAATGTAGAAGGGATATTTCCTTCAGTACGGAAAATGGCATAATTCATTGGAATAGTAATGCTGTAAATAACAAGTGCTACTAAGTAAACGAATTTCCCTCTTATCCAAGTTGATAGTAGATTTCCTAAGAGGAACATAATAAAAGAAGGTAATGCCCAATATAAGCAAATATACTTAAATACTGATAGAAAATAAGTTTTGTTGTTAAAGTCGGGCGTGAAAAATATGTAAAGATAAAGGGCAAAGAACAGTACAGCGAATATCACTATTGAACTAAAAATAAGTAGCCACTTTGCAAGTGTCTTATATAACATCGCATTCTTTATGATGCTAAATGTTTCATAAATTTCATCTTTCTCATCAATTTTAGCTACATATATCCCAATAAATAAATAGCAGGCCATAAGAGCTAAAATAATGGGATTAGCAATTAATACTAGTGTAGGATCATTTAAGCTTTTACCAAGAAGAAATGTATATAATCCAAAAACAAAGATACCTAAAAACAGGATAGGAATAATCCAAGTTCGAATTAAAATTTTAAAATAAAAAGTATAGCAATTTATAAAACTCAATGATTTCAACCTTTCTATATGGATAATTTATACGACAAATCCCAATTAAAACATAAATTGAAAAATAAGTAAAATATGTTCATTATGTAAAATATGTACAAACTCAAATAATAATAGCAATAATCGGGAAAACTTTAGATTTCACCCTTGAATAAAGAACGTTTGTTCGTATATAATATAGAGAACAAATGTTCTTTTATTTAAGGAGTTCTTTTAATGGATGATGGGCAGCTACCAAACAGAGTGATTATTTGTATAGACATGAAAAGCTTTTTTGCTTCCGTTTCTTCTGTCATACGAGGCTTAAATCCATTGAAAACAAGGCTTGCAGTGGTAGGAGATATCCAAAGGTCAGGATCGGTTGTGCTAGCTGCCACACCTTTATTAAAGAAAGAAGGGATCAAAACAGGAAGTCGTCTTTTCGACATTCCTAAAAGGAAAGATATCCATGTGGTGAATCCCTCCATGGAGAGATATATCAAGGCTTCGAACTATATTTCAAGTTTGGTGTTACAGTATGTGGCTCCCGAAGACTTTCATGCGTATAGCATTGATGAGTTATTTATTGATGCGACAGCTTCTTTGCATTTATTCGCTCAAACACCAGAAGAACTGGCCCATAAAATCATCAACGAGATTTATCGTAAGACACGGCTGACAGCTACCGCAGGTATCGGTCCGAATCTCTTACTGGCGAAGGTGAGCTTAGATCATGAAGCCAAGAATAGCCCAACAGGAGTTGCCTATTGGCGATATGAGGATATTCCCTTTAAGTTGTGGCCCATTCATCCGATGAAGGATTTCTGGGGGATCTCGTCTGCTACGGAAAGGCGCTTAAATCGTTTGGGCATTCACTCCATAAAGGAACTCGCTCTTTCTTCAAAAGAAATGTTACAAAAGGAATTTGGCATACTAGGCGAAGAGTTGCACCAACATGCGAATGGGATTGATTACAGTCGCATTTCTGATGTATATATTCCCAGTTCTCGTTCCTTTGGAAAGGGTCAAATTCTATTCCGTGATTATACAAACCGAAAAGAAGTGGAGTTATTGCTGTTGGAGCTATTGGACGATGTCTGTTTTCGCTTACGCATGCATCAAGTGGTGGCTCAAACGATTCATTTATCCATTGGCTACAACAAACAAACAGGTGGAGGCTTCTCCAGACAAAAGAAAATGAGGAGAGCTTCGAACTTAAGCCAGGATATCTTTCCCTATTGTTTAACCATGTTACATATCTATGATAGTGGCATGCCGATTCGCTCCATCGGTATTTCCTTATCAAACACTAGCATTCAAGAAGAAGAGCAAATGAGCTTGTTTGAGGACATTGATCAGCGTGAAAGAGCCTATGCTCTTGCGAAAACGATTGATGAAATTCGGATGCGTTATGGAAAGAATAGTTTGCTGCGGGCTTCAAGCCACCTCGAGCATTCAACAGCTCGTTACCGAAACGGCTTACTTGGAGGACAGAAAGCGTAAGGAGGACAGAAACATGGAACATAGAGGAATGAAAAAATGGCGCCCTTTTGCTACAATGCCAGAGCAATACATAGGGTTAAAGGAAATGATAAATAAGCAAGTAGAAGTAGCTCAGCCTGTTTTAACAGAAGAGCAAATGGAACAGATGAATTTCACCTTAATTGAAGCTTTACATACAAATAAACAAGTATACCTTACATATTATAAGAGAGGCCAATGCATCACAGAAACAGGGTTCATTCAGTTTGTTGATTCTCTTGGAGATTTATTTATTTTTATCGATGACGTATTTGAGTTAAAGAATAAAATGAGATTAAGCGAGCTCATTGATGTTCGATTGGCTTAATTCCTGAAGAAATCGTGTACAGGAATCACTTATTTGAGTGGAGGTACATTCATGTACAATTTTAGAGTATACACGTTACGTGACGGTTCGAAGAGAACCATTAAACTAAAAGAAGGAGAATCCTTTAAACAAGAACTCCAAAGAGCCGGTATTCATGAAACGCAAATTTTCCAGATGCAACTGGTGGAAAAACCAGAGTAATTTGAACATACACCTTTTATTTAGACCTAATTGTGTTAGTCTATTAAAAGCCAAATAGAAAAGAGTGATCAACCTGGAAGAAATAAAAGAGCAAGAAATCGATTTTGATAAAGTGTATGACTATGCTGAATTCCCGGATAAGGTTAGTGGCAGATGTGATAATTGCAACTCATCTTACTTCAAAAGTTCAGTAAAAGGTGGCGTTTTCTTGCGCGAATGTCGAGAATGCAGCATGAAGAAGAGTATCTAAGTATAGAGGATTATATAGTAAAAGGAGAAGGTTTTTCCCCTTCTCCTTTTTATGTAAATGTAGTTGCGTTTACTCATTTTTAGAATTTAAAATATATACTTTACTACACTGCTGATGTCTTTTATTACAACCTACTTTGGAAGATAAGGCAGCCTTGTGATCGTTCTTCTATTACCCTTTAATTATTACCTATTACTGCCTGTTCTGTCATCGTGAAAGTACGAAGTTTACGAGGAATAAAAGCTCTTATCTCTTCTTCTTTATATCCGATTTGCATTATTTTACGATCTTGTATGATAATAGGTCGTTTAAGTATAAAAGGATGGCTCTTTATTAAATCATACAAATCCTGTAACGACAATGCATCTATCTCTATATTTAACTTTTGGGGAATCTTTGATCTTGTAGAAATAATCTCATCTGTACCCTTTTCTGTCATACTAAGAATAGTTTTAATTTCATCTTCTGTAATAGGTTCATACGATAGATTTCTCTCAATATAATCAATTTGATGTTCCTCAAGCCAAGCCATTGCTTTTCGGCAAGAAACGCAGCTGGTTGTCGTATATAGATGAATCATTTTTTACACCTCGTCTATATGTATTTTTTTCTATTTTTAATTAATCAATTTAAATAAAAGTATCTAGATTTCTAATAATTAAGAGCCACTTGTATACTACAAGTGGCTCTTTGCTACGTTGAATACATTAGGTAGTTCACGTATCATTTCCGACACTATTATAACATAGTTTATGTATCTGTTTAATGTATTTTAGTTTAATATAACTGAAATATAAAACATATAATGTAGAATTCAATGCTAACCTTCTATATTTTATAAACTTGTTTCTCCAATTAGACAGCCTCTCTGTTATTTACGTGGGTATGTTCCTTATCCTTACTTAAAAATAGACCATAATGGTACAACTATTTATGTGGATACACACACCTAATTTTGGAGCTCCTGGTTTACAGGCAGAAATCTGCAAGATAATCGTCACCTATTATGAGGGCGTGTAAAATCTACCTTGTACTACACCCTTTACTCCTAATCCCTTTTTAAGGTTTTTATCTTACAAACAAAAAGTAATGTCCAAATAAAAAAGGAAGAATGAATATGTCATTCCTCCTTTACTAGATGAATCATATAGCTTTAACTTTCAACATGTAAGTATAATTACTCTTTGACCATCTTCACAAGCATATGAGCTAGGTGATGTTGCTCCTCTTCATTTCCAACTTTCCACAGCTCATGTAGTAAATATTGCTCCTCGTTTTGTGGTTCCTCATGTGTAGCTAAATAATCAGCTATTTTTTTAGCTGCCAAAGCCAGTTGTTCGTCATTTAATCCCAATTTTTCACCTTTTGTTACTTTATCTCCTAAATATGTTTTAAATTCGTTAAAGCTAGAAAGAATATGGTCTTTCTTTTCTTGACTCATCTCATTTAATTTGTTTTCCACTTTATTTTCAACAGTCCCCGTATTGTTATTCATCTTTGTATGCTCCTTCCAATTAAATAATATTGTTCTTATAAGGTAAATCCCCCAATAGCAAGTGTGTAAACATTTAATGCCATTTGAATGTGCTCTAGCAAAATTTATTGCTTTTAATCCCGCCATACTTATTACTCTCGTATGCATTCGCAGTAAAAATAGACTAAATGAAAAGGTGTCCTCATATATTGTGAAAAGACAGGCTATAGAGCTGAGGTGATAAAATGACACTATTAATTATTCATCTGGTGGTATTAGGAATCAGTCTTGCGGCACCTATAGGGCCGATTAAAATTGAGATGATTAAACGAGGGATCGTGGGTGGATTCTGGGCATCCTGGCTTATTGGTTTAGGAGGCGTCACAGGAGATTTACTTTTTCTTGTTGTCATCTATTTAGGTGCTGAGCATTTATTTGAACATCAGTTTATAGTTGTATCTACATATATGTTAGGCGGGTTTTTTCTTATTAAGTTGGGACTAAGTAGTTTATCTAAGAAAACTTCCTTAAAGAAAGATGATATGAAAACAACACTGTCTTCATGGCATCGAACATTTTGTATTGGCTTTTTGATGGCTTTATTAAACCCTTTAAACATTGTATTTTGGTTTGGGGTGTACGGAGCTACCTTGCAAGAACTGACACAGAAAGTGTCCTCTTCTCTTTCTTTTCTCTACAGTTTATTTATTCTAGTAGGGATTATCCTTTGGAATCTCAATGTTGCTTTTACTGTCCACTTTGGCCGCGATCTTCTTACTGATAAATTCTTACGAATTATTTCAGTTGTAGCTGGACTTGTCTTAATTTTATATGGAGTGCGTTTTATTTTTCACTTCTTTAAACTAATTTTTCATTTTGCCTAATTCAAAGATACTCATCTATATCGTAAAGGAGAAAATTGAGAGGTGACCAAAAACTGTTTATTTTTGCTGTTACATTACTAGTAACACTTGTCCTTCTAACTTTATTATGCGTGTTTATTTCTAAGAAGTTACGAAAGAGACTAACACGTAGAAGTAAGCAATGGTGGCTCATTATACACGTTCTATCTGTAATTATTTATTTTGGCGGCATTTTTGGACAACTCTTAGTAACAAGTTCAATGACTTTCTTTTCTGATCAATCGCAGATATACGTTGGAATACTATTTATTAGTTATTTTGACCATTATCTAACGATACCTGGCGCATTAGCCTCTTTATTCACAGGGATATGGTTAGCTTTGCGTACTCACTGGGGAGGCCTAACAAAATATTATTGGGTTCTGACAAAATGGATAGGTAACATGCTTGCAATTCTTCTGGGGTCATCAATTACGGGTAATGTCGTATATAATTTATTCCCCAAAATTCTTTCTAGTGATTTACATCCTTTCCAAAACCCTCTTTATTTTCAGAGTCGAAGAATGCTATTTGGGGGTATTTCAATAAGCTTTATCCTTCTGGCTTTTTTAGTCATTATTTCTTATATAAAACCTTGGGGCAAGAGAAAGGTTAACTGAGTTTTTTTTTAGCGTACATATCTGCGGGTACAAAGTGTACTATAGGAAGAAGAAATCTAGTCATGATATACTATTGGTAATAACCATAAATACGACGGAGGGCATTATGACAAAACGATTAGATTTACGTGTTGACTTTGCATTTAAATCATTATTTGGCACCCATGGAAATGAATCCATTCTAGCTGCCTTTTTAAATGCTGCGCTTCGTTTTCCAGACGAAAAGAAGATTCAAACGGTTCAGCTGTTAGATCCGCATTTTAATAAAGAAAACCAAGAAGATAAACGTTCCATTCTGGACGTACACGCACAATTAGAAGATGGAAGCCGCGTTAATATTGAGATTCAGCTTAATAACAAACATGACATGGAAAAGCGAACCCTCTATTATTGGTCCAAGATGTATAGCAGCCAAATGAAAGAAGGTATGGACTACGGAGAGCTTTGTAAAACCATCACCATCAATATTGTAAATTTCCGTTATTTATCTCATATTAATCATTATCATTCCACCTTCCAGTTATACGAACGTGAACAAAAATTACTCTTAACGGATATGATAGAAATTCATTTTATGGAACTACCTAAGTTATTGATTAAATGGCGTAACAGAGAGGTAGATCCACGAGAAGATCAACTTGTACGATGGTTATTATTGCTTGAAGCATCGGAAGATGAAGAAATCACTCAAGTATTGGAGGAGATTGCAATGCAAGAAGATCACGTGCTAAAAAAAGCGATAGATGAGTGGGAACGCGTAAGCCAAGATCCAGAAGTGTTATTAGCTTATGAAGCCCGAAGAAAAGCATTATTAGATGAGAAATCAGCTTTGAAAAGAGCTGAAAGGAAAGGAAAAGAAGAAGCTATAAAGTTAATGGCCATTGGAATGATTCAAGAAGGTATAGCGAGTAATATAATCAGTAAATTGACAGGTCTTTCTGTAGAAGAAATCGAAAATCTTCGTCATCAATAAATAGAAAAAAGAGCCGTACTTAAAAGGTACGGCTCTTTTTTCGAACATGGCAAATATTGATTTTCATTACAAGGAAATGAAACATCTAATACCACTTTTTACAGTGTCATTTGTTTCTAAAAAATAGTATAGGAAGCACGTAAGAAAATAATACATCCATTATTTACTATGTATGTACTTCTTTTAAGATAGGAACTTTAAAAGAAACAAGGAGGTGACACAACATGGCAAACAACAAAAGCAGCAACAACAACGAGTTATTAGTATATGGTGCTGAACAAGCAATCGATCAAATGAAGTATGAAATTGCGAGCGAATTTGGTGTAAACCTTGGTGCTGACACAACTGCACGTGCAAACGGATCAGTAGGTGGCGAAATCACTAAGCGTCTTGTACAAATGGCTGAGCAACAACTTGGCGGCGGACGTTTCTAATAAAACTTTATAATAATGGCTGAAGGAAGAATGAACTTCATTCTTCCTTTTTTCGGTTATAAGATCCGCCTATTTATCGTATTTCAACACATCTAGAATGCTACTTATGTAAAATTAAAAAGCGATTCTCACTTTTTAGTTGGCTCCCCAGACATCTTGAGCAATTTTAATTATGTGACTAATTTTATTCCACTGTTCCTCTTCTGTTAATACATTTCCTTCTTCTGTACTTGCAAAGCCACATTGCGGACTCAATGACAAGTTAGCTAGAGGAACATACTGACTTGCTTCTTGAATTCTTTGCTTAATAACCTCAGTATCTTCTAGTGTAGGAAATTTAGATGTTACTAACCCTAAAACAACAGTTTGATTGTTACCTGTAAAGCTTTTTAATGGTTCAAAATCTCCTGAACGGTTATCATCATATTCAAGAAAAAGCCCATCTACATGTAAGTTAGCAAAGATTGCATCGGATATAGTATCATAGCCACCACTTGTGATATAAGTAGATCTAAAGTTTCCACGGCAAATATGCATAGTAATGAGCATATCTTCAGGCTTTTTAGAAATAGCATCATTTAAACAACTTACTCGAGTATTGATAATGTCTTTTACATCCATACCCAGCTTCTCAACAACCGCATTGATTCGTTCTTCAGAAACAAAATCAATCCACGAAGTATCGTCTAATTGTAGGTAACGGCAGCCTGCGTCGTAAAAGGCTTGAATCGCTTTCTGATAAGCAGCCACAGTATCATGATAAAATTGATCTCTGTTTCCATTGTAATATGTATCTTCTTGAATTCGAGTAAATAACATGTTTGGGCTTGGAAGTGAGAATTTAGCGACTTGGCTTCCATCACCATGGCGTTCGACAGCTTCTTTTAAAAACGTGAAATGTTCTACCATATAATGATGATTGAAGTCTACTTTACCTACTACCTTAATCGCGTTATTTTTGGTTTTTGCACCCTTGAATTGGCTGATATATTCTGTCTCAAACTGCTCTACACCTTCTAAGCCTGATAAGAAGTCCAAATGCCACCAAGAACGTCTAAATTCACCGTCCGTGATAGATTTAAGACCTACTTCAATTTGCTTCTGGACAAGCTTTTCAATTTCTTTATCCTCTACAGATTTTAGATCGGCTTCATTAATTGTACCATTTGCATACGCTTTTCTTGCTTCTTTAAGGGGAGTTGTGCGTAAAAAGCTGCCTACGTGATCAGCTTTAAATGGAGCCTTCACTAGTGTCTTTGTCATGAGTTTGTTTCCTTCTTTCTTTTTAAAATAAAAAACCTCTTCTTAAAAATAAGAAGAGGTTAATAATCGTTATGGGTTCTCTTCTTATCTTCAAGCAAATTGCTACTGGAATTGGCACAGTACTTTAACAGTCTGTTGCCGAGGCTTCCTAGGGCCAGTCCCTCCACCTCTCGAGATAAGAATATTCAATTTATTTAACTAGAAGAAATATTACACTTGTTTTCTTAGCTTGTCAACAAAAAATTGGAAAATCAGAAATAGCACATCTCTTATCTCATTACTTCCTCATTACCTACTACAGTAAGGGTTCTTCTTTGTTTTTGGTTTGGACAGGAAAGCTTATCGCAATAGCTACATAGTATTTAAAGAATTTGGCTCCATTACCTAATTGTTATTTATCTTCACCAATTGTATTAAAAAAATATCTGACTCCATTATACCTAGCCTCTTCATTGCACTTTGCAAGGAGCGCTATTCCTCACTTCTAATTTCTCTCTTTGATTCATTTCTTAGAGCGAATACGCTAAACCAATCTTTCATATAGTCACATCTTCTTGCAAATACGAAAAGAGCAACCATCATATACTGGCTGCTCTCTCCTAGCAAAAATGCACTCACATCAATGTGAATGTGAACGTATTCATATTACAGCACTTCATTGATAAAAAAAGAAATAATTTCTATTTGCCTTTATACATAGTTAATCGTTCTTTTGCTAAATTAATTAATTCCTTTAACTCTTCAACAGATTGCTTGTTATTACAATCGTTTAATAAATCTATTGTATCTTGCAAAAATTGCTCTCTTCTTTTTACCCTTTTATATTCAGCCCTATATTCTTCTGCCATCCTTGCTGTTCGAGTAGACCCCTGACGAGGAGTGGGAACTTTTTCAAAATCTGAGGTACGAGATTTTTTATCTTTTTCATCAAGCATAGCGTTTTCTGGATTCCTATTCCTCAATCCTGATTGACCCAAAATACTCCTTGCAGCTCGTTCTCTTCTAATGGCCATTGTCATTTCCCCTCTCTGGAATTGAGATTTGAGATAAAACGTCTTGTACACATTCAATAACAATAAAATAAACCCTTCTTTTGATAAGTTAAATTACTAATTTCAATTGATGCTTAGTTACTAGCTATTCCGTCTTTATTTCTATCCAACAATAAGAAGACTACCTTCCATTGGTAGTCTTCCTGCTGCTATAATTCTTTTACCTTATATGCAAAAGGTCACTTACTGCGTCCTTTAGTTTTCCATAGGTTCTTATTTTACTGAAGTCTATACCCAATTGAACGGCTGTTAAAGCAATTTCTGGACGGATACCTGTAATCGTTGTATCAATTCCTAGCAATTCTAACATGTTTACGACTTGAAACAATTCATTGGTCATCATTGTATCAATGGAAGGTACACCTGATAGATCAATGATTAGGCAAGACAATTCAAGGTCTTTTGCCTGCATCATAATTTTTCCCGCAAAGTCATTGCTCTTATAGTCATCGATCTGACCAATTATAGGAAGAACACCAACTGTATCTGAAATACTAATGATTGGTGTACTCAGTTCTGAAATTAGCTTTTTTTGAGCATATACTTGCGCCTCTGCTACTTGTCCATAATACATGGTAAAGAGTTCAATCATCCGGTCAAAGGCTTCGTTTAAGGTTCTGTTCCATAGAATAATATCTTGTTGTGTAATACTAGACTGATGGAGGCTTATAAATGCTTCAACCTTGTTAAGAAAAATAGCACGAAACTTTTTGAAATGACGGATACTCAGGTAAAGAGGATTCCCTAAGCGAGCTCGTTTGGTTGCAATCTCTTGGGCCCAACCACTAAGATTTTTAAAAGATCCATCCTTTAGGACCTTCACTATTGTACGGGTAAAATAGTGATTTTGTTCTCGAAGGTATTCAGTTACCTCTGGAGAAGCATCAGCTGTATAAACAGAATTCTCTTCTATCTCTCGAGAATCTAACCACTCTTGAGCCATTTCATTCACATGTTGTAATAAAAAATCATGTAATTCTTGAGTCATTTTATCCATAGCGTTTTCCCCTTTGGTGATAGATAACTTTATCTTTCCCTTTTATTGAGCACAGAAAACATAACTACTATTCAACACACGGATACTTATTTTAAGGTATGGTACGTTCATGCGAGGGAGCGTTTCTGCGGTACCTCTTTAGTTTTATAGACGAATTGCTTAAGTTAAAAAATAAAATGAGGTTAGTTTATTCTCAACTGAAATCCATTAATCCTGCTGTTTGTTAGGTGCCTTTTTATATGAATGCTAAAATATAAAAAGAGCAAGTAAATTTTAAAATTTATAATTGTTCCTATATAAAACATTTCACCTTGATTATTTTTAAAGGCTAGTATCTGTTTGATCATGGTTTAGGTGAACCACAAAAAGAAAACCACTAGAATGGCTCTAGTGGTTTTCCTTTTTAAAAGTCGCTATATTCTTCTAAGTCGTCATCGTCTAATGAGCCAGATATATTTTCTAAATCTGCAATCTTTCCTTCTTTCAGTTGAGGAACCTTTGAAGGCTCTTCTTCTTTAAAAGTATTGCTTCCTACAAAACCCGTTGTTTGGGCTAATACCTTTAATTCAGATAGTTCATTCTTAATATGCTCAAACATTTCGTAGGTTTTTTTATCTTCCCTTGCTTTTCTTCCAGTAGATGAATCATCTAAATCACGTAGAATTAAAGACGAAATATAATCTCCTAACTTACGCGATTTAGCATATGTAGCCAGTTGATTATACACTTCATCGCTCAATCGATTTGTCTTAATGGTAAACGCATTTTGGCGTTCTGACATCCTTATCACCTACGTTGTTAGGATTTAACGGCTTTTTTCTCTGCTGCTTGCTTCTTCTGAACGTAACCAATACTACGAATCTCTAAGCCAAATAAATTTAAATGGCGGCTATCTTGGGGCACCTTATGATACTTCTCTGTACGTTCTTCTCCAATTTTTTCACGCATACTATTCATGATAGCAACTTCTAAAGTAGGAGCTACCCCTCCACAGTACACATATTTACGCACTTTGTTCGCTGGAGGTGGTGCAACATCATTTAACTTAGCCAATAAGATCTCTACATATTCTCGAAGAGAAGACTTGATTGTATTTGTTAAATCAATGGATTCGCCTGTGTTTTCGTTTTTTAATACAAACTTTTGTTTACCGTAGTTATCAAGAATAAATTGATCAAACGCACGTAAGTCTGTAAACAGTTCTAGGAATTTCTCTTTACGCAATTTATCGATATGCGCTAAATAAGGGATGCCTTCAATGCTTTGGAATGATTCGCGACTATTGGCAGCTTTCAACCCTTCTGGTAGAATAACCACATCAATGGAACCACCACCAATGTCCACCATAACTGTTTCACATTCTACATACTCATTTGCATCTTCACGATCTTCAAGGGTTAAGTCTTTTTTTAAGGCAAAACGTGCACTTTCTCCCTCTTTTAAGCACGCACTTTCTTCTACTACTACCTTTAACGTATTTTCGAACCCAGGCGTATGCACCGTAAACGTATGGTCGCCTAAGAAACGATTAGCCATCGCTTTTTGAGCTGCACCAAATGTACTCTCTTTCTTAAGGAGCCAGATTGGTAGCATCGTAGAAAAGTAGTCAATTTCAATTGTGTTATCTTTTTTATCCTTAGCATGTAAAGCATGGTAGTACGCAATTGCAGCTAAAAAGGTGATGTATGGAATATGACTTGTAATTTTATTATGTAATTTATTAATGTGATTGTTAGCAAGCAATTGACTTGCAGCAATGTCACCAACTAAGAAATAGCGCTCTTTTTCTTCTCCTTGAATAGTTGTGGAAAGTAAAATACGCTTTTTAAATTCTTCTGGAGCTGTAACAGCATCTGTAAAGAAAGAATCTGCAGCTTCTTTTTGAAGTTCAACTACATTCGTTGGAAAATCAAATAAATATCCATCCATGATGTTCATATCAACAGAGTTTCCGCAATCTTTATTAAAACGTGAAATTTTCATTTCTACACACCTCATCTTTTAAGTTGAACTTATATTCAACTTATTGTACTTGATGTAGGATAAATATTCAAGATGTGAGAACAATTTAATTATCTACAAAAACTTACATCTATCAACAATTGAAGGAATTAAGTAGAGATTATATTTAAATACGATGTCCCACCATTATCTTACTGAAAATTAGCAACACAACAATTGCAAAACTTACTGACTTGTCTTTTTTTTACGCTTAGAAACATAAGAAACTTTATTCTTTAATAAGGTAATATATAGTGAATCTTGTCTTTAAATGTCGTCTTAGCTCTTTCTTTAAAGCCTATCCTTTTATAGATTAGCTTGCTTTTTATTTTAGACGTTATAACGATTAGATATCATTTAACAAAGAGGTTTAATTTTCCTTATCAAGTAGGCACTTTTTCTATACGAATTTATAAGGTAAGGATAGTTTAAAATTTTTTTCATTTTATGAATAACTGATTCTCCTTTTACACATGTTAACGTTAGAACCAATAAAGGAGCTGGATAAAATGGCAAACAATAAAAATAGCAACACAAATGAATTATTAGTATATGGTGCTCAACAAGCAATTGACCAAATGAAATATGAAATCGCTAGCGAGTTTGGTGTTAACCTAGGTCCTGATGCAACTGCTCGTGCAAACGGATCTGTAGGTGGAGAAATTACAAAGCGTCTTGTACAAATGGCTGAGCAACAACTTGGCGGCGGACGTTTCTAATACAATTTTATAATACTAGCTGAAGGAGGAATGGAGTCCATTCTTCCTTTTTCTATGAGGGATTTTTTATACTATTTCGTAGAAAGTGGCCTCTTCATGCAACTATAAGTACAAGATTAAAAAATAAATCTTACTGTTCCTTTAAATTTTTCTTCACCTGTATGCTAATTTTAGTAAGGTATTCTTCTTCGTTATTAGTTTTCATTGAATTGTACAAGTACTCTTCATATGCGTCACCTACAATAGAATATTCTTCTGTCTTAATAAAATTAGTTATATGGAGGTAGGAAGACTCAATATTTTTATAAGGTCCTTCGTGATAATAAATGGCATAAAGACCTTCTGGCTTTGACTGTCCTGTGTCCAACTCACTATAAGAAAATAAATAATCAACCCTCTCAAACTTCTCTTGAATTAGGGTCTCTTTTGTTAGTAAAGATCCAATAGGAACCGGAACTTGCAAACCTATCTGTTTTCCAAAATGATTATATTGTTCTGACCATTCTTCTACTGTATTCATGCCCTCATTTGAAGTTTTATTACTTAGAAGGATGTACTTTTTCTCCGTTTTTTGGACATAAACTTTTCCAAATTCGACACCTTCCAGTTCCTCTTCCGTTGAAATAATCTGCTTAAAAAAACGTTGAATTTGAAGCAATTTTTCAATTTCTTTTTCTACTATAACGGTTTGTTGTTTTGCCATTTGAACAAATTTATGAGTGTTTTTGGAACTAAGATATTCTTTTAGCTCCTCGATTGACACACCCAATTTCCGAAGAGACTGGAGTGTAGAGAATGATTTGATTTGATCATAGGTATAATAGCGATAACCATTTAAAAGTTTCCCCGCAGGTTTGAAAAGATTAATTTTATCGTAATAAAATAATGTATCTTTCTTCACTCCCACGTAGCTAGCAAATTCTCCTGTAGTTAAAGTTTTAGTATTTTTTCTCTCCACTTTGAAAACTCCTCTTGACTATAGACTAACTCCATACTTCATACTCTATCATAAGCAAACGCTGTATCATATGGCGCGGATGGTACATCAAGCTATATATAAGTTTTTGCCCAGCAATCTATACAGACGGAGGTTTACATATGAGTAAGACAAAAAGAAGTACACTATACCTCTTACTTATAAACATATTTATTGTTTTTTTAGGAATTGGTTTAGTCATACCTGTATTACCGAGTATTATGAATGAATTGAACATTATTGGTACAACTGTTGGTTATTTAACAGCAGTATTTTCCCTAACACAATTAATTATTTCTCCATTTGCGGGGAAAGCAGCTGATAAATTTGGCCGTAAAATCATGATAGTAATAGGATTATTCATTTTCAGTGTCTCAGAACTATTATTTGGAATAGGGGAAACAATTGAGTTATTATTCATATCACGTATTTTAGGCGGTGTTAGTGGTGCTTGTATTATGCCCGCGGTGACAGCTTTTATTGCGGATATAACAACCTTGGAAACACGCCCAAAGATGCTAGGATATATGTCAGCAGCTATTACTACTGGATTAATTATCGGACCAGGTGTAGGTGGCTTCTTAGCTGAGATTGGCACGCGAGTACCCTTTTACTCAGCTTCAGTCCTTGGATTTGTTGCTGCACTCTTATCTGTTATGCTGTTAAAAGAGCCAGCATCTGCTCATAAGGAAATAGAAACTGAGGGATTAAGTGAGAAAAAGCGTGGCCTTAAGAAGATATTCATGCCTATGTTCTTTATTGCTTTTGTAGTCATTTTTGTATCGACATTTGGGTTAACGGCATTTGAGTCCTTCTTCAGTTTATACGTTGATCATAAATTCGCGTTTAGTCCATTGGATATTGCTATTTCAATCACAGGCGGTGCCATCATAGGTGCAATATTTCAGATTGTGCTATTCGAGCCGTTAGTAAAGTACATGGGTGAAATTAATATGATTCGTTGGTCATTGGTATTATCTGCGATTTTAGTTTTTACAATGACATTAGTGAGCTCTTACTGGACGGTTATGACAGTCACATTTACCGTATTTATAGGTGCGGATCTCATTCGCCCAGCCGTAACAACGTACTTATCACGCATTGCTGGAAATGAACAAGGCTTTGTTGGAGGAATGAACTCTTTTTTCACTTCCCTGGCCAATGTATTTAGCCCCATCTTAGGTGGCATTTTATTTGATATTAATATTAATTACCCCTACTATTTCAGTACAGTTGTAATTATCATTGGTTTAGCCATCACTATACTATGGAAAAAACCTAAAACTGAAGAGTTAAAACTATCGAAAAAGAGTACCTTATAAACTCTTATATTTAAATCTGATTTCTCATCTATTCCATGAAAAGTGGGCTATTAAGACAACCACCAGCATATAAAAACTCTTGCCTTCTTACATAATTAGCTACCCCTTACCTACTGCGGTAAGGGTTCTTTGTTATTTTTCGACTGGACAGGCAAGCTTACCGCAGTAGTTACATAGTATCTAAAGAATCTTAACTTCATCACCTAATCAGTAGCTAGTTCAGTATCGCTACAGCGTTAATACAAGCTGTATACGCCCAGTGAAGCCAATTGGGGAACCTGTAAGGGAGCTGAGCCGAAGAGGCGAAGGGGGCGACCGAATGGGTTGAGCTGAAAAAATAGGTATATAAAACGCAAAAAAAATTAAACAAATGAAAGAAGGTATCAGCATGAGAAAAACACATGATATTGGTTTTCGAAACTTCCTCCATCAACCATTCTTTAAGCCTTCCACAAAGCCTCGTCCATTCAAGGCATATTCCTTTGTCCCATTTAGTCCACTTGCCATGCTTGACCCCACTATTTTGACCATAGGAGGTATCGTCTTAGGAATCGCTATTATCGAACGAATATTAGAAGGATGGGGTGTCATAGATTTGGTTGATCAGTTTGCGAAAGTGATGCGGTTTATCCTGCCTGTTACCTTCTATAGTGCGTTGATTTACTTTTTTGCGACCTTTATGTTTTGAGGAGGAATATGGATGTTTGAAAAACTAAAACTGCGTGGCCAACTGATTAAAGCGTTTCGTACGGCAGAGATTTATCGAGTGGTGAAGCGTGGAGACCGTACCTCCTATCTATTTCCGAAAATTCATCAGATAGACCATCATCATACGTACACCCGGTACGCCTTTTCCTTATTAAATGGCATTGATCCTGAACTTTTAAACAAAAAGAGATGGGCGTTACGCCAAGTATTAGGCAGCAACATCGAAATAAATGGCAGCTTAAAAAACTTTAGTATTACTGTTCATCACAAAAGCCTCCCTAAGATGCTCCATTATAGGTATGAAGGCATTCACCCTCATATTGAGAAAATGGAACTTCCCGTATGCATCGGTCAAGACATCTATGGAAACCCGGTTTCATGGGATTTTGCGGATTTAGAAACGTTACTGATTTCTGGCGAAATTGGAGCCGGGAAAAGCAGTCTTATGCGGGTTATCCTCACCACTTGGGTGAAATATGCCTCTCCTGAAGACTTGCGTTTAGTGTTAGTGGATCTTAAACGAGCTGATTTGGGGCTGTTTCACGGGATTGAGCATGTGGATGCGCTTTGTTTTGAGGCAAAGGACATGAGAAAACCTTTTGCTTTATTACGATCTGAAATGTATCGAAGAGGCGATTTATTGTTAGAGAATGGGGTCACTCATATCAGCAGGCTACCTTTTAAGCTGCCTCGTATCGTTGTGGTAATTGATGAAATGTCCATAGTGAAAAGAGAAACGGATCTTGTAGAGATGATTCAACAGTTTGCGAGTCAAGGTCGTGCGTTAGGTGTTCATACGATTATTGCCATGCAGCGTCCAGATGCCGATTTGTTGAATTCAGCACTCAAAGCAAACTTACGAGTTCGGATCTCTGGAAGGCAAGCCGATGCCACGAATGCAAAAGTGGCAGGTGTACTGGGGGCAGAAGAAATCAATGCCGCAGCCAGGGGACGCATGAAAATTAAAATTGATGAGGTCAAAGAGTTTCAAGCCTATTTCTTAGATGAAGGAGCTTGTAAGGAAATACTTTCACCTTATAAAACGCTCGTGAAAGATCCTGAACCAGAACTAGAAGTGGTATCACAGTCCATCTTCGGGTTATTAGGGAAGGAGGAGCAGCGATGAGTTTCCGTTTATCTCAACGTGATAAAGACATCATAGGGTTTATTAATCAATTTAGAGCCGTGGATCGGGACTCATTAGTTGACCTATTCTTTAGACACCTTAAATCGCCCGTAAATGCGTGTAATAGTGTCATGGTACGTTTGTATCGTTTGGGGTTAATTGAACGCACACAGCAGTATTCTCCTACGGTCTACTTACCTGTAGATGCCAAAATCAAAAAGAGCTCTCAAAAAATCCTTCATTTCCTTTTCATTCTAGATGTCTATAAGCAAATGTGTACGTATAGTATACCTAAACACGTCGTTGTGGAAGATAAGCCCACCGGACGAAAAGGAGGCATTGAACCGGATCTGTTTTGTATTTTTAAAGGATCTCCCTTTTGGGTTGAAATTCAGAGAAATCAGTATTCCGAACAGAAAATGCAGGAGAAGATAAAACTTTATGAAGAGTTTTTCTTTTCTGATGAGTGGAGATCTTTGCATTGGCAGCCAGAGGACCGATCAGCCATCTTCCCTTCCATCATCTTGATTACGCCTGTTCGGTATACGGTGTCTTCTGACCACATCCGCATTATACAAGTAGGCAACATTCATGAATTGATGGAGAAATATAAAAGTTCTTCGAAACAAACAAAAGAAGCAAGGTCAAGGCCATCAGCTTCTTCTGGTGGAATAAAAATCAATTTAACGTAAAGTGCTAGAAACGTGTTTGTAATTACATAAAAACGGGCTACCTTAAAACAATGAAAGGTAGCCTTTTTATGGACCTTTTATTGACAATTTGCAAAGGGCTCTGAAAACAGCTTCATTATTATGTAGAAGTAATAAATGCCGTGAGGAGACCAATCAATTTTGTAGGCTGGTATCAGGAGAAATTAATTCGTATAATAGAAGAGAATCAGTAGTACTACCAAGACAACTGGGGAGGTGAGCGAATATGAGTTTACGAGAGGAATTACTGGCGCAGGAATACGAGGAAAGAACAAAGCCAAGAGGGGTCGTATACTTCACAAGCGCTGACGGACAAGTTGTCGCTAAGACTTGCCGTGAATGCGGCGAGTTAAAATATGCAAAGAACTATCATTATAAAAGCGATGGGTTCGGCCACCTTGGACCATACTGTAAAGTTTGCGTTTCTATTCGTGACCGAGATTATTACATTGAAAATAGAGAACGAGTAAAACGAGTTAAAAATGCTTATTACCATAGAAAAAGAGCAGAGCAACTTTCTTTTAATTTATTCGAAAATAACGAGTAGGATTACGGCGGCCAACAAGGTCGCTTTTTTGTTTACATACCGATAAATTGACTAGAAGCTACTTATTTGATTGGTTAATTGCATGGTTTGAACACGCTTGAATGTAAAGAGGTGTTTAGGCTTTCCCTTTTTAAAACGATGTTTTTATCTACGGACTTTCTTTGACCAGTAAAATACATAGGAAGCAAGGTCAAGGGTTTTCCCTTCTTCTAGTGGAATTAAAATCAATTCAACATAAGCTAGCTATATCCGTAAACCAAGAAAAGCCCTTAATTAGTTAAGGACTGAAAGGACTCTTCTTCGTTACGAATAAGTAATGGCTTTATAGTGGAACCATCTAATTTATTCTATCATGTTTTCAGTATGAAAAGGAATTTTTATCCTTTATTAAAATGTTTTAAAGGTAAATAATATTGTTTAGAACAACCCTCTACAGATGTAACAAAAAGGAAGAATTAACATCTATTTTCTCATAAGAAAAAGCACCCTCATCGTTATTGGCATCGAAGAATAAGGGTGCTCCTTAGGAATTTAGGTTTTCTGTGCAAAAATATAATAAAGATTAGGTCCATCATTAGTATAACACATAAATTGAGAGGTTGTCATACAAATTTTATAGTATTAAAAGGAATTTCTATGAAAACTGAACCTATAAATAGGGAAAGTAGCCTATATAAAATCGAAAATTGACTTAACTGTTTCAGGTGATTCAAATGGCCATTATAATTAACATTAATGCCATGTTAGCTAAAAGCAAGATGAATGTAACAGAACTACCGGAGAAAGTTTGTATTACGATATTCAATCTTTCTGTATTGAAAATATGGAAAAGCAAAAGCAGTTAGATTCTCAATAATTGAAGAGATCTGTAAGGAATCAAATCGCCAACCAAGAGATATCTTAAAATACCAAGAAGATAGGGAAAACACGACTAATACTTTGCTCCTTATACTTTCTTTTATCCCAACTACAAAGAAAAAAAGCTACCCTTAGGAAAGGTAGCTTTTTTTACACACATTACGTTTGCGAGTGGAGTTACAATGCTTATTAAGTAGTTTGTACAAATACAGCGCTACTATGTAACATTTTCACGGTAATAAAAAGAAAATTGATTACAACAAAGGATTCTCCCATATTCATTGGAAGAACCCTTTTTATTTATACTTTGTTATTTATTAGAATTTTGGTTTTTATTAGCAGAAGCTTGAGCGTTTTGACGTTTAACGTGTTGTACGTCAGTCTCGCTAGCAAATTCTGTACCGTATTTGCTAGAAGAAGCTTGAGCATTTTTTTGCTTCACATGTTGTACGTCTGTTCCTGAAGCAGTCTTGTTAGCGTATTTATTGTTTTCCATTACTATCACCTCCACAAGAATTAATATATCCAAGTGGCCGTTCAGTATCCTTAAAAATACTTGGTAAGAAAAACATAAAAAATTCATTCAAACTTGGGCACATTACTATCATATAAAAATCCATATTTAAAAGTACCAGACCAACTTTAAGTTAATTTAAACTGCCTTAAGGAGATTATTCAATTTTTGATGAGTAAAGTCACGCTCTTTTTCATTGGGTTTATTCATGGACATACTTCTTGCTCATCTCAGTTGGTGTTTTTTTTGAATGTTTTTAAATTGATAAAGTAAGCACCTTTTCTTACTAAAGCATTATTTAGTCATTATCTGCTAAATTTTTAAAGAATGTATTAGAAGGAAAGTTTACTCAAGAAGAAATAATCTCAAAAAGTGATAAAATTCTACAAGAAGCATACTAATTATTTAAAGGAATTAGAACTAAATGTTACTAATAGTCATATTTAGTAAAGTTTTTTTGTTTTTTATAATACATTTCATATTACCCATTGTCGTACACCATTCAAGAAACAAAAGCTTATTGTTCAGTAGGTCTTTCCTTAGTACATAATGAGAAATTTAGAATGAACATTTCTGCTTCTTTTCAATTTCTCTCTACTCTCTCCACTTTATCAAATTGGGACTTTTATCTAATATGGATTCATATTGCTCCTTTATCCCATATTGAGCCTGCGGGTCATTGACTAGATATCTTTTGTATTTTTCTAAGCGATATTCTAACTTGGACCAGCCATAATGTTTTACTCTTAAGCTAGATATGCTATTTGGCAATTGAAATATATTTTCGGGGAATCGCCCACAGTGCTGAGGAGTTTCCTTCCATACAAAAGAGAAATCCTTCCTGTATCGAACGAGAAACGGCCGATAGAAAAAATGAGCATACCAATATTCATCCTCACGATAATGGGTATTATTCCAAAAATCATAGAGCCTAAAAGAATAAAGATCATAATCCTCTTGTTCAAGAAGCTGGCTTACCTCTTGATTAAATTTATCTTCAAATAGTTCATCAGCATCTACATTTAAAATCCAATTAGGCTTTGTTTTGATTGTTTCGTCCCATTGCTGCTTTCGCAGCTCTACTTCGTTAGAAAATTTCGAAACTTGATTTTGCACAATTTTACATGGTACTGTTTTTAAAACTTCTCTACAAAGCTCCACTGAATTGTCTATACTCCCATCATCAATAATGACAGCATTATCAATATAGGGAAGGTGACTGGTTAAAGCTTCTCTCAAAAAACGATTCTCCTCATTTTTAATTACCATAGACAAGGTAAGTGTTGGTTTTGTAGGAATAGATACATTAATGTTCAAATGAGCATTTTTGTGTCTATTCATGCTTTTGTTAAGAAATTCTTTTCCCCCTTCTATATCTGTATCTCGATAAATATGGTAGGCAGGATAATGTGTATCTACATGTAGGGAAAGACCTATTGCAGCTGCACGTATGCAAAAATGACGATCCTCTCCCCAAAATGTTAAATTGGGTATTTTGCTAAAGTTAACTCCTTTTTGAAGAGCATGTTGTGAAATAAGAGTGCAGGCACCAAGTCCTCCTACCTCATAAACTCCAGGGTTTCTCATTTTCGTTATGAATTCTTGATAACGGACATTTATTTGTTCTGTAGATAACTGCTCTCCTAGTTGTTTATTGTATTGGATATATTCATCGTAAAGCCACACTTGTGGTTGCTCCATTGAATCTAGTTGCCATTTTGTCCAAAAAATTTCAGAAATAATATCTTTTTCTTGTTTTACTAAATGAACAACAGTTTGTGGACATAACAACAAATCGGAATCTACAAAAAATAAATAATTATAGTTTTTTTCTTGTGCGTATCTAATAATTAAATTTTTAAAATTAGCTACTTTCCACACTAGACGTTCATTCCAGTAATGAGTCTGCTCATCCTTCGAATAAACATCTTGAAAGGATGATTTTTCAATCATTACTGATTCAATGCACTTTTGGAATTGTATGAGAAGACGACTTGAATCTACATTTGCGTTATCATCTATGAAATAGAAATGTATTAGTAATTCCTCTTTTTTGAGTTGCTTTAAAGACTCTAAGAATAAACTTAAAATTTCTGGTTTTTGATGCACAGGACTTGCGATCAGTACCGTTTGTTTATGACTCACTTCCCACACCGTCTTCTATAAGAATTTTTGTTTCTAAGTAACTTTTGTTATGCATGTATTTAGGATCGTTAGGCCTGTAAGCACCTGCGGATTCATTGTGGTAATTTGCTTTCTTATAGTCTCCTAAAGCATCGTAACAAACACAGAGTTGAATATGGGGAATCCATGTAGAATAGAGATAATTGTGAATTCCGTAATTTTCTTGGGAAACCTCGGTTTTTGTTGCTAGGTCATACCAGAAAACAGCCGAATGGTAGTCTTTTTTTTCAATAAAGAAGTAAGCCAATCTGCAACAGATTTCTGGTCTAGGAGCAGCGTAAGTAAAGGAGCGTAGTAAGGATTCCATCATTTTTTCTTTATCCAAAACCTCGTAATAGCAATCAGCTAAGTTTCTACACGTTGCAATATTATCTTCAACCCATCCCTTCTCTGTTAAAAGAAACCGTTCATAAAAGTTAATTGCTCTTGCAATTTGACCATGATCTTTTAATTCATTTGCAAAATAATATAGATCTCTGGGAGAAAACTCTACACCGTTCAGTAAATTTTTTTCATAAATTTTCAAATTTCGTTCAGAATCATGATGAATACTTTTATGAGTTATAGCCACCTCACTATTGATAATGTTCCCCCATACCTCAAGGTATTCATGGACAAAACCAATCCATTGAAACCCTCTACTTCTCCTTACTAACCTATTTCTTCTTAAACTCGTTGTAACATTACCATATTCATCAGTCGATAGAATATATTTCATCGTAATGGAATCAACATTAGAGTCTAGATTTGTTTTTAATTCTAAAAACTTTTCTTGATCTTTTTCTAGCAACACATCATCTGCATCTAACCATAAAATATAATCTTTCGTGGCCTTCTGAAATGCATAGTTACGTGCAGCTGAAAAATCATCAATCCATTTAAAGTCATAAATGCTATTTGTATAGCGTCTAGCAATTTTTTTAGTTTGGTCACTTGATCCTGTATCAATAACATTTATTTCATCTACTAATTGGTAAAGGCTCTCCAAACACCTCCCAAGCGATTCTTCTTCATCTTTAACAATCATACATAAACTGATAGAAATCATTTCTTATCCCTCCTATAAACTTTTAGTAAATACACGAAGAAACGTTAAATTGTTATTCTCTCAGTATGCATTTACTTGTTTTTTAGATACTAATTTCAAACTCTATTAAATAAATAGCTATTAATTTGAAATATTTTTTAATATTTATAATAACTATGTATAGATAATTGTAAAAGATTCCTTTTAAAGTATAATTATTCTTTTTAAACTTTGTACTAATAAGGCATTGTTAAGCTAAAATATAAAATTGCCTAGATTGGGTTTGTAATGAGTTATTTATTCTTGAATAAAGGAGGATTAAAATGGCTTATAAGCGTGCATTTAAAGTTAGATATTTTAGTTCTGATGATGATACTAATTACTACAAAAAGAAAAATATTAAAAAAATGGATTGTATAGATATTAGAGATTCTCAAGTTAAAAGGTTACTTACTATTTTAGATAGCTTAAAAAGAGAAATTCCGCTGATTCTAAAGAACCCCACTTCAAAAAATATCAATACTATCTCCAATTCACTGAACCACCTTATTATCTTTTTACATGAATTAAAACCTAATTGTTCAGTAACTAAGCATTTAATTAGCACGGTCCAAAATTTATTATCTGCCTTAACAATAAGATGGTCTCCTCCAGTAAAGTTAATCCAAACACTAATTAATAGATTAAATATGCTTATTACTCTTTTGTGCTTAAATAAAGAAACAAACTTTCTATTCTTCAAAGTCTTAACACAAATTGAAGTCATTTTAGCTCACTACCCTTCAACAGGTCCTACCGGAGTGACAGGTTCTACTGGAGCTACAGGTTCTACCGGAGAAACAGGTTCTACCGGAGAAACAGGTCCTACCGGAGAAACAGGTCCTACCGGAGAAACAGGTTCTACCGGAGCTACAGGACTCACTGGAGCTACAGGTTCTACCGGAGAAACAGGTCCTACCGGAGAAACAGGTCCTACCGGAGCTACAGGTTCTACCGGAGCTACAGGTTCTACCGGAGCTACAGGCCCTACTGGGACTGCAGGAATTGCTGGAGTGACTGGGCCTACTGGAGCTACAGGGATCACTGGAATTACAGGTTCTACTGGAGCTATAGGTCCTACCGGAGTAACAGGTTCT
>NZ_JBLTIR010000014.1:0-49430 GCF_053345675.1 Priestia sp. D51 | reverse complement strand
GTCCGCCGCTAACGTCATAGAAGCAAGCTTCTAATCAGTTCGCTCGACTTGCATGTATTAGGCACGCCGCCAGCGTTCATCCTGAGCCAGGATCAAACTCTCCGAAGAAATGTTTGACTTGCTCATTAAAAAAATAAAAATTAACGTTGACGTTTGTCGCTTTGTTCAGTTTTCAAAGTTCAACCGCCGCTCTTAAGCGACTTTACTATCTTATCAAGTTATCAACGTAATGTCAACAACTTTTTTATTTCTTTTTGTTGTTTTCGCTTGTCTGCGTTAGCAACAGATATAAATATACCAAATCAATTTCATAAAAACAAGAGGTAAATTAAAAGTTTAAATTTTCTAATATTAATACCTAAAAAAAGATGGCCGTAGCCATCTCTTTTTTTAGCGTTGACGCATATGTGGGAATAATAGTACATCACGGATTGACGGTGCATTTGTTAGTAACATAACAAGGCGGTCAATACCGATTCCTAGACCACCTGTAGGTGGCATACCGTATTCTAATGCCTCAATGAAGTCATCATCCATCTCATGTGCTTCATCGTTTCCTTGTTCTTTCTCTTTCAACTGAGCTTCAAAGCGCTCACGTTGGTCAATTGGATCATTTAGCTCTGTAAATGCGTTCGCGTGTTCACGCGCAACGATAAACAGCTCAAAACGGTCAGTAAAACGCGGATCTTCCGCATTTTTCTTAGCAAGTGGAGAGATTTCTACAGGATGTCCGTAAATGAACGTCGGTTGAATTAACTGCTCTTCTACTTTTTGTTCAAAGAATTCATTTACAATATGTCCATATTGCATATGTTCAGTAATTTCTACCCCGTGTTCTTTTGCTAAAGCACGAGCTTCTTCAACAGATGTTTCTCCCCAGAAGTCTACGCCCGTATATTGTTTAATAGCATCGACCATATGAAGTCTTGTCCATTCTGGCGTTAGGTCTACCTCTTGATCACCATACTGAATCTTTGTTGTGCCAAGTACTTCTTGCGCAATGTGTGCAATTAAGTTCTCTGTTAAAGCCATGATATCTTTGTAGTCCGCATACGCTTCGTACAATTCGATCATTGTAAATTCAGGATTGTGACGTGTAGATACACCTTCATTACGGAATACACGGCCAATTTCATATACTTTTTCTAATCCACCTACGATTAAACGTTTTAAATGAAGTTCAATCGCAATACGCATATAAAGTTCCATATCAAGCGCATTGTGGTGTGTCACAAACGGACGAGCTGCTGCTCCACCTGCGATTGAATGCATCATCGGTGTTTCAACTTCTAAGTATCCATGATTATCTAAGTAACGGCGCATCGATTGAATAATGCGGCTTCTTGAGATAAATGTTTGTTTACTTTCTGGGTTTGTAATTAAATCTAAGTAACGTTGACGGTAGCGCTGTTCAATATCTTTTAAACCATGATATTTATCTGGAAGTGGACGAAGCGCTTTTGTTAGTAACGTGAAATCTTTTACTTTAATAGAAAGTTCGCCAACTTTTGTTTTGAATAAAACACCTTCAACCCCTACCAAGTCACCGATATCTACGCTGCTGAAGATTTCGTACTGTTCTTCGCCAATTGCATCTTTACGTACATAAAGCTGAATTTGTCCTGTTAAATCTTGAACGTGAGCGAAACCTGCTTTTCCTTTTCCACGCTTTGTCATAATACGACCAGCTAGTGACACAGGCACTTCATTTTCTTCTAACTGTTCTTTTGTTAACTCGTCATACTCACTAATTAATTGCTGTGATGTATGTGTACGTTCAAAACGTTGACCAAACGGATCAATACCCTGATCTCGTAGGTTGCTCATTTTTTCGCGACGAACGAGAAATTGATCATTTAATTCTTCATGACTCATCGTTTACTCATCTCCATCGTATAATTAAGTTTTCCGAAACAGAAAAAAGGCCAGCATGTTTACTGGCAACTACTACGTTTCTTTAAAATTATTATAGGTTCAGTCGTTTCTCTATGTCAAATCGCTTTATTCTTGCTTCGCTTCTCTTTTTCTTCGATTTCTCTAACAAGCTACCGAATAAACCAACAACCTGCGAACCCAAACCTTAAAGTTTTCACTGTGAACTCTACTTTACGCCAATATAAAAATGAATCAACTAATAAGATTCATTTTTACTTATGTAAATCATTCCTATTATTTTCGAACATATCTAGCATATCAGTTGTTTGCTCTCGAAATAATTTTACATCTTTTAAATCCGATAACCGTTTTGCGATGGTTTCAACTTTTTCTTCTGCTACAGGGAGAATAAGAGATGGAGCTAGTTCGTTCAGAGGAACCATCACAAACGCCCGTTCAAACATTCGGGGATGAGGGACGTTCAGCCTATCCGTATGAATGATTTCATTACTATAAAGTAAGATATCCAAATCAAGGGTTCTAGGCCCCCATACAATCTCTCTTTTTCGACCTGCCGCTTGTTCAATGGCTTGCAAACAATCTAAAAGTTGCTCTGACGAATACGTTGTTTGTATTTTTACTACCATGTTTAAAAAGCTTGCTTGATTCGTATACCCGACCGGGGCCGTTTCATAAACAGATGAAACAGCCACTACCTTAACCTCAGAATGTTTCATCAAGCCAGTAACTCCCGACTTCAAATGTTCCATTCGATTTTCAATATTTGATCCTAATGCAATATATGCTTCTGTTGTCATTCAACGGCTCCTTTTAATTTCAATAGCTACCGATTGATAATAACCGGGAATTGGCGGATCAGGCTTATATACCTTTACTGTACAAGCCTGCACGAGTTCGTAATTAGCAAGCAATTCAGATGCAATCGTTTCGGCCACCGTTTCAACTAACTTGAACGTGCGCTTCTCTACAACTTCCTGGCATGTTTGGTATAAATCTGCATAGCTCACCGAGTATTCTAAATTGTCCGTAGTACCAGCTTGTTTTAAATCTAGTTCTACAGTTAAATCCACGTGAAAACGCTGCCCTAATTTATTTTCTTCTGGAAATACACCATGATATCCATAGAAACGCATATCATTCACATAAATTTTATCCATCTTTAGCCTCTCCTTTCGCTTTTATACATGTAGCTCGCGTCGACTCATTAGCGACATCGTGTAAGAGCGATACTCTTTTTGCAACTGAGCTGTTAACGTATGGTCTCCGACTGAAAACTTCTTATCCTTTATACTTCGAAGAGGTACGATTTCTTGAATGGAATTTGTAACGAAAGCTTCATCACTCTCCAAAAGCTGTTCCGCCGTAAATAAACCTTCTACAACTTCTATGTTTTTCTTTTTTAAAAGCGTAAAGATAAACTGTCTCGTAATTCCATTTAAGATACCTGTTTCAAGAGACGGTGTATATACACAATCATCTTTTACAAAAAATAAATTGGACACAATACCTTCGGCTAAGAACCCTTCTTTTGTTAAAAAAATACCCTCTTTATTTAAGTCTGAACCAACTTCTCGCTTAGCCAGTACATTGTTTAAATAATGATGAGACTTCAACCTCACGGTTCCTTCGGGCGTATTTCGCTTTGTCTCAAGAATAAGCCCCTCTTTTACAAGGGGGCTCGATGGATGAGGCATTGATTTCATGTATACAATTGTAGATGGCTTGTCGTATTCTTCCACTTGCAGTCCAATTCCGCCATTTCCTGCTGAAACATTTAATCGAACATACGCATTTCTCTCATTGTTTTTCATTAACAGACTATTAATAATTGCCAACACGTCCTGTGTGGAGTAGTCCCATACAATATTTAATTCACGTAAGCTGCTACGCAGTCGATCCAGATGGTCTTCCACTAAAAATGGATGACCATCATAAACTCGTAGCGTTTCAAATAGCCCTAGACCATACATATATCCGTGATCAAACGGAGAAATAGTGGCTTCAGACGCAGGCTTTACTTCACCATTGACGTATATATACATATCATTACACTCGCTTTTTTTCGTAAGTTTCAATAAAATTCTTCAGCATTTCTTTACCGTAAGAAGTCATGATAGATTCAGGGTGGAACTGTACCCCTTCAATAGGTAATGATTTATGGCGAATCGCCATAATTTCATCTTCTGCTGTCCACGCTGAAATCTCAAAGCAATCCGGCAGTGAACTTTTTTCTACAATCAAAGAATGATATCGAGTTGCCGTGAACGGATTATCAAGACCTTTAAAGATAGTACGGCCATCATGATGCATTTCAGATGTTTTACCGTGCATTAATTTATCCGCACGAATCACATTCCCTCCAAAAGCTTGCCCAATCGACTGATGCCCTAAGCATACGCCGAATATTGGAATCTTACCTGCAAAATACTCGATGGCTTCTAAACTGATTCCCGCTTCGTTAGGACTACAAGGTCCCGGGGAAATCATCAAGAAATCTGGATTTAGCACTTCAATTTCAGAAAGTGTAATTTCATCATTTCTTTTTACAAGAAGCTCATGCCCTAGCTCACCTAAATACTGTACTAAATTAAACGTAAAAGAATCATAATTATCAATCATTAATATCATCTTTACTCACCCTCACTCAGCTCATTTTCGCTCTGCTCTTTTGCTTTCCATAGTGCAATTGCTTTTTTCAGTGATTCTTTGTATTCGTGTTTCGGATTTGAATCAATTACAACACCCGCACCAGCCTGCACATAAGCTTGGCCGTCTTGAATAATCATAGTGCGAATCGCAATATTTAATTCCATATCTCCATTAAACCCAATCCAACCAATCGATCCTGTATAAATTCCTCGCCTTACAGGTTCAAGTTCTTCAATGATTTCCATTGTACGAACTTTAGGCGCTCCAGTAATCGTTCCTCCAGGAAAAACCGCATCTACAATATCTACAAAATCTTTATTGCGCGCGAGCTTGCCTTTTACATTAGACACAATATGCATCACATGTGAATACTTTTCAATAACCATAAACTCGTCAACATGAACGGTACCATAGTCGCTTACTCTACCAAGGTCATTACGCTCCAAATCAACAAGCATCACATGCTCTGCACGCTCTTTTTCGTTATGAATAAGCTCATCCGCTAACTGTTGGTCTTCTTGATCATCCTTACCGCGAGAGCGCGTTCCCGCAATTGGTCTCGTACTGATTTCGTCACCGGCTTTTTTCACTAATAGTTCTGGCGAACAGCTCACAATGTGAAATTCTTCTGTCTGCATATAAGACATATAAGGAGACGGGTTGATTTTTCGTACCTGTTCGTAGATATGCATAGGATGAGTTTGAAGCTGTTGAGACTGTCGAACAGATAAGTTCACTTGAAACACATCGCCTTGCCCGATGTACTCATGTACGCGAGTTGTGGCATCTGAAAAAGCAGCTTCAGACATTGAAACCTCACTCTTTTCGGCAACACGATGAATACGCTCATATGAGAGCCCTTCAGCACTTGCCTCCATCCAGTCCTTTTTGTATTGATTAATACGCTTATGTGCCTGCTCTTTACAATCTGCTTCATCGTTAACGATAATCCAGAGCTTTTCCTTTTCTTGATCATATACAAATACGTCATCGAAAATAAGGAAATAAACGTCCGGCGTTTTCAATGAATCTTCAGCAAGATCAGGTATGGTTTCTACATAGCGGATATAATCATAGCTAATAAAGCCAATTGCTCCACCTTGAAAAGGAGGAAGATCTGGATTCACCTCTGCTTCAAACTTCTTCATCCAGTCTCGCATAAGATGAAGCGGATTACCTTTTTGAACAGTAGCTTGGCCATCCGTTTTGATATGAAGCTCGTTTTGTTCGCCTCGCAAAATGGCTACAGGTTTTAATCCCATCATTTGAAACTTTCCGCCTCGACCGCTTTCAAGCAGGATATGATTCGGTTCCCCTTTTGACAACTCTTGATATTTTTTGAACCATTGGTTTTTAGAGATAGAAATAGATTCGCCCCAAGTCATTCTTTGCTGCATTTGTTCACTCTCCTAAAAATAAATCACCTGCTTTCATTTTACATGATTCTCAGATGAAAAAAAACAGCTTCATATAGAAGCTGTTCTTTTATGGTTTTTATGCTTGTGTTTGTTCCTCGAATTGGAACAATGGAGTACTTAAGTAACGCTCACCGTTACTTGGAATAATCGCTAACACTTTTTTACCTTTTCCTAGCTGTTTTGCAGCTTTTAACGCAGCATAAATCGCAGCCCCAGAAGAGATACCTACTAGTACGCCTTCTGTTTTTGCTACTTTACGTGCATATTCAAAAGCTTGGTCGTTTTGAACAGCGACAACTTCGTCATATACTTCCGTGTTAAGCGTATCCGGAACAAAGTTTGCACCGATTCCTTGAATTTTATGAGGTCCTGGTTGACCACCACTTAAGATCGGAGAATCAGCTGGCTCTACCGCATAAATTTTGATGTTTGGATACTTTTCTTTTAATACTTCGCCAGCACCTGTAATAGTACCGCCAGTACCGATACCTGCCACAAATCCATCTAGCTGATCGCCAAACTGCTCGATGATCTCTTTAGCAGTTGTTTGACGGTGCACTTCTGGGTTAGCTTCATTTTGGAACTGCTGAGGAATAAAGTAGCCGTGCTCTTTTGCAAGCTCAGTTGCTTTATTAACCGCACCTTTCATTCCTTCTGGACCTGGTGTTAACACTAACTCTGCACCGTACGCACGAAGCAGATTACGACGCTCAATACTCATCGTTTCAGGCATTGTTAAAATAGCACGGTATCCTTTTGCTGCAGCTACCATTGCTAAGCCAATTCCTGTGTTACCGCTTGTTGGTTCAATGATGGTGTCTCCAGGCTTTAATACACCTTTTGCTTCAGCATCTTCGATCATTGCTAATGCGATACGATCTTTTACGCTGCTTCCTGGGTTCATAAATTCTAATTTTAAATATACATCCGCCATATCTTCTTCAACTAGACGGTTTAGTTTTACGATTGGTGTTTGACCAATTAACTCTGTAATTGAATTTGCAATACGTGCCATATGACCACTCCTAATACCAACTAATTTTATTGATTTTGTATACAATTTATCAGATGTTTTCTAAATTGTCAATCATTTTGTCTTTACATTTACCTATTTTTGTTATATTTTTAGATCAATATATACATAAATAGGACTTAACACTTATAAAAAAAGGCGTTCATTTATAAAATGACGCCTTTAAAGAATCTTTTATTTCATTTAAATTGCTTGTTCTTTCATTTCTTCTAGCTGCTTTTTATCAAAACGATAGGTTTCATTACAAAAATGACACTGTGCTTCAGCTTGGCCGTCTTCCTCAATCATCGATTGAATCTCTTCTTTTCCTAAGCTGATAATGGCATTAGCAATTCTTTCTTCTGAGCACTGACATTTGAACTCTACAGGCATTGTCTCTAGAAACTTTACGTTTTCTTTTCCAAGAACTTCTTCTAAGATTTCCTCAGGAGAAAGACCTTTTTGGATCAGTTTTGAAATGGGTTCAATCGTTTGTAAACGTTGTTCAATAGCTGTAATCGTTTGATCATCTGTTCCTGGCATAAGCTGAATGATAAATCCACCCGCAGCTAAGATTGTGTTATCAGGGTTAACAAGTACACCTACACCTACTGAAGATGGAACTTGCTCAGATGTCACGAAATAATACGTGAAATCCTCTCCTAATTCTCCCGATACGATAGGTACTTGTCCATTAAATTGATCACGCATCCCGATATCTTTTACAACACTCAGCGTACCATCTGTACCTACAGCACGTGCTACATCTAATTTTCCATGCTGATTTAAATCGAAGTGCGTTTGCGGGTTCGTTACATATCCACGCACTTCACCCTTGGCATTGCTGTCTACTAAGATAACACCAATTGGGCCGCGGCCTTCAATTTTAATTGTTAGCTTTTGCTCACCTTTTAGCATAGCCCCCATCATAACTCCCGCAGTCATTGAACGTCCCAATGCTGCAGAGGCTGTAGGCCATGTATAGTGACGGCGCTGCGCTTCTCCAACTGTATCCGTTGTTTTTACCGCATAAGCGCGAACTTGACTATTGTAAGCTAGTGCTTTTACTAAATAGTCGCCCATAATATACACCTCTTACTCCATATTTTTTGTATAGATTATTTGTAATCCTTTTAAAGTCAAAAATGGATCCACAATATCAATAATATCCGACTCTTTAGCAATCAATGTTGCGAGTCCTCCAGTAGCAATAACTTTAGGATTTACTGTTGCTTGCTCTTTCATTCTTGCTACAATTCCTTCTACTTGTCCAACGTATCCATATAAAATACCTGCTTGCATCGCAGATACTGTATTTTTCCCAACAATGCTATTTGGTCGCGCAATTTCAATACGCGGAAGCTTAGATGCTCTTGAATAAAGAGCTTCTGTCGAAATATTAATACCAGGGGCAATTGCACCACCCATATATTGCTTATTTTCATCAATGTAGCAATATGTGGTTGCGGTACCAAAATCAACGATAATTAAAGGGCTTCCGTACAGCTGAATTCCAGCAACAGCATTGACAATACGGTCTGCTCCCACTTCACGTGGATTTTCATATTTAATATTTAAACCCGTCTTAATTCCAGGACCAACAACAAGCGGCTTTAAATGAAAATACTTTTGACACATTCTCTCCAATGCAAACATAATAGGAGGAACAACAGAGGAAATAATAATACCATGAATATCTTTAAAAGATAAACTAACGTGCTCAAGCAAGGCTTTGATTGTCATGCCATACTCGTCTTCTGTTTTATTACGGCTTGTTTCTACACGCCAATGGTACTTTAATTCATCTCCATCGTATACACCTAATACCGTATTGGTATTTCCAACATCTAATACAAAAATCATTTCAATCACCACTTTATTTAAATTCAGTATTCACACTGAAACCATCATACCATAACTGGTAAATAGACGTGTATATTCTAGATAAAATAGGAATATAATGACACAATTCTCTAGTGGATATCCTACTTATCCACTATATATATGAAAAACTTTTTGCCAAACCTAACTTCTACCAAATAAAAAAGATCAGTGGAGATTGTCTCCACTGATCTTTTTTGATCTTATGCTTTTGGCTCTTCATCGTCTGTCTTTGTTTGGATGTTTACTTTAACATCTTCATCTGTTACGTGACTAGAACGGTCTGGAAGAGTTCCATGATCTACTAAGTGGTTGATCTGCTCAGCGTCTAACGTTTCTACTTCTAACAATGTTTGAGCTACAAGCTCTAACTTGTCACGGTTTTCCGTTAAGATCTGCTTCGCACGCTCATAGCTTTCTTTAATGAAACGTTGGATTTCATTATCAATTTCATGAGCAATCGCATCACTGTAGTTTTGTTCACTGTGTAAATCACGACCTAAGAATACTTGGCCTTGTTGTGATTGACCGAATTGCATTGGTCCTAACTTTTCACTCATACCGTATTCTGTTACCATTTTACGAGCGATGCTTGTTGCACGCTGGAAGTCATTGTGAGCACCTGTACTCACTTCGCCGAAAATAATTTCCTCAGCTACGCGACCACCAAGCAATCCAACAATTTTATCCAGCAGCTCTGGCTTCGTCATAAAGTAGCGATCTTCTTTTGGTAACATAACAGCATATCCACCAGCTTGCCCACGTGGAACAATGGTTACTTTATGTACCATATCAGCTTCGTCTAATACGACACCGATAATTGTATGTCCTGCTTCATGATAAGCAACAATATTGCGTTCTTTTTTAGAAATAACTCGACTTTTCTTAGCTGGACCTGCAATTACGCGGTCTGTTGCTTCGTCAATATCGACCATTTCAATTTTCTTTTTGTCCTGTCTAGCAGCTACTAAGGCAGCTTCGTTTAACAAGTTTTCTAAATCTGCACCTGAGAAACCTGGCGTACGCATAGCAATTGCTTTTAAGTTTACTGATTCATCTAAAGGCTTATTGCGAGCATGTACTTTAAGCACTGCTTCACGGCCATTTACATCTGGACGATCTACCGTAATTTGACGGTCGAAGCGGCCTGGACGTAATAACGCTGGATCTAAAATATCCGGGCGGTTTGTTGCTGCAATAATAATGATACCTTCGTTAGCACCAAAACCATCCATCTCAACAAGCAACTGGTTCAATGTTTGTTCACGCTCATCGTGTCCACCACCAAGACCTGCGCCACGTTGACGACCTACAGCATCGATTTCATCAATAAAGATAATACATGGAGCATTCTTTTTCGCATTTTCGAATAAATCACGAACACGAGAAGCACCGACCCCAACAAACATTTCAACAAAGTCCGAACCACTGATAGAGAAGAAAGGAACGCCTGCTTCACCAGCAACAGCTCTTGCTAATAATGTTTTACCAGTACCAGGAGGTCCCACAAGTAAGACACCCTTCGGAATTCTTGCACCTAGCTCTGCGAATTTACGAGGATCTTTTAAGAACTCAACAACTTCCACAAGTTCTTGCTTTTCTTCGTCTGCACCAGCTACGTCTTTAAATTTAACCTTTTTCTTTTCTTCACTGTAAAGCTTAGCCTTACTCTTACCGAAGTTCATAACACGACTTCCGCCGCCCTGAGCTTGGTTCAGTAAGAAGAAGAAGAGGATGAAAATAATAACAAACGGAATGATTGACGTAAAGAACGTTACCCAGCCGCTTGTTTCATCAGCAGGTTTAAAATCAACTTCTACTTGATTATTTTCTGAAGCAGCGTCAATACGATTAAGTGCTTTGTCACCATCTACGATGTAAGTTTGGAACGTTTGATCCTTTTTATAAGAATCTAACTTTCCTTGCACAACATACACGCCTCTTTCAGGCTTCATAGAGAGTGATTTCACATCACCTTTGTCTAAGTGTTGAACAAATGTATCGTATCTCATTGGTTCTGCTTTTTGATTAGAGCCACTAAAGAAGCTTACCACGCCAATAATGACTAAAAATATAAGTAAATAAAAGATGGTATTACGGAAGATCCGATTCATTTCTTACCTCCTCCCACGATAAACAAATACTGTATTCAATACTAACATAGAACATTTATCCTATCCAATAAATTGCACTTGGATATGTGCTTCTTAATTGCTGTATACTTGCGGTTTAAGAACCCCAATATACGGCAGGTTACGATATTTTTCTTGATAATCCAATCCATACCCTACTACGAACGCATCAGGTACTTCAAATCCAACGTAATCTGCTTTAATAGCTGCTTTACGACCTGTTGGTTTGTCTAAGAGTGTGACAATCTTAATTGACTTAGCTTTACGGTACTTGAATAACTCTACAAGATAGCTAAGTGTTAAGCCGCTGTCGATAATATCCTCTAAGATAAGAATGTCTCGACCTTCAACTGATGTATCTAAATCTTTTAGGATTTTTACTTCACCAGAAGAAACCATCGCATTGCCATAACTTGATACATCCATAAAATCCATTTCTAAATATGTATCAACACGCTTAATTAGATCAGACATAAAAGGCATAGCGCCTTTTAGTACACCGATTACCAAAGGAAAACGGTCAGCGTATTCCTCAGATAATAGCTTACCCAATTCTTTTACTTTCTGTTGTATTTCTTCTTCTGAAATCAAAATTTCTTGAATATCCTGCTTCATTCCTTACTTGCCTCCTAGAAGTTTTCGCTACTTATAGTATAAAATAACATATCTGGACTTATGTGTATGCAGTTCATAAGCAGATTTTTTCAAACCAGGTAGCCACAAAATAGTTCCTTGGCTATCTTCCACTACCGGCCAATGATCTCTGAAGTGTAAAGGGATTTTTTCATCGATAAAAATATCCTTTACTTTTTTATGTCCCTTCATGCCCTTTACTCGCATTTTATCGCCATTTTTTCGTGTCCTTACCTTTAATGATTGTAAATCGTGAGCTTCATCTAAAAGAAAAACATCGTTTCCTTTTATATCTTCGACTTTATTATGTATTTCACAAATAAGCTGGTGACCATTTGGAAGCTCAACGACCCCTGGAATCGGAACAATAAATTCATATGGCTCGATGTTCCCCTCATTAAAGGTGAAAAGACAGTCGTTGTAAGATCGGATAATGCGTAAACCATTTGGAAAGTCAAGCGTCCCAGACGGTTTTTCACTTTCACAAAATCCTACTAACGTGTCAACATGCGCTGAGGAAAGGGTTGGAGGAATTTCTTTATAGAGATAGTTTAATATTAGTTGAATACCACGCCTTTGTAAAGGCTTGCGTATCCTTAGAAAACAATCTCTATCAATGAGAATTTCATTTTGCAATTTCTTTCTCATTACTTTATTCATCACATCGGTCGTTAATTCCTCTAAGTATGCTTGATCTTCATGCAAGTTCTCGCTAAATTGTTGAAATTTTTCATGTACAGCGACGTTTTCTTGCTTTAAAAATGGCAAAACGTAATGACGAAACCGATTTCTCGTGTACGAGTCTTTCTCATTACTCGGATCAATTCGAGGTGTAAGCCCATGTAGCTTACAGTAGCGATTGATTTCTTCTTTCGTTACGGCTAGGAAAGGCCTAATAATAAATCCATGCCCATATGGCCGCTTGGGCTGCATCCCTGCGTATCCATTCATCGTACTACCTCGAACCATTCGCATTAACATCGTTTCAATCTGATCATCTCCGTGATGTCCTAATGCAAGAAGGTTTGCTTTGTGCTTCTTCATAACATGAGTAAAAAATGCATAGCGGCATTCTCTGGCAGCTACTTGAGAAGATAGCTTTCTTTCCTTCTGATAGGCAGTAACATCAATCTGCTTCGCCTCACATTTAATATTCAATTGTTTGCAGTAGTTCTGCACATATTCCATGTCTTGCTGTGACTCTTGGCCCCGGAACATATGATCAACATGAGCAGCAATAATCGTAAGAGATTTTTGCTCTTTCAGACTCCATAAGAAATGCAGCAGCGCTAAAGAATCAGGACCACCAGAAATACCTACAACCACCGTAGAGCCTGCGGATAATAACTGATGTTTTGTCATAAAATTGTTCACTTGCTTTTCCATAGGAATGACTCATCCTTATAATGTACACGCAATAATGTATCATTAATTTACTTTATACGAATGACTATAAGGAAAGTTTCACAATTTCTCCAAACTTTATAGCACTTGAATAAATAGATACAAAATATAAATCAACATTACAGACGTACAAAGTAGTAGCGTCTCTAACACGTGAGAACGCTTCTTCTTTACTTTAACACGAGGGGCAGACGGTTGACGAACGTTTTGAGGCTTTGTTCCTCTACTTTTTGTCCCTCTTCTTTTTTCGACCGATAACACCTCTGTTTTCATTTCTTTAGCTGACTTATACTTTCCCGTAACCGCTTGATACAAAACGTCTCCGAAAGGTTCCAACTGCTTTGTTGTTAATATAAATTGTTTTAATTGTTCAGCCGGTTTGTCTGTTTTATTAATTCGCTTGCCATAAGCCGCGTGAATCAAAACCATAGATACGGCAAACAAATCATAGGTCGGTTCTGCTTTTCGGGAGCCAAGCCCCCAGTGCGCTCGATCATAAAAGTCGGTAAATTCTTTTATTGACCGCCCTTGCAGAGTTGTTCCTCCCACGTCGATCCATCGAACTTTTACAGGGTTAGATGTTACGACCAGGTTTTCGGGTTTTAAATCGCCAAATACCCACCCTTCTTCATGAAGGTTTTCTAAGTCTGTTAAGAGCTGACTTGCAAACACTTGCAACCATTCTGTCCCTCTTGTTGAGATAAAAGAAAGGAGAGGCTGCCCTTTCACATACTCCATTACATAGAAAGAAAGAGCGTGAGAACCATAGCTCCAATCATCTACATCAAGTAAACGCGGTCCTAGCACTTTGTCTTTGACTTGAGACAACTTTTTTAATACATTCACTTCTGCTGTAACGGACATGTTGGAAAAGCTTATTTTTAACGCCGCTAGCGTTCCGTTTACTAATTGGACTAAGTAGACAACTCCAGTTGCTCCCACGCCTAATTTCTCAAGAATTTTATAATGGACGTGATGCCATTTCCCTTGAATTTCTGTTCCCGGAGATAGGTTACATACCTGATTCTTCAATGTATTGTTCATTATTTTTTAACAACCCTCTCAATGAGCGCTTTTTGGTGAAATAATGAGTAGCCTCTTTGATAGCCGGTCCAGTAGGCGTAATACCTCCTGCTGTTAGTTTTGGGAAAATCGTTGAAAGCGACTCTAATCTTGGATTCCAGTCCATTAGCTTCTCTACATCTTTCTTTTTCCCAGGAAATAAAAAGATTGAAAATTGATTGTGCCCCATGCGAGCATTCAAGCTTAACGATAAATCTAACAGCGACTCCTTTACAGTAGGGAGCTTATTTTTCATACTTCCGCTCATGTCAACTAAAATAAGAATCTCTAAGTCAACCGTTTCCCCAAGTTCATCAACCACTTCCATGATTTCTCCTCGCTTCTCAGGAGATAACTCTTCTAATCTTGAATTAGAGGAACCTAGAATTTGCTGAAGTTCTTTATTTACAACGCCTTGAAGTGTTTGCGTCATTGCCTGCCTTGTAACCATTTGAACAGTTTGAGACAGCTGTTTTACGTAAACAATTTGACTCACGCCACCGCCTGACATGGCAATGCCTTCTATTTCATTCGTGCTTTGCTCATCAATTGTATCCTCTTCCATCACACCAATAACGTTTACACTAATTCCTTGTTCTTTAGCTAGTGCAGCCATTGCTACCGGATCTTCACCTGTATTCGAACCACCGTCCGTAATGACCAACATCTGTTTCAATGTACCTTTTTTCATAAAAAAATCCCCTCCTCATTATCAGTATTAACATGATAGACGAGGAGGAGATAAAATATACTTCTATCTAACTATTGTGCTTTTTTACGATAAGCGTAAGAAGGAATCGATGACCATTTCGGGGTATTGTGCTGAAGTTTTGCCACAACTACCGTCATATCATCTTCAATTAAACCTGATTTTGTTCGAATAACTTCTTCCATAATTAAGTCTGCAATTTCTTGTGGATCGTTTGTTTGAAGCTCGCCAATTTTTCGCTTCATCCACATTTCGTAGTTCTCAACGTGTTTCGGTCCTTCAAATACACCGTCACTCATCATAATTAACAAGTCTTCCGCCTTCATTTGTTCATTCACAACATCCACTTCAAATTCTTCAATAATGCCCATTGGCAAATTGCTTGCCTGTATTTTAATAACCTTATCTCCGCGTTTGATGAAGCTTGGCGTAGAACCGATTTTCAAGAAGTTTACATTGGCATCTTGTAAATCAATCATCGCTAAATCTAAGGTCGAAAAGATCTCATCGTTTGTACGCAGGGATAAAATAGAGTTAATCGATTTAATTGCAATTGTCTCTTCTATTCCTGTTTGTAAAATTTGTTTTAACAGCTGAAGCGTTTCGCTGCTTTCATAGTGGGCACGCTCTCCATTTCCCATGCCATCACTAATAGCTAGTGCATATTTACCGGCGTTTAGCTCAATCATGGAATAGCTGTCACCGGATACAAACCCTCCGCCTTTAGCAGCATGTGCTACGCCTGTATCAACAACGTATGCTTTCGTACAGCCAAATGAAACGTGGCAATAGCCTTGAGGATATTTAGCACATTCTTCGTTCTTTACTACAATACTTTCACCTAAAATATCCGTAAGCATTGGCGCAATAATTTTCTCGCATTCTCCTCTTCCGTGACAATATGGCACCCACATTTCAATATCTACATTTCCAGGTTCTAAGCTATAAATTTCGATTTGATTGATTTCCATCCCAAAGTTACGAAGAGCTTCTAAAATCTGTTCTTCTTGTACATTTAAATTTTCGCGCTCTCGCTTAATTTCTTTTGCAAAATTCCCCATGACTTCAGAGACACCGTGAAGCTGTTCTGCTACAATCCTTCTACTTTCTTGAATTTGTGCTTTTAAGTGCTGATTGGCTTTAAAATACGTAAGTTCATGCTCAATCACATCGATGACTTTTTTCGATTTCACGCAATGTTTGTCCATTTCTCGAATTAGCCTTGGATTTTGTTCAAGAGTGCCATTATCAACTTCAAGCATAATTTCCTTCATATATTCATAGGTTGTATCAAACTGCTGTGCCCAGCATTGTTCTTTTTTAAAACAAAATTGGCACGTCCTTTCGGTAACGCTGCTTAAGAAATAATCAACTTCTTTATCAGCGCTTGGCTTTTCATCGTAAAATCCATTTTGCGTAAAGCTTTTGGAAAGTGCTTGAAAAACATTTGAAAACTGTTCTACGCGATTTGCTGTTACATCTCGGATCTTACGCACGTACTGCTGTTGTTCAAGCATATTTTCAGATGTCCCTGGTACTAGTTTACTTAAGTTTTTCAAAACAAAAGATGGGGTTAATAAAAATAGGACAACGGCCGTCAGTGATTCATACAAATTAGTCGTCAATCCTTGATCTGCCTGAGCATATAGGCCAATTAGCAATGAACCAACAACCAGCCCTAGAGCTGCCCCTAGCTTTTTACCGTCTTTTAAAAGTCCTCCAAGCAAGCCAGAAAAAGCGAGTAAACTCATTTCGTACAAACTAGAAACATTCGCGAAACTTAAAATTAAACCGGTTACGACCCCGACCGTAGCTCCTATCGTAGGGCCAGATACAAACGCAAAAACTAGTACTAAGTAACGAGATAATATATGTTCAGCCGAAAGGCCGTAAATCATCCACCCTATTGTCCCTGTCATAACAGATGCCAACAAAATAATAAGAGAAATCACTTCTTCTGTTTTTAATGATTGTTTTCGCTTTCGATATGAAATTAAAGGCACGCTTTGTAGGAAAATCATTGTTAAGATAAAGCTCAACCCTGCTTCTACTGCCACAAATGTAAAATCATACATGGTGAATTCCTTGGTAAACACATAAAAAATAGTTAGTTTTGTAAGTAACATCGCGCTAAATACAGTGAACGGCAGTTTCTTTAACGGATCCATTGTCAGTATGCCGCTAAATCGATGAATTAGTAAGAAAACAAATAGTGTAGCAAATACGGTACCTCCATTTTGAATGGAAACACTAAATGCCCCTGCCAATACGGCTAAACTTGCTAACGGTGCTTTTTCTTTCTTTATAGCCATTACGGCTGCAAAGAATGGCAAAGCAAATGGCATGATTTTCATTAAAATTAACGCTCGTCCTAATAAGAAACCTACGACTAGCAGCAATAATCCCCATTGAAATAACACCTTTTCCGTTTTCATACCCGCCTTTGTAAATACACGGGACATTTCTAATCTAGTTCGGTTAAATACCGCCTCTGTTGTTGGACTTGCAAAATCTCTTTCCGTCTTTTGCATTCTCCCACCACCCGCTAATTATACTTATTCGTTATTATATCGCGGCGAAAGGTGAAATTTTGTCAAACGGACTAGCAAAATACCTATAATCGTTCGACTATTTTCTAGTATTATATTGAAAACTATACAAAAAGATGTACAATCTTACATGGAGATTTAAAAAATATGAGAGATACTGTTCGCCCCAGAGAAAGCCTATGCTCATCATTCTTTTTTAAAAGCAAATAAAAGTCTATAAAAATAACAAAAAAGTTATTGACAATAACCCTGCTTTTTTATATTATTATAAATGTCTTTTAGAGAACGTATAATGGCGGTGTAGCTCAGCTGGCTAGAGCGTACGGTTCATACCCGTGAGGTCGGGGGTTCGATCCCCTCCGCCGCTACTCGAATAACGGCCCGTTGGTCAAGCGGTTAAGACACCGCCCTTTCACGGCGGTAACACGGGTTCGAATCCCGTACGGGTCATCAAAAAGCATGTACAACAAGTACATGCTTTTTTTCTACTCTTTTTTACATATAAAAAAAGCACCTTTTAGATAAAAGGTACTTTCCAAAAACTCGCTATCTATTTGATATAAGCAGCAAGTTAACCGCGTTTTGCACCGCGTCCACCGCGTTTTGATTCGGTATGGCGTTTTAGGGAAGATAAACGTTCTTCACTGTCTTTTAAGAAACGATTCATTTTTTGTTCGAATGTTTCTTTTGTACGGAAATCATTACCGCCACCACGATTGTTATTACGTTGTGGGCGTGAATCACGTGGACGGTCTGAGCGTGGCGCTCTTGCAGGACGCTCTGGTCTTTCTGGACGTTCTGGTTTGTCTACCGCTTTCTTAATTGAAAGACCAATTTTACCATCTTTCTCAACGTTAATTACTTTGACTTCAACTTCGTCGCCCACTTTTAAATGGTCGTTAATGTCCTTTACGTAATTATCAGCTACTTCACTGATATGAACCAAGCCTGTTGAACCTCCTGGTAACTCAACAAAAGCTCCAAAGTTCGTAATACCTGTTACCTTTCCCTGTAACTTGCTGCCTACTTCGATTGACATAAAAAAAATGCTCCTCCTTAAATGATAAAAGAAATCAATTTATTATATTATACAAAAAGCAAAAATACACTGTCAACGAACCATACGTTTAGTCTTTTTTTACATTAAAGATAATTTCCCCGTCTTCTGATAAAAAATAATCTCTCCGGGCAATCTTTTTAATATAATCATCGTCATTCAACTTGACGATTTCACCTTTTAACTGTTTTTGCTTGCTTTGTAATTTTGTCAGCTGCTGTTCTAATTTTACCTTCTCAGCTTTTTTGTTCTCAATAGCTGAGGTTTGCGTAATTAAAGCTGATACCATCAATCCACCAATGATTAAGGCCAACACTCCGAAAACAGTCAAACGCCTAATTAAACCGATACGCTTTCGATCTGTATTTTGTTTAATTTGTTCTTGTTTATGGCTATAATCAGTATTTAACTTCGCGACCTTTTTTTTTCGTACCGCACTCATTGAATTAGTCGTCCCCCTTGTTTTTTAAAGTGTTCACCCATGCAACGACTCTCATTATCATATTCTTTGCACGATTGTAAATTCCTTCTATATACCGAAAACCCATATGTAAAAATCGTTTTACAGGTTTAGGCATCATTCTCCAAAATACGAAAAGAACCCACCTAGTCGGTAAGTAAATAAGCTTTAGACAGAATACGAGCAGCTTATGAACAGCTCGGTAGATCCCTAAAGCGACTACAAGTAGAATATGAATAAAGAAGCGGATAGGCTTGACCAAAAAAATATTACTAAGCGTTAAAACACCTCGATATAAACTTAATACGCTCGAGACAGTAAATGTTAATACTTTTAAATACAGTGATTGAAATAAGCTTTGATACGCGGCAAAGCCGCAAAACAAAGCAAGAAACGCATACAAACGCAGTTCTCCTTCATTCACTAAAAACAACACATAAAAAATGAGAAGAGCTTGCACCATCCAAAACAATACGTCATTTACAAATACAAACCATGGGCGTGATTTAGAGCGATTAACAAAGTAACGATAAGTATCGAGAGAAGCACCTAAACCGCTTCCCATCGATACCATCGCAAGCATTGTATAGAGCTGAATGTTTAAACTCATCGAAACAACTTACTAAAGAATCCTTTAGCCTTCTCCGATTGGTTCTCATCTAAGTAAACTATATCAAAGATTTTTCCTTTTATCGATACAATTCCTTGATCAACGTCTAAATTTTTCATTTGCAGATTTTGCCCTCTAACTGACAAGAAACCCATCACTGTTTCAAGTAAAAATTCCTCATTGTCAAAGCTCTCTACCTGCTTCACACCCGTGATATCTAAGAGACGCCGACCCTTCATCACTAAATCATGATTTGGAGTATGGTCTTTGTTTGAATTGCTTGTTTCATAAAATTGGCTCATATCTTCATCCCCACCTCATTCATTAAGAGCATTCGCTCTTGTTATCTGTTGTTTAAAACATATGAATGAGAAAGGTGATTTAGAACAAGCCTTCATCAGTTATACTTCAGATGAAATACGCTCTTCTTTGACAATTGAGTACAAATTAGCTGCTTCTTCTTTTTTAGCTGCTTCTTGAAGAGCCTCTATTTTAACGGTAATTTTCTTCGTGCCAAATGTGATGGCTAATTCATCTCCTACTTTCACATTTGTGCTTGCTTTTGCAACGATACCATTAATCGTAATACGGCCCTTGTCTGATACTTCTTTTGCCAATGTACGGCGCTTAATTAAACGTGATACTTTTAAAAATTTATCTAACCTCATAATTCCCTCACCTTTCTGTTTTACAAACCTGTTTTTTTGGCTTCTTCCCAAAATTCATCTAACTCTTTTAACGAAAAAGATTCAAATGGTTTTTCAGAAGCTCTCACTTTTTCTTCAATATATTGAAATCGATTTAAAAATTTTGTATTCGTTTTAGCTAATGCAGCTTCAGAGTCGATTTTATAAAATCTTGCAATATTCACTAAAGCAAATAAAATATCTCCAAATTCATCGCTCATTTTTTCTTTATCAGCATGCTGTACTTCATCTTGGAATTCAGCAAGTTCTTCTTGTACTTTTTCCCACATAGGTTCAACTTCTGACCAATCGAAACCAACTTTTGCAGCTTGTTTTTGGTATCCGTGCGCTTTCATTAAAGAAGGCATAGCCCCAGGTACAGAAGCTAACAGAGAAGAAGGCTCCTCTCCTTTTTCTTCTTTTTTGATTTCATCCCAATTTTTTAAGACCTCATCTGCATCATTCACGCTCACTTCCCCAAATACATGCGGATGGCGTCTTACCATTTTCTCTGAAACACTGCGAATGACGTCATCAATTGAAAACATTCCTTCATCTTCACCGATTTGTGCATGAAGCAATACCTGCAGCAATACATCACCGAGCTCTTCAATCATATTATCGTCATCTTGACGGTCAATTGCATCTAATAACTCATAAGACTCTTCTAGCAAATAGCGCTTGAGCGATTCATGCGTTTGTTTTTGATCCCAAGGACATCCGTTTGGCCCTCTGAGCGTGGCAATAATCCTTCTGAATGAGTCAAATTGATGGTATAAAACCGTTTCGTCCGCTACTGGAGGGACATAAATAGTCGTTAAGTTATTGAGCGACATTTCTCTATCTAATTCATACAGCTTGACCGGCTGGATTTTTTCTTCACTGCTTCCCGCTGCCGTTACAATGTAAACGAGGTAATCATCAGGAACGTGTTCCATCAGCGTTAGTTTTACCTCTGAAGCAACGAACTGATCGTACACTTGAGCAATTAGAACATGACCCGTTAACTCTATTTCGCTTCGCTTTAAGTCTGTTCCGTCTAGCAGCTGAAATCCTTCAATAGGATCGATCTTTAGTGCGCCAAAAATTGGATCTAAGAAGCTTTGTCCCCCTTTAATTTCAACAGGAATGCTGCGTTCTTTTCCTTTTTGTAAAAGTAATTGAACCGTACGTTCTGCCACTAAAGGATGCCCGGGAACGGCATACACCACTTCTTCTACTGAAGCTTTATCGATTAAATCATTTGATATATGTTCATATACCTCTTCAAATCCATCATAAGATTCGTATACGTCATCATAGGATACGTACGTCAAGCCTTCACTTTCTAATTCTTTGATTACAGGATGTTCTTTTGTGCGCATATAAATATGCTTTTCCTGCTGCAGCAAGCGATAGATGCCTACGGGTAGCTGCTCTAAATCGCCTGCTCCTAAACCAATAACTGTTACTTTACCTGTCATTGCTTCACCTTCTTATTTATTTTTTAATACGTATTTAGCTAAAACACTCCCCATTGGAAGTAAACGTAATTCCTCTTCGGTAAAAATATGTTGTTTCATAATGATAAACAAATAAAACAAACCGCCTATTAAAACACCAGATCCTGTTTCAACCACTTGTTTGCTTGTATCTAAACCATTAGACCATACAAAGTGATGTAAACAAAATAAATAGCTTTGCAAAAGAATGACCATTGCTATGCCCGTTATAAAAATACCTCCACTCGCCTTTTTCGGAACGAGCGATACAGCTAGCTTTTTATACAGACAAAATAGATTGATTGCTGCAACAATAGCGAATCCAGCTGAGGAAGCAATGGCTGCTCCTATGGTTTGAAAATCTGGTATTAGCCAAAGATTCAATATCAGTTTAACCGTCATGCCAGCGATGACGGCTATTACAGGTGCGAAAACAGCTCCCATCCCCTGAAGCACAGCTCCAGCAGTTGCTGCTACGGTTGTAAATATAACTAACAAGCTCAAAATTTGTAAAACGTCCGTTCCGTCGGAGTTACTATATAAAAGCATATTAATGGGTTTCATCAGCGCAATCAAGCCAAAGGCTGCTCCAACTCCGACTACAAGCGATAGTCGGAGAGACAGCTGAACTTTTTCAAGCACAAATGACAAGTTCTTTTTCGCAATGGCTGAAGAAATAACGGGTACAAGTGAAAGTGAAAAAGCTGTACCTACTACTGTACCTAATTGAATCAACGGAAGTCCACGGTCATAAATACCTTTTGAAACTTTTGCTGCCTGTTCAGCCATGCCATGCGCCGTCAGACCGGAATATAATGTAAAGGAATCAATAAGCTGAATAAACAGCAGACCCATAGCGCTGATACAAATTAATAAACCTTGAATAATAAGGATTTTCACTACTTTTTTGATGTCTGCTTTTTTTATGCGTTGAAATACTCCCTTAGAATTTGTCTTTGTTCTAAAAACAAATAAACATAAAATAATAAGAGATGTTATACCGCCTGTTATGGAACCAAAAATAGCTCCTGCTCCTGCAGTATAAGGACCATACCCATGGTGGATAAAGAAAATAGATAGGCACAAAATAGTCCCTACTCGAACAATTTGTTCTGCGATTTGAGACAACGCAGTAGGAAACATATTATATAATCCTTGATAATAACCACGAATGACAGCAATAAACGGAATAAGTAAAAACGAAAATGAAATAATTTGAATGAGAAGCGTTAACTGACGATCTCCCATCCACCCGGCAATCGTTTCTGCAAAGATATATTGGAGGGAAAACATTATGCAGCCTACTACAAACAAAAAAGCAAATGAAACTTGAAGTATTCCTCGGATTTCCTTTCTCCGATTTGTTGCCACATAATCGGCTACTAACTTTGAAATAATTACAGGGAAACCGTATGTACCTAGCTGTAGCGCAATTCCATATAGCGGATAAACTTGCTGATAGATATAAAACCCTATATCTCCCGCAATATGGTGATATGGAATACGGTAAGTAGCACTTAAGATTTTCGTAAATAAACCTGCGAGCGTTAAAATAATCGCGCCGTTAAAAATAGAATAGAGCTTTGATTGTTTCTGCATTCCTACACCTTTCACCTGCAGCTTGTAATTATGTGAACAACGCTTTTTATGAGCCGCTAACTGTAGAAGAATAGCGCTTTGTTCTTATAAAACATCCTGCACTTTCCAATAAATAAAATACCGTACCATTATATCATGTTCTCTTTATTTCTAAGGTAAGACAGCATGAAAAAAGGTAGCAGAAACTGCTACCTTTTCAGTAAATAATGTAAAATAAAGATAATTACGCTTACTGCTCCATTTGACGAGATAAGAAGCTAGCTGCCGTTTCGGCTGCTTTATGCTCTACTTCACCAAGAGACTTCTCTTTTGAGAAGATGACAACAGCTCCAATCGGATCTCCATTTGCAATAATCGGACCGATTGTGTAAGAAGAAATATTTTCTTCGTATCCATCGACAAATTCAAGGTTTTTCCCATCAGTTACTAAAGAAGAACTGCGGCTTTCCATAACAGATTCTACTAAAGAACTAATGTTTTTATTTAAGTATTCTTTTTTAGAGCTTCCTGCTACCGCAATAAATACATCGCGGTCACAAATAAGTACAGGATGACCTAAGCTATCGTATAGCGCTTCGCCATACTCTTTTGCAAAATCTCCTAATTCACTAATTGGCGAATATTTCTTTAAAATAACTTCTCCATCGCGATCGACGAAAATCTCTAGCGGGTCTCCCTCTCGGATGCGAAGTGTTCTTCTAATTTCTTTTGGAATCACAACGCGACCCAAATCATCAATACGACGAACAATACCTGTTGCTTTCATTCATTGAAGCCTCTCTTTCATATGATGATTAAAATAGTTGGTGAATATCACTGATGGCTATATGATAAAAGGTTCACCTTTGTTGAGGTTAGTATTCTTCACTCTACAACTTCTATTCACCAACCATCTCTTTTTTTGTTAAAAAGTGTGCTTTTATTAAAAAAATGTCCAAAAAACCGTCAAAACATGGGGATTTGGACATTTTTATTTCGGCTATATAAAAAGAAGGCTCAAAAATGAGCCTTCTTTTTAATTCGTAACTTGTTCTTTTTTAACAGTGGCTACTCCTTTTACTAACTGATACACAATATTGAGCCATTCTTTTTGAGCAAGTCCTTTTACGTTAACCACTAATTTTACTTTCTTGCCTTCCATACCTAAGCTGACCATTCTGCCAAATTGATCACCTAGCATGAATAATTTTTGGCCGTCTATCGTTGAGCTCGCTTCTTCAGAAAGCAGAATAGAAATTTCTTGTTTTGACTGAAGAATAGATTCTACTAAGTTCTGCGTTGCATATACTTTTGTTTCAGCTACTTTAAACAAATACTCAACCTCAGCCGGATACTCCCCAAAACGATCAATCATTTCATCTTGCAATTCTTGAATATCCTCTAGTGCTTCAATTCCTCTAAAGCGCTTATACATCTCAATTTTCAAGCGGCCGTCTGTAATGTACTGATCAGGGATATACGCGTCTAAGTCCAGATTCATTTCCACATTAAATTTCACACTTTCTCCGTCAGACCCGCGTCTTTCTTCTATCGCTTCTTTAAGCATTTGTGAGTAGAGATCGAAACCGACAGAATCGATAAATCCATGCTGCTGAGCACCCAGTAGGTTTCCGGCGCCACGTATTGAAAGATCACGCATAGCAATTTTAAAACCAGAACCTAATTCGGTGAATTCTTTAATAGCTTGCAGACGCTTTTCAGCTACTTCTGTCAGTACTTTGTCTTTATGATACGTAAAGTACGCATATGCCACGCGATTTGAACGACCTACGCGTCCTCTTAATTGATACAGTTGTGATAATCCCATCTTATCAGCATTGTTGACAATGAGCGTATTTACATTTGGAATATCTACTCCTGTTTCGATAATAGTTGTACTCACAATCACGTCATATTCGCCTTCTAAAAAGCTTAAGATAACCGCTTCGAGTTCTGTTTCATTCATTTTTCCGTGGGCATACGTTACCCTAGCATCAGGCACGAGCATCGAAATTTCTTCTGCTTTTCGTTCAATATCTTCTACGCGATTATATAAAAAGTAAACTTGGCCATCACGCGCTAACTCACGCTCAATCGCTTCACGAACTAGAACCGGATTATACTCCACTACATATGTTTGAACCGGAAAACGATTTTCAGGCGGCGTTTCAATAACAGACAAATCCCTTACGCCCAACATAGACATATGTAATGTTCGTGGAATAGGTGTTGCTGTAAGTGTAAGGACATCAACATTTGCTTTCATTTGCTTGATTTTTTCCTTGTGCGTTACACCAAAACGTTGCTCTTCATCGATAACTAACAACCCTAAATCCTTATAAATCACATCTTTAGATAGTAAACGATGTGTACCAATCACTACATCTACGGTCCCGTTTTTTAGCCCTTTAATTGTTTCCTGCTGCTGTTTACGGCTGCGAAAGCGGCTCAATAGCCCAATATTAATTGGGTAGTCTTGAAAACGCTCACGGATGGTTTCATAATGCTGCTGAGCTAAAATAGTGGTTGGTACTAAAATAGCCACTTGTTTTCCATCTGTCACAGCTTTAAACGCAGCACGAATGGCTACTTCTGTTTTTCCGTATCCAACGTCTCCACAAAGCAGACGATCCATTGGTCTTTCATGTTCCATATCCTTTTTAATTTCTTGTACAGAACGAAGCTGATCTTCGGTTTCTTGATAAGGGAAAGCTGTTTCAAATTCTCTCTGTAAATCGCCATCCGGGGAAAATGCATAACCTTTACTTGCTTCGCGCTCTGCATACAGTTTAATTAAGTCATCAGCGATGTCTTGAACAGAAGACTCAACTTTTCGTTTCACTTTCTTCCAGTCATTTCCGCCAAGTTTATATACTTTCGGCTCTTTCCCTTCAGAGCCTACATATTTTTGTACTTGATCAATCTGTTCAACAGGAACATACAGCTTGTCAGAGCCTTCATATTTGATATGGATATAATCTTTATGATTACCGTTAATCTCTAACGTTTCCATTCCTAAATAACGGCCAATACCGTGGTTCACGTGAACGACATAGTCACCTACGTTTAACTCTGAATAGCTTTTAATACGCTCTGCATTGGAAAGCTTTTGACGACGCTTTGATTTCTTGATCCGCTTTTTAAACAATTCTTCCTCGGTTAAAACTGCTAATTTTTGCATCGGCAGTTCAAAGCCCATTTGTAAATCGCCTTCAATAATTTGAACAAGACCTGGCACAAGCTGACCATTTCCATCTAAAATAGATGAATCAATATCATAATCTGCTAGCACACCTTCGAGTTTTTTCACGCGCTCTTTATCTGCTCCTAAGAGGACTACCGTATAATTAGCATTTTTCCAACGTTCAATTTCACTTTTTAATAAGTTCATTTGCCCGTAAAACTGCTGCATCTGCTTACATGAAATATTAATAATATTTTGCGGACTCGTATACGATACGTGCTTCAAAAATAACGATAAGTATAAAAACTGATGTTTTGCTCGCTGAATAAGAGATGGGAGCTTATGAGATAATTGAACATCTCGAACAATTTGCCCCTGTCCTAATAATTCTGTTATCCATTCAGCTTCCTCTGTTTCAAGCTGATCAGACGTCTCTTGAATTCGAGTTGTTTCATCAAAGATAACAAGGCCACCTTCTGGTAAATAATCTAGTAAACTAGCAGGCGATTCGTAAAAGAATGATAAATACTTGAACATATTTTCAAGAAGTTGACCTTGACGCAGCTGTTCAATTTCACCTTTAATATTTTCTGTTAAGGTAGCTTTTAGCGCTGCGTTTTTCACTTGCTGCAGCGTCGAAGCCAGCTGTGCTTCTAGTTCTTCAATTCCTTGGGCCACTTCATTTTGGTTCACAATGATTTCCGTAGCAGGGCCGATTGAAATTTCTTTTAACTGTTCTTGAGAGCGTTGATCCTCAATTGTAAAAGTACGAATGGAATCGATCTCGGTATCAAATAGTTCAATTCGGACAGGTAGCTCTTCTGTTAACGGATAAATATCAATGATTCCTCCGCGCACACTAAACTCACCCGGAGCTGAAACCATCGATGCCCGCTCATAACCCAACTCAACTAACCTTTTTAAATAATGATCAACGTCGATGTCAATTCCCATTTGAAACGGCAGCTGCGTTTGCTCCCATCTTGCTTTAGGAGGCAGCAGCTTTCGAATTCCTGCAAGCGGGGTTACAACTACTCCACCTGTATGTTGACTCCAATAATTGAGTACTTCAATTCGCTGAGCCTTTAATTCTGGACTTGCAATCCCCACTTCTGTAGCAACTAAATCGTTAACAGGGTATAAGAAAACGTCTTTTTCCGGTAAAAGGTGCAAAAGGTCTTCATACACTTTTTGGGCTTGATATAAATTATGAGTCACTACTAATAAGGGGTATTTTTTATCCTCATTTAAGAGTGCCATTAATACAGATCGAGCTGAACCGGAAATTCCCGTTACTAACTGTTCTTTCAAACCTTCTTCTAAACTGCTGACAACAGCTCCAATTTCTTTATTTTCTTCAAATTGCTGTCTAATCCCTCGCAAAGGAATTCCCTCCTCCCATGATATGTCTAAACTAAACAGAAAAACGCTTTGGTTTGAGACCAAAGCTTTTTATTGTATAAATGTTTCGTACTGATGATAGTCTGGATTTCGTTCTAGCGCTTCTTGACAGTCTTCACAAATAATTTTAACCACGATGTCTCCACTATTATGGTAGTGAATAAAGTCTTTTCGTTCATCTGCGGTCAGGTGATTAAAACCGAGTGCTTCTGTATTGTGAGCTGTCTTTTCTATCATACCGACTTTTGCGCCACAATGTCTACAGAAATAATGAATAGACATACAAATCCTCCCAAATCTTTTAGTGTTAGTATGGACGATTGAGAGAAATTTTATTCTGCTTAATTATAGCGATTCATTACTTCTAAGAACGTTTGACCTAAAAAGTCTTCACTCGCGTGCACAGACGTTTTCATCGCTTCTTCCATATGAACCATTTCATCTTCTGTAAAGCGCCCTAGTACATAGTCAACTACTTTCATACCGTTTTTCGGACGATCAATCCCAATACGAATTCGGTTAAACTCTTGGGTTTTTAAATGCTGAATAATTGATTTTATTCCGTTATGGCCGCCTGGACTTCCTTTTGTACGCAATCTTACTTTTCCGCACGGTAAATCTAAGTCATCGTAAATAACAAGCAAGTCTTCGACGTCTATATCAAAATAGTCCATTAACGGGCGAATACTTTCTCCTGATAAATTCATATATGTTAGAGGCTTTAATAATATGACTTTTTCTCCTCTTATTATACCTGTTCCATATATTCCGTTAAACTTTGTTTTATCTAATGAAATCATAAACTGTTCGGCAATTTTATCAATTGCCATAAATCCTATGTTATGACGAGTACGGTCATATTCTTTTCCAGGATTCCCTAAACCAACGATTAATTTCAAAATAGATACTCCTTTCCACTCTATGTAAGTTGTACATAATAGGTAAATGTCTTTAATGTTTTACATTACTATATAGTATCACTTTTATTATAATCAATTCACACAAAAAGACGTAACCTTTTGGTTACGTCTTTTTATATTATTCTTCGCTATCTTTTTCTTTTGTTGCTTCAACGTCGCCTTCAGCATCCTGAACTTCGCCGCTATCCGGCTCTTCTTCCTGTTGAGGAGGTAGTACAGAAGCAACTGTATCTTCTGCATCATGCGTAATTTCTAGCTTTTTATCTACCTTAATATCCCCTACTGTAATTGTATCGTTGATTCCCAAATCTGATACATCTACATCAATAGATGATGGGATATCTTGCGGCAAGCCTTTTAATGAAATTTCATATAGAGACTGCTGTAATACGCCGCCTTCTTTTATTCCTTTTGCTTCTCCTACTAGAGATAAAGAAACTTCAGTATCAATTTCTTTCTTCATGTCGACCACTTGGAAATCGGCGTGGACAATTTCGTTTTTTAATGGATCGGTTTGAATATCATGTAACATTACGGAATATTTTTGCTTGTCCACTTGTAATGTTAACACTCCATTGCGTCCTGCTTCACGAATAGTCTTAATAAAATCAGCACTGTTTAAGTAAATAGGCGTGGATTCTGTTTTATTTCCGTAAACAACCGCTGGGAAGTTTCCTTCGTCGCGAATTTTTCTATTTGTAGAATTTTTGAAATCCGTTCTTTTATTTGCTTGAATTGAAATACTCATTTTATTCACCTTCCAGTATGTTTTCTACTTAAAATGTACCCTTTTTAGAAGGCTGCTAAACATAAAACTCGTTTCAATCAGCAATATATCTTTGCTCATCCCGTTCAAATCCCTTTAAAACCAAGGATTAGCCCATTTAATTTTTTTCAAAAAAACCTCTTTCCAAATGGAAAGAGGTTCTGTTTATCAATCAAATAACGTACTAACTGATTGCTCTTCGTGAACACGAATAATCGCTTCACCAATTAACGGAGCTACTGAAAGTTCTGTTACTTTACCAATTTTCTTATCTTCTGTTAAAGCAATAGAGTTTGTTACAGCTAGCTCTTTGATTGTAGAGTTTTGAATACGCTCAATCGCAGGGCCTGAAAGAACTGGGTGTGTACAACAAGCATATACTTCTTTTGCACCTGCTTCAATTAATGCACTTGCACCAATTGTAATTGTACCAGCTGTATCAATCATGTCATCAATCAAGATTGCTGTTTTCCCTTCCACTTGTCCAACAATGTTCATAACTTCTGCTACGTTTGGACGTGGGCGACGTTTGTCAATGATAGCGATCGGCGCTTTTAGACGTTCCGCTAAACGGCGAGCACGCGTTACGCCACCGTGGTCCGGAGATACAACAACAACGTCATCAAGGTTTTTACTCTTGAAGTATTCACCTAAAATTGGAACACCTACTAAATGGTCAATTGGAATATCGAAGAAACCTTGAATTTGAGGAGCATGTAAATCTAATGTGATAATACGAGTAGCTCCCGCTTTTTCAATGATATTTGCTGCTAATTTGGCAGTGATTGGTTCACGTGCACGAGCTTTACGATCCTGACGAGCATAGCCATAGTAAGGCATAACGATGTTAATTGTTTTAGCTGATGCACGTTTTAATGCATCAATCATAATTAATAATTCCATTAAGTGTTCGTTAACTGGAGCACTTGTTGATTGAATGATAAATACATCACAACCACGGATACTTTCTTCAATGTTAATTTGAATTTCACCGTCACTGAAACGATCAACCGAACATTTACCTAATTCCACACCAATTACTTTTGCGATCTCTTCAGCTAAAGCCTTGTTTGAATTTAGCGTAAATAACTTTAAATTTTCATCAGCATATACATTTGACATTTTATTGTGAAACCTCCGTCAGGATTTTTTATTAATATCAAGCTTTTCAGCATAGTTTTCTTTATTTACTTGTTTCGCACGAGCAATTGATAATGCTTTTCCTGGCACATTATCCGTTACGGTTGAACCAGCTGCAACATAGGCGCCTTCACCAATTGTTACAGGTGCAATTAAGTTTGAGTTACATCCTACGAATGCCCCATCTTCAATCTTTGTTAAAAATTTATTTTTCCCATCGTAGTTAACTGTAATAGATCCGCACCCTAAGTTTACACCTTTTCCGACCTCTGCGTCTCCAATATAACTTAAATGAGAAGCTTTGCTACCTTTGCCAAAAGATGCTTTTTTAATTTCTACAAAGTTTCCTACGCGCACTTCATCTCCAATTAATGATTGAGGACGAATATGTGCAAATGGGCCAATTGTGACTTCGTGACCAATTTCACTATCGTGAGCAACAGAATGGCGAATAGAAGTATTATTACCTATTTTGCAGTCTTTAATTTCACTGTTAGGTCCTACTTCACAGTTCTCTCCAATTACAACTGTTCCTTGAATAACCGTACCAGGATAAATAACCGTATCTCTGCCAATGACAGCATCTGCTGAAATGTACGTGTTAGAAGGATCCACAATCGTCACTCCATTTAACATATGCTGCTTGTTGATACGCTTTTTCATTGTTTCTTCTGCTTGAGACAGAGCAAATCGATCATTAACGCCCAATGTTTCAGCAAAATCGGATGTTTGATATGCAGAAATAATTTGACCTTCATTTTTTAGAATTTCGATAACATCAGGTAAATAGTACTCTCCCTGTACATTATCATTTGAAACTTTTGAAAGTGTCTCAAATAATTTCTCATTATCAAAACAGTACGTACCAGTATTAATTTCCTGTACAAGACGCTCTTGTTCTGTGGCATCTTTATGCTCAACAATCTTTTCAACAGAGCCTTGTTCATTTCGAATGATGCGTCCATATCCTGTTGGATCTTCTGCATGAGCCGTTAAAATAGTTGCCATTGCATTTGTTGCTTCATGATGCTTTAATAAAGATTCAATTGTTTCAGCTGTAATAAGCGGAGTATCTCCACATACAACAATTGTCGTACCTTTTTCATGTGCAAGTAAAGATTCTGCTTGCATTACTGCATGAGCTGTTCCTAACTGCTCTTCTTGTAAAGCAAATAAGCTTTTATCTCCAACATGTGATTTCACTTTTTCGGCACCGTGACCTACAACTGTAATTAAATTTGTTAAATCTAAGCGTGATAACTGATCAATTACGTGTTGCACCATCGGTTTGCCACACACAGGGTGTAACACTTTATATAAAGATGACTTCATACGTGTACCCTGACCAGCTGCCAATATGACTGCATATCTTTTTGACATAACAGGCCTCCAATTTTACCTTTTTATCCATTAAGAATATTATATCAAAAATGACAGCATTTCAAGGAATCATTTATAAGTCATGAATTTTATTTTTTGGTAATGCTAAAGTTTTACAAAGGTGTGAAATTGTATAAGCGGTAATCAAAAAGAAAAGAGCCTACTTTTCAGTAGACTCTTAATGTATCATATGTTTACGAAGCACCCGCTTCTTCGAATTCAACTTCTACCTCACCTAAACGATGATATTCTGCTAAAACAGCATCTTGAATCTTTCCGCGAGTATTTGAATTGATTGGATGTGCAATATCACGGAACTCACCATCCGGTGTACGTTTACTTGGCATGGCTACAAATAAGCCATTATTACCATCAATCACACGAATATCATGAACAACAAATTCACCATCTAATGTGATTGAAGCAATCGCTCTCATACGTCCTTCAGTGTTCACGCGGCGTAATCTTACGTCAGTTACTTCCATCTTGTTCACCACCTTTTTCTATGCGAAGCTTTACATACTTAATTCCACAGAATTTTGTGTTTTCCTGCTATTCAGAAAAAATTTTTAGAAAATTTTCGCAAAAAAAGTGAACAATTGGAAGTTACTTGCTTTTTGTTAGAAATTTGTTAATTTAATTACCCTTTAACAAGCGCAATAACTTCAATTTCAACAAGTACATCTTTAGGTAGTCTCGCTACTTCTACACATGAACGTGCCGGCTTATGGTCGCCGAAGTAGTCACCATAGACTTCATTTAATGCTGCGAAGTCGTTCATATCTTTAATGAACACGGTTGCCTTTACAACTGTATTTAGAGAAGCTCCTGCTTCTTCAAGAACTGCTTTTAGATTTTCAAATACTTGAGTAGCTTGTACTTGAACATCGCCTTCGACCAACGTACCATCTGGACGAAGTGGAATTTGACCTGAACTGTAAAACAAGTTATTCACAACAATTCCCTGTGAATATGGACCAATAGCTTGCGGTGCATTTTTTGTTTGAACCTGTAACATATGTTCCTCTCCCTTACTTGATCAAATATATTTTAAGTAATTGCCTTCCTGTACACGAATTTGTTTATCTTTAATATTTACATCTGTTAATTGTACAAGAGACACATACTCATCCACTAAACGTTCTTCAATATCTTCTGATTCTACTAAAACTCCAATACCAGCAACAGTTGCATCAAACTCTTCAAGCAAACTAACCATTCCATTTACCGTACCGCCGGCTTTCATGAAGTCATCAATGATGAGTACATTTGACCCCACCGCTAAACTTCTCTTAGCTAACAGCATCGTTTGAATGCGCTTAGATGAACCTGACACGTAGTTAATACTAACGGTCGATCCTTCAGTTACTTTACTGTCTCTGCGCACAATAACAACGGGCACGTCTAAATACTGAGCAACCGCATACGCAATAGGAATACCTTTTGTTGCTACAGTCATCACAACATCGATTTTGCGGTTAGCAAAAAGCGATGCATACAAGCGACCGATTTTATTCACAACGCGGGGGTTCCCTAAAATATCAGTTAAATATAAATATCCACCTGGCAATAAACGCTCAGGTTTTTCAATCAACCCACATAATTCTTGAACAAGCTGACCGGCTTCTTCATTCGTCATCTTTGGAATGAATTTAACTCCGCCGGCAGCCCCTGGTAGCGTAACCAAAGTTCCGATACCCTGCTGTTCAAAAGTTTGTTTAATAATCGCCATATCTTCGCTAATAGATGATTTTGCGGAATCATATTTATCTGCAAAATACGTAAGAGGGATAAGGCGCTGAGGGTTTTGAATGAAATAGTTGGTCATATCAATTAATCGTCCACTACGTCGAAACTTCATAACATCCTCCTGAAAATCCGAATATTGTAATGTAAATATAACATTAACATACGGATTTATTCAAGCGTTATTCGTTCACCTAGTAACCTAACTGCATAAACTTTATCACAAAAGCCACGTAATCCATTATAAATGCGATGCATACGTGAATCATGCTGTACAAGTCCAAATACAGTTGGCCCACTGCCACTCATGAGTACAGCATCGGCGCCAAAACGCTTTATTTGTTCTTTAATGAGAGCTACTTCCGGATGCATTTTCAGCGTTACTGCTTCCAATACATTTCCGACAAGGCTACACATTTGATCATAATTTCCTGATTGTATGGCGTGAACCATCTCATCTACTTTAGGATGATCCATTTCCTCAATTTTTAAGTTTCGATATACATCTGCTGTAGAAACACCTATTTCAGGCTTAGCCAAAATCACCCAGCAGCTTGGAGGTGCCTCAATATGCTCTACAATCTCTCCGCGCCCTGTAGCAAGAGCTGTCCCTCCGTACACGCAAAAAGATACGTCAGAGCCAATCTCAGCCCCTATTTCTGCAAGTGTGTCTAATGATAACCCTAATTCCCATAACGTATTTAAACCGCGTAATGTAGCAGCCGCGTCACTGCTGCCTCCAGCTAATCCAGCAGCTACTGGAATATGTTTATCAATTAATATATTTACACCTTTTGAAATGTTATAACGTCGCTTCAAAATCTGCGCTGCCTGATAAGCAAGATTTCGCTGGTCATCTGGAACAAAGCGATTATGAGAATAAATAACAATTCGTCCATCTTCACGATCAGAAAGTTCAATTCTGTCCGCTAAATCAATTGTTGTCATAATCATCTTAACTTCATGGTAACCATCTGGGCGTTTATGTAACACATCAAGTGACAAATTTATTTTAGCCGGTGCTTTCACCATTAATTTCAACTTGCTTCACCTACTTCATCTTATCGAGTTTAACGCTATTTTATCATAAAATGAACAAGATATAGCTGTTCATTTAAACATCTTTGTTTAATCCTCTATTTTATCTTTCATTTTGGGACAAAAAAACCGAAGCGGTTATACACTTCGGTTTTCCTCATTTCACTTTAAATAATCGCATAAGCATTGATTTTCACTATTGCCTTAGCTGCTGCTGTGCAAGCTCCACTGCTCGCTTCACCATATTGCCTGCGTCTTTTGCCCGAATAGCGCCCCAACCTTCTGCTTGTACAGTATCGTAAAAACCAAGTTCTTTAGCCAGTTCTTCTTTCAGCTTCGATGACATAATCCCTCTACGCCTTGACATTGTACATGGCTCCTTTACGTATAAAATGAAATTTCAACCTGAATCTCCTCGCTCTTTATACATGAAAATGCGAGGACGATATGTATAGTATGTATAAAAAATAATGTATATATAATTTGAAAAAAAGACCAATAAAAAAGCAGTAAACCAATGTCCACTGCTCATCACCACTTGCTATATTGCCTATGTCATTCTTAGAAAAATTTTAGTTGCACTGTTTCCGTTAACACATCTGCGTAACTATACGAAACGCGCTCCAAAGAGTTTTCCTCTTGATCTAATTCAACGATAAAAACAGATGGGTACGTTTCTGTTAATACACCTGAACGTTCTACTGTTTTTCTACGACCACCGTTTGCTTTTAAAGTTAATCGTTGGCCTAGGTGCAAATCCAGCGCTTGCTTAATATCAGACAAAGTTTTCGCCATATTGGTCCACCTCACTATGTATAGTGTAACACATGTTAGAAAAATAGTCAAAAACATAAAATTATAACAATCTATCTCTAATTGTGTCAATAAATAATTTTCAACATGAATCTACATTTCGCTGTTAGTATGCTCGTTTTTTAACGAAATATGTATATCTTTAGCAAATATTGAAAATGATTTTGTGAAATTCAGCGTATACTTTGGCTTCATACGAAAAAACAACTGGTTGCACATCATGCGTGTACATGCTGTAACCAGTTGTTTTTATTTCTACTCATCGCTTTCATAAGGCATGCCCGTGCGAAGCAGCCCTTTTGTTTCTACTCCTCCTAAACCTTTAGCACCCGTTAATGTATTACGTAAGACGTCCCATACATTAATACGATCCGTGAAAGGAGTAAAACTTAGTTTTGCTACTACATACACGGGGTCAAGCGCATGAATATTTACACGCGAAGGTGAACTAGCAAAGTTTGCTCCGGCTTGAATCAATAATTCAAAATGCGATTGACAGGCACCTGCAAAAATCACCAGCTGATCTAAATTACCAACTCTTTTTCTTGCTTCTTGGACTGTTCGAATATAGTGTTTGGAATGTCTATAAGCAAGAAGATCATCCTTATTTCCTTTTCCTTTGGAATAAGCATCATGCCCTGTCAGCACCAGAATATCAGGCCTTACATCCTCAATTAACTTTCCAACTTTCTCCGGCATCTCTGACTCTACGCAATGAACACCATAAACAGGAACACCAATTTTTTCGTAAACCAACAAACATTTACGTAAATAATTAGGGTCTCCGTCTACGTGCAGGACCTTTCCAGGAATTTGAAACAAGCGATGTGAATGGCTGTATCCATTAGTCATGCTATATTCAGTTTTCTCTCGAACGAGCCGATAATCCTGTTGAATAAGCTCCAAGGATCTTTCTAAAAGTTCTTCTTCTTGTTTTTTTCTTTGATCCTGTTCTTTAGCATCCACAACCTCTAAATCTGTACAAGGAGCGTCGGCAATCAACCGAACGTCTTCTCCTATTAAAGTCGCATATTTCCCCGCTTCGCTGTCATTAATAGCTATAACACGAAAAAGCAAATCTCTTTGATAAGAAGGTCGTGTAACTATATCACCAATTTTGATGTTCATATGCTTCACTCCGTCTTTGCTACTTCAAAAATAAATTCTCTTCATAGCCTATGACTTCATGATAAAAATGTGATGATTTAGCGAAATGATTTTAAAAGTTGGTCACTTAACGATCCGAATTCTTGAATAGATAACGTTTCGCCTCTTCGTTTCGGATCAATTTCAGCAGTTGCAAGTGCTTGCTCAATGTCCGCTTTTTTCTGTTTCCCATTTGGCAAGTTGTTCACTAGATTGTTTAAAATGGTTTTTCGGCGCTGTCCAAAACTTGCTCGTACAACTTGGAAGAAGAATGCTTCATCTTGTACTTCTACCGCTGGCTTCGGTCTTCTCAGCAGCCGAATAACAGCTGAATCTACATTAGGCTGCGGATTAAATACTGTTTTAGGCACAATCATAACCGTCTCAGCCTCTGTATAGTATTGAATCGCAATAGAAAGTGAACCGTACTCCTTTGTTCCCGGTTTAGCTGCTATACGGTCGGCAACTTCTTTTTGAAGCATAACAACGATTCCCCGTACCGGAATTTGCTCTTCTAATAATTTCATCAAAATGGGTGTCGTCACGTAATACGGTAAATTCGCAACGACCATTAAATCTTCTATGTTTTCGAATTCTTGTTCGAGCGTCTCTTTTAAATCTGCTTTTAACACATCTTGATGAATAACTTTTGCATTTGGGTAAGGAGAAAGAGTGTCGGCTAAAATCGGAAGCAGACGCTGGTCGATTTCAAATGCCAGTACTTTTTTTGCGCGCTTTGCTAGCTGTTCAGTTAACGCTCCGATACCGGGTCCAATTTCAATTGCTCCCGTTTCTTCTGTTATTTCTGCATGATCAACAATGCGATGTAAAATGTTCGTATCAATTAAAAAATTTTGTCCCAAACTCTTTTTAAATGTAAAACCGTATTTCTTTAAAATTTCCTTGGTTCGATTAGGCGTTGCAATATCTTTTAACACGATTCCTTTTCCTCCTTATTTATCTGCTCAACAGCTTTGATAAACTCCTCTTTTGAAATTTGGAACATCTGTAATCGTTTATGAAGCTGCTTTCCATTGGCATAGCCTATTTTTAATAACTTTCCTATTCTTTCACGTCGAGACTTGGCTTTACTATCTCCTACCAAACGAGCTACGATTAAATCCTCTTGGGAAATCTCCATATCTGCTTCTACCCACTCTTGCTTTACATCTTTTAGTGCTTTTTGAATAGACGCAATAGAAGCATGTTCAACTCCAATACCTTTGCCGTTTTTAGGGCGAGCCTCTTCTTTATCTAAAAATGCATGTTTACATCCTGGAACACGTTCTGAAACAATATTTCGAATTCGCTGTCCTGGATAATCTGGATCTGTAAAAATAATTACGCCTCTTGTTTTTTGAGCTAATTTTACTTTTTCAATGGTTTCTTCATTTACAGCTGATCCATTTGTCTCGATGGTATCCGCATCCACTGCACGTTTAATCGCTACGGTATCGTCCCGACCTTCTACTACAATAATTTCTTTAATCTTCATTTCTTCCTCCAAAACATTCAGTTTTGTTCATTTGCTTTTCAGTAAAAATGAAATGCTCGTTACTCACATCATTTTTCTTCTATGAAATCAACGTTTTATCTTATTATCAACTAAATTAAAAAGCATCTATCTGTTATTTTAACTGAAAAAGGCAGAGGATAACATTCTCCTCTGCGCCTATCTTTACTTTAACACGAAAATGATTGTTATATGAGAAAAAGTTTTAATCATTAATGCCAAATAGCTTTTTAGCGTTAGCTGTTGTAATATCAGCCAACTCTTCATACGTTATGCCTTTTAACTCTGCAATTTGCTCCGCTACGTATGACACATAACCAGGTTCATTGCGCTTGCCGCGGAATGGATGGGGAGTTAGATAAGGACAGTCTGTTTCAATTAATAGTTTATCTAAAGGAAGTTCTGCAGCAACTTCTTTTGGTTTTTTTGCATTTTTAAAAGTAACAGGTCCACCAAAAGAAATATACATATTCATATCCATACACTGCTTCGCTACTTCAATACTGCCCGTGAAGCAATGCATAATCCCGCCTACTTCTTCTACGTGCTCTTCTTTTAAAATGGTTACCACGTCTTCTGTTGCATCACGATTATGAATAATGATAGGTAAATTCACTTTGCGCGCTAAGCGAATTTGACGGCGAAATACGTCCTTTTGAACCTCTTTAGGTGATTTATCCCAATGATAGTCTAATCCCATCTCTCCTAAAGCCACAACTTTCGGATGCTGAGCTAACTCTTCAATCCAAGCTAAATGCTCATCCGTCATATCAATTGCATCTACTGGATGCCAGCCTACACTAGCATAGATAAAGTCGTACGTTTCAGCTATTTGAATAGCTTTTTTAATGGTAGGTTCATCAAATCCAACAACCACCATGTTTTGAACACCTTTTTCTAACGCGCGATTAATTACTTCTTGCAAATCGTCTTCATACTGTTCTGCGTTTAAATGAACATGTGTATCAAATAACATCTAATCGATCCTTTCCATGAATAAAAGGGGGTCCTCGCATGTTACACGTGAAACACCCCTTTTACCTATACTTATTTTATCTTCGTGCCGTTTGCTAAGTTTTGATCTACGCTTGCTAGTGAAAGACCATTCTCATCTTCACCAGCTAAAATCATTCCTTGTGATAGTTCGCCGCGCAATTTTACAGGTTTTAAGTTGGTTACACAAATTACTTTGCGACCTACTAATTCTTCAGGCTTATAAAACTTGGCAATACCTGATACAACTTGGCGTTTTTCATAGCCAAGATCAAGCTGCAGCTTTAATAGTTTATCTGCCTTCTTAACTGGTTCTACTTGCGTAACTTGCGCTACACGAAGCTCTACTTTCATGAAATCATCAATCGTAATCTCTTCAGAAGGCTCTTCCTTCACAACAGGTTTTTCTTCCTTCGGAGCACTTCCTTGCATCTGCTCTTTAATAAACGCTACCTCTTCTTCTCGATCTAGACGAGGGAACATTGGCTCACCTTTTTCTACTTTTGTGCCTTCTTTAAGCATATTAAAGCGCGTCGTGCTTTCCCACGTTTTTAACACATCTTCTTTTACACCGATCTGAGCAAAAATTTTCTCAGGTGTACGTGTTAAGAATGGCTGTAGTAATACCGCAATGTGACGAATTGATTCAGCTAGATGTGTCATAACGGAAGCAAGTTCTGCACGCTTATTCTCATCTTTTGCTAACGCCCAAGGCTGCGTTTCATCAATGTATTTATTCGTGCGGCTTACATATTGCCAGATAGAAGCAAGAGCCACTGAAAACTCCATATCCTCCATCGCTTCTTCATATTTATTCACTGTATCTTTTTGAGCTTGTACGATAAGTGCATCAAACTCGGTTACATTTCCTTCATAAGTCGGAATAACACCATCAAAATACTTATTAATCATCGCCACTGTACGGTTAACTAGGTTGCCAAGGTCATTTGCTAAGTCAAAGTTAATACGTTCAACAAACGCTTCTGGTGTGAATACACCGTCTGAACCGAATGGAACTTCACGAAGCAAGTAGTAACGAAGGGCATCTAACCCATAGCGGTCAATCAATGTCACTGGGTCCACTACATTCCCTTTTGACTTCGACATCTTTCCATCTTTCATTAATAACCAGCCGTGAGCAAATACTTTCTTAGGAAGTGGCAAATCAAGTGCCATCAACATGATTGGCCAATAAATGGTATGGAAACGTACGATTTCTTTTCCTACTAAATGTACGTTAGCCGGCCAGTATTTTCGATAGTTTTCATCATTCTCAGTATCATACCCAAGAGAGGTGATATAGTTAGAAAGCGCATCAATCCATACGTAAATAACGTGTTTTGGGTTACCTGGAACTTTTACCCCCCAATCAAACGTCGTACGAGAAACAGCTAAGTCTTCAAGACCCGGCTTAATAAAATTATTGATCATTTCGTTTTTACGAGACTCCGGTTGAATAAATGAAGGGTTCTCTTCATAAAAAGCTAGTAAACGATCTACGTATTTCCCCATTTTAAAGAAATAGGACTCTTCTCGAACGAGCTCTACAGGGTGTCCGCTATCCGGGCTTTTCCCACCTACAACTTTTCCATTTTCAACGATTGGATCTACTAGTTGATGCTCTGTATAGTACGTCTCATCGGGAACTGAATACCAACCTTCATACTCATCAAGATAAATATCACCTTGTTCTAAAAGGCGCGCGAAAATCTTTTCCACGATTTCTTTATGTCTTGGTTCTGTTGTACGGATAAAATCATCATACGAAATATCCATCTTATCCCACAGCTCTTTGATTCCAGAGACAATATCATCTACGTATTGCTGAGGTGTCACGTTTTTCTCTTCTGCTTTTCGCTGAATTTTTTGACCATGTTCATCCGTACCTGTTAAATAACGTACGTCAAACCCTCTCAAACGTTTATAACGAGCCATTGCATCTCCCGCTACCGTCGTGTATGCGTGCCCTATATGTAATTTACCACTCGGATAATAAATCGGCGTAGTAATGTAAAATGTATTATTTCCATCTGCCATGTTCATAACCTCCAACATTCCATTTCAACATTTTGATTTATATGGATGTAATCATATAAACCCTGTCTTCTTATTCTACTATCTATCATACTATTTTACATGATAATTTCAAAACATTCTCTTCCTATATACACGGGAATATGACGGATTCACTTCATTTTTAAATAATCGTTATTTTCCCAAAAAATAATCCTGTTAATTGTATCAGCTTCGCCCTATTTTTATAAAAAATATACCCTCATTCAAAAAGTCACTTTGATAAAAACGACAAATAGGTCTAATTTTGTCGTTTTATGTCGAATTATATTTACCCTATCTTCAAAATAGTTAATATCAAGCTATTTAGGCGATTAATCTTTTTTCCAATGAAACCCCTTGTCATTCCTTGACTGACGGTCACAATTAGCTTCTAAACGAGTCGGGGAAAAAATTTTTTCCCAGCTACATTTTTTTACATATAAAATGATTGACTAGTTTTGGAAACGCTGGTATTATGAAAGTACGTTGAAATTGTCGAATAATGACGAAAGTAATAACATAGAAAAATGATCATTGAGAGGAGAACGATTAACATGAAATCTACAGGTATTGTTCGTAAAGTTGATGAATTAGGACGCGTAGTAATTCCAATTGAATTACGTCGTACATTAGGAATTGCAGAGAAAGATGCTCTAGAAATCTATGTAGATGAAGAGCGCATCATCTTAAAAAAATATAAACCAAACATGACTTGCCAAGTAACAGGTGAAGTATCTGATGATAACATTCAACTTGCTAGCGGCAAATTAATTCTAAGCCGTGAAGGTGCAGAACAAATCATGAAAGAACTTCAAGATTCTTTACAAGCTTCTAAATAAAACGAAAAGCTGTCTATGATAGACAGCTTTTTTTAATGTACGTGATATTCACTATAAATGTCTCGTTTTGATACATCTCGGTCTTTTGCCACTTGCTTAATCGCTTCTTTGTTTGAAAGTCCTTCTTCTACATAGTGATCAACGTGCTCGATAATGGTGAGCTGTTCCCACCATAGATTACTTTCATCTGGCGCTTCTTCATTTGTCCCTTCAAGAATTAAGCAGAATTCCCCTCTAATATCTGTGGCATTTGTCCATTCAATTGCTTCTAATACGCTTCCTCTTAAAAATTCTTCATAGCGTTTGGTTAACTCTCTACATAACACAATAGATCGGTTCCCTAAAATTTCTTCTATACTCTTTAGCGTTTCTTTTAACCGATGAGGGGCTTCATAAAATATCATGCTTTCTTTAATATACTGAAGCTCTTGAAGCTGTTCTTTACGCTGTTTTTTATTTCTGTTTAAAAATCCATAGAAATAAAACTGCCCTGTAGGTAGACCAGAAGCAATTAAAGCCGTTAATGCTGCGTTAGGCCCCGGCAGCGGAACAACCGTATATCCTTCTTTAACGGCAGCTACCACTAACTCATAACCAGGGTCTGAAATACAGGGCATACCCGCGTCGCTTACTAAAGCAATATTTTTTTCACTGTCCAAGTCGCTTAACAGCTGTTCACTTTTTGTATGTTTATTATGTTCATGATAACTTGTAATAGGCGTATCGATCTCAAAGTGGTTACATAGTTTTTTCGTTTGTCTCGTATCTTCTGCGGCAATATAATCAACTTCTTTTAAAATTCGAATCGCACGAAATGTCATATCCTCTAAGTTTCCAATAGGCGTGGGAACTAAATATAAAACGCCTCGTTCATTCGATACATCATAACTTTTTTGTGATTTCATTCTGCTTTTCTTGCTCCCTTCGAATGTAAGCCTGTTTTTGCACTCTGCTTAACTGTTTGAACCAATACTCTTTTTGCATAGCTTCTGTTTTAGAAGTAAACACCTCATGCCAAATTAATGAAACAGGCCTTCTTGCTCTCGTATATTTTGCCCCTTTCCCTTCATTATGGACAGAAATACGTTTTTGCAAATTATTCGTGTAACCAGCGTAATACGTACAGTCCTTGCATTCAACTACATAAAAATAATGATTATTCTGTTCCATATAAAATCCTTTTTAATTCGTCCGTGTATTCATCATTATCTTGGTAGACCACCAGTGGAGGAAGAATCTTTAAATCTGGACTTCCATCCTTCGTACCTTCAATTAAAAGCGTATTTGCTTCTTTCCCATCTTTAGGATAGACAAACTGAAGTCTCTTTGGCTCTAAACGGTATTGCCTCATTAACGTAACGATATCTAATAGTCTCCCTGGACGGTGAACCAATGCTACTTTTCCGCCTTGCTTAACTAGTTGACTACTGGCTCTAATCACATCTTCCAACGAACAATGAATTTCGTGGCGAGCGATTGCAAAGTGTTCGTTTTCATTTATTTCTTCTTTATTGGATGTGGTGAAATAAGGAGGATTACATGTTACAACATCATATTTTCCATAACCCAGTTCTTGAGGTGCATTTTTTAAATCACCATGTATCATTTTAATCTGCCCATCCAGCTGATTATACGCAATACTTCTTTGTGCCATACTGTGTAGCCGCTCTTGAATTTCTACACCAATGATTTTTCCCTTTGTTCGTTTAGATAAAAACAGTGGGATTACACCGTTTCCTGAACATAAATCAACCAAGTTGCCTTTACGAATTGGGACATAAGCAAAGTGAGATAAAAGCACAGCATCCAATGAAAAGGAAAAGACAGATGGACTTTGAATAATACGCATTTCCTCATCGGCTAATAGATAATCTAAACGTTCATCTCCATATAACTCAACCATAATCGTTCTTCTCCTTGTACATCTATTATTTACATCTTTTACTCATAAAAAGAACCTCTCCAAAAGGGAGAGGTGTTGTTACTTTTTATTTAAAAATGACAAGCAAAACAAACAGTCTCCATCTTTACGCACACTTCCATAATGAATGTTACAAATATGAAAACCCTCTTGGTAAAGGCGAGCCAAATTGTCATATCCTTCTCCGATATCAATTTGTTTTTGCTCTTTTGTTTGAGCGCTTGCTTTTGAATGTCTATTTTTCAGCTTCGTTTCGAAGTTTGTCTGGTCAAGGCGACGGCGCAAATGATCATTTTCTATTTGCAGATGATGATTTTCTTCAATTAGCTCAGCAAGATGCTCTTTTAACTCACCTAACTGCTTATATAAATGACCAATTTGTTCCTCCATGTTTGTCACCGAATCAAAAATCTCTTTTTTATCCACCTTTGCCCACCTCGTTAATCTGTGGCTTGAAACGAAACAGCACCTTCATTATTGATCTCATCCAGAGTATACTCTAAAATTTGTTCGTGATCTGACAGTTCCACTTGAATAATTCTTTCCAAAATATTCAAACCTACTACACGTCCTGAACCATCTGAAGTTTTAATTGTTGAGCCTATATCAGGAAGCTGTTCTTTTGCCGTTTCATACTCATCATTTTCATATTTTAAACAACACATCAAACGTCCGCATAAACCAGAAATTTTCGTTGGATTAAGCGATAGGTTTTGGTCTTTGGCCATCTTAATAGAAACCGGCTCAAAATCACCTAAAAACGTTGAGCAACATAGCATACGTCCACAAGGACCTATCCCACCCAACAGTTTTGCCTCGTCTCGTACACCAATTTGACGAAGCTCAATTCGCGTACGGAAAATAGCAGCTAAATCTTTAACTAGCTCTCTAAAATCAATACGGCCGTCTGCTGTAAAATAAAAAATGACTTTATTACGATCAAACGTATATTCTACATCTACTAACTTCATATCTAAATCGTGTGATTGAATTTTTTGCACGCATACGTCATACGCTTCTCTAGCAGCTTGTTTATTTTCATCCACAATCAGCCTGTCTTTTTGTTCAGCAATGCGGATTACTTTTTTCAAAGGAAGCACGACATCATGTTCACTTACTTGCTTTTTGTTAATAACCACTCTGCCAAATTCAACACCACGAACTGTTTCTACAATAACAAACTCACCATCTGGAATTGTAAGTTCTCCAGGGTCAAAATAATATATTTTCCCCGCTTTTTTAAAGCGAACGCCTACTACATCATACAAGCTTTTATCCCTCCTGCAAATCCAACACCAGCTGTTCCATTAATAACTGTAGATTCATATTTGAATTTAATTTATTTTTGGCCTTCAAGATAACCTCTAAGCGATAAATCGCTTTTTCCTGCGTTGTCTGAAGAGCTTGCTGTTTTAATTCTTCTATTTTATGACGATAGACGATTTTAGACTCTTGTCCAACTTGCAGCGTCAACAAATCACGGTAAAGAAGCATCAATAAAGTTAAACCAATATGAGCTTGTTCTTTTTCTTTAAAATGTGTTACCCACTTTTCATGAATAAAAAGAAGAGCTTGTTGAGGTCTCGTTGTTAACACTTCATATAATTGTATCACTAACTTTATTGCAAGTCCAAACCATTCATCTTTACTTAATTCAATTGCTTCATCAATGCTGTTTGTTAAATTAGACAAGATGGACGCATCTACTGCGGAAAGGCCATTTTCTACTAGTTTTTCAGCTAACTGTTCTGGTGTAAGAGATCGAAATGATATTACTTGGCAACGTGAGATAATCGTATCTAATAAGCGCTGTATATTTTCTGTTAATAAAATTGCATAAGTTCCGTTGCCAGGCTCTTCTAAAAATTTCAGTAAACTATTTGCTGCGCTTACTGTCATTTTATCAACATGATTCACAATATATAACTTTTTATTAGATTCAACACCGGTTTTTGTGAATTCTGATTGCAAGAATTGAATTTGCTCTTTTTTAATCGATAAACCAGCTGGCTCAATCAAGTGAATATCTGGATGATTACCTGAATCAATTCGCCGGCAGTTACTGCACTCATGGCATGGCCTATGATTAACTGGATTTTGGCAAAACAGTGCTTTAGCAAACAAAAAACTAATTTGTTTTTTACCTGTTCCTTTGCTTCCTTCAAATAAATAAGCATGAGCAACTCGCTCTTTAAGTAAGCTGTTTTGCAAAATCTTTAATACGTTCGGCTGAAGAGCTTCAAGCTGTTCCCATGTATTTCCCATTCAATCATCACTTTCTATTTAAAATCTTCTCTCTTAAAATTGATGAAATTGATCTACTGGTAGTACGAATACTGTAGCTCCGCCCACTTCAACTTCAACAGGATACGGAATGTATGAATCTGCATTACCACCCATCGGTGCCACAGGAGAAATCATCTGTCTGCGGTTTTCACATTGGCCCTTAATAATATCAAGTACTTCATCTACTTTATGATCATCTGTACCAATCATAATTGTTGTATTCCCTGATTTTAAAAATCCACCCGTACTTGATAATTTGGTTGAACGAAATCCTCTTTCTACAAGTGCATTTAAAAGCTTTGAGCTATCTGAATCTTGAATAACGGCCATTACTAATTTCATGAATAACACCTCATTTTACTTTATTGTTAAGAATAGTATAGCAAGAATAACAATCATCTGTATTTATTTTAAAATCAATTGTATCTGTTTATAAGCTTCTTCACAGACCTTTTCAATGGATTGATTTGCATCAATTCGGCGAATACGCTCTGGAAATTGACTCAAAAGAGATAGATATCCATCTCGTACTTTGTAATGAAAGTCTAAGGATTCTAAATCTAATCGATTAATCTCATCTTTTCGACCTTTATTAATTCTTTCTAATCCTACCTCAGGCTCAATATCAAAATATAAAGTGGCCTGTGGCATCGTTTGCTCAATAGCAAATTGATTGATAGCAAAAATATCTTCTACACCTATCCCCCGCGCATTTCCTTGATAAGCAAGTGAGCTATCAATAAAACGGTCACATAATACTATATTCCCTTTATTTAGCTCAGGAATCACTTTTTCTACAAGATGTTGTCTCCTAGCCGCAGCGTAAAGAAGTGCTTCTGTTCTGGCATCCATTTCCGTGTTAGATGGATTTAAGATGATTTCACGAATTTGTTCAGCAATTCGTATGCCTCCAGGCTCTCTTGTTAATACAATGTTATAGCCATCTTGTATTAATTTTTGTTGAACCATATGGATGATGGTCGTCTTACCAGCACCCTCTGGCCCTTCGAATGTAATAAACGTTCCTGACATGTATAAATTCCTTTCTCTATTTAAATACTTCTATCTTTCCTTCTTCCATACAAGAGCCGCCTTGAATATGACCATTTAACCTTTGAATATGCAAAATATAGTCAATATGATTGCTCGTAATCGTTTCTCCCTCCATTAAAATAGGAATTCCAGGAGGATATGGAATAATAGATTGTGCGCTTACACACCCAATCGCTTCTTCAAACGAACACATATGCTTTGTCCTTAATTTTCTTTCTTCCATAGACAGGAGAACCGTTGCCCTTGAAAAACGAAATGGTTTGATTAGTGGTTTTTCATACGACTTACGCTGTATATTTGCTACTGCTTGTCTAACCCGCTTAATTGTATCATTAAAGTCCCAACTGCTGCTTAACGGTAGAACAAACAATACATAGTTAACGTCAGCTAGTTCTGTATAAATATCTTGTTTTTCCAGTTCCTTTTGCAAATCATATCCTGTTGCCGCCGAACAAGTCAATGTCATTTTCAAAAGGTCGGTAGCAGTTTGATCTGTTTCCACATTAATAGTTGAAAGTGTATCAATCTTATTAATCTTTTCAACAAACGAATGAATATTGTCAGTCATTCTATCGATATCATGCTGTGTAAACTGCTGCAGATAATACCGTGCCAAATCGAGAGAAGCCATAATAGGGTATGAAGGACTGCTTGACTGAAGTACTTGTAGGTAATGGCGCACCACTTGCTTATTCACTAATGTTCCCTGCATATGTAAATAAGAACCCATTGTCATAGCTGGTAGCGTTTTATGTGCTGACTGAACGACAAGGTCAGCTCCATACGTAACAGCTGACGACGGAAAAGGATTGCCTAAAATAAAATGGGCTCCATGAGCTTCATCAATAACTATAGGAATATTGTAGCTATGAATAAAGTCAATGGTCTCCTTTAAATCTCGTGCTACCCCGTAGTAAGTAGGATTTGTTAATACAAATGCTTTTATATCCTCAGAACGCTCTAAAGCCGCTTTAATTGTTTTAATGGATACACCTGTACTAAGATGTGTTTTTGAATCTATTTCAGGAGCTAAAAAAATAGGTGATGCCTTTGATAAAGTAATAGCATTAAAAATAGATTTATGAGAATCTCTTTGAACAGCAATTTTATCTCCTTCTTGACAAAGAGATAAAATTGCTGAGAGGTTGCCTACAGTAGAACCATTAACTAAAAAAAAGCTTTCATCTACTCCATACAACTTTGCCGTTAACTCTTGTGCTTCTTTAATAACAGATTCTGCTTCATGTAAATCATCTAATCCGCTAATTTCCGTTAGATCGTATTGCAAAAAATCTGCGTAAGAAGACTGAATATGTGAAGGTAGAATTTGACCATTTTTATGGCCGGGCACGTGGTAAGAGAGTGACCTCTTTTCGCTATGCCTTACTAAACGGTTATATAAAGGTAAATATGTATCCATACATCCATTCCTTACTTTTTGTAAATATAACATTGTTAACTTGATAAAAGAATATGTAAGCATTTTTCCTATCAAAATTCATTTTTCTTTCATTATAACAAACTTAAATGATTTTTTTGAGCCATATAAAGAAGCCCTTATAAAAAAGGGCTTTTAGTAAGAAAACGCTCCTGATATTCTCTTTAATTGATTTACTAACAATTGATAACGAAAATGAGATGAATCCACCTCTACAATCTCTACCTCGCAGTGTTGGCATATAAAGCTGGAAAACACTTCAATACCCTTTGTATGCTGTTCATGACAAACGGAACATGTTTTAATTTGTTTTTCCATTACTCTCCACCTCCACTAAATAAGTATCGACAAGATGTAACTTCTTTATGCAGTTCATTTACCCCATTTTATGTAGATAGCTTATACTTTGTGAATAATAAAAAAAGACTAGCTAAAATAGCTAGTCTTTTTTCAAGTGCCTGGCAACGTCCTACTCTCACAGGGACAAAGTCCCAACTACCATTGGCGCTAAAGAGCTTAACTTCCGTGTTCGGTATGGGAACGGGTGTGACCTCTTCGCTATCGCCACCAGACAAGAGATT
>NZ_JBLTIR010000013.1:0-51180 GCF_053345675.1 Priestia sp. D51 | reverse complement strand
ACGGATTTTGATTCCGTCATGCGTTGGTTCGAATCCAGCTAGCCCAGCCATAGAGAGCCATTAGCTCAGTTGGTAGAGCATCTGACTTTTAATCAGAGGGTCGAAGGTTCGAGTCCTTCATGGCTCATTTTAATAAGCGGAAGTAGTTCAGTGGTAGAACACCACCTTGCCAAGGTGGGGGTCGCGAGTTCGAACCTCGTCTTCCGCTCCATTTCTATATAAAAAAACATATTGGGGCCTTAGCTCAGCTGGGAGAGCGCCTGCCTTGCACGCAGGAGGTCAGCGGTTCGATCCCGCTAGGCTCCACCATACATATAAACGTACAACCTTTAAGCAATTTGCTTAAAGGTTTTTTTGTGTAGTTTCTACAAATTAGAATTGTATATATATTCAAAAAAGTGTCGAGTTGAGCCATCGCTCATTTAGCCGTTACAATAAGATAGTAGCAACATTTGTGATGGGGGGACATATTATGAATAAGCTTTCAATTATTGGAGTACCAATGGATTTAGGTCAAACTCGCCGAGGGGTCGATATGGGGCCAAGTGCGATACGATATGCAGGTGTTATGGAACGCATCGAGAATATTGGATATAGTGTAGAAGATAAAGGGAATATTGAAATTGCCTTAGCTGAACGAGTACATAGTGATGAAAATACAAACTTAAAGAATTTAAAAGCTGTAGCGGATGCTAGCGAAAGACTTGCTCAGACCGTAAGTGATGTTATTGCAAATAAAAGGTTTCCTTTAGTGCTAGGGGGAGATCACAGCATCGCTATCGGAACACTAGCAGGAGTAAGTCGTCATTATAAAAATTTAGGCGTAATTTGGTATGATGCACACGGAGATTTAAATACAGCAGATACGTCTCCTTCCGGAAATATTCACGGTATGCCATTGGCGGCAAGTATAGGTATAGGAGACGAAGCATTGACTCGAATTGGTGGCTATGCCCCTAAAGTCAAGCCCGAGAATATTGTGATTATCGGAGCCCGTTCTTTAGATGAAGGAGAAAAAGAGCTAATAAAGGAAAAAGGAATTAAAGTGTATACGATGCATGAGATAGATCGAATGGGTATGACAAAAGTAATGGAAGAAACAATTTTATATTTGCGTGATAAAACAGATGGCGTTCATCTATCACTCGATTTAGATGGACTGGATCCACATGATGCACCTGGAGTAGGAACGCCAGTTATCGGTGGAATAAGCTACAGAGAAAGTCATTTAGCTATGGAGATGTTGGCAGAATCTCAGCTAATCACTTCTGCCGAGTTTGTGGAAGTGAATCCTATTTTAGATGAGCGGAATAAAACAGCTACCGTAGCTGTTGCATTAATGGGCTCACTTTTAGGAGAAAAATTAGTATAAAACATTATTGCCTACCAAAAGGTACATGAAACATATGTGAAGATAAAAAAAAGAAGCTCTTAGTTCAGATTCTAGAGCTTCTTTATATAGAGAAAAACTTTTCATATTCATTTAATAGACCATCTAGCTCTGAGCTTACTCTCACCACTGTTAGTGATGATAAAGGATTTTCTGCTGCAAGAGTGACCATGTTATTTCTACATTCTTCAATTTGATTCAAAAGGTTTTCTTTTGTATGAGTCAAGCTTTCCACTCCTCTTCTTTTCATCTATACTAATTACATAACCTACGTACGATCTTTTTAAACGTATTTGACAAATTTTTGTTAAAATAATTAAGCATAAGTGAAACTTTATGATAAAGTACACGTATATATACTATCCCGCAATGGGCGGAGGTAACCGTTACATGGATTTATTATTAAAAAGAAAAATAAAAAAAGTAAAAAAAGGTGACCAGGATGCGTTTGCTGACATAGTAGAATATCACAAGGATAAACTTTTTCATCTATGTTATCGAATGCTAGGAAACCGGGAAGAAGCGCAAGACGCTGCACAAGAAGCGTTTATTCGAGCCTATGTAAATATTCATAGCTATGACACGAGTAAAAAGTTTTCCACCTGGCTATATCGAATTGCTACAAATCTTTGTATTGATCGAATTCGTAAAAAAAAGCCAGACTATTATTTAGATGCAGAAGTAGCCGGGACCGACGGGTTAAATATGTACTCTCAAATAGCTGCCGATCAGGCCTTACCAGAGGAAGAGCTAGAGCAAGTAGAATTGCAAGAATTCATTCAGTCGGAAATATTAAAGCTACCTGAGAAATATCGAACTGTCATTGTCCTAAAATATATAGATGAGCTGTCGTTAAAAGAAATCAGCGATATTTTAGACCTGCCTCTTGGTACGGTAAAGACTAGAATTCACAGAGGACGTGAAGCTTTAAGAAATCGACTTCGCCACTTGTAAGGAGTGAACTAAGAATGAAATGTCCAAAAATGTATGTAAACCTCATTCATGAGCATTTAGATGGAGATATTACAAAAGAAAATGAACTGTTATTAAAAGAGCATTTGCACCAATGCAAAGGTTGTCAGCAGCATATGCATCAGTTAAAAAGAACGATTGCATTTGTGCAAAGCACTTCTCATATAGAATTACCTATGAACTTTACAGCAGGTGTTATGGCCGGGTTACCACGTGAGAAGAATCGAATTCGAATGAATAGATGGTTTACAAACCATCCGATTCTTAGTGCAGCTGCTGTATTTGTACTGTTAATGTCCGGCACGGTGTTTTCAGCTTGGGAAACGGATGAAGACTTTTCTGTTTCAAAGCAGCCGAACCTGGTCATTCACGATAAAACAGTCGTTGTACCAAAAGGTGAGACCGTCAAAGGTGATATTACTGTGAGAAATGGCGATATTAAAATTGAAGGAAAAGTAGATGGAAACGTTACTGTTATACATGGTGATAAGTATCTAGCTTCTGCAGGAGAAGTGACAGGCAATATTGAAGAGTTAGACAAGATTTTTGACTGGGTATGGTATAACGTCAAAACTCATGCCAAGCAAGCTGTTGACTTTTAATAGTTAAACATAAAACCGTCCGCTTATCTTGTTAGAGAGGAACAGTGGACGGTTTTATTTATATAAAAAGAAGGCTACATTATATAGGAACAAGGATTTAAAAATAAGATGTAATTTACAGTGTAATTTTGTTTTATGGTATAATAAAACGGTTATGTTATCTTTATTACATATATAGAGGAAGTGAGAAGATGCCTATTGGAGACCTGCCAATCCTCTCATATTTAGGAAAAATTGTTGATGTTCTCCTGGTATGGTTCGTCATATATAAATTAATTATGGTCATAAGAGGTACAAAAGCAGTACAGCTTTTAAAAGGAATCACGGTAATTTTAGTTGTCCGCTTTATAAGTAACTTCCTTGGACTAAATACGTTGCAATGGTTAATGGACCAAGCGTTAACGTATGGATTTTTAGCTATTATTATTATCTTCCAGCCAGAGCTGCGCCGAGCGCTTGAACAGCTTGGGAGAGGACGTTTGTTTTCACGCAGTAATTTGCCTGAAGAAGATGAACGTACCGTTACAATTGAGGCGATTATAAAAGCAACGCATTATATGGCTAAAAGACGCATAGGTGCATTGATCTCAATTGAAAGAGAGACGGGTATGGGTGATTATATTGAAACAGGTATACCGCTCAACTCTAATATTTCTTCTGAATTATTAATCAACTTATTTATACCGAATACACCACTTCATGATGGAGCGGTTATTTTACAGCGGGATCAAGTAGCCGCTGCAGCATGTTACTTACCTTTATCTGAAAGTCCTTTTATTTCAAAAGAATTAGGTACTCGCCATCGTGCTGCTGTAGGAATAAGTGAAGTAACAGATAGTGTGACTGTCATTGTATCTGAAGAAACTGGAGGCATTTCCGTTACCAAAAACGGTGAATTGTATCGTGAATTGACCATTGATACATTAAGAGAAATGCTAGAAAAAGAATTAGTCACAACTTCTAAAGCAACTTCTTCCACTCGTTGGCAATGGAGGTTGAAGAAGAATGGATAAATTGATGAATCGATCGTGGGTTATGAAAATTATCGCGTTGCTGTTAGCCTTCATGTTATATTTATCTGTTAATTTAGATGATGGTGCCAGTTCATCAAATAAAATTCTGAACCGAAGCAGTTCTGCCAACACTGGAGTAGAAACATTAACAGATGTTCCGGTTCAAGTATCCTACAATGAGAAGAACAGAATTGTAAGAGGTGTTCCGGATACGGTCATTATGACACTGGAAGGTCCTAAAAATATTTTGGCTCAAACAAAGCTACAAAAAGATTATCAAGCTTATATTGACCTTAATAATTTAAGCTTAGGGCAGCATAGAGTCAAGGTTCAGTATCGAAATATCTCTGATAATTTAAACGTAGTGGTTAAGCCTGATATTGTAAATGTAACAATTGAAGAACGCGATTCAAAACAGTTTTCAGTAGAGGCAAGCTATGATAAAAATAAGGTCAAAAATGGGTATGAAGCAGGGGAAGCAACCGTTAGCCCAAGAGCCGTCACGGTAACGGGCGCATCAAGTCAATTAGACCAAGTTGCTTATGTAAAAGCTATTATTGATTTAGATAATGCTTCAAAAACAGTGACGAAACAAGCAACTGTTGTCGCATTAGACAAGAATTTAAATAAATTGAATGTAACAGTTCAACCAGAAACGGTCAATGTAACAATCCCGGTGAAAAATATTAGTAAAAAAGTGCCGATCGATGTGATTCAAGAAGGCACGCCAGGCGACGGTGTCAACATTACGAAGCTAGAGCCTAAAACAGATACCGTGAAAATTATCGGTCCATCTGATTCTTTAGAAAAAATCGATAAAATTGATAATATTCCAGTCGATGTTACCGGTATTACGAATTCTAAAGATATTAAGGTGAATGTCCCTGTTCCAGACGGAATAGATAGTGTAAGTCCTAAACAAATTACCGTTCATGTGGAAGTAGACAAACAAGGTGATGAGAAAGACGCAGAAGAAACGGACGCAAGTGCAGCTGAGACTAAGTCATTTAAGAATTTGCCGGTTTCTTTAACTGGTCAATCCTCAAAGTACACGTATGAACTGCTTTCTCCTACTTCAGTAGATGCGGATGTAAAAGGACCAAAATCTGATTTAGATAAGTTAACGAAAAGCGGCATTAGCTTGTCAGCGAATGTAGGGAATTTATCTGCTGGGGAGCACACGGTTCCTATTATAATAAATAGTCCTGACTCTGTTACATCAACACTATCGACTAAACAGGCAAAAGTTCGTGTAACAGCGAAAAAACAATCAGGGACAAATGATGAGCAAACGGATAAAGAAACAAGTGGAAGCACGAGCGATAAAGAAACAAAGCCAGACACGGGAACTGGATCAGGATCAGGAACAAATCCTGGGACGGGAAATTCAGGTGATTCAACTGATAAACCAAGCGAAGAGACTGATACACCTGAAGACAATACAGATACACCAACAGATAATACAGAAACTGGTGACGATAGTAGTAATCAAAGTGATGAAAATTCTACACCCGTAGATGGACAGACAGATAATACATCAGGAAACTAAATGTTTTGACATGAAGGAGAGAAAATTAATGGGTAAGTATTTTGGAACAGACGGAGTACGAGGAGTTGCCAATAGTGAATTAACTCCTGAGCTTGCTTTTAAAATTGGACGCTTAGGTGGTTACGTTCTAACAAAAGATGCAGAGCGACCAAAGGTATTAATCGGACGCGATACACGCGTTTCTGGTCATATGTTAGAAGGAGCGCTTGTTGCAGGCTTGCTTTCAATTGGTGCAGAAGTTATGCGATTAGGCGTTATTTCAACTCCAGGGGTAGCGTATTTAACAAAAGCACTTGGCGCACAAGCAGGAGTCATGATCTCTGCTTCACATAACCCAGTTCAAGATAACGGAATTAAATTCTTTGGTCCAGATGGATTTAAACTGTCAGATGCACAAGAGAATGAAATTGAAGCGTTAATGGATAGTGAAACAGATCAATTACCAAGACCTGTTGGGGGAGATTTAGGTCAGGTAAATGACTACTTCGAAGGTGGACAAAAATATCTTCAATACTTAAAACAAACGGTTGATGAAGACTTCTCAGGTATTCATGTTGCATTAGACTGTGCGCACGGAGCAACGTCATCGTTAGCAGCACATTTATTTGCAGATTTAGATGCGGATATCTCTACAATTGGGGCATCACCAAACGGATTAAACATCAATGACGGTGTAGGATCTACACATCCGGAAGCATTAAGTGCCTTCTTAAAAGAAAAAGGAGCGGATGTTGGGTTAGCATTTGATGGAGACGGAGATCGTTTAATCGCAATCGATGAAAAAGGCGAGATTGTAGACGGTGATCAAATCATGTTCATTTGTGCAAAGTACTTATATGAACAAGGACGTTTAAAGAAAAATACGCTTGTTTCTACCGTTATGAGTAACTTAGGCTTCTATAAAGCACTAGAAGCTAGCGGAATTGAAAGTGCACAAACTGGTGTAGGCGACCGTTATGTAGTAGAAGAAATGAAAGCTAATCAATATAACCTAGGTGGAGAACAGTCAGGTCATATTATTTTCTTAGATTACAACACAACAGGTGACGGTATGCTTTCAGCTATTCAGCTTGTAAACATTATGCAAGCAACGAAAAAGCCTTTATCAGAATTAGCAGCTGAAATGAAGAAGTATCCTCAGCTTCTTGTAAATGTAAAAGTAACGGATAAGCATCATGTTACAGATAATGAGAAGGTAAAAGTGGTTATTGAAGAAGTGGAAAAAGAAATGAACGGTAATGGCCGAGTACTTGTACGCCCTTCAGGAACAGAGCCGTTAGTACGTGTTATGGTTGAAGCACAAACACAAGAAGAGTGTGAAACTTATGTAACGCGTATCGTAGAAGTAGTAAAAGAAGAAATGGGCTTAGAGTAATTCATTAATTATATGCATAAGCGGTGACGTTTCGAGCTGCTTATGCATATTTTTATATTGTTGAGAAAAATTCTTGGAAATTATCTGATGCTAAAGGCTGTTTTTACAGATAGTAAAGAAGATAATTGACGTTTTCTCACTTCTTATTGTAATATTAAATCTGTTCGTCTCTTAATTTATGTAAAGGAGTGAACAATCTATTTTAAAAGTGAATACAAAGCGCCTGAACTAAGTAAAGGGACGGAAACGACTTAGTTGACGAGGAGGAGGTTTATCGAAGTATCGGCGGATGCCTCCCGGTTGTTGATTATCACGGCCGAAAACTTGATGTGAAAAACAATGAGGTGACTTATTGGACAAAAGCATTGAGATGATAATCATTGATGATGAAAAGAGACTCTCTTTTCATACATGAAGGAGGATTTTATCTATGTGCGGAATTGTAGGATATATTGGAACAGAAGATTCGAAAGAAATTTTATTACGTGGTCTTGAAAAGTTAGAATATCGTGGCTATGACTCAGCAGGTATTGCAGTTGTTAACAATGAAGGCGTACACGTATTCAAAGAAAAAGGTCGTATTGCAGAATTGCGTCAGGCAGTAGATAACAGTGTTGTAGCACCAGCAGGTATCGGTCATACGCGTTGGGCAACTCATGGTGTACCAAGCCAAGAAAATGCTCACCCGCATCAAAGTACATCTGGACGCTTCACGCTTGTGCATAATGGTGTAATTGAAAACTACGCTATTTTAAAACGTGAATATTTACAAGATGTAACGTTCAAAAGCGAAACGGATACAGAAGTAATCGTTCAGTTAATTGAAAAAATCGCAGCAGAAGGCTTAGATGTAGAAGAAGCGTTCCGCAAGACAGTAAGCTTGCTTCACGGTTCTTATGCACTAGCTCTTGTTGATAACGAAGATAAAAATACAATCTACGTAGCTAAAAACAAAAGCCCGCTTCTTGTAGGTGTTGGCGAAGGATTTAACGTTGTAGCAAGCGATGCTATGGCAATGCTTCAAGTAACAGATCAGTACGTAGAATTAATGGATAAAGAAACAGTAATTGTTACAAAAGAAGGCGTAACAATTAAAACGCTTGATGGTGAAGTGGTAGAAAGAGCACCTTACACAGCAGAGCTTGATGCAAGTGATATTGAAAAAGGTACGTACCCTCACTATATGTTAAAAGAAATTGATGAGCAGCCTTTAGTTGTTCGTAAAATCATTCAAGAGTATCAAAATGAAAACAATGAACTGCACATTGATGCAGACATTTTAGGAGCAATGGATGAAGCAGACCGCATCTATATCGTAGCATGTGGAACAAGCTATCATGCAGGCCTAGTAGGTAAACAATTCATTGAAACGTGGGCGAAGGTTCCGGTAGAAGTGCACGTAGCAAGTGAATTCTCTTACAACATGCCGCTTTTATCTGAAAAGCCACTGTTTATCTTTATTTCTCAAAGTGGAGAAACAGCTGACAGCCGTGCAGTATTAGTTCAAATTAAAGAACTAGGTTACAAAGCGTTAACAATCACAAACGTTCCGGGATCAACATTATCTCGTGAATCTGATTATACGTTATTACTTCATGCAGGTCCGGAAATTGCTGTAGCATCAACAAAGGCTTATACAGCTCAATTAGCAGTCCTATCAATTCTAGCGGCTGTAACAGCAAAAACACGCGGCATTGAATTAGAATTTGATTTAGTTCAAGAGTTAGCAATCGTAGCAAACACAATGGAAGTACTTTGCGACGACAAAGAAGAAATGGAAAGCATTGCTCTTCAATTCTTAGCAACAACTCGCAACGCATTCTTTATTGGACGTTCTGTTGATTATTATGTAGGTTTAGAAGGCGCGTTAAAACTAAAAGAAATCTCTTACATTCAAGCAGAAGGATTTGCTGGAGGAGAGCTTAAGCACGGAACAATCGCTTTAATTGAAAACAATACGCCAATTATTGCATTAGCAACACAAGAACATGTAAACTTAAGCATCCGTGGTAACGTAAAAGAAGTAGTAGCACGTGGAGCTAATCCTTGTATCATTTCAATGAAAGGATTAGAAACAGAAGAAGATCGCTACGTGATTCCGAAAGTTCACGAAACACTTTCACCACTAGCAGCGGTTATTCCTTTACAATTAATCTCTTACTACGCTGCATTGCACCGCGATTGCGATGTAGATAAACCACGTAACTTAGCAAAATCAGTTACTGTAGAATAATAAGGTTCTAGACACCCTTCTATTATAGAAGGGTGTTTTTGTATATAATTCTCATTGAGCTAAAAAATATATTTGCTTGCTTCATTTATTTTATATAATAGAGTAGGTAAATGAATGAAACTTATTTATAAAAAAGGAAGTGAAAAGTATTAGTGGAGTAGCTCAAAGTATAAAGTACGTGTTGCGAGGCATCTTTTTTGTCTTGTATTTTCCCTTTTATTTTGTATTTCAAATTTTGTGTAAGATATGGATATATTTTATCGCTAAGCCCCTCATATGGATAGGAACAAGAATTATTCAACCTGTCATTGATTTCATTTGGAGATACATTATACGTTTTTTATTCGTTTATCCTATTTCTTGGCTATGGAGTGTCCTCATCTATCCTTTTATTCTCTTCGTTTGGAAACGATGTTTTTTGCCTATAACTAGATTTATATGGAAGTATGTTTTATACCCTGTTTTATACATGGTTTGTTACCCTTGTTATCTTCTATGGAAATATGTTGTGCTGCCATTTTACAATGAAATTGTTATTCCCGTGGTTTCATTTTGTCAGCGTATATTCTTCTGTTTTTGGAAAGGAGTTAAGTGGATCATAATTCATATGATCTACTATCCCCTACGGTGGATTTGGGTGAGATGTATATACAAACCGCTGAAAAAGGTATATACAAAAATCATTCAGCCTGTTATCAAATGGTTTTCTCATTTATTTAGTTAACGAAATATACCAAAAGATTGCTTGTCTTTTTTAGGTATTAAACTCGAAAGATAAGAGGGAATTGATGTATAATAAAAACGGATATATCATTGCCTATTTATTTTATTAGATTCAATTTTGAAAGAGAGTGAAACAATATGGGCCGTAAGTGGAACAATATTAAAGAAAAGAAAGCGTCAAAAGATGCTAATACAAGTCGTATATATGCCAAGTTTGGCCGTGAGATTTATGTGGCTGCAAAACAAGGTGAGCCAGATCCAGAATCAAACCAAGCGTTAAAAGTTGTATTAGAACGCGCGAAAACATACAATGTGCCAAAAGCAATTATTGACCGTGCCATTGAAAAAGCAAAGGGCGGTTCAGAAGAAAATTACGATAATCTTCGTTACGAAGGTTTTGGACCAAATGGCTCAATGGTTATCGTAGATGCTCTTACGAATAACGTAAACAGAACAGCTTCAGACGTGCGTGCTGCCTTTGGTAAAAACGGCGGTAATATGGGAGTAAGCGGATCAGTAGCGTATATGTTTGATCCAACAGCTGTTATTGGTGTAGAAGGTAAAGATGAAGAAGAGACGCTAGAACTGTTAATGGAAGCAGACGTAGACGTGCGTGACATTTTAGAAGAAGAAGATTCTGTAATTGTTTATGCTGATCCGGATCAATTCCATGCGGTACAAAAAGCGTTCAATGATGCTGGTATTACGGAATTTACAGTAGCTGAGCAAACGATGCTTGCTCAAAATGATGTAACTCTTCCTGAAGATGCACAAGCTCAGTTTGAAAAAATGATTGATGCATTAGAGGACTTAGAAGATGTGCAGCAAGTATATCACAACGTTGATTTAGGATAATAGTGAAAGAGGCAGACCTATCAAAGAGGTCTGTCTTTTTTTATAGGCCGTGTGAAAAGCATCTATTGACCCTTTCCCTTCGTTTGGAATATGGTAAGATAATGAATTAAGAATAGAAAATAGTAGAATTTTATAAGGAATAAATGGAGGGAAAGCAGTTGAAAAAATTAATGGTGGGGATGGCGTTAACAGCTACGCTTGCAACGGCTGTAACGCCTGGCTTTGGCTCAATTGGGGGAAATCAAGAAAAGGCATATGCAGCAACAGTTACATATAAAGTAACGGCAAGCAAGCTAAATGTGAGAAGCGGAGCGGGAACGAATTACGGGATTATCGGCAGCGTAGTAAAAGATCAAACACTATCCGTGGTGAGCAAAAGCGGAAGCTGGTACAAAATTAACTATAACGGCCGCACAGGCTATGTAAGCAGCGATTATGTACAGTCATCAGGAACAACAGCGCCACCAGCAGAAAGCACAACGTATACAGTAACGGCAAGCACGCTGAATGTAAGAAGCGGAGCGGGCACCAACTACGCATCTATAGGAAGTGTGACAAAAGGCCAGAAGCTGTCTGTGATGAGCAAAAGCGGAAGCTGGTACAAAATTAACTACAACGGCCGCACGGGCTACGTAAGCAGCGATTATGTACAAGCATCGGGAACAACAACGGCCCCAACAATGCCACCAGCAGAAAGCACAACGTACACAGTAACGGCGAGCACGCTGAACGTAAGAAGCGGAGCAGGCACCAACTACGCATCTATAGGAAGTGTGACAAAAGGCCAGAAGCTGTCTGTGGTGAGCAAAAGCGGAAGCTGGTACAAAATTAACTATAACGGCCGCACAGGCTATGTAAGCAGTGACTATGTACAGGCTTCAGCTACAGCGTCTCCAAAGCTCGTAGTCGATTCTTTTAAAACGTTAGGCAACGCTCAGCAAGTCATCTTGGTTACAGCAGATAACTACGATACGAAGTCTGCTAAAATTCAAACATTTGAAAAAGTTGATGGAAAATGGAAGCAAGTTTTAACTGCGAACGGTGTACTTGGACAAAAAGGATTCGCTTTAGCGAAAAAAGAAGGAGATATGGAGTCTCCGACAGGGAAATATACAATTGGCACAGCATTCGGACGCTATGCAAATCCTGGAACTAAGCTTCCATATCGAAAGATTACATCAAATGATGTGTGGGTAGACGATTCAAAAAGCTCTCTGTATAATACGTGGCAGCAAAAGCCAGCGAATGGCCGCTGGACGAGCGCTGAGAACATGGATATCCCGGCTTATGATTATGGGTTTGTCATTAATTATAATGAATCTAGAACCCCAGGAAAGGGAAGTGCAATCTTCTTTCATGTAGGAACAAATTATACAGCAGGATGTACGGCCACTTCTAAAGAACAAGTTGTCTCTATTTTAAAATGGTTAAATCCAGAGAAAAATCCAGTTATTATTCAATCTCCTGTAAGTGAATTAGATAAATATTAAGTTAGAAAGCAGCTGAATTCGTGTAATTCAGCTGCTTTTTTATGTAATTAAAAGCTTTGTCCGTCTGTGGTACGACAAAGTTAGTTTTCCTATTCATTGAATGAAAGCGTTTAATCTCTTACGATTAAAGTATCACCACGTAGAGAAAGGAAGAGAGCAAATGGCTCAATCTAATATAAAAGTAGCTGTACAAAAATTTGGGAACTTTCTAAGTTCAATGGTTATGCCAAATATCGGAGCATTTATTGCATGGGGACTTATTACTGCTTTATTTATTCCAACAGGCTTTTTTCCAAATGAAAGCCTTGCCAAACTAGTGGATCCAATGGTCAAGTATTTGCTTCCGCTGCTAATCGGCTACACAGGAGGAAAGCTTGTACACGATCAGCGCGGAGGCGTTGTAGGTGCTATCGCGACCATGGGCGTCATTGTTGGATCTGATATTCCGATGTTTCTAGGCGCTATGATTATGGGGCCGCTGGGCGGCTATATCATCAAGAAGTTTGACCAGTTTATTGAAGGTAAAGTCAAAACAGGATTTGAGATGTTAATTAATAATTTCTCAGCAGGTATTCTTGGAGGAATTCTAGCGATTCTAGCCTTTTTAGGAGTTAGCCCAGCTGTGGACGGATTTACAGGTGCACTTGTAGTGGGTGTAGATTGGATGGTTGCACATGGCCTTCTTCCTCTTACAAGTATTTTAATTGAACCAGCTAAAATTTTATTTTTAAACAATGCCATTAATCACGGCATTTTATCTCCGATTGGCGCAGAACAAATTCGAACAAACGGACAGTCCATTCTATTGTTATTAGAAACAAATCCTGGTCCGGGATTAGGAATTCTGTTAGCGTATTGCTTCTTTGGAAAAGGAACAGCAAAACAGTCAGCACCGGGAGCGGCCATCATTCATTTTATTGGCGGAATTCACGAAATTTACTTCCCTTACGTTTTAATGCGTCCTCTTCTAATCATTGCGGCTATTTTAGGAGGAATGAGCGGAGTATTTACATTTGTTCTTTTAGGAGGAGGCTTACAAGCCGTTGCTTCACCAGGAAGTATTTTGGCTATTTTAGCTGCTACACCAGGTAATGCAGGCAGCTATGTTGCAAATATCTCAGGTGTTCTTGTTGCAGCCATCGTATCGTTTATTGTAGGTTCGTTAATTTTAAAAACGGGCAAGCAAACAGAAGATTTGGACGAAGCAGCTCGCAAAATGCAAGAGATGAAGGGCAAGAAGAGCTCTGTAGCAGGAAGCTTTACAAAACAGCAAGGCGACGTACCAGCAAGCGTTCAAAAAATTGTTTTTGCCTGTGACGCAGGTATGGGATCGAGTGCAATGGGCGCCTCTCTTCTTCGCAAGAAAGTTAAACAAGCAGATTTAAATATTTCGGTAACAAATACAGCTATCAGTAATATTCCAAGTGATGCTCAAATCGTTATTACACAGGAAGAGCTAACGCCAAGAGCTCAAAACAAAGTTCCAGATGCGTATCATATCTCGGTGGATAACTTTCTATCTAGCCCGGAATATGACAAACTAATTGATCAACTAAAAAATGATCATACTACTTCTAAGGCGGAAGAAGAAAAGAACGTATCTGCAGAAAACTATACAGATAGTAATGATGGTTTATTAAAAGAAGAAAACGTTTTCTTGAATCAGCACTTTTCTTCTAAGGAAGAAGCAATTCGATTTGCAGGAAGTGTGTTAGTAAAAGGCGGATATGTAGAAGAAAACTATGTTGAAGCGATGATTGAGCGAGACAATATGACTTCTACTTATATGGGAAATGACGTAGCGATTCCGCACGGTACGGAAGAAGCGAAAAAGAACGTTTTAAGATCAGGTTTTACAGTAATTCAAGTTCCAGAAGGCGTTGATTTTGATGGTGAGAAAGTTCGTTTGATTTTCGGAATTGCCGGAAAAGACGGCACCCATTTAGAAATTTTATCTGGTATCGCGATTACATGTTCTGATATGAACAATATTGAAAAGATGGTTCATGCCAAATCAGCTAAAGAATTAATGGCTATTATTCAAAGTAACTAACGGGATAGAAAGGCATGAAGATGCCTTTTTATCCTTTGTTTATAAATAAGAAAAGAGTTGATGTTCTTGTTTATTACTTCAAGAGAAAAATCAATCATTGAGTTAATTATTAAAACGGCAGGAAAGCATACAGCACTTACACTTGCTACTTTTTTGAATGTAAGTGTAAGAACCGTTCACCGAGATTTGAAGGCAATTGAATCAATACTTGAAAAATTTGATTTAAAGCTGATTCGTACACAAGATGAAGGACTAATGATTGAAGGTAAAAATGAACAAATTTTTCGTCTTATCCAAGAGCTGATGAAGATTAAAACGACGGATCAGTCTCCACAGGAAAGAAAATTAATTCTTTTAATTCTTCTTCTAGAAGAAGGAGATTCATTTAAATTACAAACGCTGGCTAAAGACTTAGAAGTAAGTATTACTACACTAACTGCTTATCTAGATGAATTAACAGAGTGGTTAACCACATTTGACGTTTTCCTTCATCGAAAGAGAGGGGTCGGAGTAGAGGTTCAAGCTACTGAAGCCAATAAACGGAACGCATTAGCCAATTATTTTCTTGTCCACTTTAATGAAGAGTTAATTGAATGTTTGTTTCTAGTAGAAAATCACCAGCATACGGATGAAACGATTTTGCATTATTTTTATCCGAATTATTTAGCAGAAGTAGACCGAATTGTACATCAAGCGATTAATCAGCATCATTCTAAGCTGGCTGACAGCGATTATATAGGGCTCATTGTTCATATTTGCATTATGATACAGCGAACGAAAAAGCAAATGTATCTAGAAGACGACGGCGGCCAAACGGAAGAGCTGGTGAGTGAACTGTTCTTAATGAAGGATATTTGCCGCGAAATTGAACGGGTATTTTCTCTTTCTTTCACGGAAAAAGATATTCATTTCTTAGCAGTACGACTGCGTGCAGCTAAGTTCCAAACTACTAGAGACGTATATTACGACAGCGTAGTGGTTGGGCAGATTATTAAGAATATGATTTCTCATGTTTCTGTTCAGCTTAACACCGACTTGACCGGTGATTTTTCCCTTTACCAAGGGCTGCTTGCTCATATGGAACCGGCAATTTTTCGTCTTAAGCAAAAAATGGAGCTTTTTAATCCATTAACGGAAGAGATTAAGAAAAAGTACCCTGTTTTATTTATGGCTGTGAGAAACAGTATCGATCAAGAGCTGCCGGATTTAGTTTTTCCAGATGATGAAGTGGCATATCTTGTTTTGCATTTCGGTTCAACGCTAGTGCTAAAAGAAGAAGTCATGGAAATTCAGGCACTGATTGTCTGTCCAACTGGAATCGGCACTTCGAAAATGTTAGCTAGCCGTATTCGTAAAGAGATTCCGGAGATTAATTCAGTTGTCATTAAATCGGTAAAAGAAATCAAAGAAGCGGCGCTTGAAGGGTATGACGTAGTGATTTCAACAGTAAGACTTCCTTTTTTAAATGTCGATTACATTTTAGTCAATCCACTCTTAACCGAAGAGGATATTCAGTCCGTTCAGAATTTTTTACAGAAAAACATTCAAAAGTTAACCAAAGATAAGGGCTATCGTTCGTTCCAATATAAAAATAAGACCGTCTTTACACAAAAACCCTCTTTTGAGGAAACGATGAAGCAAATTAAAGATGTGCATGGAAGTATCGAATCAATTCTTCAAAACCTTAGAATGTATCGATTTTCGGATGCAGTGAGTCATGATCAAGTGATTTCGCACGTAGTAAAAGCAGCTGAAAAAGAACGTTTAATAACCAATGCCAGCTGCGTTATTGATCAGCTTAAGGAACGAGAAAACAAAGGCGGTTTAGGTATTCCGCAAACGAGTATGGCACTGTTCCATTGCCGTGAACATCACGTGAAAGAGCTGATTTTTCAAGTTTCACATTTAGAACAGCCTTGCACAGTTAAAGGTATGGACGGAACAAACATGCAGGCGCGTAACCTTCTATTAATGCTAGCACCTGAGGAGTTAAGTGAAGTACAGCAAGAAATCTTAAGTTTAATTAGTACAAGTTTAATTGAAGATCATGAAGCAATGATGGTTTTTTCGTCTTCGAACGAAGAGATAATTCGCACAAGGCTAGAGGATACGTTTCATGAGTACCTTCGAAATAATTTGATAAAGGAATGATTTTTGTGAAACAAGCAGTTCATTTTGGAGCAGGTAATATTGGGCGAGGATTTATTGGGGCATTATTTTCTCAAAGCAACTATCACGTTACATTCGTAGATATTGCTGAAAAGATTATTAATCAGTTAAACACAGATGAAGGGTATAACGTAATAACAGCCGCAGAGCACCCAGAGACATTAGCTGTTCAAAACGTATCTGGTTTAAATAATCTGACGCAAGAACAAGCAGTCATTAAAGCGATTAAAGAAGCAACGTACATTACGACAGCCATCGGACCGAACGTTCTGCCTCGCATTGCTCCTTTAATTGCTAAAGGTTTGGCTGAGCGTGTGAAAACAAGCGACGAAAAGGTATATATTATTGCATGTGAAAATCAAATCTCTGCGACAGATTTATTAAAAGGCTATATTTTTGATGCGCTGGATGAAGAGACAAAAGCTCATATGGTAAATAAGGTCTTTTTCTTCAATTCAGCTGTAGATCGTATCGTACCTCTTCAACACAACCAAGGTTCGCTTGATGTTTTAGTAGAATCCTATTATGAATGGGTAGTAGAGGCACCTGAAAATATTCCTTTTGTAGAAGGAATGACGATTGTGCCTGACCTTGCTCCTTTTATTGAAAGAAAGCTATTTACAGTAAATACAGGACATGCGGTGATTGCATATTTTGGTTATTTAAAAGGAAAAGAAACGATTGATCAAACGTTAAGAGATTCAGATATTTACCAACAAGTACAGCAAACGCTACGAGAAACAGGAGACTATCTAATTAAAAGATATGACTTAGATAGAGAGGAACACGAAGCCTACATCGTAAAAATTATTGAGCGCTTTAAGAATCCTCATTTAAATGATTCAGTTAAACGGGTAGGAAGAGCGCCAATTCGCAAGCTTGGACCTCAGGATCGTTTGATTCGTCCAGCGCTAGAAGCAAAAAAAGCGGGCCTTTCTTATACCCACTTAGCGAAGGCCATCGCTGCTGCGCTTCTATTTGACCCGCAAGAAGATAAAGAGGCTATGAAGCTTCAAGCGAATATTCATGATTATGGTATTGAGTATGTGTTAAAAGAGATCAGTGGGTTAGAGGCAAGTAATAATTTAACAAAAGAAATCATTGCTCAATATCATGCTTTAAAATCGTAAATGACTCTAATACGTGTAAACAGTCCATTTTAAATGGGCTGTTTTTCTTTTTGTAGAAAGGGAATGTTTGTGTATAGGAGGATGATAAAATGGTAGCTATTACTCACGTTGGATTAGCTGTACCTGATGTAGAAGAAGCCGTCCAGTGGTATGGGGAAGTTTTAGGTTTTAAGCTGATTGCCGGTCCTTATACGTTTAATGCGGAGGAAGAAAAAGCTGAAAATATGACTCAAGATTTACTAGGGTCTCATATTAAAAAAATGAAAAATGCTCACATGACAGCTGATAACCAGGTAGGCATTGAACTGTTTGAATTTAATAAGCCGCAAATGCCTCTTGTATTAAAAGACAGCGATGAGCAGTATCAAAGTTATTTTCACATGTGTTTAATAGTCGATGACGTGGAAAAATTAGCGGATAAAATCGAACAATCAGGCGGTAAAAAGCGTAGCCAAGTATGGAATACAAGACCTGGAAAACCTTATTACTTAATTTATTGCGAAGATCCGTTTGGGAATATTATTGAGCTATATTCACATAGTACGGAGCTCATGTATGGGAATAAAGAAGAATAAAAGCTTATCCACATTTTTTGGATAAGCTTTTATTTTTCACAGCTGTCCGTAGCCATATACCTTTGCCAGCTCTTCGAAGGTTTTTGATGAATACGTAATAGTTACAGATGTTCCTACTGCTACTTTATCGAATAGTTCTTCCACATCCGCATTGTGCATCCGTACGCAGCCGTGGCTTACATATTTGCCAATGCTAGCTTCTGAGTTATTCCCATGAATACCGTATGTGTCGCCGGTTGTTCCGTTTGCATTAAGCCCTAGCCAGCGAGAGCCAAGAGGATTATTAGGAGCGCCTCCTGCAATGTGCCCTGTATAGTAAGGGCGATTTTTAATTTTGTTAACAATCTTGAAAAAGCCTACCGGCGTATCGTTCCATGTTTTTCCCGTAGCTACTGAATACGTCTTTTCTAACTTTCCGTTATGAAAATAAGCAAGCTGATTTGTTTTTTTATTAATAATAATTAAATCTTTACTTGCTGTGTTTTCACTTGCGTCCGCCGTGCTTGCTGTATAAGAAATACTGATAATAGCTGCGAGACACAAAGCCGCTGCTCGCAGTAGAATTTTTCTCACGTTCTAGCCATCTCCTCTATTGTTCGATTACATATTTGATGAATTACATGCTATTAGTGTATAAAAGAAAAATGGACTGAACATGAACCTTACCTGAATGAAAACTGAAAGTGCGTTTTTACATGCGAATATAAAGTGAAAATATGGGCAGAAATACAACTAAAGGTCTGGTACATATCTCATGAAAAAGAGAAAAATGAAAATGCACCTTGTCTGTTTAATTTAGGATGTATTATCATGAAAGTTTGAAATGAAGGGCAGGAGGTGGAATAAACAGATGCTTAAAGAATTTAAAGAGTTTGCTTTGCGAGGAAATGTATTAGATTTAGCTGTCGGTGTTATTATTGGAGCTGCATTTGGAAAAATTGTCACGTCTCTTGTAAATGATATTATTATGCCGCTGATTGGTTTGTTGTTAGCAGGGATAGACTTTAAAGATTTATCCTTTACGGTTGGAGATGCTACAGTATTATATGGATCTTTTATTCAAACAATTGTTGATTTCTTAATTGTTGCATTCTCGATTTTCTTATTTATTCGTTTCTTTAATCGTTTTAAGAGAAAAGAAGAAGAGAAAGTAGAGGAAGAAGTGGCTGTTCTGTCAAAAGAAGAAGAGATCTTAACAGAAATTCGTGATCTGCTAAAAGCAGAAGCAGTGAAAGAGCGTTCATAACAGCAATTTTTACATACGTATAAAACGGCTAAGAGGCCCGTCTTTTCATCAGAAAAGCGGGCTTTTTTTTGTGAAATTTCGCGGGAAATGTTATTGATGTGATTTTGAGAAAATTAGGCGTGAAGGCGAGAGAGATAGGAATGTTAAAATCATATTAAAAGTGTTAAGATATTGTAAATAGGAGGCTTAAGGTTATGTTTAAACATTTGTATCGTTCTTTGCCAATGCTGGTGGCGTATGGGCTGCTTAGCGTTTTTTTATACAGTGTTGTTATGCTTAATATATCAAATGACACAAAGATATTGTTTGACTGGGCCCAAATCCATACAGCTGGGTTCGTCGTATTAATAGGGGGATGCTCACTTGTCTTATGGGCGCTCACTTTCTATTTGCTGCTTCGATTTAATCAGATAGAGAGAATACAAGGTTCGCAGTGGTACGCCATTTTTACGGCAATTGTGTTTTCAATTGCGGTAGCAGCCGTTTCTGCTATGGTTTTTGTTATCTATCATATTGATATACATAATCCAGGCAAAACAATAGAGTGGATGCAAGCATACCCTGAACGCTATCTTTTTACGGTATTTTTACTTTCGCTGTTAACACTAGCGATCATTATGCTAGTAGGGGAAGCTTATTTAGGGGCTGGGATTACCTTTGTTCTGTATTTCATTTTAGCTCTTGTAAACTATTATAAAAAAATCTTTCGAAATGAACCATTGTTCCCGAACGATTTTATTCAGGCGAGTCAGTTAAAAGAAGTTATTCCGATGATTAAAGATTCCATTTCAATTCCTATTGTCATAGGAGTTATTGGATCTATTATCGTACTGATTGCTCTTTGGTTTTTCTTGCCGAAAATTAAAATTCGATGGTTTCTTCGAATTATTATGATTCTGCCGCTTATCTTTTTAATGAAATCATTTTTATTCTTTGAACACTCGTTTGCTCAAAAATATTATGATCAATATGCTGCGCTGATGCCTTGGAATCAGCAAAATAATTATTACTATAATGGACCGGTTATTGGCATGATTTCAAATGTTAAAACAGATGTGCTGCAAGAGCCGGATGACTACTCACAGGAAGTAATGGCCAAAGTGGCAAAGCGCATTCATTCAAAGGAAGAGAAAACACAAGAAAGCAAGGCTGAAGTCAAACCAAACGTCGTGTTTGTAATGAATGAAACGTTTTGGGACCCAACAAAGCTTAACGTGACGTTCTCTGAAGATCCAATGAAAAATACAAGAGAACTTCAAAAGAAATATCCTTCTGGGTGGTCTTTAAGTCCTTCATTTGGCGGGGAGACAGCTAATGTAGAGTTTGAAGCATTGACGAGCTACTCTTTGTCTTTCTTTAACCCTGGAGGTCTTCCTTATCAGCATGTATTGAGTAAAAAAGAATATCCGTCTTTTGTTTCTTATTTAGAAAAACAAGGCTATGCTACAACAGCTATGCATCCAAACAGCGGTATGCTTTATATGAGGCAAAATGTGTATCCAAATTTGGGATTTGATCAAGTGAAGTTTATTGATGAAATGAAGCATACGCAAAAAGATAACAAAGAATTTGTTTCCGATGAAGCGGTAGTTGATGAAGTGCTCGATACGCTTCGTCAGTCGAAAAAGCCTGCATTTGTGCATGCTGTAACGATTGCAAATCATCTTCCTTATTCTGCGGATAAGTATAATGGTCAGGAAACCATTAAAGTAACCGGTAAAGGGTTATCACCAGAAATGCAAAAGGAAATTGAAATTTATGCTGAAGGAATTAAACGTTCAGATGCTGCTTTAAAACGATTGAGCGATGAAATTCAAAAGCTGGACGAGCCGACCATTGTAGTATTTTGGGGAGATCATTTGCCAGCACTTGGACAAAACCTTCAAGCTTACAAAGAAACGGGTTTTGGAAACGAGAAGACGCAGCAAACATCTCAAAAATTTTATGAGACGCCGCTCTTATTTTTATCTAATTACGATACAAAAATAGATAAAAATCTCGGTACGATGAGTCCTATTTATATTGCTCCGACGCTTGTTCAATCTCTTGGTTACAAAAGTAATCTGTTCTACGATCAGCTGAATCAAATGAAAACAGAAGTGCCGGCTTTTCGTTCAAATATGTATATAGATTCAAAAGGAAAGCTAGTGGATGATCCGGCAGCGCTCTCTAATAAAGCTGCAAAAGACCTTCAAGATTACCATGAAGTTGAGTTTGATACATTATCCGGGAAACAGTACGAAACGCATAGGTTGTATAAATAAAAATAAAAACTCCTTTTAAATAAAAGGAGTTTTTATTTTTTAAGTGTTTAAGGTTGTACTAAAAAATAATTCATGTATAATATTTTAAGGTTAAAAGTAAACTTTAAGTTAAGTAAAACAAAACTTGAGTTTGGAACAGCATGAACAATTATTCATGCTGTTTGCTAATTTTAAATACAGTTGAGGATCGAGAGTATGGAAATAGGAAAGAAAATTAAGAATTTACGATTAAAAAAAGGCTTAACACAAGAAGAGCTAGGAGAACGTACTGATTTAAGCAAAGGCTATATTTCGCAGCTAGAGCGCGATTTAAGTTCGCCGTCTTTAGAAACATTTTTTAGTATTTTGGAAGTGCTGGGGTGCGAACCGAAAGAATTCTTCGAAATTGATACGCATGTTCAAAAGGTTGTATATAAAGAGGAAGACTACACGAGTTATTGCGAAGATGAAAAAGGTTACCATATTCAGTGGCTTGTACATGAATCAAATGAAAAGGAAATGGAGCCAATTCGTCTTATTCTTCATGAAAAAGGTGCATTTAAGAGATTTGAACCTTCTCTTTCAGAAACGTTTGGCTACATTTTGCGCGGGTGTGTGAAGGTGAAGCTTGGAGGCAGAATATATGAGGCTAAACAAGGGGAAACCATCTATTTTCAAGCTTCTGAAGAACATCAGATTTTAAATGCTCATGACGGAATAACAGAGTTAATTATCGTGGCGACAGAGTCTTATTTATAGAACAAAAGAGGTGAAGTGAAATGACATCTACGAATACAATTATTCAATTTGAAAATGTGACCAAGCAATATGATAATGATTCAGTTGTATTGGATCATGTAAGCTTTGAAATTGAAAAAGGGAAGTTTTATACCCTTTTAGGTCCATCGGGATGTGGAAAGACAACGATTTTACGATTAATTGCAGGCTTTACGGAGGCCTCGAGCGGAACGATTTATTTTAATGGAAAAAGAATTAATGATGTCCCGGCTAACAAACGTCAGGTTAATACGGTTTTTCAAGACTACGCGCTTTTCCCGCATTTGAATGTATTTGAAAATGTAGCATTTGGTCTTCGAATCAAGAAGATGAAAAATGCTGATATTGGGATAAAAGTTAAAGAAGCCCTTCGCTTTGTTAACCTAGAAGGATATGAAAAGAGAGAAATAAAGGAAATGTCGGGCGGTCAAAGACAGCGCGTAGCCATTGCACGAGCAATTGTAAATCAGCCCGAAGTCATTCTGCTGGACGAGCCGCTTTCAGCTCTTGATCTAAAATTGCGTACGGAAATGCAATACGAGTTAAGAGAATTACAGCGCCGTCTAGGTATTACGTTCATTTTTGTTACGCACGATCAAGAAGAAGCGCTTGCGATGTCCGATGAAATCTTTGTTTTGAATAAAGGAAGAATTCAGCAGAGCGGGGAACCTACAGATATTTATGATGAGCCAATTAATCGTTTTGTTGCCGATTTTATTGGTGAATCAAATATTGTACCAGGTAAAATGATTGCTGACTTTTTAGTGGAGTTTGGCGGCCAGCAATTTGAATGTGTCGATCAAGGGTTAAACCGAAATGAGCAGGTTGAAATTGTGATTCGCCCTGAAGATTTAGCCATTACAAGCTCCGATCAAGGAAAGCTGCAGGTTCGTGTAGATTCACAGCTGTTTAGAGGAGTCCATTATGAAATTTTAGGCTATGACCATGCAGGGAATGAGTGGCTCGTCCACTCTACAAAAAAGGCAACGGTTGGCGAAGAAATTGGTTTATATTTTGAACCTGAAGCTATTCACGTTATGCGATTTAATGAAACGGAAGAAGAATTCGATAAGCGACTCGAAGGTTATGAAGAGGATTACCATGCAAACTAAATCAAGAAATATTTATTTAGTCCCGTATGTGTTATGGATTTTGCTTTTTGTAGTTGCTCCCATTGTATTAGTTGTCTATTATTCTTTTTTCAGCATTGATAATGAGCTGACGCTTGAAAACTATAAGAAATTTTTTACCCCTGTTTATTTACAGATGACGCTGAGCTCATTTTGGTATGCCTTTTTAATTACGTTATTTTCCTTGGTTTTTTCTTATCCAACAGCTTATTTACTAACGAAGCTTAAGCATAAGCAGCTTTGGCTTCTACTGATTATTTTACCGACGTGGATTAACCTATTATTAAAAGCTTATGCTTTTTTAGGCATATTCGGCACGTACGGTACGGTTAATAAATTTACTGAATTTCTGGGATTTGGTACTCATCAAATTTTATTTACTGACTTTAGTTTTGTATTTGTATCAGTGTATATTTTTATCCCCTTTATGATTTTGCCGATCTTTAACTCTTTAGAAGAACTTAATCCCTCGCTTATCTACGCTTCGCGAGACTTGGGGGCATCTTCATGGGTGACATTTAAGCGCGTGGTATTTCCGCTAACGCTAGAAGGGGTTAAATCAGGTTGTCAGGCTGTTTTTATTCCAGCACTGTCACTCTTTATGATTACGCGTTTAATTGCTGGAAACCGCGTCATTACACTGGGAACGGCGATTGAACAACATTTTTTAGTGACGCAGGATTGGGGCATGGGAGCCACAATTGCTGTCTTTTTAATTATTGCGATGGCCGTTATGATGCTCATAACAGGCACTGGAAAGAGAGGTGTGTAAAATGAAGAGAAAGTGGAAGTTCAGCCACCTTTATTTATTTTTTGTCTTTTTCATTTTATACGCGCCCATTTTTTATTTAATGTATTACTCTTTTAACAGCGGAGGAAACATGCGAGAGTTTGAAGGGTTTACGTTAGATTGGTACAAAGAAGTGTTTCAAGACACACGTTTGCTCATTATTGTCTTGAATACCTTAATTATTGCTCTATTGTCTTCGGTTATTTCAACGATTATTGGCGTGATAGGAGCACTTGCTATCGTATACGTGAAGCGCAGACGTGTTCAAAATACACTGTTAACATTTAATAATGTGTTAATTGTGAGTCCAGATGTTATTATTGGCGCATCTTTTTTAATTCTATTTACCATTATCGGTGTAAAGCTCGGGTTTATATCGGTATTATTAGCGCATATTGCATTCAGTGTACCGATTGTGGTCATCATGGTTCTGCCTAAGCTGCAGGAAATGAGTCCGACACTGCTCGATGCAGCCCGTGATTTGGGAGCAAGTCGCTTTGAAGTACTTTCGAAAGTGGTATTGCCATTTATTCGTCCGGGTATCTTTGCAGGCTTTTTTATGGCTTTAACTTACTCTTTGGATGACTTTGCGGTTACGTTCTTTGTGACCGGGAATGGTTTTTCCACGCTTTCAGTAGAAATTTACTCGTTAGCAAGAAGAGGGGTCTCGCTGAAAATCAATGCTCTTTCTACTCTTATTTTCATGTTTACCGTGCTGATTGTAATTGGTTATTACTTTATCAGTCAGCGATATAGCAATAAAGCGAAAGGGGTGGCGACTGGAAAATGAAGCAATTAGCAAAGCCGTTTATCTTCATCGTCATCCTTTCTTTCGTTCTTATGTATGTGGTTCATCATTTGAACAATGCCGAAGGATACTCTGGAGGAGATACGCTGACCGTCTATAATTGGGGAGATTATATTGATCCTGATTTAGTGAATCAGTTTGAAAAAGAAACCGGAATTAAAGTCATTTATCAGACCTTTGATTCGAATGAAGCAATGATGACAAAAATTGAACAAGGCGGTACGACATTTGATATTGCTGTTCCTTCTGAATACGCGATTAGCAAGATGCGTGAAGAAAATTTACTATTGCCAATTGATCATTCGAAGCTGCCTAATTTAAAATACATTAATCCGCGTTTTTTAGACCTATCTTTTGATCCTGGCAATAAGTACTCTATTCCTTATTTTTGGGGAACTGTGGGTATTGTTTATAACTCTGATATGATTCATGGTAAGAAGATAAAGAGTTGGAATGATTTATGGGATCCTAAGCTAAAAAATCAAATTTTACTTGCAGATGGCGCTAGAGAAGTGATGGGAATGGGGCTAAATAGCTTAAATTATTCATTAAATGATACGAATAAAGCTCATCTTCAAGAAGCAAAAAGAAAGCTTGATACATTAACACCAAACGTAAAAGCCATTGTAGGAGACGAGATTAAGATGCTCCTAGCAAATGAAGAAGCGGCAGTTGGCGTTGTTTGGTCAGGTGATGCTTCTGAAATTATGAGTGAAAACGATAAGCTGAATTACGTTGTTCCAGAAGAAGGTTCGAATTTATGGTTCGATAACATGGTTATTCCAAAAACGGCTAAAAACGTAGAAGGTGCACATAAATTCATGAATTTTATGCTAGATCCTAAACACGCTGCTCAAAATGCAGAATATGTAGGGTATTCTACGCCTAATAAAAAAGCGTTAGATTATTTGCCGAAAGAAGTAGCGAAAGATGAACGTTTTTATCCGGATGAAGAACTAACCAATAAGCTTGAAGTATATAATAACTTAGGCAAACGAATGCTTGCTTATTACAATGAATTATTTTTAGAATTCAAAATGCACCGTAAATAAAAGGTACTTAGTTAGGCCTTTATACTCAAGTTCTTTATTGTTTTTGTAAATTCAGTTGCGTGATAGCAAGAGGAAAGATAAAATACAAACGAGTAAAGCTAATAACATTTATTTTATGTTATTAGCTTTTTTATTTGTAAAACGGGAAAGATAAGAAAAAATTGAATGTTCTATTATTCATCTAGAATGTATATTTCACATTATATAGGAGAGAAAAAGTGAAGCAAAAACAAAAGCAGCATATTCAATCCATTTATTTTTTACGATTATTCGCTATGATGATGGTTGTGCTCGTACATGTAACAGCAGCGTATGCAACGGTACTGCCATTTGCAAGTGAAGCTTATCAGAAATATCATTTCCTTAACCGAATTGTTCGAATTGAAGCAGGGATCTTCATTGTGATCACAGGTTTAGTTTTCTTTTATAGTTACATTAACAAGCCGTTAACAAAGACTTTATGGAAAACGTATTATGCTCGAAGAGTGACATATATTTTAGTCCCCTATGTTATTTGGGCACTTATTTATGAATTTTATTCGTACTATGTGGGAGCAACAGAGTTAAATGCAGCTGATATTGTGAAACGTATTTTACGCGGAGAGTCCTACTATCAGCTTCATTTTATCTTTTTAATTGTACAAGTGTATCTCGTGCTGCCGGTTTTTGTATGGCTAGCACAAAAAGTAACCATTTTTAAAAAATACATGTGGCTGTTTGGTATTATCATTCAGCTTGGTTATTTAATGCTTAACAATACGTATCATATCACTTCATTTAATTTATTTTTAAATACGATGGCTACGTTTTTACTCGGCGGTTGGATTGGTATTTATTATCGCGAACAAGTGGATAAAAAGTACAGTCGTTCAAATATTGTATTATTTCTGGTGACGCTCGGATCGGGAATAGCTATTTCACTGTTAAATTATCACTTATACACAATGAAGACGATTCACATTTCAGGCTTTACGTATGAGGCTGTTAATACGCTTTATTTGGTCGTGGGAAGTTATTTCTTCTTCCGAATTGCAGAGATATTAGCTGAAAAGCTTTCTGTGAAGTCCGTGACGGTCGTTAAAAATATTGCCATGTACTCGTTTGGATTTTACTTGATTCATCCAATGGTTTTAAACTTTGTGGCAAAAGCAGTACCAATACAAGGCAACTATATGTTTCACGTGGAAATCTTGGCACGTTATATTTTGACATTAGCGGGCTGTTACCTCATTATTTGGGGATGTCATCGTCTTTTACCGTTTGCTAGCTTTTTGTTTGGTAAACTGCCAAAAGAAGCGGTGTTCATTTACCGACGTCCTGATCATAAATAGCGTTTAGTTAAAAGTTATGCCTGCTTGCAGGCATAACTTTTTTTATAAAGTATAAGAGATGATAACGCGCTAGTTTTAAAATATTTTTAAAAGTGACATGCTAAGATAATGATTATTTAGGTAATCACAAAAGGGGGAATTTGATATGCGTGTACTTGTGGTAGAAGATGATGCTTCATTATTACACGGTATCGTAGAAGGCTTAAAAGAAGAAGGATATGAAGTTGATTGTGCGTCTGATGGAGATGAAGGTTTGTTTTTAGCAGAGCAGAATATTTATGATGCCTTAATTTTAGATATTATGCTGCCGAGTATGACAGGGCTTGACATACTAAAAAAACTAAGAAAACAAAAGGTGTTGACCAAAGTTATTTTTCTTACTGCAAAAGATAGTGTAGAAGATCGAGTGAAAGGACTCGACTATGGAGCCGATGATTATTTGGTTAAGCCTTTTGCCATGGCTGAACTTTTTGCGAGGTTAAGGGTAATGCTTAGGGACTTGCAGGCAGAAGAAGGTATGATTTCATATGGTCCCATTTCTATACGAGAAGCCAATCATGAAGTAGTGATTAATGGAAGTGTCCTCACGTTAACGATTAAAGAATTTCAGCTTTTGGAATATTTTATTCGAAATAAAGAACAAATCCTTATTCGAGATCAAATTTTTAATCGGGTATGGGGTTTTACATCCGATGTAGGAGTGGGCGTAGTTGATGTTTATGTTCACCATTTAAGAAAGAAGCTTCAGCCTTTTAATTGTGACAATTATGTACGTACAGTCAGAGGCGTAGGCTTTATGTTAAAAGGGGAAGAGCATGTTTAAAAAGACGAGAATCAGGCTTGTGTTATTTAACACAATGGTGCTGATGGTTATCTTGAGCATTTTTAGTGTGGTTTTATATTTTTACATGCAGCATCTTATTTTTTTAAACCCGGACAATCGGCTAAGTGAGATGAGCGAGCAGGTTAAAAAAAGAAATTTACATGAAATTCAGGAAAACAATGAGAGAGAAACAGAACGTCGCGTTGCGTTTTTACTTTGGAGCAGTGATAAAAAATTAATCAAAATTACACCTAAAAAAGGGTTATATACAAACGATATTGACGACTTTAAGCCTGCGCTCTCAGAAGGGAAAATCAAAACGTCGCAAGAGGTAAACGGTCATGCTTATCGAGTGATGAATGTGAAAAATGAAGGATATATAAAAGATCAAGACGTTTCAACAATTCAACTTGTCTTAAACGTAGATCCAGAAACTCAAACCTTAGAGCACCTTGCTTTTCTTCTTGTCATTTCAGCTTTTATTGGACTGCTTCTTTCCCTTGTAGCTGGCTTGTTTTTAGCCAATCGAGCGCTTGTACCTATTCAAAAATCTTGGAACAAACAAGTCGAATTTATTGCAGATGCTTCCCATGAGTTAAGGACGCCTCTTTCCGTGATGCAAACGCATCTCGAGCTATTGTTTAGACGACCAAATCATACGATTGAGCAAGAAAGCGAAAACATTTATCAAAGCTTAAACGAAGTAAAGCGGATGACGAAGCTGGTGGGCAACTTACTAACACTCGCTAGATCTGATTCAAGTGCACAGCTGCTAAACAAAACGGTCTTTAATATGGGTGAGCTAGTTGATAAAGTAGCTAATCAGTTTGAGCCTATATTTGAACTAAAGGAGCTGCATTTCACAAGGGAAATTGAATCGTTAATGTTCGGAGGAGATCAAGAACGACTTCATCAGCTATGTATGATTTTGTTAGACAACGCTTTTAAGTACACCCCACCTCGAGAAAGCATTCATATTAGTCTAAAGAAACATCATCACTCTATGACGCTAATTGTCAAAGACACAGGCATTGGAATTGAAGCGAAAGATCTTCCGTATGTGTTTGATCGCTTTTATCGAAGTGATAAGAGTCGGGCGCGTGCCGAAGGAGGATCAGGTTTAGGGCTCGCGATTGCCAAATGGATTGTACAAGCTCATGACGGAGAAATTAAGGTTTTTAGTCAAAAAAACGTGGGTACGGAATTTTATGTGAAAATTCCGCTATGAAAAAAGCTGCCTGTCATTAGGCAGCTTTTTTTGTCACTTTTTTGTTTGCAGTCTTCCATGCTTTCCATGCATTAGCAAGTAACAGGCCGATTAATAAATAGGCAAGGCCGCCAAAAACTAAGTAATCTACGGCGCTAATCGCCCCTGCAAGCATCCCAAATTTTATTTGGTCTTTATACTTCGCAGGAGAAGTTGGCGGATCCGTCACCATAAAGAAGGCTAAAAATAAAGCGGAATTAACAAAAGGAGCTCGTAAAGCATCCGCTACATCACCTACTCCTATTAACGACATAATCGTAAAAATAGCAAAATACACGCCTAAAAACGCAAATACTTGAGGGAATTTATTTACTTTGCTCGTCACAAGGTACCCTGTCACAAACACGAATACAATGAGCCAGACGGGTAGTAAAGATAAGCTTCCCCACCAGCTTTGGCCGCTTGAAAAGACAATAAGTGAAAAGAGAAGACCAAAAGCGGCAGGGTTAAAAATAGGCTTCTTTTTTACTTTTACTAAGTGCTTCGATAAAATAGCAACAGCTACAGTGCAAAATGTGACCCAAGCAGGTGTAGAGGTGCTGAGCACTAAGGCAATAATTAATCCAGTAATAATTCCGCCGTCAGGAAGCTGAATTTTCTTTTTATAAGCAAAAGAAAATCCTAAATCTAAGGCGGCCGCCGAGCATACGGCGAGTAGTAGGTGTCCTAATCCTTGAAAGGCAGAAGAGTTGAATTCACCTAATAAGGTTAAAAGCAGCAGCATAGCCATCACGTATCTTTTAGGTGTTTTAACTAGCTGCCCCCACCGACTTATTTCTTTTGGTTTGTTTTCATCTACAATAATATAACCTTTGGGTGTACTAATATATTTAACACCGCTTCTTCGTTCAGAACGTGTGGTCATCATTCATTAATTCCTCCATATCTGATGTGAAAAAAGGAGTGAAACTAGAATCGAAGAGTACGCCGCGTACGTCGGCATCATTCAATAAATTTACTCCTTTTTCCGCTCCTAAAATAAAAGCTGATGTAGATAATGCATCGGCCAGCATGGCAGAAGGAGCAATAGCTGTACAACTCATTAGACTGCTTCTAGTAGATGGAGATAAGGGATTAACCAAATGATGCATGAATGGTTGCGTCTTATTTTTTCTAGCATAATTTCCTGATGTGCAGACAGCCGTATCTGTTACACGCAAGGTCAGTAATGACTGCGTTTGAATCTGAGGGTGCTGAATCCCGACTTTCCACAAATCTCCGTGTTGATTGAGTCCTTTAACTAGGATGTCTCCTCCGGCATTAATCATAAAATGCTGATAAGGAAGGGAGTGGGCAGCCAAATCAATAGCTAATCCTTTGGCGACCGCTCCAAGATCTATAATCATCGGTTTTTGTAAGAGAACCGTTTTTTTATGTGTATTCAATACGATGTCTTTATAACTTCCAGACTCGACTGCTTCGTTCACTTGTACGGGCTTTCCATCTAAATAATGTTCGTTAAAACCACGTTTTTCTAATTGTTTTCCTACCGTTGGGTCAAAGATTCCATGCGTTTCATCTGCTACTAAGATAGCGAAATGAAGGGCTTCAAATAATAGGGGGCTAACAGCAACAGGTTCTTTGATATGTCTAATTAGCTTCATAACTTCGCTTTTGGCATCAAATCGACTGCATGTCGTTTCGACGGTCTTAAAAATAGTAAATGCCTTTGAGATATGGTGAAGGACATTTGCTTCCTCCGATTGGGGAGCAATTACTTGAATGGACACGGTTGTTCCCATACATAAGACAGAGCGGCTATACGTTTTTATGGACATCATTCGTTTCTCCTTTATGCATTCATTGCTTGCTGAAGGGCGTCATCCACGGCATTTTGAAAATCTTCCGTGCTAAGCGTTGCTCCGCTCACGACGTCGACATCTGAGCTTTGTCTTTGTACGACTTGAGACGGAAGATCCTCAATGTAACTCTCAGAATAGTGAGTATCCGCTTCTGTAATTTCAACTGTATCAATTCGGTCGTTTTTAATGGTCACAGATACGTAAACAGTTCCGATACGGTTGCTTCCTTGACCAGAATACGTTCCATCTTTGTATTTTGTTTTAGGAGCAGAACTTTCGGTACTCGCTGATGAAGGGTGCTTATTAGAAGAAGCGATATCTTCTCCCCAGTTATCATTAACAATCGTTTGATTGTCTGTCTGATCTCTCGTTTTTTTCTGATGATGAGCCGGTGTGACTTGAACAGCTTGCGCGTCAGATAGAGTGTTTATATAACCAGTTGCATAAATACTTCCAATGGCTACGCTGCATGCAGCAATCATCGTTTTTCCCATTTTACTCATATTTGTTGAACCTCCTGATTTATACCAGAACTATAGTTTCGATTATTGATGGTGATCTTTAGCATAAATAAACTTTATAAATAAACTTTTAAAAAAGATTTAAAATCAAAAAAGTTTTTTTAAAAATAAATGATTCAAGTGAAAAGGTCATTTTAAATAATGAAAGGAGAAGCTGGAATTTCTTTCACAAGCCTAGCTATTTTGACATACGTAATAATAGTTAATATTTCTGTTTACTATCTAAACGTGCATGATAAAATAGAAAAGATGAATATGTGTTAGGAGGAACATCAGTGAAAATTAAGCTTGGCCTTTTATACGGAGGAAAATCCGCTGAACATAAAGTATCTTTACAAACAGCTCTAGCAGTTTCAAAAGCAATTAATCACGATAAATATGAAGTGCATCCAATTTACATTACAGAAACAGGAAAATGGATTCGCGGCACACAGCTGACTGGTCCGCTTGAAACAGTTGCTCAATTAGAAATTCAAGATAACGGAACAGCTATTTCACCAGTTTCATTGAATACAGAAATGTTTGCATTAACAGATTCAAAAACAGATGATCAACTAGATGTTATTTTCCCACTTCTTCATGGTCCAAATGGAGAAGATGGTACGGTACAAGGATTATTAGAATTATTGAATATTCCTTATGTTGGAAACGGCGTATTAGCTTCAGCAGCTGGTATGGATAAAGTTGTAATGAAGCAGCTGTTTGCACAGGCAGGTCTGCCTCAAGTGGAGTACGTATCATTTATCCGCCGCGAGTGGGAAGCAGATCGAACGGCTGCTTATGAAAAAGTAGAAACACTTGGATACCCTTGCTTTGTTAAACCAGCAAACTTAGGTTCAAGTGTTGGGATTAGCAAATGTGATAACCGCGAAGAGTTAGAAGCGGCATTTGTTGAAGCCTTCTTATTTGATCGAAAAATCATTGTAGAAGCAGCAGCAGTTGGTCGTGAAGTTGAAATTGGTGTGTTAGGGAATGATGAAGCAGCTTGTTCAGTAGTTGGAGAAATCTTACCTAAAAAAGCGTTTTACGATTACAAAGCAAAATATGAAGACGGCGATACAGGTCTTATTATTCCAGCTGAAATTACAGAAGAACAGCATCAAGAAATGTCAGCACTAGCAATCAAAGCATTTAAAGCAATTGATGGATCTGGTCTTGTACGTGCGGATTTCTTCTTAACACCAGAAGGTAAATTCATTATTAATGAAGTGAATACGATGCCTGGTTTTACACCTTTCAGTATGTTCCCGTTATTGTGGAAACACGCAGGTGTTGAATATCCAGATTTAATTGAAAAACTTGTATCACTAGCAATTGAACGTCATACCGAAAAGCAGCAAATTAAACACACAATGTAACTCACACAACACTATTCATCATGAATAGTGTTTCTGTGTTTAGTTTCAATTAAATAGTATCCATAGTTTACTTTATATCGAGAGGAGCAAAACAACAATGATTAAACGTACGCTTAAACAGCTAGCTGCAATGATTCCAGGAAGTGTATTTCATAGCGGGAACGAAGCAACTGTAATTGAGGGAGTCTCAATTGATACGAGAACTATTCAGCAAGGCAATTTATATATCCCAATTAAAGGGGAACGTTTTAACGGGCATGTATTTGTCGATAAAGCAATTGAAAACGGAGCGGTCGCTACTCTGTGGAACAAAGATGAAGAAAACCCACCGACAGACATTAGCGTTATTTTAGTCGATGATACGCTAGAAGCTCTTCAGCAATTAGCGAAATCCTATCGTCACGAGTTAGATATTAAAGTAGTGGGCATTACAGGAAGTAACGGAAAAACAACGGCAAAAGACATGGTGAAAGCTGTGCTTGATACAACTTACCGTGTTCTGAAAACAGATGGAAACTTTAATAATCATATTGGCATGCCGCTTACTATTTTGCGTTTAGATGAAACTCATGATATTGCCGTTTTAGAAATGGGCATGAGCAGCCGAGGAGAGATTGAGTTTCTTTCTAATTTAGCGGAGCCTGATGTGGCCATTATTACAAATATCGGAGAATCGCACCTTCAAGACTTAGGAAGTCGTGATGGAATTGCGGAGGCAAAATTAGAAATTACAAGCGGCTTAGCACCAACAGGTCAGCTTGTCTATAATGGTGATGAGCCACTTTTAACGTCGCGCGTAGTTAATCCAGCATTTGAAACGGTGACATTTGGCAGCTCAGAACAAAACGATTTGTATCCAAGTGCTATTTCAGCCGAAGAGTTAGGAACAACATTCACTGTTTCACGTGAAACAACATATTCATTCTTTATCCCGGTATTAGGTAAACATAATGTTCACAATGCGCTTTCTGCTATTGCGGTAGGTCATTATTTTGGACTAGACAACGAAACAATCGCTAAGGGATTAAAAGAATTAAAGCTAACAAATATGCGTATGGAGCTTGTAAAACGAACAGATGGCCTGACCTTCATTAACGACGCATATAACGCAAGTCCAACGTCCGTTAAAGCTGCTATCACGTTGATGCATGATTTAGAAGGCTATAAGCAAAAAATTCTTGTTCTCGGGGATATGCTTGAATTAGGCGATCAGGAAAAAGAGTTCCACAAAGAAGTGGGAGAGTTTATTCAAGCAGAAAAAATTGATTATGTTCTAACATACGGTCCTTTATCTGTTGAAATTGAGCAAGGAGCAAAAAATAATTTTGCAGAAGATAAGGTAATACACTTTGAGGAGAAAGATGAGCTTGTTGAAAAATTAACAGCGATTACAACAAGAGAAGATGTGGTTTTAGTGAAAGCATCTCGAGGGATGAAGCTTGAGGAAGTTATCTCAAAAATGATGCATAAATTACAGTGATATTAAAAAGAGTATAAGTAAGCTCTATTGCAAACGGAAAGCCATAGTGTTATGATGTAGTCTGAGTGTCTTGAGGCGCTTATACTCTAAACGTTGAATTTATTGAAGTAGTCGTTTAGAGCATTTTCCGTTTCCTCGGAGAATGCTTTTTTTTGTAAAATATAGATAGTCTAAATATAAAAGGAGTTTGAAAAACTTGGCATTATTTCAAGATTTAGGATTAAGTCAACAGCTTAACAAAGCTGTGAGTAAAATGGGTTTTGAAGAAGCAACACCAATTCAATCAGAAACTATCCCATTAGCACTAGAAGGTCACGATTTGATCGGACAAGCACAAACAGGAACAGGGAAAACAGCGGCATTTGGTATTCCTCTTATTGAAAAAGTTGATGTAAACGTAGATGCAATTCAAGGGTTAATTATTGCTCCTACTCGTGAACTTGCTGTACAGGTATCTGAAGAACTTTACAAAATTGGTCAAACAAAGCGCGTACGCGTGCTATCAATTTATGGTGGTCAAGATATCAGTCGTCAAATTCGTGCATTGAAAAAGCACCCTCATATCATCGTAGGGACACCAGGACGTATGCTAGATCATATTAATCGTCGTACACTTCGTCTACAAGACGTTCATACAGTTATTTTAGATGAAGCAGATGAAATGTTAAACATGGGATTCATCGAAGACATTGAAAAAATCTTATCAAACGTACCTGAGAACCACCAAACACTTTTATTCTCAGCAACAATGCCTACTCCAATCCGTCGCATTGCTGAAAAATTCATGAACGAACCAAAAGTGGTAAAAGTAAAAGCAAAAGAAGTAACGATGCCAAACATTACGCAGTATTATTTAGAAGTACAAGAAAAGCGTAAATTTGATATCCTTACTCGTCTTTTAGATATGCAATCACCTGAACTAGCTATCATTTTTGGTCGTACAAAGCGCCGTGTTGATGAGTTATCAGAAGCATTAAATATGCGTGGTTATTCTGCACAAGGTATCCATGGTGACTTGACACAATCGAAACGTCTATCTGTACTACGTCAATTTAAAGAAGGTTCTATTGATGTATTAGTTGCGACAGACGTAGCTGCACGCGGACTTGATATTTCTGGTGTTACTCATGTATACAACTTTGATATCCCTCAAGATCCGGAGAGCTATGTACACCGTATCGGACGTACAGGACGTGCTGGTAAAATGGGTGCTGCTATGACATTTGTAACGCCAAGAGAAACTGGACAGTTACACAATATTGAGCGTACAACAAAACGTAAAATGGAGCGTATGACTGCTCCAACGCTTGATGAAGCAATGGAAGGTCAACAGCGTATTGCAGCTGACAAATTAACGGAATCTGTGACACAAGGCAACTTATCTTACTACAAACAGTTGGCAGAAGAGTTACTTGAAGAGCACGATTCAGTTTCATTAGTGGCAGCGGCAATCAAATTATTTACAAAAGAACCAAATGAATCACCAATTCAATTAACTGCTGAACCACCGGTAATTGCAAAAGGTGATAAAAACAAACGTGGAAATGGCGGAGGTCGTTCACGTTCTAACTCTAAAAACTACTCACAGCAAAATCGTCGTGGAAACTCAAAGCGTTTTGGTGACAAGCGTCGCGGTGGAAGCAACGGCAGTGATAATAGAAATCGCAATAGCAGCAGTAATCGTAAAGATTCTCGCAGCAAAGCGTAAAATAAAAACGAGCCTTAACAGGCTCGTTTTTTTTATGTGTTAATTGCTATTTTATTGGTGCACACTATGAGTAAAATAAAATGGGGTGTTCACTGATGTCGACCATTGTTCGGTTAGGTTATGTGGCGATGAGCGTTCATTTGGAAAATAGTTCTCCTTCTCAAACAATGACTTTTGCACAATTTCAGCGTGTGAAAGACCATGAAGCGGCCATTCGCAAGCTCGAACGTATTGCAATATCCAACTTAGAAAACTGCTTACGGTTATTAAAACATAATGCGTGGAGTGAAATTGAGTTTTTTCGATTCAGTTCTAAGTTAATTCCATTAGCTAACCATGAGGCACTAAAAGAGTGGAACTACATAGCTCCTTTAAAAGATGCTCTTCAGCGTATTTCTGTATTTTTGAAGGAACATCCAATGCGAGTAGATTTTCACCCGGATCATTTTGTTGTTTTAAACTCAACGGATAAAGAGGTTTTTAAGCATTCTATCCAAACTCTTCGCATGCATCAAAAGTTGCTGAAAGGAATGGATATTCCGCTTCAAAATCGCTGTGTTTTACACGTTGGAGGAGCTTATAATGATAAAGAAAAAGCACTGGAGCAGTTTATTCATAATTGGGGGCTTGTACCTCAATCCCTTCAGCAAATGATTATGTTGGAAAACGACGATACAACCTTTCATATAAAAGACGTCTTGTATTTATGTGAAAAACTAAATGTCCCAATCATTTTTGATCTTCATCATCATCAGGCGAACAACGATGAAACTTCATGGCAAGAGCATTGGGACCGTATCATTAGAACATGGGAACATGAAACACTCCCTCTAAAAATGCATATATCTAGTCCTAAAAGTGATAAAGAATTTAGAGCCCATGCAGATTATATCGATGTTAATGGATTTTACAGCTTTTTAAAAGAAGTAAATGGAACGATACCGCAAATTGATTGCATGATTGAAGCTAAGAAAAAAGATGAAGCGCTCTTTCAGTTAGTAAGAGATTTGAAGACTTATGAAGATGTGGAATTTATTAACTCATCCACTTTTTATATTAAATCCTAAAGCAGGCCTCATATCTGTGGCTTGTTTTTCTGTTTGAACGTAAAAAAAGCGAGAAGAAATCCAGCAATACCTCCAGCGAAATGAGCTGTATTGTTGGTTCCTGGCGTTAGCAGACCTGAAAGCAATCCAATAATTAAAAAGACGACAATGATTTGCTGGTTGCTTTTAGAAAGCATATGCTTTTGTTTTATGACAAGATAGAGGTAAAATCCGAGCAGTCCGAAAATGGCGCCGGATGCACCCACATGGCTGTAAAAAGAAGATTGGATTAGAAATGTAACGATATTTCCAAGCAATCCACACGTAAGGTAGAATAGAAGAAACTTATAAGAAGAAAGAATACGCTCAGCGCCTGGTCCTAACAAGAACAATGAAAATGAGTTAAAAAGAAGATGTGAAAAGCTTAGATGTAAAAAGATAGGTGTGAAAAGCCGCCAGTAGTCTCCTTGGGAAATTAAACTATTCACACCAATAAGCTGATGTATAAAAGATTCTGCAAGGTGTGAGGGAAGAGCGGCAAGTAACCATAGCGCAATGTGGATGCAGATAAGCGTGAAGGTAACAGGATAAAAACGTTTAAATTCAGCTGCATTTTCTGTGCGTACGAACATATTTGTCACTCCTTTTTATAAAGGCATTTTTATATACTATTCTGTAAGAGAGGATTAAATGAAAATGATTATAGGAACTGGAATTGATATTACAGAGTTAGAGCGGATTGAAAAAATGGTGCAGCGTCAAAGCGCTTTTATTACTCGGATTTTAACAAAAAATGAAAGAGAACGCTATGAAAAGCTATCAAGCCGACGTAAGGTCGAATTTTTAGCAGGAAGATTTGCTGTGAAGGAAGCATATTCGAAAGCTCTTGGAACAGGAATAGGGAAAGATTTTAGCTTCCAAGATATCGAAATCGTGAATGATGAAAGAGGGAAACCCCACATTGTTACAAAACAACCACTGGAAGCGTCTGTACACGTATCTATTTCCCACAGTGCGCACTATGCGATTGCTCAAGTAATTATTGAACGCTTGTCAAGCTAGTCTGCATATTCACTATTTCTTGTTCATATATTCATAGTGTGGATAGGGGAGACAAGATATGTTCTTGCTTCTCCGTTTAGCTGTGAATATACGAAACAAAGGAGTTGGGGAAATGCATAAAAAATGGGTTGGCTTATTTGTTTGCGCCTTTTTTCTCTTAGCCTTATCAGCATGCGGTGAAAAAAGTCAGCAGGATGTAACAGATGCATTGGATGCCAAGGTACAAGAAATGGCGGGGTATAAATCAGATGCTAAGATGACATTGAATACAGGGAAAGATGCTCAAGTATACGATGTAGAGATTTGGCATAGTAAGCCTATGTACTATCGAGTGAATTTGAAAAATACAAAGAAAGATCAAAGCCAAATGATTTTGCGTAATGATGAAGGGGTTTTTGTTTTAACGCCTGCCTTAAATAAAAGCTTTCGTTTTCAAAGTGACTGGCCGCAAAATAGCAGTCAAGCTTATTTGTATGAATCCCTTGTCCAAGATATTGTGAAGGATGAAAAGGCAAGTTTTAAATCAACGGATAAACATTATATTTTTGAAACAAAAACGAACTATCAAAATAGCACAATGCTTCCTAAACAAGAAATTACGCTGAACAAAAGTGACTTAGCGCCTGTGTCGGTTAAAATTATGGATACGGATAATAAAGTGTTAATAAAAGTTGATTTCTCTAAGGTGAAATTCGATTCTAAGTTTGATAAAGGGGCTTTTGATACAAAAAGAAACATGACAAGTGCAAAGATTGACATTCCGACATTAGCTCAGCACAAATCATTTAGCGTTCTTTATCCTAAGGACGTTCCAAAAGGTACAAAGCTTTCCAAGGAAAAGAAAATTGAGACGGAAAATGGTGAGAGAGTCGTTTTAATGTACAAAGGAGAAAAGCCGTTTACGCTTGTACAAGAAAAAGCGCAAGTAGCTAAAACAGCAACATCTACAGTTACTGCCGGAGAGCCATTTGATTTAGGTTTTACTGTGGGAGCTTTAACGGATAAAAGTCTATCTTGGACATATAATGGAGTAGACTTTATGCTGGCTTCTGATCAGCTGACACCAGATGAATTGAGTACAGTTGCTAGATCTGTGCAAAGTCAGATGGGAAAATAAGAGAAGCTTACAAGCCTGCATATATGTAGGCTTGTTCTTGCTTAATTTGAATAAAGATCGAGATGAAGTTTGGCTATAGATGTATTATACTAACAGAGGAAAGTACGTTTAGAATGGTTCTGAAAAAAGGAAGTGTCGTAGTAATGGATGCATTTTATAGAGAAACATGGGCAGAAATTGATGTAGAAGCCATTTTTCAAAATGTGAATCATGTAAGAGAACTGATACCGGGGCATAAAACGTTAATGGCCGTAGTAAAAGCGAATGCGTACGGGCATGGAGATAAAGAAGTAGCAGAGATTGCGCTTCAAGCTGGCGCTGATATGCTAGCTGTAGCTTTTTTGGATGAAGCTATTGCTCTTCGAAAAAAAGGAATAAAGGAATCCATTTTAGTATTAGGAGCCGTGCCTCCCTTACACATTCAAACTGCATTGAAGTGGGATGTAACGGTCACTGCTTATAGCAAAGCTTGGATTGAAGAAGCGGCGTCCATTCTAGGTGCAAACAGTCAGTTGCATATGCATTTAAAAATAGATACAGGCATGGGTCGCTTAGGAATTAGAACAAAAGAAGAATTACACGAAACGATGAATATCATCACTTCTCATTCAGGATTCGCGCTGGATGGAGTGTTTACACACTTTGCAACAGCAGACGAGCTAAATTCGTCTTATTTTGAAAAACAATACACATTCTTTGAAGAAATGGTTCGAATTGTGAAAGAACATAATTTTACACCTCCGATGATTCACTGTGCAAATAGCGCAGCTTTGCTTCGTCGTCCGAGCGATATCTTTAATGGCGTACGCTTAGGTATCTCTATGTATGGCTTGAGTCCTTCAGAGGAATTAAAAGAAGTCTTGCCAATTCCGTTAAAACAAGCTTTTTCGCTGCACAGCCGTATTGCGCATGTTAAAAAAGTCAAAAAGGGGAGTCATATCAGTTACGGAGCTACTTATGAAGCTAAAGAAGATGAATGGATTGCTACTATCCCAGTAGGATACGCAGACGGCTGGATTCGTAAATTAAGTAATTTTGAAGTGTTAGTAGATGGAGTTAAAGTGCCAATTGTTGGTAGGATATGCATGGATCAATTGATGATTAAATTGCCTAAAATGTATAAAATGGGTACAAAAGTAACATTTATTGGAAAACAACAAGGTGCTGAAATTACAATTGATGAAGTAGCAAAGCATCTTGAAACAATTAATTATGAAATCCCTTGCATGATTGCAGCAAGGGTTCCGAGGGTTTATACAAGAGATTCTCAGCACATTCATGTTAATAATTATATCTTGCGCTGAATATACATCTTCCTGAGTCAACATAAAAAGCCTGCGAACAAAAGACAATAAAATAATAACTTCCATGCATAAAAGAGGGTATCAATTGACGATAATAGTGTAGAAATTGACAGAATTAACTTTCCATTAAAGCTAATCAATGTTATGATAAGGAAAGATGAGACTATTGGTGTGTGTATTGATGTTGGAGGTGTATGTTTGTGTCTGAAGCGAGCGCAACTACAGAAATCCTAGTAAGATTACCGAAAAATTTAGTATCGGAGCTCGATCTTATGGTTAAACAAGAAAATGGCAACCGAAGTGATTTTATTCACCAAGCAACAAAATTGTACCTTCGTGAGCGAAAAAAACGCCATATTCGCGAATCAATGAGACGTGGATATATGGAGATGGCAAAGATAAACTTAAATATTGCTTCCGAGGCTTTTCTAGCAGAGTATGAAGCTGATCATACTGTGGATCGTTTAGTAAGCGGGGGGTAATGACTTGGTAGTCAAACGTGGCGACGTTTATTTTGCTGACCTATCTCCTGTTGTTGGCTCAGAACAAGGAGGCGTTCGCCCTGTACTTGTCATTCAAAATGATATAGGCAATCGTTTTAGCCCAACTGTTATTGTAGCTGCGATCACTGCTCAAATTCAAAAGGCAAAGTTACCCACGCATGTTGAAATTGATGCAAAGCGCTATGGATTTGAGCGAGATTCAGTTATTTTACTAGAACAAATTCGTACTATTGATAAACAGAGGCTAACAGACAAGATTACCCATTTAGATGATGAAATGATGGACAGAGTGGATGAAGCCTTGCAAATCAGTGTAGGACTTATCGACTTTTAGAATTATACTTCCATTTATGCTAAGTTGCTCCTTTATGAGCAACTTTTTTAATTTGACTAGGAATAATCAGTAAACGTATATTGTAATAAGAAACGTTTTAAAAATGATAATATATATATAGATATAAATGAGTGTATTGACTCACAAGGAGGACCTCATGAATCAAGATTTATTCAATTATATACAAAATCATAAATCAGAAATTTTTGATCGATGGCTAGTGTTAATGAATGATGTGGAAACAGAGCGGATTAAAAACATTGTATCCGAGCAAGTGTACGTAAATGTAAGCTCTGATTTTGTAAATTTACTTTTGGCAAAAGCATTCCGTGATCAGGAAAATTTTGCAGAGGAACTAGAGGAAGTAGTAGGACGAGTTGTGAGTTTAGGATGGCCTCTTGCTTATTTGACACAGGGTGTACGTAACTTGGGTCATGTAGTGGTTGAAGGGTATGTAAACAGTGAACATGTAAAGGCTGATCAAACTCATTCTGAATTATTCTATCGGTTTGACAAGTGGTTAAGCCCTATTTATAACAAAATAGTAGAACAATACTCCAACTCGTGGGAAAATACAGTTATGTTGCAAAAAGTTGCACTTCAAGAATTGTCTGCTCCATTAATACCGGTATTTGATAAAATTACGGTAATGCCGCTTGTGGGAACAATTGACACCGATCGTGCAAAGAAAATTATGGAAAACTTACTGCAAGGTGTCGTAAAGCACCGATCAGAGGTCGTATTAATAGATATTACCGGAGTACCAGTAGTGGATACGATGGTTGCCCATCATATCATTCAAGCTGCTGAAGCCGTACGTTTGGTTGGAGCCAAGTGTTTGTTAGTAGGAATTCGTCCGGAAATTGCTCAGACTATTGTGAACTTAGGTATTAACTTAAATGAAATTATTACGAAAAACTCATTAAAAAAAGGTGTAGAGTTTGCGTTAGAAATGACTGAGCGGAAAATAGTTGATATAGAATCGGAGGAATAAACGTGAGAATACCCATTTTGAAATTGTACGACTACTTATTGGTATCCATTCAATGGGAGCTGGATGATCAAACGGCTATTCAATTCCAAGAAGATTTGCTAAGTAAAATTCATCAAACTGGAGCAAAAGGAGTGGTAATCGATTTAACTTCAATTGATATGATCGATTCATTCATCGCAAAAGTGTTAGGTGACGTGGTTAGCATGTCTAATTTGATGGGGGCCAGAGTAGTATTAACAGGTATCCAGCCTGCAGTAGCTATTACACTTGTTGAGTTAGGGATTGGCCTAAACGATGTTCTTACTGCACTCGATTTAGAAAAAGGTCTTGAGAAACTCCAATCGGAATTGGGGGATTAGTATATGGAATTCCAATCCAGCGTAAAAATCGTAACAGAATGGGACATCGTAGCGGCACGCCAATTAGGTAGAAATGTGTCGAAAGAGCTAGGGTTTGGAACAGTTGACCAAGCTCGTATTACAACCGCCATTTCTGAATTAGCTCGTAATATTTACCTATATGCGGGTAAGGGTCAAATCTATATTGAGAAATTAAATCGTGGAGGAAAAAACGGTCTTCTTGTCGTAGCAACAGATGAAGGGCCAGGTATCCCCGACGTTCGCAAAGTAATGGAAGATGGATACTCAACATCGGGTGGACTAGGAGCTGGGCTTCCTGGGGTAAAACGATTGATGGATGAGTTTGACATCGAAACAAATGTCGGAGAAGGTACTGAGATTAAAGCAGTTAAGTGGCTCCGGTAGGAGGAAATAGATAATGTCTTTTGATAAAGAGATGAGAGATTTATACAAAGATATTTTGGGGAACTATATCCAAACACAAAATGAACAAATTTTGTATCAAGGACAAAAACTAAGTAGAAAATCTTTAGAGAATGAAATATCGCCAGAAGATATTGTGAGCATTCATAAAGAAGTGATTGAAGAAATTTATTCTGATATTCCAGAAAAAGTGCTGCATTCTCTGGACTTTTTACTTGAGGTAATGATTAGCTACGGTCTTGCTCTTCGTGAGCATCAAACATTAAAAAATAAGCAGCGGGAACTTCGTTCTGAAATCGAAGTTGCCGCTAACGTCCAGCAGACGCTGTTAGGGACAAAGGTTCCGGCTAGTTCAACTTTAGAAATTGGCGCGATTAGCGTACCTGCTAAACAGATGAACGGAGATTATTTTCACTTTGTAGAAGAAGAGCATGGTGGGTTAAGTATTGCCATTGCCGATGTGATTGGAAAAGGAATTCCAGCTGCAATGTGTATGTCTATGATCAAGTATGCAATGGACAGCTTACCGGACTCAAGAAAAAATCCAAGTTACGTATTGGAGAACTTGAATAATATTGTAGAGAGAAACGTAGATCCAAGTATGTTTATTACGATGTTCTACGGAAGTTATAATCCCGAGACAAACTTATTTGATTATGCATCTGCAGGGCATGAGCCAGGCTTTTATTATGATGCCAAAGCTGATTCATTTGAAGATTTGGAAGCAAAAGGACTCGTGCTAGGAGTCGATCGCCATGTGAAATATCTTCAGTACGAGCAGCAGCTTTCAAAAGGCGATATGATTGTTCTGTTAACAGATGGTGTAACAGAATGCAGAACTGAAGAAGGATTTATCGAAAGATTGGACATCATAAAATTAATTCGAAAATACATGCATTTGTCTCCTCAAGAAATTGTAGAATCTGTATATAAAGAGCTGGAAAAATTACAGCATTTTCAATTGAGGGATGACTTTACATTGATTATTTTGAAGAGTTTAGTTTAAGTATTCTAAATAAGGGTACAGAAAAGATAGCACAAAATTAGAGGGGGTCTACTAATACGATGAATTTAAAAATAGATATACAAAAGGACGGTCAAGCATATCGTATTAAGCTGGCTGGAGAGATTGACGCATATACAGCACCTAAGCTAAAAGAAAAGTTCATGGAAATTACTGAACATAACGAACCAGAAATTATAGTTGATTTAACCGATGTATCATACATGGATAGTACAGGACTAGGTGTATTTATTGCATTGTTAAAAGCTAATAAGAAAAATAACGGCTCTTTGAAATTTGTTGGTGTATCAGAGCGCATCAAGCGCTTATTTGATATTACGGGCCTCACAGACATTTTAAACGTGAATTCACAAGTAGAAGGTGGCGTAAAATGAAACAGCCTTATGACTTTGTTGAGATGAAGATTCCTGCTAAGCCAGACTACGTAGCGATTATTCGACTGACGCTGTCTGGTGTAGCGAATCGGATGGGTTTTTCTTATGATGAAATTGAAGATATGAAAATTGCTGTGAGTGAGGCATGTACAAATGCCGTACAGCATGCTTACAAGAATGAAGAAAATGGTGAAGTGAGAGTAGGTTTTGGTTTATTTGATGACCGTTTAGAAATCATGGTGGTCGATAAAGGCGAAAGCTTTAATTTTGAAGAGCTTAAGGAACATATAGGACCTTATGAAACATCAAAAGAAGTTGAATTTCTTCCTGAAGGTGGACTTGGTTTATATTTAATTGAAACACTAATGGACGAAGTGAAAATGGTCAATTCAAAAGGTGTAACGCTAATGATGACTAAGTATGTGCAAAGAGAGCAGGTGGAGAGTGATGAAAACACAGTCTCAACCTATGAAATTAACTAAAGAACAGGTTCAGGAACGAATTGAGCGCTTTCAAAAAACGCAGGATGAAGAAGCACAAAGTGATCTAGTAGTACATTACAAGAACCTTGTTGAATCTATTGCACGTCGTTATTCAAAAGGCAGAAGCTTACATGAAGATATTGTGCAGGTAGGGATGCTAGGACTGTTAGGAGCTATTAGAAGGTATGATGCTTCATTTGGAAGAAGTTTTGAATCGTTTGCTGTTCCTACAATCATTGGAGAGATTAAGCGATTTTTACGCGATAAAACGTGGAGTGTTCACGTACCGCGCCGCATCAAAGAATTAGGTCCTAAAATTAAAGCAGCTGTCGAAGAGCTAACAACCCGTTTACAGCGATCTCCTCAAGTAAAAGAAATTGCTGATCATATCGGAGTGACAGAGGAAGAAATTTTAGAAACGATGGAGATGGGGCAAAGTTATCAAGCGTTGTCTGTTGATCATTCTATTGAAGCAGACTCTGATGGAAGTACTGTTACAATCCTTGATTTAGTAGGTGAACAAGAGTCGGGTTATGAGAAAACTGATCAGCGCTTAGTGTTAGAAAAGATTCTTCATGTATTAAGCGATAGAGAAAAAGAAGTAATTCGCTATACATTTATTGAAAATCTGAGTCAAAAAGATGCCGGTGAGAAATTAGGGATTTCTCAAATGCATGTATCTCGACTGCAAAGAAGAGCGCTTGATAAGCTAAGGACTGCAGCTCGCTCAGATTCTAACGATTCGGAGTATATGTCGTGATGACAGTAGACCCGAATACAAAGTCGATTCAAACTCATATATATCAAGAGCCAAAGCAAGGGAACGTGTGTTGTGGAGATAGTTACTATGTCAAAGAAACGGATGATTATTTTCTATGTGCAGTGGCAGATGGATTAGGAAGCGGTGAACAAGCCAGAGCCGCTTCTGTAGCTGTTACGGATGTAGCGAAAGCTCATCATCATCTAGATGTAGATGAGATCATTTCTAAGTGCAACAAGGCTACTCGACATACAAGAGGCGCAGCAGTAGCTATTTTGAAAATTGATAAAAAACATAACGAATTTCATTACACAAATGTAGGTAATATCCGCTTTTATCTGTATTCTCCGGAGGGGAAATTAACGTACCCTCTGCCAATTCAAGGTTTTTTATCAGGGAAAATTCAAAAGTTCCGCACACAAACCTTCCCATATGACTCCGGTTCTAAATTTTTGATTCATACAGATGGCTTAGAATTAAAAGAGATTAAATCTGTTTTTGCTAACTCGATGAATGTCGATCAATTGTCGACACGCCTACAGGCAGCAATTCGATCTCATAATGACGATATTACGTATATCGCTGGTCATCTTCCAACTGCATAGCCTTTCTTTTTAGCTCACATGTGTTATTGCATGTGAGTTTTGTTACAATAGAGACAAAGTTTCATTTAGGTAGGAGGATAAGCTGTGTCTGTTGCAACGAAATTAGATAATCAAATTGTTCAACGTGTAAGTAAAGAGGTAGAGATTTCACACAAGCAAGTACAAAACGTAATTGCTTTAGTAGAAGATGGTAATACAGTTCCCTTTATTGCTCGATATAGAAAAGAACAAACTGGTGCTTTGGATGAAGTCCAAATCCGGAATATTTTAGATTCCTGGAACTACTTAATGAATTTAGAGGAGCGTAAAGAGGAAGTTCACCGATTAATTGAAGAGCAAGGGAAATTAACTGAGGAACTGGCTGCTCAAATTCATCAAGCGAAGAAATTGCAGCAAGTAGAAGATTTATACCGCCCTTTTAAGCAAAAACGACGTACAAAAGCAACTGTAGCAAAAGAAAAAGGTCTTGAACCATTAGCACAGTGGCTACTAAGTTTCCCGAATTCTGACGTAAACATTGAAGCGCAAACATACATAAATGAAGAAGCAGGAGTTCAATCTTCTGACGAAGCTATTCAGGGAGCCCTAGACATTGTAGCGGAACAAATTTCTGACGAAGCATCTTACCGTCAATGGATTCGTACGACCACTGTAAAAGATGGCATAATTGTTACTTCAGTCAAAGATCCGGAAAAAGATGAAAAAAATATCTATGAAATGTACTATGAATATACAGAAGCGGTAAAGCGAATCGTTCCTCACCGTATTTTAGCTATGAATAGAGGAGAAAAAGACGGTATTTTAAAAGTGAGTATTGACGCGCCTACAGATCGTATTCTTTCATATTTACATAAAGAAGTAATCAAGAAAAGGGATTCTTCAGCTGAAGGTTATATCATCTCAGCTATAGAAGATGCTTATAAACGCTTAATAGAACCATCTATTGAACGCGAAATTCGTAAAGACCTATCAGAAAAAGCGGAAGAAAGAGCCATTCACATCTTTTCTGAAAACTTACGAAAACTTCTTCTCCAACCTCCATTGAAAGGTAAAGTGGTATTAGGAGTAGATCCAGCTTTTCGAACAGGCTGCAAATTAGCTGTAGTAGATGAAACAGGCAAGGTATTAAAAATTGATGTTATTTATCCACATCCTCCTGTGAGAAAAGCAGCTGAAGCACAAAATAAATTAAAGAAAATGTTCGCTGAATACCCTATTGAAGTAGTGGCAATTGGAAATGGAACGGCATCTCGCGAAACGGAGCAATTTGTAGCGGATGTTCTTAAAGAAATTGAAAACCCAGTTTATTATTTGATTGTGAATGAAGCGGGAGCAAGCGTATATTCGGCTTCTGATGTTGCTAGAGAAGAATTCCCTGATTTTCAAGTAGAAGAGCGAAGCGCTGTATCGATTGCCAGAAGGCTGCAAGATCCGCTGGCTGAGCTTGTGAAAATCGATCCTAAGTCGGTAGGAGTAGGGCAATATCAGCATGATGTGTCTCAAAAGCAATTAAATGATTCACTGACTTTTATTGTAGAGACAGTAGTAAACCAAGTAGGAGTGAATGCAAACACGGCTTCTGCTTCGCTTCTACAATACGTTGCTGGTCTAAATAAGACAGTTGCTCAAAACATTGTAAAATATCGGGATGAAAACGGAAAATTCTCTAACCGAAAACAGTTGAAGAAAATTCCGCGTCTAGGGGCTAAAACATATGAGCAGTGTATTGGGTTTTTACGTATTATAGAAGGTGAAGAACCTTTAGACAGAACGGGTATCCATCCTGAAACATATGGAGACGTTAAAAAGCTTTTAAAGAAAGCGGAAGTGAAAGAGACTGAACTTGGAACGGAGAAAGTAAAAGAAGCATTAAAACATATTTCTTTACCCGAAATATCAGAAGAACTAAGTATAGGGGAGCTTACTTTAAAAGACATTATAGAAGCGCTCGTAAGACCGGAAAGAGATCCTCGTGATGAACTGCCAAAACCTTTGCTCCGTCAGGATATTTTGAAGCTAGAGGATCTAGCAAAAGGTATTCAGCTTGAAGGAACGGTGCGAAACGTCGTAGACTTCGGAGCGTTCATCGATATAGGAGTTAAGCAAGACGGTCTAGTCCATATTTCTAAATTAACGAATCGGTACGTTAAGCATCCCCTCGATGTCGTTTCAGTAGGAGATTTGGTGAATGTGTGGGTAGAAGACGTAGATATGAAAAAAGGAAGAGTTGCACTGACGATGATTCCGCCCCATCAATAATAAAATTGCCTTTTCAGATTTTCTGAAAAGGCAATTTTATTTGTAAAAAGAAGTGATTTAAGAAGCGGAATTATTTTTTTGATAAAAAAACCAACATTGGTTGAGCAATTTTATTTGTGCACGGTCTTTTTCAGAATAAGCGCGCCTCATTTGTTTTTGTAGCCACATTGGCATAAGGACAATCACTCCTTTTCATTTATGATAAGGTGAATAGTGAGTATGTAATGAAGTGTATGCCCAAAGAGCTAGTCAGGTGATTTCATACAGTAGAGGAGTATATAAGATGAATGATAAGGATTTACAAATACTTGTAGAAGAAATTTCATTGAAGCTGTTTCACAAACCATTTCGTCATGAAGCCACTTTTAATTCTCGGTTACGTACGACAGGCGGAAGGTATTTGTTACGTACATCTAATATAGAAGTAAACTACAAATACTTTGAACAATATGGCACACAAGAAATAGTAGAAATTATTAAACATGAGCTCTGTCACTATCATTTGCATATTGAGGGGAAAGGGTATAAGCATGGAGATCAAGACTTTAAAAGGTTAATGAAAGAAGTAGACGCACCTCGATTTTGTCAGGCATTGAAAAAAGAAAGTGATGGAAAGAAAAAAGAGCACATATATGTATGTATGCAGTGTGATCAAAAATATGTTCGAAAAAGAAAAGTGAACACAGTTAAATATGTTTGTGGGAAGTGTAAAGGTAAATTAAAAAAAATGTAGAAGATGCTTGACTAAAATAGATTCATTATGGTAAATTAATAAAGCCGTCTCAAATAAACGGCAAAGAAATTACAAAAACTTATTGACATTACATATAATGTCGATTACAATGTAAGAAGTCTGATAAATATTATTCCACAGTAGCTCAGTGGTAGAGCTATCGGCTGTTAACCGATCGGTCGTAGGTTCGAGTCCTACCTGTGGAGCCATATGGAGAAGTACTCAAGTGGCTGAAGAGGCGCCCCTGCTAAGGGTGTAGGTCGTGTAAGCGGCGCGAGGGTTCAAATCCCTCCTTCTCCGCCATTTTATAATGGCCCGTTGGTCAAGCGGTTAAGACACCGCCCTTTCACGGCGGTAACACGGGTTCGAATCCCGTACGGGTCACCATTGATTTTTATTTACATATCCTGTGGAGGATTAGCTCAGCTGGGAGAGCACCTGCCTTACAAGCAGGGGGTCGGCGGTTCGATCCCGTCATCCTCCACCATTTTGACTGTTTTATACATAATTTTGGATGGTCCCGTGGTGTAGCGGTTAACATGCCTGCCTGTCACGCAGGAGATCGCGGGTTCGATTCCCGTCGGGACCGCCATTTTAAATTATTGGGCTATCGCCAAGCGGTAAGGCAACGGATTTTGATTCCGTCATGCGTTGGTTCGAATCCAGCTAGCCCAGCCATAAAGAGCCATTAGCTCAGTTGGTAGAGCATCTGACTTTTAATCAGAGGGTCGAAGGTTCGAGTCCTTCATGGCTCATTTTCATTTCTTGCGGGTGTGGCGGAATTGGCAGACGCGCTAGACTTAGGATCTAGTGTCTTTACGACGTGGGGGTTCAAGTCCCTTCACCCGCATCTTATTCATTTTATGTATTTAGCGGTCGTGGCGGAATGGCAGACGCGCTAGGTTGAGGGCCTAGTGGGGGCGACCCCGTGGAGGTTCAAGTCCTCTCGGCCGCACCAAAAAAACTTTTTAAAAAAGTGTTGACATAAGAAAATAGAAATGATATTATAATAAAGTCGCCAAAACAACGGCGGTAAACATCATAAGAAGCGCCCGTAGCTCAATTGGATAGAGCGTTTGACTACGGATCAAAAGGTTAGGGGTTCGACTCCTCTCGGGCGCGCCATATTGCGGGTGTAGTTTAGTGGTAAAACCTCAGCCTTCCAAGCTGATGTCGTGAGTTCGATTCTCATCACCCGCTCCAAATATATTGAACTTTGAAAACTGAACAAAGCGACAAACGTCAACGTTAATTTTTATTTTTTAAATGAGCAAGTCAAACATTTCTTCGGAGAGTTTGATCCTGGCTCAGGATGAACGCTGGCGGCGTGCCTAAT
>NZ_JBLTIR010000012.1:0-59156 GCF_053345675.1 Priestia sp. D51 | reverse complement strand
CAATCTCTTGTCTGGTGGCGATAGCGAAGAGGTCACACCCGTTCCCATACCGAACACGGAAGTTAAGCTCTTTAGCGCCAATGGTAGTTGGGACTTTGTCCCTGTGAGAGTAGGACGTTGCCAGGCACCTGAAAAAGGACTAGCTATTTTAGCTAGTCCTTTTTTGTTTACAATTTATTTGTTTTATGAAAAAGTATAGTAAGAACAATAAAATTCGCGATTTGCAGGTTTTGAAATAAATTTTAGTGGCAACGATAAAAGTAAAGAATAAACTTTAATAGTACATAGTTGAAAATTTTTTCGTTTCCTTTTATATTTAAATTAAGGTCAAATATAGTCAAAGTCAGAAGGAGGGGGCAGCGTGCCAAATATCTCTGACATTATCGAACAGTATTTAAAACAAGTACTTGAATTAAGTGAAAGAGAAATTGTTGAAATAAGGCGCAGTGAGATTGCTGATAAATTTCAATGCGTTCCGTCGCAAATTAATTACGTTATCAATACCCGCTTTACGGTTGAGAGAGGTTACCTTGTAGAAAGTAAGCGAGGCGGCGGCGGATTTATTCGTATTGCAAAAGTAAAAATGCATGATGCAGCGGATTTGTTTCAGCAAGTGATTGAGATGATTCAAAATGAAATTTCACAAGTAAGTGCTGAAAATGTCATTATTAGGTTAGTTGAAGAAAAAGTCATCACAGAACGAGAAGCAAAAATCATGTTGAGCGTTATCAATCGTTCAGTTATTAATATTGAACTTCCTTATCGTGATGAGCTAAGAGCCAATCTTTTAAAAGCAATGCTTAATTCATTACGCTACCGATAAGCTCATGATCTATTTTATTTAGAACAGGGAGTGATGACAGGATGATTTGTCAGCAATGTGAAACGAGACCTGCAACTCTTCACTTCACAAAAATTATTAATGGTGAAAAGACGGAGATGCACGTATGTGAACAATGCGCTTCAGAAAATGGAGATGCATTTTCTTTTTCAAATCAGCAAGGTTTTTCAATCAATAACTTACTAGCTGGCCTACTTAACCTAGACCCAGCAGTAACTGAAAATTATAAGAAACAAAGTCAGGACGTTCTTTCTTGTCCTACTTGTGGCATGACATATCAAAAATTTGCTAAAATCGGCAGGTTTGGATGTGCAGATTGCTACAAAACATTTGAGAGACCTCTTATTCCTTTCTTGAAGAGGCTGCATGGAGGCAATTATCTACATCATGGAAAAATACCAGCAAGAATTGCAAGTAATCTTCATTTAAAAAAGGAATTACAGGCATTAAGATTGAACTTAAAAGAGTATATCGAAAAAGAGGAGTTTGAGAAAGCAGCCGAACTCCGAGATCACATTCGATTACTAGAAAAGAAGATGAACGAATCGAGAGAGGAGGAAGCGTAATTCATGTCCCAGGATTTGTTCTTTTCCCAGCCTGTTAGCTCTTGGATGCGTCAAGAAGCTTCGAATTCAGATATTGTGCTAAGCAGTCGAATCAGGCTGGCTCGAAATTTAACTCATTATCTTTTTCCAACTCTCTTTTCTAAAGAACAAGCAGTTGAAGTGGTTCGAGTATTTGAGCAAGTTTTTCAAAAAAGCGAGAACACCAATCAGTGGAATTTGCATTTACTAAAGATGAACGAATTACAGCCTCTTCAAAAGCAAGTGTTGGTTGAAAAACATCTTATCAGTCCTAACTTGGCTGAAGGAGACAACAACGGAGCTTGTTTTTTATCAGAAAAAGAAGATTTGAGTATTATGGTTAATGAAGAAGATCATTTACGCATACAATGTTTATTTCCAGGCCTTCAATTATCTGAAGCTTTAAGCACAGCGAATAAAGTAGATAATTGGATTGAGAAATACGTAGATTATGCGTTTGATGAAAATAGAGGGTATTTAACCAGCTGTCCCACAAATGTGGGTACTGGGCTACGTGCATCTGTGATGATGCATCTGCCGGCTTTAGTGATGACCCGTCAAATTCATCGTATTATTCCCGCTATTAACCAGCTTGGCTTAGTGGTGAGAGGAATTTATGGAGAAGGTAGCGAAGCTTTAGGGAATATCTTTCAAATTTCTAATCAGATAACCTTAGGGAAATCTGAAGAAGATATTGTGGCAGATTTAAATAGTGTCGTACAGCAGTTAATTACACAAGAGCACTCTGCAAGAGACGCACTGTTTAAAACATCTCATGTAGAGTTAGAAGATCGAGTGTATCGTTCATATGGAGTATTGGCCAATAGCCGTATTATTGAGTCCAAAGAAGCTTCACAATGTTTATCAGATGTTCGATTAGGAATCGATTTAGGGTATATAAAAGGACTGAGTCAAAATATATTGAATGAACTTATCATTATGACGCAGCCAGGCTTTTTACAAAAGTATTCGGGAGGGCCCCTAAAGCCTCAGGAACGTGACATTAAAAGAGCCACCTTAATTCGAGAACGTCTCACTATAAATAAAAACACAAATTAAACGTGGAGGGTGACGATTATATGATGTTTGGTAGATTTACAGAGCGCGCACAAAAAGTATTAGCTTTAGCACAGGAAGAAGCACTACGCCTAGGTCACAACAACATTGGAACGGAGCACATTTTATTAGGTATCGTTCGTGAAGGTGAAGGAATTGCAGCAAAAGCTCTTTCTGCTCTAGGCCTAAGCACTGAAAAAATTCAAAAAGAAGTGGAAGCATTAATTGGCAGAGGCCAAGAATTAACGCAGACCATTCATTATACACCTCGAGCGAAAAAAGTCATTGAACTTTCAATGGATGAAGCCCGAAAGCTTGGTCATTCTTACGTAGGAACAGAACATATCTTACTAGGCTTAATTCGTGAAGGTGAAGGCGTTGCAGCACGCGTTTTAAATAATCTAGGTGTCAGCCTAAATAAAGCTCGTCAGCAAGTACTTCATTTATTAGGTAGCAATGAAGCTGCTTCAAGCCATCAAGGCGGAGGTTCTTCAAATGCCAATACACCTACGCTAGACAGCTTAGCACGCGATTTAACAGTTGTAGCGCGCGAAGGAAGCTTAGACCCTGTTATCGGACGTGGGAAAGAAATTCAGCGTGTTATTGAAGTGTTAAGCCGACGTACAAAAAACAATCCTGTATTAATTGGGGAGCCAGGTGTCGGTAAAACGGCAATCGCTGAAGGTTTGGCTCAGCAAATCGTCAACAATGAAGTTCCAGAAATTTTACGTGACAAACGCGTTATGACTTTGGATATGGGAACGGTCGTGGCTGGTACAAAATATCGCGGAGAATTTGAAGATCGCCTGAAGAAAGTAATGGATGAAATTCGTCAAGCAGGTAATATCATTCTCTTTATCGATGAGTTACACACATTAATTGGCGCTGGTGGTGCAGAAGGTGCTATCGATGCTTCTAATATTCTAAAACCGTCTCTTGCTCGTGGAGAACTTCAGTGTATCGGTGCTACGACTTTAGATGAATACAGAAAATATATTGAAAAAGATGCAGCGTTAGAGCGTCGCTTCCAGCCAATTCAAGTGGATGAACCAACGTTGGAAGAGTCTATTCAAATCTTAAAAGGGCTTCGTGACCGTTATGAAGCGCATCACCGAGTATCTATTTCTGATGAGGCAATCGAGCAAGCGGTGAAACTATCAGATCGCTACATTTCAGATCGTTTCTTACCGGATAAAGCAATCGATTTAATTGATGAAGCTGGTTCAAAAGTGCGTTTACGTTCATTTACAACGCCGCCAAATTTAAAGGAATTAGAGCAAAAATTAGAATCAGTACGCAATGAAAAAGATGCGTCTGTTCAAAGTCAAGAATTTGAAAAAGCAGCATCTTTACGCGACACAGAACAACGCCTACGCGAAGAATTAGAAGACACAAAGAAAATTTGGAAAGAGCAGCAAGGTAAAGAAAACTCAGCTGTAACCGTAGAAGATATTGCGATGGTGGTATCTAGCTGGACGGGTGTACCGGTCTCTAAACTGGCACAGGAAGAGACAGAAAGACTGCTAAACATGGAAGAGATTCTTCACTCTCGTGTAATTGGGCAAGAAGAAGCGGTAAAAGCAGTTGCAAAAGCTGTGCGCCGTGCTAGAGCAGGCTTGAAAGATCCAAAACGCCCAATTGGTTCATTCATTTTCTTAGGACCAACAGGGGTTGGTAAAACAGAGCTTGCACGCGCATTAGCGGAGTCAATCTTTGGCGACGAAGACGCAATGATTCGTATCGATATGTCTGAGTACATGGAGAAACATTCTACTTCACGCTTAGTAGGTTCACCTCCAGGATATGTTGGATACGAAGAAGGCGGCCAGTTAACGGAAAAAGTAAGAAGAAAACCTTACTCAGTTGTTCTTTTAGACGAAATTGAAAAAGCACATCCGGATGTATTTAACATTTTATTACAAGTGTTAGAAGATGGACGCTTAACAGATTCAAAAGGCCGTACAGTTGATTTCCGTAATACGATTTTAATTATGACATCAAACGTAGGTGCGGACACATTAAAACGAAGCAAGCACTTAGGGTTCACAGTAGAAGCAGAAGGCCAAGACTACAAAGATATGAAAGGAAAAGTAATGGCGGAAATGAAGCGCGCATTCCGTCCGGAGTTCCTAAACCGTATCGATGAAATTATCGTCTTCCATTCATTGGAGAAACCTCACTTAGCTGAAATCGTTAAATTAATGGCGGACCAGTTAACAAAACGCTTAAAAGAGCAAGAAATTGATCTTGAATTAACAAAAGAAGCAATTGATAAGATTGCAGAGGAAGGTTTTGACCCAGAATACGGCGCTCGTCCACTTCGTAGAGCAATTCAAAAACATATTGAAGACCGTTTATCTGAAGAGCTGCTAAAAGGGGTTGTTCAAAAAGGTCAGAAAGTGACGCTAGATGTAGACAAAGGAGAATTTGTTGTTAAATCCTCCGCTCCAAGCAGCATCAGCTAAATTTACTCAAACCAAGACGAGGCATACGAAAAAACACGTATGCCTCCCTTTTTATTTTAGCTTAGGAAATAGTGTACAATAGAGATAGAAATCGATTGAATGAACGGAGAGATTGATAACATAATGGCGAAACGAAAAACAAAATTTGCATGTCAGCATTGCGGATATGAATCCGCAAAATGGATGGGGAAATGTCCTGGATGCGGAAGCTGGAATTCGATGGTGGAAGAAATGGAAGAAACGAAATCATCACGCCGAGGAGCTTTTTCCGGAGCTACTGCTTCTAAAGTTCAAAAACCTCAGTCAATTACAGCGATTGAATCTACAACAGAACCACGGATTTTTACACCTTCTGCAGAGTTAAACCGTGTATTAGGAGGCGGTATTGTCAGAGGGTCACTCGTTTTAATAGGGGGAGATCCGGGTATCGGAAAGTCTACTTTACTTTTGCAAACCTCCGCGCAGTTAGCAATGAAACAAAATAAAGTACTATATATTTCGGGAGAGGAATCAACCAAACAAACGAAGTTAAGAGCGGACAGGCTAGGTGTAAAAGCTGAAGAGCTTTATGTTCACGCAGAAACAAACTTAGAATTAATACTAGAGGCCATCTCAAGCATGCAGCCTGATTTTGTGGTGATTGATTCAATTCAAACCATTTACCATGCTGATGTGACATCAGCGCCAGGAAGCGTCTCACAGGTGCGAGAGTGTACGGCTGAACTAATGCGTGTTGCTAAAACGAATGGCATTGCCATCTTTATTGTGGGTCATGTAACGAAAGAAGGGGCCATTGCGGGTCCAAGACTTCTTGAACATATGGTAGATACGGTTCTTTATTTTGAAGGAGAGCGCCATCATACGTATCGTATATTAAGAGCGGTTAAGAACCGATTTGGATCTACAAATGAAATGGGCATTTTTGAAATGAAAGAAAGTGGGCTAGAAGAAGTATTGAATCCATCTGAAATCTTTCTAGAAGAACGGTCTCAGGGAGCAGCGGGTTCGGTTGTTGTCGCTTCAATGGAAGGGACAAGACCCGTATTAGTAGAGCTGCAGGCGCTAATCAGTCCAACGAGCTTTGGAAACCCTAGAAGAATGGCGACAGGAGTAGATCATAATCGCGTTTCGCTTATCATGGCTGTCTTAGAAAAGCGTGTAGGAATGCTGCTGCAGAATCAAGATGCTTATTTAAAAGTAGCAGGTGGAGTGAAATTAGATGAACCAGCAATCGATTTAGCTGTAGCCGTTAGCATTGCTTCAAGCTTCAGAGATGCTGCTTCTAGCGCTACAGATGTTATTGTAGGAGAGGTAGGATTAACAGGCGAAGTACGCCGAGTGTCTAGAATTGAACAGCGCGTTCAAGAAGCGGTAAAATTAGGGTTCCAACGAATTATTATTCCGGAGAAAAATTTAGGAGGATGGAAAGTCCCAGATGGTATTGATGTGATTGGGGTATCAACAGTAGCGGAGGCTCTGCAATATACATTAGGAGGATAAGCAGTGGAAGGAGAAAAAACAACAGTTAGTCAAAAACAAATATCAGAAATTCTGCAGTTTGTAGCACCAGGAACCCCTATTCGTGACGGTATCGATAACGTCTTGCGGGCAAAGACGGGCGGCTTAATTGTTATGGGCTACAATGAACAAGTCAAAAAGATGGTAGATGGAGGATTTTCGATTAATTGTGCATTTACACCTGCGCATTTATACGAGTTAGCCAAAATGGATGGAGCGCTTATTTTAAACGACAGCGGAAGCAAGATATTGTTTGCTAATGCTCAGCTCATGCCAGATCCCTCTACCCCTTCTTCACAGACAGGAATGCGTCACCGTACAGCGGAGCGCGTAGCTAAGCAGTCAGGTGTATTGGTGATAGCCATTTCACAAAGACGGAATGTGATTACGCTTTACAAAGGGTCTCTGCAGTATGTATTGAAAGACATTAGCGTTATTTTAGCAAAAGCGAATCAAGCGCTTGGAACCCTTGAAAAGTACAAGGCGGTATTAGATGAATCGATTACAAGTCTCAGTGCATTAGAGTTTGAAGAGCAAGTAACTCATACAGATGTGCTGCAGTCGCTTCATCGTACAGAAATGGTTTTGCGTATTAAAAATGAAATTTTAAGCTATATTAGCGAGTTAGGAACAGAAGGAAGGCTAATTCGTCTCCAAATGAATGAACTGCTTTCTCACTTAGAGGAAGAAGCAACTTTATTAATCAAAGATTATATGTATGACCTCAGCTTTGACCCTTACCGAGTAATTGAACGCATGCAGCAGCCGTCAAATAATGTTCTTCTCGATGACCAAACGCTCCTTCGCTTAATGGGATATCCTATGTATACAAGCTTTGAAGACAGCGTTATTCCTAGAGGGTATCGAATGCTTCATAAAATTCCAAGACTTCCATCGATTATTATTGAAAATCTCATTGATGAATTAGGGGATTTAAAAACGATAGCAGATGCGTCGGTAGAAGAATTGGATGAGGTAGAAGGCATCGGTGAAATTCGAGCACGGAAAATTAGAGAAGGCCTAAAAAGACTAAAAGAGCAGCATCTTACAAACCGTCAGCTATAGGATATTAATTGACATTAAATGTTTGATTCATTAAGATATTGTGAAAATACAAAAAAAGTGACAGTTTGTTTACAAATTCTGTTTTTTGGTTAAATAACAGGTTTCAATCATTGTAAACTGTTTATAATGATAAAGGGAGGTGAAGGCGTGTTAAAACGTTTTGTACAGTTATTTTTTATTATTACAGGTGGTACATTGGGCGTCTTTTTTATACCTGAACTTATTCAATTATTAAATCTGCAAGATGTAGCATTTCTAGAAAAACCTTACGTCGATGCAATACTGGGAGCTATTTTGTTTTTCCTTGTCACGTTTTGGATTGTTGATTATATAGTTGAATTAATTCGCCGAGTGGAAGAGGCGTTGCTGAAGGCGCCTGTAACGGATGTACTTTTTGGTAGCTTAGGATTGATTTTAGGGCTTATTGTAGCCTACTTGGTCGGAGCTTTTTTAGGCAGAATTCAACTTCAAGTAGTAAGTACCATTTTACCAATCTTTCTAAGTATTCTTTTAGGTTACTTAGGGTTTCAAGTCGGGTTTAAAAAACGCGATGAGCTTGTGAACGTGTTTTCCATGCCATCTCGAATTGGGAAGAAAAAAGGGCAAGAAGAAGAAGCAGATAATGAAGAATCACTAAAGTCTCTTAAAATTTTAGATACAAGCGTTATTATTGACGGTCGTATCGCAGATATTTGTCAAACAGGATTTTTAGACGGAACGATTGTTATTCCGCGCTTTGTGCTTGAGGAACTTCAGCATATTGCTGATTCGTCGGATGTTCTAAAACGAAACAGAGGTAGACGAGGTCTAGATATTCTAAACCGTATTCAAAAGGAACTGGCAATGAAGGTAGAAATTTATGAAGGCGATTTCGAAGACATTCAAGAAGTGGACAGTAAGCTGGTCAAATTGGCAAAGCTGACTTCTGGGTTGGTCGTTACAAACGACTTTAATTTAAATAAAGTATGTGAACTTCAAAATGTCGGCGTCTTAAATATTAATGACTTAGCAAATGCCGTTAAGCCAATTGTGCTTCCGGGAGAAGAAATGAATGTGTTGGTTATAAAAGACGGTAAAGAGCATAATCAAGGTATTGCCTATCTTGATGACGGTACAATGATCGTGGTAGAAGAAGGAAGAAATTACATTGGAAAGCAAATTGATGTACTGGTGACGAGCGTACTCCAAACCTCAGCAGGCCGTATGATTTTTGCGAAACCCAAGTTATTAGAAAAAGCACTGTGACGTAACAGGTAAAGGGAGTATACCTATGAAGTATGAAATTATCGTTTTAGCTGCAGGGCAGGGGAAGCGAATGAAAGCGGGGCGGAACAAACAATTTTTAACTATTCAAAACGTTCCGCTTATCATTCATACGCTGCAAAAATTCGAACAAGATCCTTGGTGCAGTGGAATTGTACTAGTTGTAAACGAAAAAGAAGTGGCGATTTTTGAAGAGTTATTAGCTGAATATCCAATTCAAAAGGTTCAATCATTGACAGTTGGAGGCGATGAACGCCAACATAGCGTTTATAACGGCCTTAAAAGTCTAAAGCAGGCTCAGATGGTATTAATTCATGATGGCGCTCGACCATTTGTTCAACAAAACACAATCCATGAGTTAGTAGAAAAAGCTGCTAGTGATAAGGCTGCTGTACTGGCTGTTCCAGTAAAAGACACAATTAAGCGTGTGGAACAGGGGACTGTCATTGAAACAGTTGAGCGCTCTAGCTTGTGGGCTATTCAAACGCCGCAGGCTTTTCTTTTTGATGTAGTAATAGATGCACACGAAAAAGCAAAAACAAATGAATACTTAGGCACCGATGATGCAAGCTTAGTAGAAAAAGCAGGACAAAAAGTATCGATTGTAGAGGGAAATTACGATAATATAAAACTAACAACACCAGAAGATTTGTTATATGCAGAAGCTATATTAACAAAGCTAAACAGGACTGAAGGAGTGGAAAAATGAACATTCGAGTAGGACAAGGTTTCGACGTACATGAATTTGCAGAAGGAAGACCTTTAATCATCGGCGGTTTAGAAATTCCGTATGAAAAAGGATTATTAGGCCACTCAGATGCAGATGTGCTGTTACATACAATCGCAGATGCCTTATTAGGAGCGGCGGCTAAAGGAGATATCGGAAAGCATTTTCCGGATACAGACCCTGAATTTAAAGATGCTGATTCAGCAAAGCTTCTTCAACACGTATGGAAACTACTAAAAGATGAAGGTTATGAATTAAGCAATGTAGATTGCACGATTATCGCGCAAAAACCTAAAATGGCTCCTTACATTGAACCAATGAGAGAGCGTATTGCGCAGCTGTTAGAAGCAAGCATTTCTCAAATTAACGTCAAGGCAACAACAACAGAAAAGTTAGGTTTTACGGGACGTGAAGAAGGAATCGCTGCCCAAGCAGCCGTTTTAGTTTATCAAAAATAAAAACAGTTGACTTTGACAGATACCTATTTGGTGATAAAATTAGAACATGTCTAAAACATATAAATACATACTATAAGTAATATTAAATTGGAGGTCATCTTAGTTATGTCAAGCGAAGTAAGAGTTCGTTATGCCCCGAGTCCAACTGGACATCTTCATATAGGGAATGCAAGAACAGCACTATTTAATTATTTATTTGCACGAAATCAAAACGGTAAATTTATTATCCGTATTGAAGATACAGATCAAAAGCGTAATATCGAAGGCGGCGAAGAAAGTCAGCTGCGCTATTTAAAATGGTTAGGTATTGAATGGGATGAAAGTATCGACGTAGGCGGGGAGTACGGTCCTTACCGCCAGTCTGAACGTACGGAAATCTATCAAAAATATACGGAAGAACTTCTTGAAAAAGGATTAGCTTATCACTGTTACTGTACGTCAGAAGAGCTTGAAAAAGAGCGTGAAGAACAGCAGGCGAACAGTCAAATGCCGCGCTATTCAGGTAAGTGCCGTAACTTAACAGCTGAACAGCGTGCTGAACTAGAAGCAGAAGGCCGTGAGCCGAGCATTCGCTTCCGTGTTCCTAGTAACACAGAAATTAAGTGGAATGATATTGTCAAAGATGAAGTATCGTTTGAGTCTGAAGGCATTGGTGATTTCGTTATTGTGAAAAAAGACGGTACACCAACATATAACTACGCTGTAGCCATTGATGATTATCTAATGAAGATGACACATGTTCTACGCGGAGATGACCATATTTCCAATACACCGAAGCAAATTCTTGTGTATGAAGCTTTAGGCTGGACGCCTCCTGTATTTGGTCATATGACGTTAATCGTAAATGAAAATCGTCGCAAGCTAAGTAAACGTGATGAGTCAATCATTCAGTTTATCGAGCAATATAAAGAATTAGGCTACTTGCCAGAAGCACTATTTAATTTTATTACAATGCTTGGCTGGTCACCTGTGGGGGAAGAAGAAATTTTCTCTAAAGAACAGTTTATTGAAATTTTTGACCCAGCTCGTTTATCAAAATCTCCAGCACTATTTGATACAAGCAAATTACGTTGGATGAACAACCAATACATGAAACAATTGGATTTAGACGAGGTAGTAGCTTTATCAGTTCCTCACTTAGTGAAAGCTGGAAAAGTTGAAGAAACGCGCGATGCAGAAACAGAACAATGGGTACGTGACTTAGTCGCTCTATACCAAGAACAAATGAGCTTTGGCGCTGAGATTGTTGAACTTACTGAAATGTTCTTTAAGAAAGAAATTGATTACAGTGAAGAAGCAAAAGCAGTACTTTCTGAAGAACAAGTACTGGAAGTGTTAAAAGCATTTGCTGAAGAGATTTCTTCCTTAGAAGAATTCAGCGCTGATGAAATTAAGGCAGCAACAAAGGCTGTACAAAAAGCAACAGGTCAAAAAGGTAAAAAACTATTTATGCCAATTCGTGTAGCAACAACAGGCGAAACACACGGTCCCGAGCTTCCAAAAGCTATTTCTCTTTTAGGGAAAGAAACAGTTTTAGCTCGTCTAGAAAGCATTTATAGTTAACAAATTTCTATTTTGCCCATATGATAAAATAATCAAATATGGATATCGTTGAGAAGGAAGAGTAGGCAAGTTCATTGCATATCAGAGAGGGTTATCACCGGCTGAAAGTAACCTATGACAAAACTTGTTGAAGTGCGCCTTTGAGTCTTTTGTTGAATGCTACTAAGTAAGTAGGCAAAAGCGGTTACTTTCACGTTATGAGAGAAGAGTTGGGATTGTTTGTTGATCCAAACAGAGTGGAACCGCGTATATACGTCTCTGTGTCATTTGACATAGGGGCGTTTTTTTATACAATCAATGAGTAGATAGAGGAATAGCGGAATTGGGGTGAGATGATGCTAAAGTTGTTAAAGGAAGACATTGAGGCCATATTTGAACAAGATCCTGCAGCAAGAAGTTATATTGAAGTGATATTGACCTATTCAGGGTTGCATGCTATTTGGGCACATAGATTCGCTCACGGGCTTTTTAAAAGAAAGTGGTTTTTTCTGGCACGTGTAATCTCACAAATTAGCCGATTCTTCACAGGGATTGAAATTCATCCGGGTGCGAAAATTGGCCGCCGCTTTTTTATTGACCACGGAATGGGAATTGTTATTGGGGAAACGTGCGAAATTGGAGATAATGTAACAGTATATCAAGGAGTAACACTCGGAGGAACAGGGAAAGAAAAAGGAAAGCGTCACCCGACGATTGAAGACAATGTCTTAATTGCAACAGGTGCTAAAGTGCTAGGATCGATTACGATTCATGCGCACTCCAAAATTGGAGCAGGCTCAGTTGTGTTAAATGACGTCCCAGAAAACTCAACGGTTGTTGGTATCCCTGGCCGAGTCGTCATTCAAAATGGCGTCCGGATTCCAAAAGATTTGAATCATCAAGATTTGCCAGATCCAGATGCAGAGCGTTTCAAACAGCTAGAGAAAGAAATTTTACACCTGCAAAATCAATTAAAGGAATTAAAAGAAGGGAAGATTCACCATGGCAATTAAGCTATATAACACGTTAACACGTCAAAAAGAGACGTTTGTACCGCTAGAAGAAAACAAAGTCAAAATGTACGTGTGCGGACCGACCGTGTATAACTATATTCATATTGGAAATGCACGTCCTGCGATCGTATTTGATACGGTGCGCCGCTATTTAGAATTTAGAGGCTACGACGTGGAGTATGTCTCAAACTTCACAGATGTGGATGATAAATTAATTAAGGCAGCAAAAGAGTTAGGAGAAGATGTTCCAACGATCGCAAACCGCTTTATCGATGCCTACTTTGAAGATACGTCAGCTCTTGGATGCAAGCATGCCGATGTGCATCCACGCGTAACTGAAAATATGGATATCATTATTGAATTCATTGATGAACTGGTGAAAAAAGGCTGTGCGTATGAGTCAGAGGGCGACGTATACTATCGTACGCGTAAATTTGAAGGATACGGAAAATTATCACATCAGTCCATTGATGAATTGCAATCCGGTGCTCGTATCGAAGTTGGAGAAAAGAAAGAAGATCCATTAGACTTTACTCTTTGGAAAGCAACCAAAGATGGAGAGATTGCATGGGATAGCCCTTGGGGTCAAGGAAGACCAGGCTGGCATATTGAATGCTCGGCGATGGCACGCAAGTATTTAGGTGATACAATTGATATCCACGCAGGCGGCCAGGATTTAGCTTTCCCTCATCACGAAAATGAAATTGCTCAATCAGAAGCGCTCACTGGGAAATCGTTTGCGAAATACTGGCTTCATAACGGATATATCAATATTGATAATGAAAAGATGTCTAAATCACTAGGGAATTTCGTGTTAGTTCATGACATTATTAAAAAGCATGATCCTTCTCTACTTCGATTCTTTATTTTATCTGTTCACTATCGTCACCCAATTAACTATAACGAAGAAATCTTAGAGAATACGCGCAAAGGGTTTGAGCGTCTGCAAACAGCTTACGGCAACTTAACTCACCGTCTAGAGGCAGCAACAAATCTTCAAGAAGATGCTTCAGAATGGTTCGAAAAGCTAAAAGAGCTCCGCGAAACCTTTGTTGAAGAGATGGATGATGATTTTAATACGGCAAATGCCATTTCTGTTCTGTTCGAGCTAGCAAAGCAAGCTAACTTGTATTTATTAGAACAAACAACGTCTACAGATGTAATTGAAGCCTTTATTAAAGAGTTTAAAGAACTAGGTGCTGCAATAGGCATTGCGTTTGGAGAAGCTGAACTTCTAGACGAAGAAATTGATCAATTGATCCAAGATCGTATTCAAGCTCGTAAAGATCGTAATTTCCAATTAGCAGATCAAATTCGAGATGAATTAAAGGCTAAAAATATTATTTTAGAAGATACGGCGCAAGGAACAAGATGGAAAAGAGGATAATAGTGTTATGAGCAGCAGTAAATTAGATGTAAAACAGCTAAATAGCTTAGCTCTTGCTTATATGGGTGATGCGGTGTTTGATTTACATGTTCGCCGCCACCTGCTGGTGTTAGGGACAGTACGCCCTAACCAGCTTCATAATAAAGCTAAAAAATACGTATCAGCAAAAGCACAAGCACAAATCGTATATTATTTTAAAAATGAAAATTTTTTTACTGAAGAAGAAGAAGGTGTACTGCGCCGAGGACGCAATGCAAAGTCTGGTACAGTCCCTAAAAACACAGATGTGCAAACGTATCGCTACAGTACAGCATTTGAAGCGGTCGTAGGCTATTTGTATCTTTTAGGTGAAGAAGAAAGAATGACGGAACTTATTACTAAAGCTATCTCTTTCGTCGATGAAGGAGAGGGAGGAATGAATCATGGAACATGAATTTATCATTGGACGTAATCCGGTCCTAGAAGCCCTAAAGTCTGGGCGTGACATTAACAAACTATGGATTGCCGAAGGATCGCAAGGCGGTTCTATGGGGCAAATCACGCAGTTAGCAAAACGTAATGGTGTATTGGTGCAGTTTGTACCGAAAAAGAAAATTGAGCAAATGGTAGACGGTATTCATCAAGGAGTAGCTGCACAAGTTGCTGCTTATCAGTATGCAGAGTTAGATGATTTATTTAACTTAGCGGAAAAACGTAATGAAAGTCCGTTTTTCCTTCTGTTAGATGAGCTCGAAGATCCCCATAATTTAGGTTCTATTATGCGAACAGCCGATGCCGTTGGCGCACACGGTATCATTATTCCAAAGCGCCGTTCAGTTGGATTAACGGCCACTGTAGCAAAGGCGTCTACAGGAGCGATTGAACATATTCCTGTAGCAAGGGTAACAAACCTATCAAGGACGATTGATGAATTAAAAGATCGAGGCGTATGGATTGTCGGAACGGATGCGAAAGAAAGTGACGATTACCGCAACTTAGATGGAGGTATGCCGCTTACGTTAGTGATTGGAAGTGAAGGAAAAGGCATGAGTCGTTTGATTCGTGAAAAATGCGACTTTCTTGTACAGCTTCCAATGGTTGGGCATGTTACATCGTTAAATGCATCTGTAGCAGCTAGTCTTCTCATGTATGAGGTTTACCGAAAACGCCATCCTCTAGGTGAATAAAAATGGATATTCTACTGGTGGATGGTTATAACATGATAGGTGCGTGGCCCGACCTAAGAAAGCTTAGAGATAATGATTTAGCGGGTGCTCGAGACCTGTTAATTGAAAAGATGGCAGAGTATCAAGCATATATGGGGTATCGTGTCATTATTGTCTTCGATGCTCATATGGTCGAAGGAATTGAAAAGAAGGCAAAAAATCATAAGGTTGACGTTGTATTTACACGAGAAAATGAAACAGCGGATGAGTACATTGAAAAGCTGGCTCAAGAGCTAAACAATGTAAAGACACAGATTCATGTTGCTACATCTGATTTTACGGAGCAGTGGGCAATCTTTGGACAAGGTGCGCTTAGAATTTCTGCTCGAGAATTGTACAACGAAATTGAGCAAATTGAGAAACATATTAATCTTGATGTGAAGTCTATTCAAAATCAAAAGCCAGCGGCACGCATTCAACTTTCCAATCAAGTAGCCGAAATTTTCGAAAAATGGCGCCGGGGACAGCGGTGAGGTTATTGACGGTACGGAATTAGCTACTGTATAATATTTCTATCTACTGTGCGGTCGGGGGGATCGATATGGGCGATACTTATGGGAGAAAACTGCATGCTCATTTCGAACAACAAGAGGATGAAACAGTTGTCGATCTTGTGCATAAAGGCGATATTGACGCATTAGAGTATTTGATTCATAAATACAAAAACTTTGTGCGAGCAAAGGCGCGGTCGTATTTTTTAATTGGGGCAGACCGTGAAGATATTGTACAAGAAGGTATGATAGGGTTATACAAGGCAATTAGAGATTTTAGAGAAGATAAGCTAACTTCGTTTAAAGCTTTTGCTGAACTTTGCATTACCAGGCAAATTATTACCGCTATTAAAACCGCAACAAGGCAAAAACATATTCCATTAAACTCTTATGTATCATTGGACAAGCCAATATATGATGAAGAGTCCGACCGAACCTTAATGGATGTTATTTCGGGGACAAAAGTAGCAAATCCAGAAGAGTTGCTCATTAATCGAGAGAAGTTTGATGATATTGAATTAAAGATGGCTGAACTGTTAAGTGATCTTGAGCGAAAAGTTCTCGTTCTTTATTTAGATGGTCAATCTTATCAAGAGATTTCAGAAGAGTTAAACCGCCACGTCAAATCCATCGATAATGCACTTCAGCGTGTGAAGAGGAAATTAGAGCGCTACCTCGAGATTCGTGAAATCACAATGTAGCCTTCTATCCTCATATTGACATGCTAAGAAAGTCTGTGATACTTTTTTATAGACATTATCACTCTATAGGTGGTTGACATTATGCGTAAAAAAGTTGTACTTGCGTGTGTGCAATGCGCTAGTCGTAACTATACGACTATGAAAAACACACAGCAAAACGAAGAGCGTTTAGAAATGAAGAAGTTTTGCAAAACGTGTAACGCACATACGATTCATCGTGAAACAAAGTAGATCAATAATCTGCACAGACTAATACCCCTTTTAATTTATTGGAGGTTACAAACATGAACCGTGTAGGAAATTTCTTGCGTGATGTTGGGCGTGAGATGAAGAAGGTAAGTTGGCCTAAAAAAAATGAGCTAACTCGTTATACAATTACTGTTATTTCTACAGTTGTATTTATGACACTCTTTTTTGTAGTAGTTGATTACGGAATTTCGTCACTTATTCGTTTAATCCCTTGAATAAATTGACTTAAATCATGGTATAATAAAGCTAAATTATGTTTTTTTCAGAAAAGCCCGGAGACGGGTTTTTTAATTTGCTTTAAGAATGATTGTGCTAGGAGTCAACTATTTTCCTAGTGCGTTGTCTGTGCAATAGATTAGGACATCTTATTTTATAGTGAGCTGGGAGGGAAGGACGTATAGTCCTCAGAAATGGAGAAAAATTGGTATGTAGTCCATACTTATTCTGGATATGAAAATAAAGTAAAAACAAATTTAGAAAAGCGCGTAGAAACAATGGGTATGCAAGATAAAATTTTCCGCGTTGTTGTTCCTGAAGAAGAAGAAAGAGAAATTAAGAACAACAAAGAAAAGATTACAAAGAAAAAAGTATTCCCAGGGTACGTGTTAGTTGAAATCATCATGACAGATGATTCATGGTATGTAGTTCGTAATACACCTGGCGTTACGGGCTTTGTAGGTTCAGCAGGTTCTGGATCAAAGCCAACTGCTCTTCTACCAGAAGAAGTAGAAATGATCTTAAAACAAATGGGCATGGACGAGCATCATGCTGACTTTGACTTTGAACTAAAAGAAACAGTATTGGTTCAAGAAGGTCCGTTTGCAAACTTCGAAGGTACCATTGAAGAAATTGATACAGATAAACGTAAAGTTAAGGTTCATGTCGATATGTTCGGAAGACAAACGCCAGTAGAGCTAGACTTTACACAAATTGAAAAAATATAATCTGTAAGACCTTGCAATTCATGAAGTTTAATGTTAATATTTCATAAGTCAGTATGTCTCAAAACTAGAGACTAAAACAACTATTTCTTTATTTTATATATAAAGAACATTGAGTGGGAGGGCATCGCCCTATTACCACATCACGGACTTAAGGAGGTGTGTCTCGTGGCTAAAAAAGTAATTAAACTTGTTAAGTTACAAATTCCTGCAGGTAAAGCAAATCCAGCGCCACCAGTTGGTCCTGCATTAGGTCAAGCCGGTGTTAACATCATGGGTTTCTGTAAGGAGTTTAACGCTCGCACAGCTGATCAAGCTGGTCTTATCATTCCTGTTGAAATCACGGTATTTGAAGACCGTTCATTTACATTTATTACGAAAACTCCACCTGCTGCTGTACTACTTAAGAAAGCGGCTGGTATTGAGTCTGGTTCTGGTGAACCAAACCGTAATAAAGTTGCAACAGTCAAGCGTGACAAAGTGCGTGAGATTGCTGAAACTAAAATGCCTGACTTAAACGCTGCTAGCGTTGAATCTGCAATGCGCATGGTAGAAGGTACAGCGCGCAGTATGGGAATCGTAGTTGAAGACTAATTCCATTTGATTGGGTGTTAGAAGGTTGCGAGAAATGGAAGTTTTCCTATGCTCGCAACCTTTATTAGTGGGAGGTTATTCCGTTAAAACCACATAAGGAGGAAACAAAAATGGCTAAAAAAGGTAAAAAGTACGTTGAAGCTGCTAAGCTTGTAGATCGTACACAAACTTATTCAGTACAAGAAGCGATTGAATTAGTAAAGAAAACAAACACAACTAAATTTGATGCAACTGTAGAAGTAGCATTCCGTTTAGGAGTTGACCCTAAGAAAGCTGACCAACAAATTCGTGGTGCAGTAGTACTACCAAACGGTACAGGTAAAACTCAACGTGTATTAGTATTCGCTAAAGGCGAAAAAGCTAAAGAAGCTGAAGCTGCAGGCGCTGACTACGTTGGCGATGCTGACTACATCAACAAAATCCAACAAGGTTGGTTCGAGTTCGATGTAATCGTAGCTACTCCAGACATGATGGGTGAAGTTGGTAAACTTGGTCGTGTATTAGGACCTAAAGGTTTAATGCCAAACCCTAAAACTGGTACAGTAACATTTGATGTTCAAAAAGCAGTTAACGAAATCAAAGCTGGTAAAGTAGAATACCGTGTTGATAAAGCTGGTAACATCCACGTACCAATCGGTAAAGTATCTTTCGAAGAGAGCAAGTTAGTTGAAAACTTCACTACAATCTTCGAAACTATGGTAAAAGCTAAGCCGGCAGCAGCAAAAGGCACATACATGAAGAACGTAGCTGTTACTTCAACAATGGGCCCTGGTATCAAAGTTGATACTGCTTCATTCTCTGCTTAATAAATTTGGAAATAAATCGGTGTTGACTTTTTGAAAGTCCCTGATTATAATAGATAATGTTGTTAAAAAGAATAACATTTGTACCGTAGACAGTAGGTGCTGTAAAGCTTAATTTCCTACCGAGGTGTGTGAGATAAATTAGTGAAACGTTATGGTTCGCTTACTACACCTCCATGTCTTTATTGTCATGGAGGTTTTTTATTGCACCTTGTCTGAGTGTACGGAAGGAAATCTACAGGAGGTGTAAAGATGAGCAACGTAATTGAACAAAAGAAACAAGTCGTAGACGAAATTGCTGAAAAACTTCAAGCGAGTAACTCAATAGTTGTCGTTGACTACCGTGGTTTGAATGTTGCTGAAGTTACTGAACTTCGTAAGCAATTACGTGAAGCAGGCATTGAGTTCAAAGTTTACAAAAACACTTTAACTCGCCGTGCTGTAGAAAAACTTGAACTAACAGATCTTAATGATGCGTTAGTAGGTCCAAATGCAATCGCATTTGGTGGAGAAGATGTTGTTGCTCCAGCTAAAATTTTAAACAACTTCGCTAAAGAACACGAAGCGTTAGAAATCAAAGCTGGTGTAATTGAAGGTAATGTTGCATCTGTTGAAGAGATTAAAGCACTTGCAGAACTACCATCTCGCGAAGGCTTACTTTCTATGTTGCTTAGCGTGCTTCAAGCTCCAATTCGCAACCTTGCTCTTGCTACAAAAGCTGTGGCAGATCAAAAAGAAGAACAAGGTGCATAATCTAGTCTGTTATATATAACACAATCACAAGGAGGAAATTAACAATGACTCAAGAACAAATCATTGAAGCAGTTAAAAATATGACTGTTTTAGAACTTAACGATTTAGTAAAAGCAATCGAAGAAGAATTTGGCGTAACTGCTGCTGCTCCTGTAGCTGTAGCTGGCGGTGCTGCTGGTGAAGCTGCTGCTGAGAAAACTGAATTTGACCTAGTACTTGAAAGTGCTGGCGGACAAAAAATCAAAGTTATCAAAGTAGTACGTGAAATCACTGGTCTTGGCTTAAAAGAAGCTAAAGAAATCGTTGATAACGCTCCAAAAGCTCTTAAAGAAGGTATTTCTAAAGAAGAAGCTGAAGAAGCAAAAGCTAAACTTGAAGAAGTTGGCGCTTCTGTAGAAGTTAAGTAATTATTGCTTAACAACTGATATAAAAAAGCTCGCTTGTACAAGCGAGCTTTTTTGCTTCTGTCATCCTTTTCATTTATAGTAAAGAAGAACATATTGATTAGGAGGTTCTATTTTGACAGAACATTATTTTTCTAATACACCATCGTCTGCAAGTAATGAAGAGCGCTTTTCATTTGAATTGAGAGGAACCTCTTTTTCATTTACGAGTGACAGCGGTGTTTTTTCAAAAAAAGAGATCGATTTTGGATCGCGCCTGTTAATTGAAACGTTTCAAATGCCTGAGAGTCCCGGCCCGCTTCTGGATGTTGGGTGCGGATATGGCCCGATTGGGTTGGCTCTTGCAAAAGAGGATAGCCAAAGAAACGTTCATATGGTCGATGTTAATGAACGTGCATTAGCACTAGCTCAAAAAAATGCTGAAGTTAATTCAGTATCAAATGTTTCAATCTATCAAAGCTCTTGCTATGAAAATGTGAAGGAAACGAATTTTGCAGCTATTCTTAGTAATCCGCCGATCCGTGCGGGTAAAAAAGTTGTTCATGAAATTCTAGAAAAGTCATTAGATCACCTTGCTGACCAAGGAGAACTTTGGATTGTGATTCAGAAAAAGCAAGGAGCGCCATCTGCTCTTGCGAAATTAGAATCTCTATTTAATGAAGTAGAAGTAGTAGAAAAGAAAAAAGGGTATTATATCATATGTGCTAAAAAATGTTGACTAATATTTTTTAGTATGTTAGCATTATAAAATGCCAATATATAAATATTCCATATAAGCTCGGGTTATACATAAAATAAAAGGTATAATTTTGAATTATATGGGAAAAACTAATAAAATCAATAGTACGTTTTTATGAAATTGTGGTTTTCTATTTAAAGAGACCATTTTTCTTTTGTTCAATAATAAACATATGGTTTATTATATATTTTGAATAATAACGCTTGATTTGAGGGGTGAATCAGTTGACAGGTCAACTAGTTCAGTATGGACGCCACCGCCAACGCAGAAGTTATGCTCGTATTAGTGAAGTTTTAGAGTTACCGAACTTAATCGAGATTCAAACGGCTTCATACCAATGGTTTTTAGATGAAGGTTTACGAGAAATGTTCCAAGATATTTCTCCAATTGATGATTTTACAGGTAACTTATCACTAGAATTTATTGATTACAGCTTAGGTGAGCCAAAGTATTCAGTAGGAGAGTCTAAAGAACGTGATGTAACTTATGCAGCACCTCTTCGTGTTAAGGTGCGGTTAATTAATAAAGAAACAGGTGAAGTAAAAGACCAAGATGTGTTCATGGGAGATTTCCCATTGATGACCGAAACAGGTACCTTTGTAATTAATGGTGCTGAGCGTGTTATCGTATCACAGTTGGTTCGTTCACCAAGTGTTTACTATAGTGGAAAGCTTGATAAAAACGGTAAAAAAGGATATACAGCAACTGTTATCCCTAACCGTGGTGCATGGCTAGAATATGAAACTGATGCAAAAGATGTAGTATACGTGCGTATTGATCGTACTCGTAAACTGCCAGTAACAGTGCTGTTACGCGCGCTAGGTTTCGGTTCTGACCAAGAGATTATCGATTTAATCGGTGATAATGAATACATCCGTAATACGCTTGAAAAAGATAATACGGAAACAACGGAAAAAGCGCTATTAGAAATCTATGAGCGTTTACGTCCGGGTGAACCACCGACAGTTGAGAATGCGAAGTCTCTATTAGTATCTCGCTTCTTTGATCCAAAACGATATGACTTAGCGAACGTAGGTCGCTATAAAATTAATAAAAAGCTTCATATCAAACATCGCTTATTTAATCAAAAGCTAGCTGAAACATTAGTTGATCCTGAAACAGGTGAAATTATTGCAGAAAAAGGCGCAATGATTGATCGCCGTCTGCTAGATCGCTTGATTCCGATGCTTGAAGGTGGAGTAAACTTCAAAACTTATAGTCCGGTTGGTGGAGTAGTAGAAGACGATGTTACATTACAATCTATTAAGATTTATGCGCCAAATGATCCAGAAGGTGAAAAAGTCATCACTGTATCAGGCAACGCTTATGTAACAGAAGAAGTTAAAAATATCACACCTGCTGATATTTTAGCATCAATCAGTTACTTCTTTAACTTGCTTCATCAAGTAGGAGACACAGATGATATCGACCACTTAGGTAACCGTCGTCTGCGTTCTGTAGGTGAATTGTTACAAAACCAATTCCGTATCGGTTTATCTCGTATGGAACGTGTTGTTCGTGAAAGAATGTCAATTCAAGACACGAATACAATCACACCTCAACAATTAATTAATATTCGTCCAGTTATTGCGGCGATTAAAGAGTTCTTTGGAAGTTCTCAATTATCACAGTTCATGGATCAAACGAATCCATTAGGCGAATTGACGCACAAACGTCGTCTTTCAGCTCTAGGACCTGGTGGTTTAACGCGTGAACGCGCTGGTTTCGAAGTGCGTGACGTTCACTACTCCCACTATGGCCGTATGTGTCCTATTGAAACGCCAGAGGGTCCGAATATCGGGTTAATCAACTCACTTTCTTCTTATGCGAAAGTAAACAAATTCGGTTTCATCGAAACACCTTACCGTCGTATCGATCCTGAAACAGGTAAAGTGACAGAGCGAATTGACTACTTAACAGCTGATGAAGAAGATAACTATGTTGTAGCCCAAGCGAACGCTCGTCTAGGTGATGATGGTTCATTCTTAGATGAAAATGTCGTTGCACGTTTCCGTGGAGAAAACACGGTTATCCGTCGCGATCGTTTAGACTATATGGATGTATCACCAAAACAAGTTGTATCTGCCGCTACAGCATGTATCCCATTCTTAGAGAACGATGATTCTAACCGTGCATTAATGGGTGCGAACATGCAACGTCAAGCAGTACCTTTATTAAATCCTGAAGCACCAATCGTAGGTACAGGTATGGAATATGTATCTGGTAAAGACTCTGGTGCAGCCGTGATTTGTAAATACCCTGGCGTTGTAGAGCGCGTAGAAGCAAAACAAATTTTTGTTCGCCGCTATGAAGAAGTAGACGGACAAAAAGTTAAAGGTAACTTAGATCAATACAAATTATTAAAATTCGTTCGTTCTAACCAAGGTACTTGTTACAACCAGCGTCCAATTGTTTCAGTTGGCGACGAAGTAGTAAAAGGTGAGATCTTAGCCGACGGTCCTTCAATGGAAAAAGGTGAGCTTGCTTTAGGACGAAACGTAATGGTTGGTTTCATGACATGGGATGGTTACAACTATGAGGATGCCATCATCATGAGTGAACGCCTTGTGAAAGACGATGTATATACGTCTGTTCATATTGAAGAATATGAATCTGAGTCTCGTGATACGAAACTTGGACCTGAAGAAATTACGCGTGACATTCCAAACGTAGGTGAAGATGCGCTTCGCAACTTAGATGAGCGTGGAATCATCCGCATTGGTGCAGAAGTAAAAGATGGAGATCTTTTAGTTGGTAAAGTAACGCCAAAAGGTGTAACAGAACTAACAGCTGAAGAACGTCTTCTACACGCTATTTTCGGTGAAAAAGCGCGTGAAGTTCGTGATACTTCTCTTCGTGTACCGCACGGCGGCGGTGGAATTATCCTTGATGTTAAAGTCTTCAACCGTGAAGATGGCGACGAATTACCACCAGGTGTAAACCAATTAGTCCGTGTATACATTGTTCAGAAGCGTAAAATTTCTGAAGGTGACAAAATGGCCGGTCGTCACGGTAACAAAGGTGTAATTTCACGTATTTTACCGGAAGAAGATATGCCTTACCTACCAGACGGTACGCCAATTGACATCATGTTAAACCCATTAGGGGTACCATCTCGTATGAACATCGGTCAGGTGCTAGAGCTTCATTTAGGTATGGCTGCTCGTAAGCTTGGCATTCACGTTGCGTCTCCAGTATTTGATGGTGCGCGTGAGGAAGATGTTTGGGCAACAATTGAAGAAGCTGGCATGTCTCGTGATGCTAAAACAGTTCTATATGATGGTCGAACAGGTGAACCATTCGATAACCGTGTATCAGTAGGAATCATGTACATGATCAAACTTGCTCACATGGTAGACGATAAACTTCACGCTCGTTCTACTGGACCATACTCACTTGTTACACAACAACCACTTGGTGGTAAAGCGCAGTTCGGTGGACAGCGTTTTGGTGAGATGGAAGTATGGGCACTTGAAGCATACGGTGCTGCTTATACATTACAAGAGATCTTAACAGTGAAATCAGACGACGTAGTAGGTCGTGTGAAAACATACGAAGCAATTGTTAAAGGTGAAAACATTCCAGAACCTGGCATACCTGAATCGTTCAAAGTATTAATCAAAGAACTACAAAGTTTAGGTATGGATGTGAAGATGCTTTCTGCTGACGAGCAAGAAATTGATATCATGGACTCAGAAGAGGACCATGAGCAACCAACAGAATCAATTATTGCAGATAACGAAGAAAGCCTTTCTGAAGGACAAAAAGATCCTGTCACAAAAGAGTAAGGAATTACTTTCATATAAACGTTAAGGGAAAAAACCTGTAGATTAAAAGGGAGGTAGGCTCCTTGCTAGATGTAAATAACTTTGAGTATATGAAAATCGGTCTAGCTTCGCCAGATAAAATTCGTTCTTGGTCGTACGGTGAGGTAAAAAAACCTGAAACGATCAACTATCGTACGTTAAAACCTGAAAAAGACGGCTTATTCTGTGAGCGTATTTTTGGTCCACAAAAGGACTGGGAATGTCACTGCGGAAAATATAAGCGCGTTCGTTATAAAGGTGTTGTATGTGATCGTTGTGGCGTAGAAGTTACGCGCGCAAAAGTTCGTCGTGAACGCATGGGTCACATCGAACTAGCTGCACCTGTTTCACATATTTGGTACTTCAAAGGTATTCCTAGCCGCATGGGACTTGTCTTAGACATGTCCCCTCGTGCGCTAGAGGAAATCATTTATTTTGCTTCTTATGTAGTAACAGATGCTGGTGATACACCACTTGAAAAGAAACAGCTTTTATCAGAGAAAGAATACCGTGCGTATCGTGAGAAGTACGGACAAACTTTCCATGCAGCAATGGGTGCTGAAGCTGTTAAAAAATTATTGCATGACATCGATCTTGATAAAGAAGTAGATGCTTTGAAAGAAGAATTGAAAACTGCTCAAGGTCAACGTCGTACACGTGCTATTAAACGTTTAGAGGTACTAGAGGCTTTCCGTCATTCTGGTAACGAACCTTCTTGGATGATTTTAGACGTTCTACCGGTTATTCCGCCAGAACTTCGTCCAATGGTTCAATTAGATGGTGGACGCTTTGCTACGTCTGATCTAAATGATTTATATCGCCGTGTAATTAACCGTAACAACCGCTTAAAGCGTTTATTAGACCTTGGAGCTCCTAGCATTATCGTTCAAAACGAAAAGCGTATGCTTCAAGAAGCTGTAGATGCATTAATCGATAATGGTCGTCGTGGCCGTCCGGTAACAGGACCAGGTAACCGTCCATTAAAATCTCTTTCTCACATGTTAAAAGGTAAGCAAGGTCGCTTCCGTCAAAACTTATTAGGTAAACGTGTTGACTACTCTGGCCGTTCGGTAATCGTTGTAGGTCCGAACTTAAAGATGTATCAATGTGGTCTTCCAAAAGAAATGGCGTTAGAGCTTTTCAAACCTTTCGTAATGAAAGAGCTTGTTGAACGCGGTTTAGCTCATAACATCAAGAGTGCAAAACGTAAAATTGAACGTGTGCAACCTGAAGTATGGGACGTATTAGAATCGGTTATTAAAGAGCATCCAGTTCTTTTAAACCGTGCACCAACGCTACACAGACTAGGTATTCAAGCATTTGAGCCTACGCTTGTAGAAGGTCGCGCTATTCGTCTTCATCCGCTTGTATGTACAGCATATAACGCTGACTTTGACGGTGACCAAATGGCGGTTCACGTTCCATTATCTGCGGAAGCACAAGCAGAAGCACGTATCTTAATGCTTGCTGCTCAAAATATCTTGAACCCTAAAGATGGTAAACCAGTTGTTACACCTTCACAGGATATGGTATTAGGTAACTACTACTTAACGCTTGAGCGTGAAGAGGCAGTTGGAGAAGGCATGGTGTTCAAGGATACAAATGAAGCACTATTAGCGTACCAAAACGGTTATGTGCATCTTCATACACGTGTAGGTGTGTATGCAGGTTCTTTAAACAACGAAACGTTTACAGAAGCACAAAATCAACAGTTGCTTGTTACAACGGTTGGTAAATTAGTTTTCAACGAAATTTTACCAAAATCGTTCCCATACATTAACGAACCAACAAGAGAAAACTTAGAAGTGAAAACTCCTGAGAAGTACTTTGTTGAAAAAGGTGCAGATGTGAAGGAATTCATCAAGAATCAACCGGCTATCGCACCGTTTAAGAAAAAAATCTTAGGTAATATTATCGCTGAAGTATTTAAACGTTTCAAAATTACTGAGACTTCTAAAATGCTTGACCGTATGAAAGACCTAGGTTTCAAATATTCTACTAAAGCTGGTATTACAGTTGGTGTAGCTGATATCGTGGTTTTAGGAGAAAAAGAAGTTATCTTAACAGAAGCGCAAGCTAAAGTAGATAACGTACTAAAACAATTCCGTCGCGGTTTAATTACTGAAGATGAGCGTTATGAGCGTGTTATCTCTGTATGGAGTAGCGCGAAAGACGTTATCCAAGGTAAATTGATGGCGTCATTAGACAAACGCAACCCAATCTTCATGATGAGTGACTCTGGTGCCCGTGGTAACGCATCTAACTTCACTCAGCTTGCAGGTATGCGTGGACTAATGGCCAACCCGTCTGGTCGTATCATTGAGTTACCAATCAAATCTAGTTTCCGTGAAGGTTTAACAGTATTAGAGTACTTTATCTCTACCCATGGTGCACGTAAAGGTCTTGCCGATACGGCTCTTAAAACAGCTGACTCAGGTTACCTTACTCGTCGTCTGGTTGACGTGGCACAAGACGTTATCGTACGTGATGACGACTGTGGTACAGACCGCGGTATTCTGGCTGTTGCAATCAAAGAAGGAACAGAAGAAATTGAGAAACTTGATGAGCGTCTAATTGGACGTTATGCAAGAAAAACACTACTTCACCCAGGAACAAACGAAGTGTTAGTGAAAGAAAACGAACTAATTACAGAAGACCTAGCTGAAACAATTGTGGATGCTGGTGTTGAAGAAGTATGGATTCGTTCTGCATTCACATGTAACACTCGCCACGGTGTATGTAAAAAATGTTACGGTCGTAACCTTGCAACTGGTTCAGAAGTTGAAGTGGGTGAGGCAGTTGGTATCATCGCTGCTCAATCTATCGGTGAGCCAGGTACACAGTTAACGATGCGTACATTCCATACAGGTGGGGTTGCTGGAGACGATATCACTCAAGGTTTACCGCGTATCCAAGAGATCTTCGAAGCGCGTAACCCTAAAGGTCAAGCCGTTATTTCTGAAATTGAAGGTACAATTGCCGGCATTTCTGAAGGACGCGATCGTCAGCACGAAATTACTGTTCAAGGAGAGATTGAAACTCGTTCTTACACAGCTCCGTACAGTGCACGCCTGAAAGTTATTGAAGGACAGCGCATTGCACGTGGTCAAGAATTAACGGAAGGTTCAATTGATCCTAAAGAATTACTAAAAGTAAAAGACATCACGGCTGTACAAGAGTACTTGCTTCGTGAGGTGCAAAAAGTATACCGTATGCAAGGGGTAGAAATTGGAGATAAACACGTAGAGGTAATGGTTCGCCAAATGCTTCGTAAAGTGCGCGTAATGGATTCAGGAGATACAGATGTATTACCAGGTTCATTACTTGATATTCACCAATTCACTGATGCTAATGAAAAAGTATTACTTGAAGGCAATCGTCCAGCGACAGGCCGTCCTGTATTACTTGGTATTACAAAAGCATCTCTTGAAACTGATTCCTTCTTATCTGCTGCGTCATTCCAAGAAACAACTCGTGTTCTTACAGATGCTGCAATCAAAGGAAAACGTGATGAGTTGCTTGGACTTAAAGAGAATGTTATCATTGGTAAGCTAGTTCCGGCTGGTACAGGTATGACGAGATATCGTAATGCTGAACCAATCAAAAATCAAGCTGAAGAAACGGTAACAATCGACTAATTATAAAATCATTACTCTAGAATGGATGTTTTTAAAAAAAACTACGAAACGTTAGTTGACATCCATTCTAGGGAATGATACTATATCAAAGGTGCTCCTATAAACTACCTGTTACTTTGGAGGATATGATAATGTCTTATGAAAAAGTATTACAGGCTGATCATATTATTGTAGGAACAAAGCAGACGGTGAAAGCATTAAAAAAAGGTACAGTAAAGGAAGTCATCATTGCTGAAGACGCTGATTTTTATGTCACATCCATTGTGGCAAAAACGGCACAGCAAGAAAACGTTCCGTATACGTATGTCCCTTCTATGCGAAAGCTTGGTCAAGCTTGTAGGATAGAAGTTAACGCTGCAACTGTTGCAATTATTAGTTAACACGTTTTTGAACTTTTAGTTTCAAAGACTTTGTTTTTTGCTAAAAAATGAACCACCTGGATGTGTGGTCTTACAAAAGGCGAAAGGAGGAAAAATTAAATGCCTACTATTAACCAATTAATCCGTAATGGTCGTGTGAGTAAAGGTAAAAAATCTGACTCACCTGCTTTAAACAGAGGTTACAACAGCTTCAAGAAAGCTCAAACTAACCAATCTTCTCCACAAAAACGTGGTGTATGTACACGTGTGGGTACTATGACACCGAAGAAACCGAACTCGGCTCTTCGTAAATATGCTCGTGTACGTTTAACAAACGGTATCGAGGTAACAGCTTATATCCCAGGTATTGGTCACAACTTACAAGAACACAGCGTGGTACTTATCCGCGGTGGACGTGTAAAAGATTTACCAGGGGTACGTTACCATATCGTACGTGGTGCACTTGATACTGCTGGTGTGGATGGCCGTATGCAAGGTCGTTCTAAATATGGTACTAAGCGACCAAAAGCAGCTAAAAAATAATAGCTTAACAATTAATAGATAAACTTTTAAAAGTGAAAGGAGGAAGTAGAATGCCACGTAAGGGACCTGTTGCAAAAAGAGACGTATTACCAGATCCGATTTACAATTCTAAGCTTGTATCTCGCTTAATCAACAAAATGATGCTTGATGGAAAGCGCGGTAAGTCACAAGCTATTCTTTATAGAGCATTCGATTTAGTACAAGAGCGCAGTGGTAAAGAAGCTATGGAAGTATTCGACCAAGCTCTTAAAAACATCATGCCTGTACTAGAAGTTAGAGCACGCCGTGTAGGGGGTTCTAACTACCAAGTTCCTGTAGAAGTACGTCCAGAGCGTCGTACTACTTTAGGTCTTCGTTGGTTAGTAAACTATGCTCGTCTTCGTGGAGAAAAAACGATGGAAGAGCGTTTAGCTAACGAAATCCTTGACGCAGCTAACAACACTGGTGCTGCAGTTAAGAAACGTGAAGATACTCACAAAATGGCAGAAGCTAATAAAGCATTTGCTCATTACCGTTGGTAATCTTTTAACGAAACTTTTAAAAAAACAAATTATAATATGGAAGGAGAAATACCTAAGATGGCAAGAGAGTTCTCCTTAGAAAACACTCGTAATATTGGGATCATGGCTCACATTGATGCTGGTAAAACAACAACAACTGAGCGTGTTCTTTATTATACTGGCCGTATCCATAAAATTGGTGAAACTCATGAAGGAGCTTCACAAATGGACTGGATGGAGCAAGAGCAAGAACGTGGTATCACTATCACGTCTGCTGCGACAACTGCTTCTTGGAAAGGTCACCGCGTTAACATCATCGATACTCCTGGACACGTAGACTTCACTGTTGAAGTTGAGCGTTCATTACGTGTACTTGATGGCGCTGTGGCAGTTCTTGATGCTCAATCTGGTGTTGAGCCTCAAACAGAAACAGTATGGCGTCAGGCGACTACGTACGGTGTTCCCCGTGTCGTATTCGTTAACAAAATGGACAAAATTGGTGCTGACTTCTTGTACTCTGTAAAAACGATCCACGATCGTTTAGGTGCAAATGCTCACCCAATTCAGTTGCCAATCGGTGCTGAAGATGACTTCGAAGCAATCATTGACCTTGTGGAAATGAAAGCATACTTCTACGAAGATGACTTAGGTACTCGTTCAGAATCTCGTGAAATTCCTGAGGAATACAAAGAGCAAGCTGAAGAATACCGTGCAAGCCTAGTAGAAGCTGTTGCAGAACTTGACGAAGAATTAATGATGAAGTACTTAGACGAAGGCGAGCTTACAGTTGAAGAACTAAAAGCTGGTATCCGTAAAGGTACTTGTGACGTTGAATTCTACCCAGTTATCTGTGGTTCAGCATTCAAAAACAAAGGTGTACAATTAATGCTAGATGCGGTAATTGATTACCTACCATCTCCAGTTGATGTACCAGCAATCCAAGGTATCGTACCTGACACAGAAGAAGAAGTTACGCGTGAGTCTAGCGACAACGCTCCTTTCTCAGCATTAGCGTTCAAAGTTATGACGGACCCTTATGTTGGTAAATTAACGTTCTTCCGTGTGTACTCTGGTGTACTAAGCTCTGGTTCATACATCAAAAACTCTACAAAAGGTAAGCGTGAGCGTGTAGGTCGTATCCTACAAATGCATGCTAACTCTCGTGAAGAGATTTCTGAAGTATACGCTGGAGATATCGCGGCAGCTGTAGGATTAAAAGATACTTCTACTGGTGATACTCTATGTGACGAAAAGAGTCTTGTAATTCTTGAGTCTATGGAATTCCCAGAGCCAGTTATCTCTTTATCTGTTGAGCCAAAATCAAAAGCTGACCAAGATAAAATGACGACAGCTCTTCAAAAGTTACAAGAAGAAGATCCAACTTTCCGTGCGGAAACTAATACAGAGACTGGTCAAATCATCATCTCTGGTATGGGTGAGCTTCACCTTGATATCATCGTTGACCGTATGCGTCGCGAATTCAAAGTAGAAGCAAACGTTGGTGCTCCTCAAGTAGCTTACCGTGAAACTTTCCGCGCTGGTGCGAAAGTTGAAGGTAAATTCGCTCGTCAATCTGGTGGTCGTGGACAATTCGGTCACGTTTGGATTGAGTTCGAACCTAACGAAGAAGGAAAAGGCTTTGAATTTGAGAACAAAATCGTTGGTGGTGTAGTTCCACGTGAATACATCCCTGCAGTTCAAGCTGGTCTTGAAGATGCATTACAAAACGGTGTTCTTGCTGGTTATCCATTAATCGATATCAAAGCTGCTTTAGTTGATGGATCTTACCATGACGTTGACTCAAGTGAGATGGCGTTTAAAATTGCCGCTTCTATGGCTCTTAAAAACGCAGTATCAAAATGTAACCCAGCTATCCTTGAACCAATGATGAAGGTTGAAGTTGTTATCCCTGACGAATACTTAGGAGATATCATGGGTGACGTTACGTCTCGTCGTGGACGTGTAGAAGGTATGGAAGCACGCGGTAACGCTCAAGTTGTACGTGCATTCGTTCCACTTTCTGAAATGTTTGGTTATGCAACTGCATTACGTTCAAACACTCAAGGTCGCGGAACATATTCTATGCACTTCGATCACTACGAAGAAGTTCCTAAATCAATTTCAGAAGAAATTATTAAAAAAAATAAAGGTGAATAATTGATTTTCACTCTTTATTGAAGTATAACTACTTATGTACGCTGTGAAAGTGGAGCTCATTCCCTTTCACGGCCTCATAAACCATAAACTACATGAATTTTAAGGAGGATTTTCGAATGGCTAAGGAAAAATTCGACCGTTCAAAAACACATGCCAATATCGGTACAATTGGTCACGTTGACCATGGTAAAACAACTTTAACAGCTGCTATCACTACTGTTCTTGCTAAGAAAAGTGGTAAAGGTGCAGCAATGGCTTACGACATGATCGACGCTGCTCCAGAAGAGCGCGAGCGTGGAATCACAATCTCAACTGCACACGTTGAGTATGAAACTGACACTCGTCACTATGCACACGTTGACTGCCCAGGACATGCTGACTATGTTAAAAACATGATCACTGGTGCTGCTCAAATGGATGGCGGTATCTTAGTAGTATCTGCTGCTGATGGTCCAATGCCACAAACTCGTGAGCACATCCTTCTTTCTCGTCAAGTAGGTGTACCTTACCTAGTTGTATTCTTAAACAAATGTGACATGGTAGACGACGAAGAGCTACTTGAATTAGTAGAAATGGAAGTACGTGACCTTCTTTCTGAATACGACTTCCCTGGTGACGATGTACCAGTAATCAAAGGTTCTGCTCTTAAAGCTCTTGAAGGCGAAGCTGATTGGGAAGCTAAAATCATCGAGCTTATGGACGCTGTTGATGAGTACATCCCAACTCCAGAACGTGACACTGAAAAACCATTCATGATGCCAGTTGAGGACGTATTCTCAATCACTGGTCGTGGTACAGTTGCTACAGGTCGTGTAGAGCGTGGACAAGTTAAAGTTGGTGACGTTATCGACATCATCGGTTTAACTGAAGAGCCAAAATCTACTACTGTAACAGGTGTAGAAATGTTCCGTAAGCTTCTTGACTATGCTGAAGCTGGCGACAACATCGGTGCTTTACTTCGTGGTGTAGCACGTGAAGAAATCCAACGTGGACAAGTATTAGCTAAACCAGGCTCAATCACTCCACACACTAAATTTACTGCTGAAGTATACGTTCTTTCTAAAGACGAAGGTGGACGTCACACTCCATTCTTCACAAACTACCGTCCACAGTTCTACTTCCGTACAACTGATGTAACTGGTATTTGTAACTTACCTGAAGGCGTAGAAATGGTAATGCCTGGCGACAACATCGAAATGACTGTTGAACTTATCGCTCCAATCGCGATTGAAGAAGGTACTAAATTCTCAATCCGTGAAGGTGGACGTACAGTAGGCGCTGGCGTTGTAGCTAAAATCAGCGAGTAATTTCTCGTTTCAGTAAAGGGAGTAGGGTAACCTACTCCTTTTTTATTTGGTGATAAAAGGTAAAGATAGTTTTTACTATTACACTTGCAAAATGACCTCCTTTTATATATAATGAAAAAAGTGTGCGACACATAAAAAAGTTTTTTAACTTTATTGTTGCAATATGAACCCATTTTTAGTATAATAAAAATGTTGGTCTTTGACTGCGATGATGCGGAAGGTTGCCGACACACCCGGCCGCTTTGCCATGGCGAGTGTGGGGAAATTTCCGCGGAGAATGTCTATTGTAAAATAGGCGAAAAAGGAGGGAAAATAATGGCAAAAGAAAAAATTCGCATTCGTTTAAAAGCATATGATCACAGAATTCTTGATCAATCTGCTGAGAAAATCGTAGAAACTGCAAAACGTTCTGGTGCGGCTGTATCTGGTCCGATTCCATTACCGACTGAAAAATCAATTTATACAATTCTACGTGCAGTACACAAATATAAAGATTCTCGTGAGCAGTTCGAAATGCGCACGCATAAACGCTTAATTGATATCGTGAATCCAACACCACAAACTGTTGATTCATTAATGCGTTTAGACTTACCATCTGGTGTAGATATCGAAATTAAACTTTAATTTAAAATAAAGAATGAAAAGATACTTAGGAGGTGTGACTAATGGCCAAAGGAATCTTAGGAAGAAAGATCGGTATGACTCAAGTATTTGCTGAAAATGGTGACTTGATCCCAGTAACAGTAATTGAAGCTTCTGCTAACGTAGTTCTTCAAGTTAAAAACGCTGAGACAGACGGTTACGAAGCAATCCAATTAGGTTTCGAAGATATCCGTGAAAAACTATCTAACAAACCTGCAAAAGGACATGCTACTAAAGCTAATACTGCTCCTAAGCGCTTCATCCGTGAGTTACGCGGTGTGGACGCTTCAGCATATGAAGTTGGTCAAGAAGTCAAGGTTGATATTTTCGCAGAAGGCGATGTAATTGATGTAACAGGAATCTCAAAAGGTAAAGGTTTCCAAGGTGCTATCAAACGCCACGGACAATCTCGCGGACCTATGTCTCATGGTTCTCGCTACCACCGTCGCCCAGGTTCAATGGGTCCTGTAGCTCCAAACCGCGTATTTAAAGGTAAATTATTACCAGGACGCATGGGTGGAGAGCGCATCACTGTGCAAAACTTATCAATCGTTAAAGTTGACGCAGAACGCAATCTTTTATTAGTAAAAGGTAACGTGCCAGGAGCTAGAAAATCTCTAGTTACTGTTAAATCTGCAGTTAAATCTAAATAATAATTCTTCGAGAAAGGAGGAATAACCAATGCCAAAAGTAGCATTGTTTAACCAAAACGGTGAAAACGTTGGAGAGATCGAACTTCAAGATGCCGTTTTCGGTATCGAACCAAACAACAAAGTACTTTTCGACGCGATCGTAATGCAACGCGCATCTCAACGTCAAGGTACTTCTAAAGTTAAAAATCGTTCTGAAGTAAGAGGCGGTGGCCGTAAGCCATGGCGTCAAAAAGGTACTGGTCGTGCTCGTCAAGGATCTATCCGTTCTCCACAATGGCGTGGTGGTGGCGTAGTATTTGGTCCAGTTCCAAGAAGCTATAGCTACAAATTACCTAAAAAAGTTCGTCGTTTAGCAATTAAGTCTGCATTATCAACTAAAGCTCAAGATAACAGCATCGTTGTTCTTGAAGCTCTTTCTTTTGACGCTCCAAAAACAAAAGAAATGGTAGCAGTTCTTAAAAACCTAACAGTAGAACGCAAAGCATTAGTAGTAACTGCTGATCTTAACGAAAATGTTGCACTTTCAGCACGTAATATTCCTGGTGTAACAGTTGTTGCAGCTAATGGTTTAAGCGTATTAGACGTTATGAACCATGATAAGCTTGTAATCACTAAAGACGCAGTTGAAAAAGTAGAGGAGGTGCTTGCATAATGAAAGATCCTCGTGATATTATTAAGCGCCCCGTAATTACAGAACGTTCAACAGACTTAATGGCTGAGAAAAAATATACGTTTGATGTTGATGTAAAAGCTAATAAAACTGAGGTTAAAGATGCTATCGAAAAAATCTTTGACGTAAAAGTTGAAAAAGTAAACATCATGAACTACAAAGGTAAATTCAAGCGTGTAGGTCGCTACAGTGGTCTTACTAACCGTCGTCGTAAAGCGGTAGTAACACTAACTCAAGAGAGCAACGAAATCGAATTCTTCGAAGCTTAAGATTACTAGAGAAGGAGGGAAATTGAGATGGCGATTAAAAAGTATAAACCAACCTCAAATGGTCGTCGTGGTATGTCAGTTTCTGATTTCGCTGAAATTACTACTGACAAACCAGAAAAATCGTTACTTGCACCTGTCAAGAGAAAAGGTGGTCGTAACAACCAAGGTAAATTGACTGTTCGTCACCAAGGTGGTGGGCACAAGCGTCAATACCGTATCATCGATTTTAAACGCGATAAAGATGGAATACCTGGACGCGTTGCTACAATCGAATATGATCCAAACCGTTCAGCTAACATCGCATTAATTCATTATGCTGATGGTGAAAAACGTTACATCCTTGCTCCTAAAAACCTAAAAGTAGGTTTAGAAGTTATGTCAGGTCCTGAAGCTGACATTAAAGTAGGTAACGCGCTTCCTTTAGCTAACATCCCTGTTGGTACAGTAGTACACAACATCGAATTGAAACCTGGTAAAGGTGGACAATTAGTTCGTTCTGCAGGTACATCTGCTCAAGTACTTGGTAAAGAAGGTAAATACGTATTAGTACGTTTAACTTCTGGTGAAGTACGCATGATCCTTGCAACTTGTCGTGCAACTGTAGGTCAAGTTGGTAACGAACAACACGAGTTAATCAACATCGGTAAAGCCGGTCGTTCTCGTTGGTTAGGTATTCGTCCAACTGTACGTGGTTCTGTAATGAACCCTAACGATCACCCACACGGTGGTGGTGAAGGACGTTCTCCAATCGGACGTAAGTCTCCAATGAGTCCATGGGGTAAACCAACACTTGGTTACAAAACTCGTAAGAAGAAAAACAAATCCGATAAATTTATCGTTCGTCGTCGTAAAAAATAACGGGATTGAGCTACGGTTCAAACGAACCGTAGGACAATCACGAAGGGAGGTTCATTTATGGGTCGCAGCTTAAAGAAAGGACCTTTTGTAGATGACCATTTAATCAACAAAATTGAGAAGTTAAACGAAACTGACAGCAAGCAAGTAGTAAAAACTTGGTCTCGTCGTTCAACTATCTTCCCTCAGTTCATTGGTCATACAATTGCTGTATATGACGGTCGTAAACATGTACCAGTTTATGTTACTGAAGACATGGTAGGTCACAAACTTGGTGAATTCGCACCATCTCGTACTTACAAAGGTCACGCAAGTGATGATAAGAAAACAAGACGCTAATATGAGAGGAGGCTTTTAAATGCAAGCTAAAGCTGTCGCGAGAACAGTACGTATTGCTCCTCGTAAAGTTCGTTTAGTTGTAGATTTAATTCGAGGTAAGCAAGTGGGTGAAGCGCTAGCAGTGCTACTTCACACGCCAAAGGCTGCTTCTCCAGTCGTTGAGAAAGTATTAAAATCTGCTATTGCCAATGCAGAACACAATTATGAAATGGACGCTAACAATTTAGTTATTACTGACGCTTTTGTTAACGAAGGTCCAACTTTAAAACGTTTCCGTCCACGCGCTATGGGACGTGCAAGCCAAATTAACAAGCGCACAAGCCACATCACAATCGTGGTATCAGAAAAGAAGGAGGGATAATTCATGGGTCAAAAGGTAAATCCGGTCGGTCTTCGCGTCGGTGTCATCCGTGATTGGGAATCAAGATGGTTCGCTGGCAAAGACTACGCTGACTTATTACATGAAGACTTAAAAGTACGTGAATATATCGCTAAACGTTTAAACGATGCAGCTGTTTCTAAAGTTGAAATCGAACGCGCTGCTAACCGCTTAAACGTAACGATCCACACTGCAAAACCTGGTATGGTAATTGGTAAAGGTGGTACTGAAGTAGAATCACTTCGTAAAGCTCTTAACCAATTAACAGGCAAGCGTGTACACATTAACATCCTTGAAATTAAACGAGCAGATTTAGATGCTAAACTAGTAGCTGAAAACATCGCTCGCCAACTTGAGAACCGTGTATCATTCCGTCGTGCTCAAAAGCAAGCTATCCAACGTAGTATGCGTGCTGGCGCACAAGGTATCAAAACAATGGTATCTGGTCGTTTAGGCGGAGCTGATATTGCTCGTTCTGAATATTACAGTGAAGGTACAGTTCCACTTCATACACTTCGCGCTGATATTGACTATGCTCACGCTGAAGCAGATACTACTTATGGTAAACTTGGTGTGAAAGTATGGATCTATCGTGGAGAGGTTCTTCCTACTAAAAAGAAAACTGAGGAAGGAGGAAAATAATTATGTTATTACCAAAACGCGTTAAATATCGTCGCGAACATCGCGGAAAAATGCGTGGACGCGCTAAAGGTGGTACGGAAGTACATTTCGGTGAATTCGGTTTACAAGCTACTGAAGCTTCTTGGATTACAAACCGTCAAATCGAAGCTGCTCGTATCGCAATGACTCGTTACATGAAACGTGGCGGTAAAGTATGGATTAAAATTTTCCCTTCTAAACCTTATACTGCTAAGCCTCTAGAAGTCCGAATGGGTTCTGGTAAAGGTGCTCCTGAAGGTTGGGTAGCAGTTGTTAAACCTGGAAAAGTAATGTTTGAAATTTCAGGTGTATCTGAAGAGGTTGCACGTGAAGCTTTACGTTTAGCTGCACACAAGCTACCTGTAAAATGTAAGTTTGTAAAACGTGAAGAAATTGGTGGTGATTCTAATGAAAGCTAATGAAATTCGTGACCTTACCACTGCTGAAATTGAACAAAAAGTTAAGGCTTTAAAAGAAGAGTTGTTTAACCTTCGTTTCCAATTAGCGACTGGACAATTAGAGAATACTACTCGTATTCGCGAAGTGCGCAAATCGATCGCTCGTATGAAAACTGTAGTTCGTGAAAGAGAGATTGCTGCTAATAAATAATTAAGTCTGAGAGGAGGCTTTCAGAATGAGTGAACGCAACCAACGTAAAGTTTACACTGGCCGCGTAGTTTCTGACAAAATGGATAAGACTGTTACTGTTCTTGTTGAAACTTACAAAAAGCATTCGCTTTATGGCAAGCGTGTAAAATACTCAAAGAAATTCAAAGCTCACGATGAAAACAATACAGCTCAACTAGGCGATATCGTGAAGATCATGGAAACTCGTCCGTTATCAGCTACTAAACGTTTCCGTCTAGTAGAAGTTGTAGAAAAAGCTGTTATCATCTAATAGTTAAGATAGATCGGATAAGAATGATTCATCCGAAGGGAGGTTTCGTACATGATTCAACAAGAATCTCGTTTAAAAGTTGCAGACAACTCTGGTGCACGTGAGGTACTTACTATTAAAGTACTTGGTGGTTCAGGTCGTAAGACAGCAAACATTGGTGATGTTATCGTTTGTACGGTGAAACAAGCAACACCAGGAGGCGTTGTTAAAAAAGGTGACGTTGTTAAAGCTGTTGTTGTACGTACAAAAAGTGGTGTTCGCCGTACTGACGGTTCTTACATCCGTTTCGACGAAAATGCTTGCGTAATCATCCGTGACGACAAAGGACCACGTGGTACTCGTATCTTCGGACCAGTTGCTCGTGAATTACGTGATAACAACTTCATGAAGATCGTATCATTGGCTCCAGAAGTTATCTAATTGATATATAGAACAAATACAAAATGCCTTTTAAGGAGGTGCGAATAGGATGCATGTTAAAAAGGGCGACAAAGTAGTGGTTATCTCTGGTAAAGACAAAGGTAAGCAAGGTGAAGTACTTGCAGCTTTCCCAAAGAAAGACCGTGTACTTGTTGAAGGCGTAAACGTTGTGAAAAAACACTCTAAACCTTCTCAAGTAAATCCACAAGGTGGAATCGTTAGCCAAGAGGCACCTATCCACGTATCAAACGTAATGCCGTTGGATCCTAAATCTGGTGAGCCAACTCGTGTTGGGTACCAAGTTATCGATGGCAAAAAGGTACGTGTAGCAAAAAAATCTGGTGAAACTTTAGATAAATAATTAATGAAATGTGAAGGGAGGTTTAGTTCACATGAACCGTCTTAAAGAGAAATTTACAAAAGAGATTACTCCTGCTCTAGTTAGCAAGTTTAATTATGAATCTGTAATGCAAGTGCCAAAAATCGACAAGATCGTAATCAACATGGGTATCGGTGATGCTGTTTCTAACTCAAAAGCTTTAGATAACGCTGTTGAAGAACTAGCTGAAATCACTGGTCAAAAACCTGTTGTAACTCGTGCGAAAAAATCTATCGCTGGTTTCCGTCTTCGTGAAGGTATGCCAATCGGTGCGAAAGTTACTTTACGCGGCGAGCGTATGTACGAATTCTTCGATAAATTAGTATCAGTATCACTTCCACGTGTGCGCGATTTCCGTGGTGTATCTAAAAAAGCATTTGATGGTCGTGGAAACTACACGTTAGGTGTTAAAGAACAATTGATCTTCCCAGAGATCGATTATGATAAAGTAACTAAAGTTCGTGGTATGGATATCGTTATTGTTACAACAGCAAACACTGATGAAGAAGCTCGTGAGCTTTTAACTCAGTTCGGTATGCCATTCCAGAAGTAATAACTGCCAACGTTAAGCAGAGGAGGCGAAAATGTGGCTAAAAAATCAATGATTGCGAAGCAAAAACGCCAGCAAAAATTCCAAGTACAAGAGTATACACGTTGCGAACGTTGTGGACGTCCACACTCAGTACTACGTAAATTCAAGCTTTGCCGTATTTGTTTCCGTGAGCTTGCTTATAAAGGTCAAATTCCTGGTGTTAAAAAAGCTAGTTGGTAAAACCCAAGTTTGGGAAGGAGGTAAATTAATATGGTAATGACTGATCCTATTGCAGATTTACTAACTCGTATCCGCAATGCGAACATGGTTCGTCATGAGAAAATTGAAGTTCCTGCTTCTAACATTAAGAAGCAAATTGCAGAAATCCTTAAGCGTGAGGGTTTCGTACGTGATGTAGAATACATCGAAGACAACAAACAAGGTATTATCCGTATCTTCTTAAAATACGGTTCAAATAACGAACGTGTAATTACAGGCTTAAAACGTATCAGTAAACCTGGTCTACGTGTTTATGCAAAAACTAACGAAGTACCACGTGTACTTAACGGTTTAGGTATCGCAATCGTTTCTACTTCTCAAGGTGTTTTAACTGACAAAGAAGCTCGTCAAAAGCAAACTGGTGGAGAAGTATTAGCGTACGTTTGGTAATAAGTTTTAAATGTGAATGGAGGTGTAACTATGTCACGTGTTGGTAAAAAGCCTTTAGAACTTCCAGCAGGTGTTACAGTTACGAACGAGAGCAACACTGTAACTGTAAAAGGACCAAAGGGTGAATTAACTCGTACATTCCACCCTGAAATCGAAATTAAAGTTGAAGACAACGTATTAGTTGTTAATCGTCCTAGTGACAATAAAGAGCACCGCGCTCTTCATGGAACTACTCGTAGCCTTTTAGGTAACATGGTTGAAGGTGTTACTAAAGGATTCGAACGTGGTTTAGAATTAGTCGGTGTAGGTTACCGTGCACAAAAATCTGGTAGCAAATTAGTATTGAGCGTTGGATACTCTCACCCAGTTGAGATTACTCCTGAAACAGGAATCGAAATCGAAGTTCCTTCTCAAACTAAGATCGTTATTAAAGGTATTGATAAAGAACGCGTAGGTGCATTAGCTGCAAATATTCGTGACGTTCGTCCACCAGAGCCTTACAAAGGTAAAGGTATTCGTTACGAAGGCGAATATGTACGTCGTAAAGAAGGTAAAACTGCTAAGAAGTAATGCCGGTTAGGTAAAAGAAAGGAGTGCCCGAAATGATCACGAAGCTTGATAAAAACAAAGTTCGTAAAAAAAGACATGCTCGTGTTCGTGCGAAGTTATCTGGAACTGCAACTCGTCCGCGTTTAAACGTGTTCCGTTCTAATCAACATATTTACGCACAAGTTATCGACGATTTAAATTCAGTAACAATCGCAAGTGCTTCAACGTTAGATAAAGACCTGACTTTAGAAAGCACTGGTAACACTGAAGCTGCTATCAAAGTTGGCGAATTAGTCGCTAAACGCGCAGTAGAAAAAGGTGTAAACGAAGTAGTATTCGACCGTGGCGGTTATTTATATCATGGCCGTGTTAAAGCATTAGCTGACGCTGCTCGTGAAGCTGGATTACAATTCTAATTGTAAAAGGAGGGAAAATCATGCGTCGTATTGATCCAAATAAATTAGAGCTTGAAGAACGTGTTGTTACCGTTAACCGCGTAGCTAAAGTTGTGAAAGGTGGACGTCGTTTCCGCTTCGCTGCATTAGTTGTAGTTGGTGACAAAAACGGTCACGTTGGATTCGGTACTGGTAAAGCACAAGAGGTACCAGATGCAATCCGTAAAGCAATTGAAGATGCGAAGAAAAACTTAATTACTGTACCTATGGTTGGTACAACTATTCCACACGAAATCCTTGGACAATTTGGTGCAGGTCAAATTTTCTTAAAACCTGCTTCTGAAGGTACAGGAGTTATCGCTGGTGGCCCAGTTCGTGCGGTACTAGAATTGGGTGGAGTAAGTGATATTCTATCTAAATCTTTAGGTTCAAACACTCCAATCAACATGGTACGTGCAACTCTTAACGGTTTAGCTAACCTAAAACGTGCTGAAGATGTTGCAAAACTACGTGGCAAGACTGTAGAAGAACTGTTAGGATAAGGGAGGGATATGGAATGGCAAACAAACTAGCAATTACCCTTACTCGTAGCGTAATTGGTCGTCCAGAAGATCAACGTGTAACTGTTCGTACACTTGGCCTACGTAAGTTAAATCAAACTGTCGTTCAAGACGATAATCCTGCAATTCGCGGAATGATTAACAAAGTAGCTCACCTTGTTACAGTAAAAGAGCAATAAGTATAAATTGTCACTCTAAGGAGGTGCTCCGGAATGAAACTTCATGAATTGAAACCAGCTGAAGGTTCACGTAAAGTACGTAACCGTGTAGGTCGTGGTACTGGTTCAGGTAACGGAAAGACTTCAGGTAAAGGTCACAAAGGGCAAAACGCTCGCTCTGGCGGTGGCGTAAGACCTGGCTTCGAAGGTGGTCAAACTCCTTTATTCCGTCGTCTTCCAAAACGTGGGTTCACTAATATCAATCGCAAAGAATACGCGATCGTTAATTTAGAAGCTCTTAACCGTTTTGAAGATGGAACTGAAGTAACACCAGAATTATTAATCGAAACTGGTTTAGTAAGCAAAGCAAAAGCTGGCGTTAAAGTACTAGGAAACGGTACATTAAACTCTAAGCTAACTGTTAAAGCTGCTAAATTCTCTTCAACTGCTAAAGAAGCTATCGAAGCTGCTGGCGGTACAGTTGAGGTGATCTAATGTTTCAAACAATCTCCAATTTAATGCGCGTGCGTGAAATAAGACAAAAAATCTTTTTCACTTTGTTAATGTTAATTGTCTTCCGAATTGGTACATTTATTCCTGTACCAAGTGTTAATACGGATGTACTAAAATTGCAAGATGGGTTAAATGTATTCGGAGTTCTGAATACATTTGGCGGCGGCGCGTTAAAAAACTTTTCCATTCTTGCTATGGGCATTATGCCTTATATTACAGCATCCATCATCGTCCAATTATTGCAGATGGATGTTGTACCTAAGTTTACAGAATGGTCAAAGCAGGGAGATGTTGGGCGCCGTAAATTAGCTCAAGTAACTCGTTATGGAACAATTGTGCTTGGATTTATCCAGGCTTTAGGTATGTCTATAGGATTCAACAATATTTCGGGCGGACAATTGATCGCTAATCCAGGAATTTCTACGTATCTTCTAATTGCTACAGTGTTAACGGCAGGTACTGCCTTCTTAATGTGGTTAGGAGAACAGATTACTGCAAAAGGCGTAGGTAATGGTATTTCTATCATTATCTTTGCTGGGATTGCAGCTGGTATTCCGACAACATTAAATCAAATTTATGCACAGCAATTTGAAGACGTTGGGGATCAATTATTCATTCGTATCGTAACGGTAGTTTTAATTGCGATTGCAGTTTTAGCTATTATTGTTGGGGTTATTTACTTCCAACAAGCGCTACGAAAAATTCCTATTCAATATGCAAAGGGTTCAGCTGGTCGTAATCCTGTTGGAGGTCAATCCACTCATTTACCGTTAAAAGTAAATGCTGCTGGGGTTATTCCTGTTATCTTTGCAGTTTCATTTATTATCACACCACCAACAATTGCATCATTTTTCGGTCCAAATGATGTAACGACGTGGATTCAGAATACATTTGACTATACTAAGCCAATTGGTATGATAGTGTATGTAGCGTTAATCATTGCTTTTTGTTACTTCTATACATTTGTTCAAGTTAACCCTGAACAAGTAGCAGAGAACTTGAAAAAGCAAGGTGGCTACATCCCAGGCATTCGTCCTGGTAAAAGCACACAAGCTTATTTAACGAAAGTGTTATATCGTCTGACATTAATCGGTTCGATATTCCTTGCGTTAATTGCTGTGTTGCCGGTTCTGTTCATCAAAATTGCAAACCTACCCTCATCTGCTCAGATCGGCGGTACTAGTTTGTTAATTGTTGTCGGTGTAGCTCTTGAGACAATGAAACAGCTTGAGAGTCAATTAGTGAAACGCCATTATAAGGGATTTATTAAGTAAAGCTGTTTAGTGGGAGGCAGGCTGCTTTCCCATTAAACGGATAAGATACTGAGGGGGAAGCAAGAAATGAATTTAGTGTTAATGGGCCTTCCTGGTGCTGGGAAAGGTACTCAAGCAGAAAAAATCGTTGAGCATTACGATATCCCTCATATCTCAACAGGAGATATGTTCCGAGCTGCAATTAAAGAAGGAACGCAACTAGGTTTAAAAGCTAAATCATTTATGGACCAAGGTAACCTTGTTCCTGATGAAGTAACAATTGGAATTGTGCGCGAGCGTTTAAACAAACAAGATTGTGAAAACGGCTTTTTACTTGATGGCTTCCCGAGAACAGTAGCCCAAGCAGAAGCTCTTGAAACAATTACAAAAGAACTAAACAAGCAAATTGATTATGTGATTAATATTGATGTAGATCAAAGCATTTTAATGGAGCGTCTTACTGGACGCCGCATTTGTAAAGATTGCGGAGCTACTTACCACTTAGTATTCAATCCTCCTGCGAAAGAAGGAGTTTGTGACAAATGTGGCGGAGAGCTTTATCAACGTGCAGATGACAATGCTGAGACGGTTTCAACTAGACTTTCAGTTAATGTTAAACAATCTCAACCTCTACTTGATTTCTATCAAGAAAAAGGTTATCTACGCAATATTAATGGTAATCAAGATATTAACATTGTGTTTGAGGATGTTCGTCAATTACTTGCTGGGGTTAAGCAATGATCATTTGCAAGACACCAGAGGAAATTGAGGTCATGCGTGAAGCTGGACGAATCGTGGCTTTAACTCATCAAGAGTTGAAAAAACATATCGTTCCAGGTATAACGACTATAGAATTGGATGCAATTGCTGAAAATTTTATTCGTCAACATGATGCAATTCCGTCTTTTAAAGGGTATAATGGTTTTCGCGGCAGTGTATGTGCTTCTGTGAATGAAGAATTAGTTCATGGTATTCCGGGAGAACGCAAGCTTAATGAAGGGGATATCATCAGTTTGGACATCGGAGCTAAATTCGGTGGCTATCATGGTGACTCAGCTTGGACATATGGAGTAGGAAAGATTTCATTAGAAAATCAAGAGCTGCTTGATGTGACTGAGCAATCTCTCTACAAAGGATTAGCAGAAGCGAAGCCGGGTGAGCGTTTGTCGAATATTTCACATGCTATTCAACAGTACGCAGAATCACGTAACTTTTCGATTGTAAGAGAATATGTTGGCCATGGTGTCGGCAAAGACTTACATGAAGATCCGCAAGTACCTCATTATGGTCCACCGAATAAAGGACCGCGTCTACGTCCAGGCATGGTATTGGCAGTTGAGCCAATGGTGAATGCTGGTATGCGATATGTAAAAACATTACCTGATAACTGGACAGTTGTGACAGTGGATGGTAAAATGTGTGCGCACTTCGAACATACTATTGCAATTACTGAGACGGGATATGAAATTCTGACAGCATTGTAATGTTAAAGGATGTTATCTCTATCCATTCCTCGCTAGATGCACTGGACAGTAAACAGTAATTATCTAAATTCACGATGATCGTTTTTCGTCTGAATTGCTGTTAAAATGGTAAAGATGTATATTAGCGTCAATCATCTTGAATTTAATGATTACGATCTCCGGATGTTCAGAACAGGTTCTTTTTAAGTCGTTTAATGATAGCTTGTTACTGTTTCAAAGAAAGGAGAGCACTTTAATGGCAAAAGACGATGTAATTGAAGTTGAAGGTACAGTTGCTGAGACTTTACCTAACGCTATGTTCAAGGTAGAATTAGAAAATGGTCATACAGTACTTGCTCACGTATCAGGAAAAATTCGCATGCATTTCATTCGAATCTTACCTGGTGATAAAGTAACTGTAGAATTGTCACCATACGATTTAACTCGCGGTAGAATTACGTACCGTTTCAAATAAAACCTATGCACTCCGTACTATCAAGGAGGTATGAAACATGAAAGTCAGACCATCAGTTAAACCAATCTGCGAAAAATGTAAAGTTATCCGTAGAAAAGGTAAAGTAATGGTAATTTGTGAAAACCCTAAGCATAAACAAAAACAAGGTTAATCAATAAGGAGGTGCACTATTCATATGGCACGTATTGCTGGTGTTGATATTCCTCGTGACAAGCGTGTAGTAATTTCATTAACATACATTTTCGGTATTGGTCGTCCAACTGCTGAAAAAGTTCTAGCTGAAGCTGGAGTTTCTGAAGATACTCGCGTTCGTGACTTAACAGAAGAAGAATTAGGTAAAATTCGTGATATTTTAGATAGCTATAAAGTAGAAGGCGATCTTCGTCGTGAAGTTTCTTTAAACATCAAACGTTTAATTGAGATTGGTTCATACCGTGGTATCCGCCACCGTCGTAGTTTACCAGTTCGTGGTCAAAACAGTAAAAACAATGCTCGTACACGTAAAGGCCCACGCCGTACTGTAGCGAACAAGAAGAAATAATTAGTAAGGGAGGTCATTAACAGATGGCACGTAAAACTAATACACGTAAACGTCGCGTGAAAAAGAATATTGAAGCTGGTGTAGCTCATATTCGCTCAACGTTTAATAACACTATTGTAACAATTACAGATGTTCACGGTAATGCGATTGCTTGGTCTAGTGCAGGCGCACTTGGCTTCAGAGGTTCTCGTAAATCCACTCCATTTGCTGCGCAAATGGCTGCTGAAGCTGCTGCAAAAGTTTCTATGGATAACGGAATGAAAACTCTTGAAGTTACAGTTAAAGGCCCTGGTGCTGGTCGTGAAGCAGCTATCCGTGCTCTTCAAGCTGCAGGTTTAGAAGTAACAGCTATTAGAGATGTTACTCCTGTACCTCACAACGGATGCCGCCCACCAAAACGTCGTCGTGTATAATTAATATGTATAGATTCTATTTCGTTGTCTATAATGATGATGGTGTAGAATTTATTCATGCAACGAAATGTTTTCCATTTGTTGTGCACATTCGGGAACTGTCTAATAGGGAATTTCGGTTAGGCATTTGAGAAATCAGCCGTCTAGCCGAGGTTTCGACGTTTTGAAGGAGGGTTTATATTGATAGAGATTGAAAAGCCAAAAATCGAAACGGTAGAAATCAGCGATGATAGAAAGTACGGTAAATTCGTCGTCGAACCACTTGAGCGTGGATATGGTACTACTTTGGGTAACTCCTTACGTCGTATCCTATTATCCTCACTCCCTGGTGCAGCTGTAACATCTATTCAAATTGAAGGTGTATTACATGAATTTTCAACAGTTCCTGGAGTTGTTGAAGATGTAACAAACATCATTTTAAACGTTAAAAAGTTAGCGTTAAAGATTTACTCTGATGAAGAGAAAACACTTGAGATCGATGTTAAAGGTCCTGGTACAGTAACGGCTGCTGACATTCAAGCAGACAGTGATATCGAAGTTCTAAATCCGGATCTTCATATTGCAACACTTGAGTCAGATGCTCATTTCCGTATGAGACTTACTGCTCGCACAGGTCGAGGTTATAATCCTGCCGATGCTAACAAGCGTGAAGACCAACCAATTGGTGTACTTCCAATTGACTCAATCTATACGCCTGTTACTCGCGTATCGTATTATGTAGAAAATACTCGTGTTGGTCAAATGACAAATTACGATAAGTTAACGTTGGATGTTTGGACTGACGGTAGCATCGAGCCAGAAAAAGCTGTTGCTTTAGGTGCAAAGATTCTAACAGAACACTTAAATATCTTCGTTAACTTAACAGATGAAGCTCAAAAAGCAGAGATCATGGTAGAAAAAGAAGAAGACCAGAAAGAAAAAGTTCTAGAGATGACGATCGAGGAACTGGATTTATCTGTTCGTTCTTACAACTGCTTAAAACGAGCAGGCATCAATACTGTACAAGAGCTTGCTAATAAAACAGAAGAAGATATGATGAAAGTTCGTAACTTAGGCCGTAAATCTTTAGAAGAAGTTAAAGCTAAACTTGAAGAATTAGGTTTGGGTCTACGTAAGGACGACTGATTATATCTACCTGTTTAACTACTTAACAAAGGAGGGGACCTCACATGTCTTACCGTAAATTAGGTCGTACAAGCGCACAACGCAAGGCGCTTCTTCGTGATTTAACAACTGATTTAATCATCAGTGAACGCATTGAGACAACTGAAGCTCGTGCAAAAGAATTACGTTCAACTGTTGAAAAAATGATTACTTTAGGTAAACGTGGAGATCTACACGCTCGTCGTCAAGCTGCATCTTACATCCGTAATGAAGTAGCTAACGAGGAAGCTGGTCAAAGCGCTTTACAAAAACTATTCAGCGATATCGCTACTCGCTACGAAGATCGCCAAGGCGGTTACACTCGTATCTTAAAAGTTGGACCTCGCCGTGGTGACGGTGCTCCAATGGTTATCATTGAATTAGTTTAATATTTTTAATACAGATAGAAAAGGGCGAGACAGTGTGTAACTAGTCGTTGCCCTTTTTTTATACCTTAAACCGGGTAAATAGCGTAAAAAACCAATGTAGGCAATGCTGCAATAGAAAAAGCTGAGAGGAAGATAGCGTTGAAAGAAATGTCTTTAGAGGTAAAAGATTTATGCTTTCGATACGATCCTGAAGCAGACCTAACATTAGATCACCTTTCTCTCTCTGCTTATAAAGGTGAATGGTTAGCGATAGCTGGACATAATGGATCTGGGAAATCGACGCTGGCACGAATTCTAAACGGCCTTTTGCTACCTGAAAAAGGAACGGTTCGAGTGGGCGATACTCTTTTATCTGAAGAAACAATATGGGATGTGCGCAAGCAGATTGGAATGGTGTTTCAAAACCCAGATAATCAATTTGTTGGCTCAACCGTTCAAGATGATATTGCGTTTGGGCTTGAAAACAACGGGATTCCATTTGAAATTATGGAAAAACGTATACCTGAAGCAATCGAAATGGTCAATATGAGTGCTTTTCTGGATCAAGAGCCTCATCAGCTATCAGGTGGACAAAAACAGCGTGTGGCCATTGCGGGTATAATTGCCGTACAGCCATCTGTTATTATTCTAGATGAAGCAACATCTATGTTAGATCCTATTGGACGAACTGAAGTACTTGAAACTGTTAGAAAATTAAAAGAAGAAAAACAACTGACGGTTATTTCAATTACCCACGATTTAGATGAAGTAGCAATGGCTGACAGAGTCGTTGTGATGAACAAAGGGAAGATCTATGCAACAGGTACTCCACGCGAAGTATTTGCATTAGGTTCCAAGTTAACGGATATTGGACTAGACTTGCCGTTTTCCGTTAAACTAAGCCATCGTTTTGCTTCCGTAGGAATTCCTTTATCAAAAATTCATTTAACAGATGAGGACTTGGTGGACGAACTATGGACATTATATTCAAAGAAGTAGAGCATCGTTATCAAGTTAATACACCATTTGAACGAATTGCTCTGCATGACTTAAATTTAAGCATTCAATCAGGTACATTTTTGGCTGTTATTGGCCATACTGGTTCTGGGAAATCAACAATCATACAGCATCTGAATGCCTTATTGAAGCCAACTGCTGGTGAAATTCAAATCGGTGAGCGCACTATTAAAGCCAATCGAAAAGAAAAGAATTTAAAAGCTATTCGTCAGCAAGTAGGCGTGGTGTTTCAATTTCCAGAACATCAGCTTTTTGAAGAAACGGTGGAAAAAGATATAGCTTTTGGACCAATGAATTATGGCGTTTCGGAAGAAGAAGCAAAGCAAAAAGCACGAGAGCTTATCAAGTTAGTGGGGTTGCCAGAAGACATTCTCACCAGATCTCCTTTTGATTTGAGTGGTGGACAAATGCGTCGTGTAGCGATAGCAGGTATTCTAGCGATGAATCCTAATGTGCTAATTTTAGATGAGCCAACTGCTGGATTGGACCCTAGAGGCCGTCAAGAAATTATGAATATGATTTATCGTCTTCATAAAGAAAAAGGCTTGACGACGATTCTCGTGACTCACAGCATGGAAGATGCAGCTATGTACGCTGATGAGCTAATTGTAATGAATAAAGGAACGATTGCGATGAAAGGGTCACCTAGAGAAGTTTTCGGTCAGCATACGCAGCTAAAAGAATATGGATTGGATGTTCCAGAATCGCTTCGCTTTATGCTGAAGCTGCAAGAGAAATTTCAGCTTGAAGCATCGGATACGGTTATTACCTTTTCTGAAGTGGTAGAGAAAGTGCAGCACCTTATGCAGCAAGGTGAACGAATATGATGGACTCAATCATTATTGGTAAGTATGTCCCGGGTCATTCTGTTGTCCATCGAATGGATCCTCGGGCCAAGCTGCTTCTCGTATTTGCGTATGTATTAATTGTGTTTTTAGCAAATAACCCTATCGGCTATGCTTTTTTAGGTGTGTATACCCTTGTGATAGTGGCCATGAGTAAAGTGCCCGTTTCCTTTATTTTAAGAGGGTTAAAGCCCGTTCTATTTATTATTATCATCACGTTTCTTTTGCACATTTTTATGACGAAGGAAGGTTCTCTTTTGTTTGAATGGGGATGGTTTTCTGTCTATAAAGGCGGCCTTATTCAAGGTGTTTTAATTTCCTTGCGCTTCTTGTTCTTAATTTTAATTACGACGATGCTAACGTTAACGACTACGCCCATTGAAGTAACAGATGGAATGGAAAGCTTGTTGAATCCATTTAAAAAGCTCAAGCTTCCTGTTCATGAATTAGCTTTAATGATGTCCATTTCTCTTCGCTTTATTCCTACATTGATGGAAGAGACAGATAAAATTATTAAAGCGCAGACAGCACGAGGAGTGGACTTTAGCAGCGGTCCCGTTACGGATCGGTTGAAAGCTGTCGTTCCTTTGCTTGTTCCTTTATTTATAGGTTCATTTAAGCGTGCTGAAGAGCTAGCTATTGCCATGGAGGCAAGAGGATATAAAGGCGGAGAAGGGCGTACAAAGTATCGTCAATTAAAATGGGGAAGCATAGATACAATTATGCTTTTACTTCTGCTGGCAGTAGCAGTTGTTTTAGTGCTGATTAGAACGTAAAGATTGTTTGGTGAAAAGATGAAACGTTTAAAATGTATAGTTGCATACGACGGCACACACTTTTCAGGTTATCAAGTTCAGCCCAATAAGCGAACAGTTCAACTGGAGATTGAAGCCGTTTTAGAGAAAATGCATAACAAAAAAGTTCCGATTTACGCCTCTGGACGAACGGACACAAATGTTCATGCACAGGGGCAAGTCATTCATTTTGACACAAACCTAAATATTCCATGTGATAAGTGGAAAAAAGCATTGAATTCAATGCTACCAGATGATATTGTAATGAAGAATGTATGTGAAGTTGATGCACATTTTCACGCCCGGTATGACGTTACTTCAAAAGAGTATCGCTATCATATTTTGCGCGGCGAAGATCGAAATCCTTTCACTCGTTCTTATGCATACCATTACCCTTATCCATTAGACTACTCAAAAATGAAAAAAGCCATCACATATTTACTCGGTACACACGACTTTACAAGCTTTTGTTCAGCGAGGACAGAAGTGGAAGATAAGATTCGTACGATTTACAAGATTGATATGTATGAAGAGAATAGTCAGCTTGTGTTTAGATTCGTTGGAAGTGGCTTTCTGTATAATATGGTTCGTATTCTTGTTGGAACGCTTTTAGAAGTAGGACAAGGCCGTATTGAACCAGATGCTATAAAAGATATTCTAGAAAGCAAATCACGTCCTCGTGCAGGGAAAACTGCGCCTTCGCAAGGACTATATTTATGGCGCGTTTTCTATGACAACTAAACCTGGTGTAACATTTTCTTGACATTAGTAGCTTAAAGATATAATATATCATATGGTATGTATTTTAACCCCACGGTTAGCCCCGGAAATTAATCGTGTTGAAATAGAAGGTTGAAATAATTTTATAATTGATGATGAAAATTAGGAGGGAAACTCATGCGTACAACTTTCATGGCGAAAGCAAACGAAGTAGAGCGTAAATGGTATGTTGTCGATGCTGAAGGTAAAACTTTAGGTCGTTTAGCAAGTGAAGTAGCATCAATCTTACGCGGTAAACATAAACCAACTTTTACACCACATGTTGATACTGGTGATCACGTGATCCTTATCAATGCGTCAAAAATCGAATTAACAGGTAAAAAATTAACTGATAAAATTTATTACCGTCACAGCATGCACCCAGGTGGTTTGAAACAACGTACAGCATTAGAAATGCGTACTAACTACTCTGAGAAAATGCTTGAATTAGGAATCAAAGGCATGCTTCCAAAAGGTAGCCTAGGCCGTCAAATGTTCAAAAAATTACATGTGTATGCTGGTGAAACACATCCACATGAAGCACAAAAACCAGAAGTTTACGAACTTCGCGGATAATTAATAAGAGGAGGTTATTATCTTGGCACAGGTACAATATTACGGAACTGGTCGTCGTAAAAGCTCTGTTGCTCGTGTACGTTTAGTACCAGGTAACGGTCGCGTAACAATCAACGGTCGTGAAATCGAAGAATACATTCCATTTGCTGCACTACGTGAAGTAGTAAAACAACCACTTGCTTTAACTGAAACTGTAGGTAACTATGACGTATTTGTAAACGTTAATGGTGGAGGTTATGCAGGTCAAGCTGGCGCTATTCGTCACGGAATCTCTCGTGCTTTATTAGAAGCAGACCCTGAATACCGTGGAACATTAAAACGTGCTGGTCTATTAACTCGTGACGCTCGTGCGAAAGAACGTAAAAAATACGGTCTTAAAGGCGCTCGTCGTGCACCACAATTCTCAAAACGTTAATTTTATATTACGTTTCAAGCCTTGGTCTTTGGACCAAGGCTTTTTTTATTTGTTGTTTGCGTATGAGACGAAGGCTTGTGCAGACAATATGTAAAAAAGGGAGGCGTTATCGTGAACGAGGTTACATATTTAAAAGAAAAACGTTATGAAAAAGAAATGAAATATGAACGCAAAGTCCTAAGGGAACTATCGTTTGATTTGCTTCAAGAGAGGCTGCGCCGTTATTTTCATCCAATGTTTCAGTGGAATATGCTAGGAGACGAACATGTGGAGGAGTACTGTCTTGACATTGCTATCGAATCATTTTTATTAGGTGCCCGGGTGAGTAAACGTGGTAAAGGCTACGAAGATGTTCAGAAGCACAGTAAGCAAGAAGAGTCTCTTTTAATTGATACATTGTACGGAGCCGTTAGCATGTCTGTAACAGATCTTTATCAAGATGGTCTGTATTATTTGTGTCAAGGATATGTGCAAGACTGGTGGAAAGAAGGTTATCGAACCGCAGAAAAAAGACGCCGTTTACGTTTGCATTAAAAAGTACTCATAATTCCCGTTCTTGTCCCATATAGAAATAAATAGGTGAGGCAAGAAGGGAAGGGATAAAATGTCTAAAGTAAAAATAATGAGCACAATTATAGCGCTTCTCGTTCTTTTTGTCATTGTACAATATCAAATAGATCATAGAACATCATCCGGTTCGCTTTCACTTCCTCTTAGCGGGAAAGTTATTGTACTAGATCCTGGACATGGCGGTGTTGATGGAGGAGCGGTAGGAGAGGATGAGGTGCTTGAAAAAGAAATAACTCTTAAAATTTCGTTAATGCTTCGAGACTATCTGCAAGAGCAAGGGGCACTTGTTATTATGACGAGAGAAAAAGACGAAGACCTAGCGGCCAAAGATACAAGAGGATACAGTCGCAGAAAAGTAGAAGACTTAAAAAATCGCTTAACGATGATTAATAAATCCAACGCTGATTTGTACTTAAGTATTCACTTGAATGCTATTCCATCCTCTGCGTGGAGAGGGGCTCAAACTTTCTATTACGGATCCCTAAAAGAAAACGAGCAAGTGGCCAAACTCATTCAACAAGAGCTAAGAAATAATCTGGACAATACGACCCGTGAAGCAAAAGCTATTCAAACTCTTTACCTTCTTAAGCATTCTAAGCCACCCGGTGCTTTGGTTGAAGTAGGATTCTTGTCAAATCCTACAGAACGTAAAATGCTTCAATCGAAACGCTATCAAAAAAAGTTAGCTGAATCCATTTATGAAGGAGTCAGCCGGTATTTTACTGGAGAAAAGCCTAAATAAAAAGCATAGCACCCTTCTATTCAGAAAAATCTAATATGTATGATATACTTGATAGTATAAATAAATAGATTTTAACATGGTGGTGGGAGTATGCTAACGGAAAAGCAAGTAAAAGAAGTAGTAGGGGAAATTACAGATCCATTTTTAAATAAAAAACTATCAGAAACAGATGCGATTAAAGAAATAACAATCAAAGCTGAAAAACAGCATATAAGCCTGAAGATTGCTGTTGCAAAAACAGGTACGAGTGAACAGTTGAGCCTGCAAGGCACAATTGTAGAAGAATTAAAAAAAGCAGGTGTACAGTCGGTTGGACTGCGATTTGTTGAGTTTACGCCTGAGGAACTTCAGCAGTACCGAGCTGAGCAGCCGAATACTGGCAACTTACTAACTAGTCCGAATGCACCTGAATTTATTGCTATTGCCAGCGGTAAAGGAGGCGTTGGTAAATCAACAGTCTCTGTTAACTTAGCCGTTTCTCTAGCTCGTTTAGGAAAAAAAGTTGGTTTAATTGATGCTGACATTTATGGATTCAGCGTCCCAGACATGATGGGAATCACACAACGTCCTGTAGTAGAAGGTGAAAAGATTATTCCAGTTGATCGTTTCGGAGTAAAAGTTATTTCCATGGGCTTCTTTGTAGAAGATAATTCACCTGTTATCTGGCGAGGACCTATGCTCGGAAAAATGTTGACGAGCTTCTTTACAGAAGTTGAATGGGGAGAATTAGATTATCTTTTACTAGACTTACCCCCAGGAACAGGTGATGTCGCATTAGACGTTCACTCCATGCTTCCTGCTTGTAAAGAAGTGATTATTACAACACCACATCCTACAGCGGCATTTGTTGCAGCTAGAGCGGGTGCTATGGCTTTGAAAACCGATCATGAGGTCATTGGAGTTGTAGAAAATATGGCTTACTTTGAAAGCCAGCTAACAGGGGAAAAAGAGTATGTATTTGGTAAAGGCGGGGGTCCAAAACTGGCTGAGGAACTTCAGACAGAGCTGTTAGGACAGCTTCCGTTAAGTCAGCCTGATTGGAATGAAGAAGATTTTGCACCTTCCATTTACGACGAATCGCATCGTTTAGGTCAAATATATGGAGAGATTGCAAGCAAGATTGCATTTATTTGCGAAAATGAAAAAGCAGCAACAGGAAAATAATAAAAAGCACGCGCTGTTCGAGCGCGTGCTTTTTATTATTATACAGAGAGTTCAATCTGCGTCTTTTTTAAGTCAAATGCGAGGTTTTGTTTTAAGAGAGCTAAAAATGTTTTTCCAGCTGTACTTACGGTGTGAGACTGGTGCTTTAAAATGCCGATTGCAGGCCCCTCATGTAAGTCATGAATCGTTTTAACCACCACTTGATCCGGCGGAAGAGTTGCGCTTATTTGTGGAACAACGGCTATTCCTAAGTTTTCTTTTACAAAATGCTGAAGTGTGCTAATAGTGCCTAACTGGACTTTAGCAGGCAGCTGTCCTGTTCGTTCAAAGATTAGCTGCTCAATTTTCTTTTGAACGGAAGATTGCCCAGCTGTAATCAGCGTTTCGTGTATTAAATCTTTTGCAAAGATTGTTTTTCTTTTTGTTAGCGCATGATTGAATGGTAGTAGCAGCACAAGTTTTTCCGTTAGCAATGCCTCAAACTCTATATCTCTGAACGATTCTGATACAGTGCCAATCGCGAAATCAATTTCTTGATTGCGTATATGTTGATGAAGGTGCTTTTCGTCTGCAACGAGTAAGCTAATTTCTGTGTTGGGATATCTTTTTTTAAATAATGAGAGAATGGAAGGCAGTCGACTGCTTGCTGTAGGCTCTGCAGCACCTATACGGATCGTGCCAGCTTCGCCTGTTGAATAATCCTTTAAGGTATTATTTAGATATTCATATTCCTTTAGTAAAATATTTGCCCGTTCGTAAAAGATTTTACCTGCTTCAGTAAGTTTAATGCTTTTTCCTCGTTCTAAAAGCTTAAATCCTAGTTCGGATTCTAACTTTTGAATGTGCAGTGTAATGGTAGGCTGAGAGTACTTTAAATATTCAGCGGCTAATTGAAAGCTTCCTAAACGAACAATGGTTTGAAACGTTTTAATAACGCGAAATTCCATCGAATTCCCTCCTTTTGCTATAAAACGATTGTGTTAATTTCTAATATTTTACCATAAAGCTAAGAATTAAAGTTTACAATTCCAATAAAAATACTAAGTATTAAAAAATATAAAGAAGTCATTTAGGTTTTTTAATAAAAATAAATGACATAATTAAATACGCATCTCATGTGAGATGCGTATTTAATCACTGCTGTTGCTGTTCTCCCCCTGAGTCAGATCCAGCGGAAGAAGAACCGCCATCGTCGCTGCTTTGTTTTTGTCCACCTTGTGTTTCTTCAGCGGCTTTCAAAAGAATGTCTTGAATTTTAGATTGATAAAGAGGGCTATCAAACGTTTCGGTCATAATCTTTTGTAAATAAGTGCGATATTCTTTACTCTTTAAAACAGTCAGTACTTCTTTTTCCATAGCCGGATCCTTTAAAACATCTTGAAGCATTCCTTGATATTCAGGATCTTTCATTAGTTGTTTGATGACCGTCTTATTTTCTTTTTCCAAACTTTTAGCAAAGCTTTCAGCAAACTTCGGATCATCCATGGCTTTTTTCCAAAATTCCACGCCCTTATCTGATACTAAGGTTTGAGAAATTGTATCTTTTATCGCGTTTTGATCCATTAAAATATCTTGTCTAACAGAAGGGTCTTTCATAATTGCCTCGACTGCTTTTTTTCCTTCATCTGTTTTTAAAATATCAACAACCATTTTCTTTGTTTGATCATAATCCATACCATTGTTCTCTTCATCTTGCGGTGCACAGGCTGTAGCTAAAAGCATACACATTCCTATATAAATGAGGAGCATGAGTCGCTTTTTCATAGTAATGAGCTCCTTTCCTAATATGCTTACGCTTAATATGAGATAATCAAGGTTTTTTATTCATAAAAGAGCTCTAGATTTTTCAAAACGTGATTGGTACAATTTATGAAAAGGTACAATTTTGTAACTTATGGGGGAGATGGAAGTGAATAGTCGAAATTGGGTTCGTCTATTTCTAACCACGTTAGCTGTTGGGGGTATAAGTACAGCTGTTGTTGGGTTTGCGGTGCGCTGGGGGGAATACGGTCACTTATTTCAACAAGGAAAGATAGGAGAAATTGTTGCTGTTTTAACATGGCTCGTAGGCGTAGGGTTTATTTTTAGTTTAATTAGCCAAATGGGGTTCTTTGCATATTTAACTATTCACCGATTTGGGTTGGGAATTTTTAAATCTGCATCTCTTTGGAAATCGGTTCAAATTGTATTTGTTTTATTTGTATTATTTGACGTTGCTTATTTTCGATATAAGTTCTTTCAACAAGCGGGAGAAGGCATAGGTAAGTATATTTTGTTAAGCGTTTTCTTGTTAGCGGTAGGGTTGTTAGTGGCGTATGCAAAGAAAAAGCAGACGAATAAAGAGGCTTTTGTACCAGCGCTGTTTTTTATGATTGTTGTAACGACAATTGAATGGTTCCCAGCGCTGCGGACGAATGAAGAAAGCTGGCTTTACCTTATGTTGTTTCCACTTCTAATTTGTAATATGTATCAACTTCTTATTTTGCCGAAACTTCTTACGCACGCAAGAATAGAAAAAGCAGACAAATAGCATATTTGTCTGCTTTTGCTTTCCATATACAGTGGGAATAAATCTTAGCGGATATCTTTTACTTGGGTTTTTGAATTTGAAATTAATGTTGAAATACTTACGTTTGAGACTTTTTTATTTTGTAATGAATTCTTGATATATGGAATAGCCTTTGCTGTTTGTTGAGCGGAGTCAGACGCGTGCAGCAATATAATATCTCCCCCGTCTAAAGGCTTTGTAACATTCGAGACGATTTTTTCAACCCCTGGATTTGTCCAGTCTTTAGAATCAATGCTCCAGTGAACAGTAGTATATCCTATATCTGCTGTTAATTTTAAGATGTCTTTATTAAATTGCCCGTTAGGAGGACGAAGAAGGTGAACATCTTTAAGGCCTAGAGAATCAAAGACTTTCTTTGATTTTGCAAGATCCTGTCTAATCTCATTAGGTTTTAGGCTTGTATAAGAAATATAGTCATAGCCCATTGTGCCAATTTCGTGACCTTCTTTCTTAATGCGCTCTACAATATCTGGGTGACGTTCAGCCCATGAAGCAGATAAAAAGAAAGTAGCATGTTCAATATGCTGTCTTTTTAGTTCATTCAGAATGGGAATAGCTCTTTCATCTCCCCAGCTGATGTTAAAGGTCAGAGCAACTTCCGGATTTTTATCATCCGCCTTATAAACAGCTCTTGGACCGTTATCCGTTGAAAACACGGGAAAGTGAAACGTCTGCTGAGCATAGAGAAAAAAACTTGTAAAAAACGCAGCAACTACGATAAGCATGGTCTGTTTGATTCTTTTGGCTCGAATAGTATAAAACATATTCATTTTGTCACCTCATTTAATAAGTAGTACTTGTCTAATTTGTATGCGTTTTGTCTACAATTAATAACAGGTAAGGAAAAGAACAACTGATTTTATTTTGATGTGTGAGAATCAATGTCGCAAAAAGCAGGTGAATCAATGAAAATTTGTTTATTTAATCAGGTGGAGTGTTTAGAGTTAGAAGCACTACTTAGAGAAGAAATAAAGAGATCAAACGTTGCTTTTCAACAAAGTTTGAATCATGTAGTTCTTGAACGAAACATTCAAGAAAAGTATCAAATCCTTTCAAAGATCTTGCTAAGATTCGGCGAAAGCAGGGAAGTAAATAAGATTTTTTGATAAAACAAAAAAACTTTTCAAAAAGTGTTGACTTTTATACAGCACAGATGTTAAATTATTAAATGTCGTTGATGAGTGATTGGAAAACAATCGCAATTCATCAGAAATAAAATATTAAAAAGTTGTTGACAAATGAAAGACAACTTGTTAATATAAGAAAGTCGCTCAAGAGCGGCGGTTGAACTTTGAAAACTGAACAAAGCGACAAACGTCAACGTTAATTTTTATTTTTTAAATGAGCAAGTCAAACATTTCTTCGGAGAGTTTGATCCTGGCTCAGGATGAACGCTGGCG
>NZ_JBLTIR010000011.1:0-79261 GCF_053345675.1 Priestia sp. D51 | reverse complement strand
GTTCTACTGGAGCTACAGGTTCTACTGGGACTGCAGGGATTACTGGAGTTACAGGCCCTACTGGGACTGCAGGAATTGCTGGAGTGACTGGGCCTACTGGAGCTACAGGGATTACCGGAGCTACAGGTCCTACCGGAGTGACAGGTTCTACCGGAGCTACAGGTTCTACGGGAGAAACAGGTTCTACCGGAGCTACAGGTTCTACCGGAGCTACAGGGATCACTGGAGCTACAGGTCCTACCGGAGAAACAGGTTCTACTGGAGCTACAGGCCCTACTGGGACTGCAGGGATTACTGGAGTTACAGGCCCTACTGGGACTGCAGGAATTGCTGGAGTGACTGGGCCTACCGGAGCTACAGGGATTACCGGAGCTACAGGGCCTACCGGAGCTACAGGGATTACCGGAGTAACAGGTTCTACGGGAGAAACAGGTTCTACTGGAGAAACAGGTCCTACCGGAGTGACAGGTTCTACTGGAGCTACAGGCCCTACTGGGACTGCAGGAATTGCTGGAGTGACTGGGCCTACTGGAGAAACAGGTCCTACCGGAGTGACAGGTTCTACGGGAGCTACAGGTTCTACCGGAGCTACAGGGATTACCGGAGCTACAGGCCCTACTGGGACTGCAGGAATTGCTGGAGTGACTGGGCCTACTGGAGCTACAGGGATCACTGGAATTACAGGTTCTACTGGAGCTATAGGTCCTACCGGAGTAACAGGTTCTACTGGAGCTACAGGTTCTACTGGGACTGCAGGGATTACTGGAGTTACAGGCCCTACTGGGACTGCAGGAATTGCTGGAGTGACTGGCCCTACTGGAGCTACAGGTCCTACCGGAGCTACAGGACTCACTGGAGTGACCGGGCCTACTGGAGCTACAGGTCCTACCGGATCTACAGGTTCTACTGGAGCTACAGGGATCACTGGAGTGACCGGGCCTACTGGAGCTACAGGGATCACTGGAGTGACCGGGCCTACTGGAGCTACAGGTCCTACCGGATCTACAGGTTCTACTGGAGCTACAGGGATCACTGGAGTGACCGGGCCTACTGGAGCTACAGGTCCTACCGGATCTACAGGTTCTACTGGAGCTACAGGGATCACTGGGATAAGTTTTACGACTAATTCTATGTTTGCAGGCAACACAACTGGTAGTACTATTGCAGTTTTATTAGGTGGGACAAGTATTCCACTCCCTAGTAATCAAGATCTCGATAGCTTTACTGTGAATGGTACTAATACAACATTTACAGTTCCAGCTAATGGACGTTATTACATCACATACCAAATTAATCCTACGGCTACTTTACTTGCTGGATCCAGGCTTATATTAAATGGAACAACTCCAATTCCTGGATCCATAATAACTCCGGCTCTTGCTGTATCAAGCTACAATAATGATGTTATTGTTTCTTTAGCTGCAGGTAATACAGTTACTCTTCAATTATTTGGTTTAGTTGCTACGGTGGTTTTGACGGGTGGAGGATCTTCTGGAGCTGCATTGACAATTATTCGTTTATCAGGATAAAGGGAAACTATACCTAGCTTAACAATTAATAACAAACAATTAGTTAGTGGGTTTTCAGAGGGATTAGGTACACGTTTTACAGAATAATGTTCATAACACACAATTTGCAGCATTCGTGAATTAATGGAGAGACATAAAAGTTCTTCGCAACAGACAAAACAAGCAAGGTCATGGTCATCGCCTTCTTCTGGTGGAATTAAAATTAATCTTACGCAAGTAAATAAGATAAAAAAGCTGCCTCAAAACAGGGAATGAGGCAGCCTTCCTGATGTCACACTTGTTAAAATGTGAACGTCATAGCAATTTAACTATAACAATTTTATTACAAATATTCTATATTTTTCTTATTATTTTTATCAGTTAGATAAAATTGTGATAAATTTACATTATTTACCATTAAATTAAAGCCCAGCAAGGCCATCTCATAAAAAAATTCATCTAAAACCTTGTAAATTAGCTATTGAAATAGCTGAATAATACATTTACTGTTAAATATGCCGAAAGTTTTACAGTATTAGTAAGTAGGTGGTAGGAGATTTGAAGGAATGTAAGATTCGTTTGAGACACGCGTTACTTACAGAAATAGAAAAGGCCAAGGAAAATATGGTTCAGGTAGCAAAAGAAGAAGGAATTGCAAGCAAGAGTACATTGCAAGTAAGCCAGTCCATTGACCAACTGTTAAATGAATTACATAAGGTAACTTCAACAAAGCAATAGTTATTTTTTTATAAATAAAAAACAATCGCATTGGCCTAGCATGAGAAAGCGATTATTCTTCAGTAAGTGGTGATTAACTTACTAATCGACTTGTAAATTATAAATAATTTAGATAATAAAGTAAATATTTTTGTTTCTAACTAAAAAGCTATCTCGACATGAGCAGACGAGATAGCTTTTTTATAGGATTGCCAATTATAAAGTACCAAAATATAATCGCGAGTAAAGAATAGCACATTTTTACCGTAATGGCTATTTTAGAATTAGTCAGCATTTGTATAACAGTTAGAGAGATCGCAAGTATGTGAAAGGTGTTGCTCAAAAAGCTACACAAAAAAAATTTAGGTACCAACTAAGAATCCTTTCCTTCAAAGGATTCTTTTTAATGATGTGTACAGAAAGAATAATTATGTTAACTAAATCTTTATAAAAATTTACAAAATGAAGAGACTGCCTTTTTGGGGATTAACATGATTTCTTTTGCTAATCGCTTAGTGGTACCAGGCAGATTCCTCACCGCGTCTTAATTAGTTGTGCTATTTAGTTCTTTGGATTGTAGAAGTAAAAGGATTTATATACTCAGATAAAAAGGTTTCTGTTTCTAGATGATTCAGGATTCTCTTGCTTTAATAGCCTTCTTATAATATGTTATACGCATTTAAAAAAGAGAAAAGCCACTGAATATATATCAGTGGCTTTTCTACTAGTAAAATGTTTTCTTTATCCATTGCTTTAATTAAGTTGAGTACATTTTTCTTTTAAATGCTCCAATACATTTATGAACAAGTATCCAATACATAGCTCATGATTTGTCACTAAAGTGTATCTTCTTTTTCTGCTAATAGTATGTTTAATCTTTCTTTCCCTCGATCAATAACTAGTAAAGCGTAGTCCTCAAGTATAGTAATAATATAAAAATAATTAAAATAATAAAGATTGAGTACTTTTAAGAATTTTTTAATAGTTTCCTTATAGAAATCTAATCTACCATTTCTTTTTTTATAATTTCTTTCATTTAAGATAGTAGTAATCATGAACATAAAGAAATTAGCCTATTTGTTTCCCTATTAAAACTTACAATGATATATGTTGTAAACACTAAAGGTCAACCTTATTTTTTAGAGTGAAAGGATAATACTAATATCCTTTAGATAAGAATTTTAAATCTTTATTCATTAAGAAGGAGGCTGATGTACATTTATGGATCTAGAAGTTTTTCGAAATTATTCCTTGCGTAGTTTAAAAAAAGATATACTCTCAGGTATTGTCGTTGGCATAATAGCTATCCCTTTAGGTTTAGGATTTGCAATAGCTTCTGGAATATCGCCTGTTACAGGACTTTATACGACGATTGTAGCAGGATTGCTAATTGCTATTTTAGGTGGATGTAGATTTCAAATTGCAGGACCTACCGGTGCGTTTGTTCCTGTTTTATTAGGAATTGTACTGCAATATGGTTACGAAAATTTATTGATTGCCGGCTTTATGTCCGGATTTATTCTTATTATCTTTGCAATATGTAGAGTAGGAACTTTAATCAAATATTTTCCTCCATCTATTATCGTTGGATTTCAGTCAGGAATTGCGCTAATTATCTTTAGTGGACAAATCCCTAACTTTCTTGGATTGCACACTATTGAAAAATATCAGTATTTTCATTTAAACACAAAAGAAATATTTGGCAGTTTACATTCTATAAATATTTATAGTATCGCTACAGCAGGATTGTGCTTAGCTACGATTTTAATTGTTCTTTACTTTTCACCCAAGTCTCTGGGAATGTCCTACTTAATTGGAATTATTGTATCCACTGGCATGGCGTCTATTTTCTTTGCTAATCAGTTTGAAACGATTGGCTCCATTTATGGAAAGATACCTAGTCACTTTCCATCTCCAACGGTTCCAAACATAACAGTGGAGAAAATAGTCACTCTTTTACCTTCTGCGTTTATAATTGCTATACTCGTAGGGTTACAATCATTGCTTACAGCTCGCGTGGCGGATGAAATGACAAAATTGAAGCATAGCAGCAAAAAAGAGCTGATTGGTCAAGGAATTGTCAATATGGTAACGCCAATGTTTTCAGGTATCCCCGCAGCAGGAGAGATTGCAAGGACCGTTACCAATATTAAAAACGGGGCCTCCTCTCCAATTGCAGGCATCACGCATGCTATTTTTGTTTTAATTGTACTCTTGGTACTGGCTCCCTATGCTTCGTACGTGGCACTTGCTAGTCTTGCGCCGGTACTAATGGTGGTGGCATGGAACATAAGTAAAAAAGAGCAGTTTATAAAGGTGGTAAAAGAAAAATCGTTTCACTCGTTGGTTTTACTCACAACCTTTCTGTTAACAGTGTTTACAAACTTGACCGTAGGAATAGCAGTTGGATTATGCCTGTCCGGTGTACATTTTATAATAAGAAAGAGAAAAGGCAAACACAGATTTTCGCGAGATACTACAATGTAAAATACATGATTTCGAAATAGAGGAGACGTATCTTTTGAACATAAAATATGTGTACTGATAGATATTAATTGAAGTACATATATCTTATGTTCTTGTTAATACAAGCGTAAAACCAATAGAGTAGCTAATTAGCTTCTAAAGTGAGAGATAGTAAATAATTGTCATATAACGAGACAAGTTACGGTAAATCCCTAACGGTGTTAATTGTAGAGGTGAGAAGAATTGAATGATGTATTTATTATAGTCTGGCTATCAATAATAGCTTGTGTCTATATCTTAGTAGTATTAATTAAGACCTTTATATTTGTTCCTACAAAAGTAGAAGGTAAGTCCATGTTGCCTACATTAAAAAATAATGAGCGTATTATTTTCAGAAGAAAAACCATTAGGTTAAACAATATCAACAGATTTGATGTAATTGTATTTTATATTAACAAGCAACACCCACTTGTTAAAAGAGTAATTGGTTTACCAGGTGATCATATAGAATATTGTAACCATAAGCTGTACGTAAATGGGGAAAAATACGAAGAAACTCATTTAGACACTTATACCAAAGAGACCGTAACCAGTTCGCCAACTGAAGATTTTAGACTCGAAGATTATACTGGTAGTAAAACAGTCCCAGAAAGTAAATTATTTGTTTTAGGAGATAATAGAATGTATAGCATAGATAGTAGATCACCTAAAATAGGAACAGTCTCAATAAATAACATTGTAGGGAAAGCGAAATTAACTTATTGGCCTTTAAAAAGGTTCAAATGGATTAAATGATCATTTAAAGGATCCCCTTTATAGAAGGAGCTTTTTTATCTATTCATGTAGGCTTATGTATATTAGCTAAAGGCGTCTACCATACATTGCCCAAGAACATATAAAAAGAACCCATTTTGACAAAAACTAATCAAAATGGGTTCTCTTCATGTAGATTAATTAAGGTCTATGGAAGTTGACCGTCTTATCATCATCCCCCGTTCGTTCAAACCAGCCTCTAAAGGCCCAGTTATCGTATCCCCCGTCACCTTCGTTAATGAACGTTCCTTCTTCAAATATCCAAACCCCGAATGTGATACCATCGTAATCTACAGTATCAAAATATTGTACACCTTGTAATTGATTAGAATTATAACCTTGACTTAAATTCATCACCACTACGTTGTACTGTTGACCCGATTCAAAAAAAGCTTTTTCCATAGCTCCTTTGACAAATCCACTTCGATTGTCAGCCGTTTTAGCTGCGTCTGCAATCGCTTGCCCAATTGCTACTGGATCAATCCCGACGTCTGCTCCAACTTCCGCAGCCTCCGCAGAGCCAACAGAACCTCCTAAATTCGGTAGAGCTAATGGCGTCGCTAACATAGCTATACCCACGGCAGAAGCTACAACAGCTTGTTTCGCTCTTCTCATTTGATCTCCTCCTATTTTAGTTGATTCTTAGAACAACTACCCTTTTTTTACCATTTTAAAACAAAAATGTATGATTAAGTTACGGAAGATAAATAAAAGAGAAAGTATTGTAAATATCTCAGCGATATCATGATAACAACAAAAGTCTATATAATTCCTACAATCTCTTTACTCTTTGTTTTATTTACTCTTTTAATTCTTACAAATTTAATAATTTTAAAAGAAGCTCTTAAAGATAAAATCAAGGTCTTCTTGTATTTGTACTTGATTTTATGTTGACTATAAAGCAAATAAATCGTTCCTGATTAAAAATTGTTTTGGAAATACATTAGTCGAGAGATTAATATAAATTAGCTTCAGTTAGAAAGATTTATTAATAGACAATATATTCATGGCTGTTTCTAAAAGTACAATATCTTCTTTTAGCATTGTTTTTACATCATTGAGTTCAAGATGTACGTATTCTTCTCTTAAACGCTCTAACTCCCTAATAAGTAAGGGTTCATTGCAGTATTTGTACTTTATCATCGATACGTAGCCCCTTTATATTTTGTTGTCATATATGATGATTCCCCTTCATTCATACAAATAACCATAAAATGAAATAAATCCCATTTTTTGATTTTAGATAACCAAAAGCAATGTGAAGAAAAGACAATTATATTAATCATCATATTTTAAATATTAAATAGAAAATGTATAGAAAGGTAGTGATTAAGCATTAGAAAAGCCCTGCATCTCTAAGAACACAGGGTTTTCTATAGTTTTGTATTGTATATTGTTCAAATTATTTACAGGGTTCTATATTGTACCATACAATATAGAACTAGACTACACTTTTTTATTTTAGAAACTTGACATCTAATCTCATGTCCAGAACATTCTAATAAGAAACATATTAAAGCCTACAATTCATTTAATACTATTAAAATTTTCGTTTAATATAAAGGAAGCATCTTAATATAATGAGTAAGATATACAGTTCTTCTTTTGTTTGTCGTAAAGAGATTTTATGTTAACTTATATTTAAAGTTTATTATAGGGCGTTTATAGGTACTTTATATACCTTTTTAATTAATTGAACATGAGCAGGATACCTAAGGGGTTTTTGAGAATCTTAGAAAACTAAGAAGATTGCCACGTATAGAGAAGTAATAAAAAAAGGGAGACTTTAATATGGACAACTTCGCATTAAATTTTTTTGATTTTCACGTATGGGCAAATGAACAAATATTTAAACGATTAAAAGAATTACCGGAAGATACGTACCACCAGAAAGTCGAGAGCGTCTTCTCATCCATATCTTCTTTATTATCCCATGTTTATCTTTCTGATCTTGGGTGGATAGAAGTTTTTGGTGGTGAAAGTATGAGTTATCCATTAAAGTTAGCAGAACAACAAAAAGAACAAACAGAGGGAAAAAACCTAGAGGAAATGAGGGTAATGTTTCATAAATTAGCAGAACGATATAAAGAATTTCTCAATCAAGAAGAAAACTTACATAAATCAATCATAATTGAAAATCCAGCTGGTGGAACAATGGAAACAAGCGTTAAAGATTTATTACCTCATATTTCCAACCACGGTACATATCATCGCGGTAATATTACAGCTATGTTAAGACAAATGGGATACGCTTCGATTCCAACAGATTATGGTCTTTATTTATTTTTAAAAACAAATAACAAATAAAGGCACAGCAATTGTGCCTTTTATATATCGAAAAAGTCTTGAACTTGCTTGTTTTTATCCATTCTTCGCACAGTACTCATAACCTTCTTCATAACGACGGGCGATGGTATGTAGTCTCTATTGTTACAAATGCGCCAAATGGTGTTCCTTGATACTTTGCTTCGCTCTGCAAAATCAACCTGAGCAATACCTTCTTGATCTAACCATCTCCCAAACTTCGATCTTTTAGGGTTTTTCCACCAGAACATAACCACCCCTCCTTATCTATTAGCCTGTCCACTTTTCATCAATTTGAATCATCTTTGGAGAAAAAGTAGGCATAAGGAAGGAATTTATACATAGAATAAAAGAAATTAAGTTGTTCTACACATGTTGTCGATATTTTGGTCATAATCATATAGCATGAATACAGTTAAGACCGCCTTATACACTGATAAGTAATGGGCGGTCTTTGTTATAGGTATTCCTCAAAATTAAACTTTACATAAACAAGCCCTTTTTCCTTTAAGTAAGGGAAAAGGGCTTGCTTTTTAGAAAACATTTAGATAATAGGCTGATAGCATTCTAGAAAATCATTTCTCAAAAAAGGTTTTTAACCACTTATTAAAACTCTTCTTTTGTTGTTGAGCTTTTTTTAACGTTCGAATTTCGCGAGCCATTGAAATTAATTGGCGGTCACGTTCCTCAAATTTTGCATCGATATAGCTTTGTATCTTTTTCATTTGTACTTCATGTGGTTCTAAGCTAAGGTTTTGTTTTTCAGTTGAAATGTTTGGTGGAGTGTCTGGTACTAAATTGAATTTTTTTGCAACGGTTATAACAGCTTTTTCTAAGGTCATTTCGGGACGGGCATAAACTTCTTTTAGTTCATAAAAAATGGTAACATCATCATTTGTATAAGCTAATTTACCTTGTTTTTTAGTAAACTGCACACCAATTTTGGCAAAATAGAAGTTGTATTTTCGTATCGTGGATAAAGGCAAACCAAGTATATCAGCTAACTCTTCGGTGGTATATGCTGCTTCTGCGGTTATGACTCTCAACATATGATCACCTCCTCTTATCAAAAGAAGTATTCGATATGTATATGTTAAAACCTTCAAGTAATAAGAGGAGGGAATGTTATACTTTATAATTCTATTGCCCATGTAAGAACAGTCAGTATTTGATGCAAGTATTCTTGTATGTCGAGCTATTTAATAACTCCATGGATTAAATATTTCCCCCATTCCCTCATCGCAATGGTTTCTCCAGCTTCAGCTGCTTTCTGTAACCACTTTTCACCTTCCAGTACATTTTGTTTCAACTCATGTTTTCCAGTTAATAAGCGATAGCCTAATATTCTCATAGCTATTGGTTCATGTACGTCAGCTGCTTTCCGAAGCCAATACTCGCCTTCTTCTACATTCTTTTCTACATCCAATCCTTCGAGTAGTCTGTATCCTAATACTCTCATAGCCATTGGATATTCCAACTCTGCAGATTTTCGAATCCACTTTTCACCTTCAGCTTGGTTTTTACCTAAATTTTCCCCAACAAGCAAGCGATAGCCCAATTCTATCATGGCCCATTGATCACCAGTATCGGCAGACTTTCTAAGCCATTTTTCACCTTCCTCAACATCTTGTTTCACTAGCTTTCCAGTTAGTAATTGAAACGCTAACTCATTCATTGCTCCATTATCTCCAGCTAGGGAAGCTTGCCTTAACCATTTGATTCCTTCTTCTACATGGATGTTACTTTTTTCTTTCTTTTCATTGAAATCGACAATATCGGCCATTTGTACACTGGTCACATTTTCTTCTTCATTTTGAGTCAAAATGTTATCCCCCTCAGCACTCCTGTTTTCACTTCATTTGCTTTTGATATTCATATGTAACCGGAACTTTATCCATTTTAACGGTTTTGGCCACGACATAACGACGATAGCCATCTTTTAAGACGTTCGATCCTTTTTCAATCGTCAATGGCTCATCTAAACGCCCTGTACGCTTCACAAAATCAATCACCTTTTGCGTTTTTTCAGGGTTTGGGCGTGTCTTTAAGAACTCTTCAGGAACGATGATATCATCAAATTTCAATAGATCCTGAGTTCCCTTCGGTTGGTTGGATAGTGTTGTCTTTTTCTCCTCTGTAGGCGCTTGTTGTACTTCTGGCTGGATAGGCTTTACTTCTTTCTGCTCTTCTTTTGCTACAGGTTGAGAAACAGGTTCTTGTGCCTCTTCCTGTTTAGTAGATTCCGTTTTCTCTTGGGCTTCAGAAGGCGCAGAAGCCTCTTGCTTAGGTTCTTTTTTCGCATCTGACTCATTCTTCTCTTTATCATTTTTATTCGGAAGAACGGTAATCTGGAAACAGATCACTCCTACCTCACCAGGACATTCATCAATCGGAATGTCTAATGTTGGTTCCCCTTGAATTAAGATTTTTTCATGCATGATACTTTTCTTCGTAAGCCCTGTTTTATTAAAGGCTTTCTTCGCAACAAACACCGTATACGAAATAAAGGTACTCTTCTTTAACCCCTTCGGCGCAGATGGTGACCCTTTTTCACGCATATCAAAAGCAACGTAGCGATCATATTCTCGTAATGGTCCTGTGGCTGATCCGGTTAACGTAATTTTGTGTGGCATAATGTTCTCCTCCTGCGTAGATAATTAGTTATTGTTTATTTAGAACACAGTTCTAAATAAACATATTCTATTAAAACATCAGCTTCTAAGAGATTTCTACTTTTTTTGATTAGGAAGCCGTGTCTTTTAACTGGTTATGTTGACGCAAACAGTCTTGTTCCTCTGGCGTTAAAGCTTGTCCTAGGTCTTGTTTTACCTGAGCGATCTCCAACAAGCTATACGTGGAGCTATGCTCCTGCAGCAAGTTCTCTTCTTTTAGCGTCAGTTCTTGACCTAAATCTTGCTTTAACTGGATCATTTCAAGCTGTTGATCCAAAGATATCTCTGTTTCTTTTGGAGCTTCTTCTTGCTGCTGTTCAGCCTTTAACCAATTTGGAACGAGTTCCTTACGGATAATCCGTTTTGGAGTCGCTAATGTTGTTTCTTTGCTTTCGTTATGTATAACTTCTTGTTGATTTGCGTATACTGATGAATAATCCTGACTTTTAGGCTTTGTTAAATCATAGAATTGATTTTTCGCAATCTGATAGATTAATCGACACATATCCCGTAGGGATAACGGATTGCCTTGTTGATTAGCTTCATGGACATATTTATCTAACCCAACAATGGTTGAATACGCGATTTCATGTATTTGCTCTTTTTTAATCTCAATCTCTGTATCTCGCTTCACGGCTTTTGCAGCATTTTGAATGCGAGCATAGAAGTCTTGTAGTTGATGTCCATATTTACCTGCATAGACTTGATTGACTTTCTTAGGTACACCTTTGATATAGCTGAAGGCCTGTGAAACAGATATTAAATGATTATTTATATGATTTACAGGTAAATCAAGGTTAATAAAGGCATCAGATGATTTATCGGCCTCTAAGCTTCGTGTATCAACGTTTTCAGCACTTTCTGGAGACGTCACAGGACGTGTCACAGGAGTGGTCATTTCTTCTTGTTGAAGCGTTTGTATTCCTGTTGTATCATGGGCAAAAAAGATTTCGTCGCAAATGTGATGAAAGTTCTTATGGCTTTTAAGGATAAATACATAACTGTCAGGATGAGTACCTGTTGTATCTTCTTTAATGTAACGAGCGACAATGATAAACGGTGTCGCTTTTAACGAGCGTACAAAACGAGAAACGGTACTTTTGGAGACATTAAATTTCTTCATAAGTGTTTCAGAACGGATCGCTTGAATGCCCGTAGCCACTAGGTTATAGATGACATGATCGAGCATTTCCATTCTCTTTTTAGGAAATTCTTTATGTATAGCAGATTGTTGTTGTTTAAAGTGGGTACGAAGAATGTCTAAAAACTCTTCTTTCTTTTTGCGAAGCGTGGACTTGTTGGTCCATAACCATTTGAACCGTCCATTGAAGGTATCTACATCTTTTAAATAACAGGTTAATATTTTTGTCATTTGTTCATCTTCTCCTTTAAGGAACACAAAAAAGACACTGTTTCCCTGGAAAAAGGAAAACAATGTCTTGATTTTGATGAACTAAGCCCTTGAAATAGCTGTCAATTTCATATAAAATAAAAACATAAGTTTTATTTTATAGAAAAACTAACTCTATTAACAAGAGACTTCGACAAGTGTTTTCCCTACCGCAATTAGGGGGAACGGTTTAAGTGTGTTGGTCGCACTACTTAAACAGTTGAAGTCTTTTTTCTATTCCGGACATTTTTGTTAGTTTTATTATAGCGTTAATTAATCTCATAATTCAATAAAAATTAGTAATATATCTCAAAAGAATTCTTTTTAACTGTTTTTCCCTAACAATAAATTTGTTTTATTATACAATTCATTTTAAAAAATGAGGCGGGTCAAAAAAATATCCCTCCTCATTATATTGAAAATATGTTATAATCAGTAACTTTTATAATGAAATTACGACACTATAATAATAAAAAGCTTCTACTAGGATAGTAGAAGCTTTTTATTATTTACCGATTAATTTTTCCCACCATGTTTTTTTCTTTTCTAACTCTGCACTAGCAGAAGCTTCTTCAATCATTCTTTTACTTTCTGATAATCCTTTTCTTAACTCACCAATCAACTCAGTATCTTTTCTGTTTATCATTTGCTTTAATTCTTGGTTGGTTTGGCTAACTTTCTGTAACTCTTCTACTAACTTTTGATTAAATTGCATTTGCTGTGTCATTTGTTGTTCTTGTTGTTGTAACATCTTTTTTATTTCACTCAGCTCATCATTTATAGAAATAGAGCCTTTCTCTTCTTGATTCTTGACTGTAATAGTTATAGGAAGCCCATCACTTGCCAAATTATCGTTTACATCATCTTTTAGTAATCCCTCACTATAGAGCTCACGAATTTTTTTTAATAGATCTAGTGATTCAATACTTATTTTATAGCGTCTACCTTCTTTTTTGAAATTCAAAAACTGTTCATGATTAATTAAATACCTTTTTAATGTTTCAGGAGGAATATTGGTATACTCAGATGCTTCTGGTACACCAATAAAATTTGTACTTTCAGAAGTATTCATTTAATCCACCACCATTTACTAATATTTTATGTACATTCACTCAGTTCACAGTCATTCACATATGATTTTCACGAGGGTTCATTCGATTCACGGTCAATCACTCACTTTGTTTACCTATATTCACTTAGTTCACAGTCATTCACCTGTTGGTTCTGTGATTGTTCACCTAGTTCACAGTCGTTTATTCATTTAATTTTATATGATTTCGACAAAAAATCAACAATTCCTGTTTCGGATTTGTGTATATAGTTTATATTATGAACTACTAAGACTTTAGTTTAACTTAAGTTCTACTTATGTGAATAGTGATGTGTTTCGTGGTGAATACATGGTGAACTTATGTGTGTTTTGGTTTAACTTAAGTTTCGGGAGTTAGAAAGATGGTTATTAAGTTAAACTGAAGTTCAACCGTGTGTTCTTGTTAACACTAATCTCTGTTTTATAAAAATAGGAGAGAACAATACAATAATGAACCAATAGCATTTATTATCTATTTTTAAGAATTGAATTAAGGTAATTTCCATTTCATATGTAGAAAACGTTTATTGAGTTCATGGAACATTTGGCATCGATCAGAATAACAAAAAATTCTTTTTCATAAAAGATGAGACCTTAGACTATCATATGATTCAAAAAATGGTAAAAAAGTAGTTTTATTTATCTTAATGTGAACAAAAAGAGATTATTTAGTTCTTATATATTAGAAATAAAGGGATTGTTGATTCATGTAAATCTAGTCGAGAGTTTGGTATCATGAAAAATAATGTAAAAAATAACAAAAAATAAATAATCAGCTGGGAGGAGGTATTAACTTGTTACTTTCAAAATTGATAGATTATTATGCTCTGCATGATTTGCATAAAGACCGAAGTGAGGAGAATCAATACTGTATTGATTCTCCTCATATACCAATAAATATAGATAGAGAAACTTTTTTTGAAGTACCAGCATCACTTTCAGATATAGGATTGAACATAACTTCTACAGACAAAGGATACAGAATAGGTGAATTTGGATTTGAAAGTTTGATACCTTCCGGGGATGATCTCAATGACTACGTAAGAGGAGAGGCTTACTTAAATGAATCTGAAAGTAAGCCTAATGTTATTTTTGTACATGGCTGGCGAATGAAAGGGTTTGATCGGGTAAAGAAGATTTTTCATAATTCGATTATGAATAATTTAGGATGGAATATGTACTACTATACGCTTCCTTACCACTTGGAACGTCAGCCAGAGACATCACTTTATAGTGGCGAATTTATGGTTAGTGCCAACATTCATAGGACCGTTGAATCTACTAGACAAGCAATTGTTGATCTCAGGGCTTTGATCCAATGGATAAAAAATAACAAACAAGGTCCTGTAATTATAATAGGTGTTAGTCTTGGTGGCTTTATCTCAAATTTAGTTGCTACACTTGAGTCAGAAATCGATGCATTAGTTTCTATATTCTATTCTAATCGCCTCAGTTATTCAATATGGAATACGATTCCCGGTAAGTATATAAGACAGGACTTAGAGGCCCATGGTGTGAATTATAATGATTTAGTTAAATATTGGGAATTAATGGAACCAAATCAAGCTACTCCAAAAATGAATAAAGATAATATACTACTGATTTCTGCTAAACACGATCAATACGTTCACATTCAAGATGCAGATTTGTTATGGGAATTGTGGGGGAAGCCTATACGGTATGTCTACAATTGTGGGCATGCAGGCATAGTTCTTAAACGAAAAAAAATTGCAAAGGATACCATTTCGTTTCTACAAAATAAGCTAAAGAGGTAATTAACATATGTTTATGTTTATAATGGTGGCTTTACTGTGGTTAATGAGTTCAATTCTTTTTTTTAGAAATCCTCAAAATGAAAAAATTAGATGGGCAAGTGTTATAGGGTTTTGTGGGGGCTTTGGAGGAATAGGGGCCTTACTAGGAAAAGGGATAGATAGACCAGAGTGGATATTACACTTGGATGGAATATTTACATCAATAGGACACTATTTTACTCCATATGGTATGTTGATTTTTGGAATAGTTTATTCAGATGTCATTGGTAATGTCCGAAAGAGAAATATATTAAAGTTGCTTTTACTAATTCCGATTTTCATTATGTATTCTATGTTTCAAGTATATCCAGAATTTAGAGTTGATTTTCGTATTTTAGCGATTTGGGTAGCACCATATGTGATAGCAGCTAATATTTTATTGATATACTCCGCATGGCGAGAAGATCGTCCAATTATTAAAAGAAGAAAAATATTGACTTGTGTATTTGTAGTTCCGATGTTTACATTTGCACTAACTACAAATATTATCTTAGAAGCATTGGGGATCGTGGGCGTATGGCGTTATAATCCTTGGATTATTGTAATCCAATTTCTTGTATTTGTTTACTTTGGAGTTAAGTATGGAATTCTTGGAGTGCGGATTAGATTTGAAAAAGAAATGCGTGATTCTACAATGAAAGCAGCGCGTTCTGGTACAGCGTTGTTCAACCATACAATAAAAAATGAAATAGCTAAAATTGATTTATTAGTGAATCAGATCAAAGAACAGATTCCACCTGAAGAAAAGTCAGCTGAAAATCTAGGGTTAGTTTTAAATTCAACGAATCACGTTTTAGAGCTTTCAAGGCGTATTCAAAGTAAGTTGGATGTTATAGATCTTAAAGAATCTGAATTTTCTCTCACTGAAAGTATCGATTCAGCAATTAACTTGCTTAGACCTTACTTAAATATGAATCCTGATATTACAATCATTAAGCAGTATGAAGTTGATGCTATAGTCTTTGGTGATACCGAACAATTACAAGAAACTTATTTAAATATAATCAAAAATGCCAGTGAGGCAATGAATGGTCAAGGTGTAATTTTAATAAAAGTCTACAAAACTCGAAAGAGGATTCACATTGACTTTATAGATGAGGGTAAAGGAATTGGAAAAGATGAGCTTACCCGCGTGTTAGATCCATTTTATTCAACAAAACATAATCAAACAAATTTTGGACTTGGCTTAACCTATTGTTACAATGTCCTCAAAAAACATGGTGGCGATATTTTAGTGAAAAGTAAAGTCGAAAAAGGAACAACTTTTACATTAACTTTGCCTTCCAAGAGAATTATTGAATTTAGGGTAAGTGAACAATCTAACTCTAAACTAGTAGGAGAGAATAGCCTATGGACAAAATAAAATTAATGATTGTAGAAGATGATCCTGTTTGGATGCAGTGTATAAGTGATTATATAGAAAAAGAGAGCGATATCATTGTTGTTAAACAAGCTTACAACAAAGAAGAAGCCTTACAAGTTGATTATAATAATATTGATGTAGTTTTATTGGATTTAACGTTATTAAAAGATGAGAGTGACGAAGAGAACCTAAGTGGTCTTGAAGTCGCTAGGCATTTATACAAAAAAGGTTTAAAGAACACTATTATGCTAACATCTTGGGACGAAAAGGATATTATACTTGAATGCTTTGATACAGGGGTTGTTAATTACTTAACAAAAACATCTTATAGAGACATCCCTGACGCTATTAGAGAGGCGTTTAGGGGGAAAGTTAGCCTCCATGCCGATGTCACAAATGTATTAGTTGGAGAGTTAAGGAAAGAAAGAAAAGTAAAGATATTAACACCAACAGAACGTGAAGTTTATACCTTAAGGGAACAAGGATTAAATAAATCACAAATTGCTGACAAATTATATAAATCTGTTGAAACAATAAAAAGACAATTACGAATTATAAAAAGCAAAATGCAGTGAAGAGTTAGTTTGTAGCTAATTTTTCATTGCCTTTTGCTTTTTTTTGTTATGTGTTCAAGGGCTATAGTCTATAAAAAGACTATGTATTATACCACAATTATATCCGTTTGAAGAGGGGTATTTTTTTGACCCTCCCCTAAACGGATAAAATCTTCTAACATATATTTATAACTTATTATTTATTAACGAGTTAAGTAAAGACTTTAAAGATTCTCTGTCGGACTGTGGTAATCGGTTAACTTTTAAAAGTATATCCGTAAGCAACCTAACTTCGTCAGAAGACAAAGAGCTAATTATATTTGTAAGTTGGCTTATTTCAGGGGTATAAGAGGCATCTGTTTTTTCTTGAGAAGCACTTATAGGCAAAACATCGTTAAGCGTGACACCAAGAGCATTACAAATTTTGGCTAAGGATTCCACTTGAATAGATCGAGTACCTCTTTCTATTTCGCTGATTGTACTCTGTGAAGTTCCCGATAAAGAACCTAATTCCATAGTGGTAAGTTTCATTGCCTTTCTATATTCTTTGATTTTTACACCCATATATTTCTTGATATCCATTGTACTTCATCCTTATAAAATATTTGTATTTAGATTTATTTTATCAGAAAAAATTCGTAAATAATAAAAACTCAAAAATATTTTTAAAAAAATTATCTTAAAACTGTTTACGAATTATCTGTTTTCAAATATAATGTGTTTAAGGAGGTGCTGGAAATAAAGACCATAAAAGAAAAGAGGTTGGAAAAAAGTGGAGTCAAACCTATCTAGCTCAATTATCAGGAGTTCCGCAACCCACTATTTCTCAAATCGAAAATGGGACTCGTCAATATCCAACGTTTGAAAATATGAAGAAAATCGCAGAGGCATTGGATCTTAGATTAGAAGATATTTTCTTACCAAGTCAGAAGGATATGAACTAAGTTTTTAAATACTTAACAGCTTAAAGGGGCGATGAACATGGAAGCACAAAAGCGACTAGCATTCTATGATATATCAGACGCACGAGTGAAAAGTGCCAAAACCTTTGATGGAAAGTTGTATACGTTAAAAGGAGGGATAGCAGTAGAAAAAGGCACAGGCGATGTCAAACGTGTAGCTGATATTTATTATGAAGTACGCTCAGTGATGGATCAGGCACATACCATTGTCGCCAAGCGAAGAAAAAAAGATGAGGAATTAAAGGAAGTTTTACAAAAGACCTGCTAGTTCTTAGATGCAGCATACAAGCGATTTTGAAACGTGCCGAGAGCACGAGAAGTGGTACCTTGACAATTACATATTGCGTGCCTCCCCTAAACGGATCACAAGGGGGTTAAGGTATACGATAACGATAAGGTTCGATGAGTGCGTCCTAAAACTCATCGGTGATCTAGCAATAAAACAGTGACGGTGTATCCACGATCTGTGAAGAATGGTGGCGTGAGGGTAACTCCGAAGAAGCGACAACATTCCAAACAGTAGATACACGAGGTTCTTCGTACATGCCGAAAACGTTGTGCATTATTGGGCTTAGTGAAAACTATGCATGCCAATATAGGGTTTGCCCTTCCAGCCAGAAATGGGTATATATTTCCTTTCATAGCCTTGAAAAGACAGAGATGATTGCTAAACCTATGGTAAAATATGACTCTCGGTAGGTTTCAGAATCGCTTGTTATGTCTGAATATTAAGAACAAAGGAGAATGGTTATGAAAAACAAAAAATGGTTAATTTCTGCGGTAGCAGGAATCGTTGTGGCTCTAGGAATAGGCACAGCGTTTGTCTCTTCCTACAATTCAAGTGAAGTGAAAGGAAATGGTGAATTAGAAGAATTACACCCTCTAGAAATGAAAAAATTTATGAAAGAGGATGGCACAGGATTTGTGATGTATTCCTTTGAGGAAAGTAAACGAGATATTTACATGAATGAGGTGGAAAAAGCCTTAAAAGAACAGGGGGTAGATGGAAAGGAACTAGATAGTAACGATCCTCAATATGATGGTTCAAAAAACCAAACAGATTATGGATTGACACAGAATGCTGAAACTTTAGCTGCCTATAAGGATGGAGAATTAAAACAACAAATTAAATTAAGTGACTATGATCCATCTCAACTAGAAACAGAACTTTCTCATTTTATTGAAACCTCCAAAGAACTGTATTTCGAAAAATAAGAGGTAAGCTTTGAAAGGTGGTGGTATCTTGACGATCTCCCAAAAGGAATTAAAGAAATCGAAAGACCTCGTGGAAAAGTTGTTAAAAGTAAATGGAAACAAATACAATGACTGGTTACATCAACAGCACCAACAGTTTATTGAAGAAAATCAAGATCTAATTCTTCAAGCATTAAGTGCCTTTACAGGTCAAGAAGAAGAGGAGGAGGAGAAAAGCGAACCAAAAGTAGCTGAACAAGTTCCTGTAAGACCACAAAGCATTCCAGTAACACAAAACTAACGAAAAAGAGGAGTGAAATACATGTTAGATTTATTAAATAGCGTGGATGTAACGCAGTTAACTTCGCATTTAACCCTTGGGGCGGCTGATGGCATGAATGGCCTCATAGAAAGTGGAAAGTCTATTATCAAGTGGATGCAGCGTATTGCAATGGTTGCCGCAGCTCTTGCCTTTTGTGTAGGAGGCTATCACTTAATTTTAGGTGGAGAACGAGGTCGTCATAAATGTATCGCATGGTTTGTTGGTGGCGCAGTTGGGTTAGTGGTTGTTATGGGTGCCTATGCATTAGCTGAAGGTGTTAATACAAATATCCGATTCGGAAGCTAAGAAAGCTATACAGTTGATTGTATAGCTTTTTTCTATGCTCATTTTTAGATGAAAGGAATGGAGAAACATGCTGTCTGTCATGTTTATAAAAAGTGAGACAAAAGAGTTAAAGCCATTTCAAAAGTTATCGATTCCAGAAGCATGCGAGATAACAGAAACAGTAGAGACACAGTATCGACGTACTAGAAAAAAGGCTCATGCTGATTTTTTTATCCTCGATGAAGAAGATCAAGAGGTATATGCAGGAACATTGTTCATTGGATCAGGGCATGCTCGTCATGTAGTCGATCATATTAAGAAAAAGTTAAGCTCTTTAAAAATGGACGATATACAGTAAGTTCGAAAGAGAAGTTTTCTTGAACAACTGGAAAAGGAAGTACCGGACCATCCGAAAACAACAGATGGTCCTTTTTCTTTAGAGGAAGAAACAGAGAATCATATGCGAACGACTCAAACACCTGTCCTTTCTACTCGTAATCGAAGGTTGATCTATGGAGGAGGGGTTTTATCCCTTCTTATCCTTTCAGCAACGTGTTTTTCGACGGTAGCTACTTCTCAAGATCGAGCTGAAACCATTCAAAATTTACAAAAACAAGTCAAACTCGAACAAAAAATAACAGGAACATATGAAAGGGCGCTCTTAGGGGATTCACAAGGGGCTTTAAAACAACTTTCTTCTATTGATGAACAAAGTCTTACGAAAGAACAGAAAAACGTTTATATGAGCCTTCTCGTCGATCAAAAAAAGTATGAGAAGGCTGTTAAACTTCAAGGAGACCATCCAGAAGTAGTGGAAAGCATGATTTCAAAGAAGGGAGATGTTAATGCGTTAAAAGAGTTTCAACAAACGTTTCCTTCGCCAAATGGAGCTTTTGATCTTGCCTATCACGAACAACGATGGAAAGATATGATGAGCCAATCAGGAGTAGAAATGACCGATAAACGATATGAAATGAAGGCTTATGGATATCTGAAGCTAGATAAAGTGAAGGAGGCCAAAGAAGCAGCAGCACATATTCAAAGCCAAGACTTGAATCAAAAAGTAGAAACCTATGAAAAAACGAAAAAAGATATAGAAGAAACGAAAAAACAAGTGGAGGAAGAGAACAAGAAAGACAAAAAAGATGAAAACAAAATCAAGTCGTTAACGGATCAACAAAAGAAACAAGAAGAAGCTCTAAAGAATTTATAAGAAAGGATGGATAGGATGTATACACGAACGAAAGTGAAAAACCAGAAGCAAGCCTTTGTCGTAGGCGTTGAGTATTATGAAGAAGATTTATTTTTAGAAATCGAATTAGGCACGTTTCACACAACTGAGCTTCATGCCCAACGTATTGCCAACAGTATCCATAATGTCATTCTTTTAGAGAATCAGATTGTCATCATCTTTAAAAATGCCGATTCAATCACTCTTACAGATGATTTTTTGAAATATGTATTCAAGTTTCGATTATGCACGAAACCAACTATGCCACCTCTAGATATCTCCAAGCTCACTCAACAAGAAAAAGACGACTTAGTTTGTAATGAAGCCTATGTAATAACCGAAGAGGATATGAAAGAGGTACAATGGGACATTAACACGGCTTTTCGTTACCTTCAACACAAGTATGAGGCAAGAGATCAAACGTTCTTTTCTCTTTCATCGAGTGCCTATTATGTCATTCCTACTTCTGAAGAGATTGACCAGGAGGGAATGAGAAATGCAACCTAATAAATCCATCAAATATGTGGTCGCTGAAAAACAAGTACTTATTCCTTTAAGTGCTTGTTTTTTTGCGTCTATTCTACTCATCTTAAACTTTCTTTTTAACATAATGAGGAATCTCGTTCAAACAACGTTTAGTGATGTATTTGAACCGCAGCCTTTTCATTTGAAAACATCTTTTCTGACAGAGATTCATCTTCAACAGTACACACCTTTATATGGAGCCATGTGTTTAGTGGCTGCCTTATTAACAGCAAAGTTTGCTCACAACATTCGATCCAACTTCAAAGATTTAAACCACAATCAAAAAGGATCGGGGCGATTTACAACAAGAAGTGAACTAAAAAAGCAATATCGAAAAGTACCTGAAAAAACGACAACGTATCAAGGTGGAGGTGGTGTACCTGTTTCACGTATTCAAACCTATGACCTCATTCAGAATTGGAAGGAATATAAAGCTTTAAAGGGAATAGAGAAGCTTCTCAAAGCCCATAAGCTTTTTTCAAAAAGAGGATATTTACTTATCGATGATTCACCCGTTAATAATTTGATCATTGGGATTACACGATCGGGGAAAGGGGAAACGTTTGTTTTTCCAACAATCGACGTATATTCTAGGGCTGAAAAGCAACCTGCTCTTGTACTCAATGATCCAAAAGCTGAGATCCTTGCAGCTTCTAAAGAGATTCTTGAAAAGAGAGGGTATCATATTGAAGTTTTAAACTTACTAAATCCATTAGAATCAATGAGCTATAACCTTTTAGAAATGATAAAAGAAACGTATAAAGACGGTGATTATTCTACTGCCCAAGCATTGTGTAATACGTTATCCTATACGCTTTACTATAATCCAAATGCCAAAGATCCGTTCTGGCAACAATGTGCCATGAGTTTATGTAATGCCATGATTCTTGCTGTAACGGATAAGTGTATTAAAGAAAAGGAAGAGCATAAAATTACGATGTACACAGTAGCGAATATGTTGTCGGAGTTAGGCTCTAAAGAGGTTGTGATTAATAAAAAAGGAGATACTCAAAATGCGTTGGATTTGTATTTTGATGGGCTTCCCACAGAAAGTGTAGCCAAAATGCAGTATGCGACATCGAACTTCTCAAAAGGCACGACAAGAGGAGGGATTTTCACTCAAACAATGAATGGTTTATCCATTTTTACGTTTGATGAAATTGCCAAGATGACCTCTAAAAACAGCGTCGATTTAAAACGTGTGGGTTTTGGAAAAACAATCAAAGGAACAGCAGCACCTCTTACTCGCTTAGAGATCATCTTTCCAGACGGTCAAACGGAAACCATTAAAACGGATGGAAAAGGATTATTCGAACTCAACTTTACAAGTGATTTGAAGCAAAATGATGAAATTATTCTAACCGAAAAGTTGAGTGATAAAATTGTTACTTCGTCCAGACTACAATCGGTTATTTCTATTAACAGAATCACGAAAGAGACAGGAGCTACTGCATTTACAGTTGAAAAGCAGCATCCAACCATTCATGTAAAGGAAGTGACGTATTTTACAAAACCAATTGCTATATTCATGGTCACACCTGACTATGATTCAAGTAATCATGTGATAGCGTCGATTTTTGTTCGTCAGTTGTATTATATACTTGCCAAAAATGCTTCATTAGCAAGAGGAAACAAGTGTCATCGAGAAGTCATTTTTTTACTTGATGAGTTCGGAAATATGCCTGCGATTGAAGGAATGTCGAACATTATCACCGTTTGTTTAGGTCGAAATATACGTTTTAATTTAGTTATTCAAGCATATCCGCAGCTGAAAAATAAGTATGGAGATGACGCAGCAACAATTGAAGGGAACTGTGGGAATACGATCTACGTTCTCACAAACAACTATGATACAGCACAAGAGGTTTCGAAAAAGCTTGGAGAAAGCACGATTAACTCAACATCTCGAAGTGGAAAAGGACTTTCTACTGATAAGAGCAAGACTGAAGGTGTCGATAACAAGCATCTTTTAACACCTAATGAGTTAATGGAATTAAAAGAAGGAGAAAGTGTCGTCATTCGAGTTGTCAAAAGACAAGATAAAAAACGTCGTAGAGTCAAAGCACATCCCATCTATAATACTGGAAAAACATCGTTGAAATACCGTTGGGAATACCTTGGAGATTATTTTAACACAGATCGTTCGATTCTAGATATTGATATTTCGTCTTTACATGAACAAGTCAATCCAAGATCCTTGGTGATTCATAATTTCTTTCCTTTTCAATCACAAGCTCCATCAGTGGAAAAAGAAGAGGAACTAGCCGACGATCCGTTTGCTTCTCTAACGTATGAGAACTATAAAACTAAGACAGTCAAAGAGTTTTTCGGTGGAGATAAGAACGTTTCTACTGCTCTAAAAGAACACTTACCAAAAGCGATGAATAAAACGGTAGAAGAGATTGAACAGCAGTCCATGAGTGATTTTGAAGAGGAATTAACGATGTTAGGAGTTAGTGACCAATTGAATAAAAATGTCCACAAACTTCTTGAGGTAAAAATAAATACCATCATTAAGAAGTTACAACATGAGATGGAAAAACAAGAAGCTTAATATCAAAAGGGGGAGAAAGAATGACAAGTATTTCAAAGGAATTAGAGCGTATTTTAGAGGACTATGCACCGATTGTAAAGGAAGGACATCAAGTGTTAATTGGTTTACTAGATGGCACTATACATTTGGAAAAAGGGCAGGAAGGAGAAGCACCTGTACAAATTCGTGTTTCTCCTCTGGATGAAAGATTAGAGATAACCGTTGATACGTTGTTTCAAGGCATGTAATACCTTCGTAAGGAGATGAGCAGATGAAGGATGAAGAAATTCTTAAAAAGCTACGTGAGTTTTCAGAGTACTTAGATGTTGGAAATATCGTCACCTATATGTTACGGAAAGTTGGGTGGGCGTGTATTCAGCTTCTTTCGTTTCTAGTGGATGGATTGGAAGGAATTACAGATAGTATTTTAGGAATCAAATCGTTCTTTAATTCACCCGAAATTCAAGACTTTATTACCAAGATTCAACCCTTTTTATATGTGTTACTGGCTTTTTCCTTTCTGTATATCGGCTATATGTTGATTATTCAAAAGAAAGTCAATCGTGAACAGATTATGATTAACATTTTTATCTCAATGGCAGTCTTACTTTTATTAAATACAAGTATGTTAAAGGCAGATAAATTCACCGATCAAGCCATTGAAGCCGTTGATTTGAATGAAAAAGGCACCGTCAGTGAAAAGATTATTAAAAGTAATATAACAGATGTAGCGCAATTCGATCTTACAAAATGGAAGAGTCCCAAATTAAAAGAATCGAATAAAGTGCCACAAAAAAATATTATGATGATTGATATTACAGAAAAGATAGATGAAGATTTTAAAATGAATGAGAAAGATAAGCTATCGGATGATGGACAAAAAATCATTACACATAAGGCAGATATTACACCTGATGGAAAAGAAGGATTAGTTGAATTAAACAATGGATGGTTTGATTTCTTTCCTGAGCTTTACTATCGATGGTCATGGAACTTCTGGACAATTGCTATTTCCCTTTTTGTCATAGGGATGACGTTGTTATTTACGTCTATTAAGTTGGCAAAATTATGTTATGAGCTAGGATTCAATGCGATTTTAGCCCAACTAGTCGCGCCTGCCGATGTAGCAGATGGGCAGAAGTTAAAAGCCGTTCTAAAAAATATCCTGAACACATTCCTTGTGACGATTATGATCTTCATATCCATGAAGGTCTATTTGATGGGAACGGTCTTTATTAGCGATAAATTAGAAGGTATTCCATACCTGATCGCATTGATTGCCTTTAGTATTGCTGTTGTAGATGGGCCTGTAATGTGTGAACGTCTCTTTGGCATCGATGCCGGACTCAAAAGTGGTTGGGGCGCTCTGGCAGGAGGGTTTGCGATGGCAAAAGGACTTGAAAGTGGCATCAACATGATGGGCAGAACAGCAAAAGGAGGAGCCAATCTTGCCAAAGGTATTGGTGGTGTTGGAAAAAGCCTTGGTAGTGGTGCTCTTCAGACAGCAGCAGGAGTTGGAGGTTTTGGTAAAGGGTTAGCTACACAAGGAAATAAAGAAAAACAACCAGCTCTGCATGAAGAAATGAAAAAGGCAGGAATGGCAGGTGAGAAAGGAAACGCTGCCTCTAAAGGTCAAAACGCAGGAAATGAGCAAAAGGCTCAACAACAGGGATTATCCTCTACTGAAAAACAAGAAGGGGGTAAAAATACTGAAGGAAATTCTTTAGAAGGAAAAGGATCAGGTCAAGGCACATCTTTACAAGATGAAATGGAGGCAGCAGGTGTTGCTACTGATAGTCAGGGATCAACTTCCTCTGTAGAAGGTGGAAATGCATCTCTCCATGATGAAATGGAGGCTTCTGGCTATAGTGAAAGTGCAAATGAAGGCATTGGATCTTCTGTAGAAGGTGGAAGTGCTTCTCTACATGATGAAATGGAGGCTTCTGGTTACAGTGAAAGTGCAAATGAAGGTACTGGATCTTCTGTAGAAAGTGGAAGTGCTTCTTTACATGATGAAATGGAGGCTTCTGGTCATAGTGGAAGCACAAATGGAGGCAGCTCTTCTGTAGGAAAAGTAAGTACTCCTCTTCATGGTGAAATGAAGGCTTCTGGTCATAGTGGAAGTACAAATGGAGGCAGCTCTTCTGTAGGAAAGGCAAGTACTCCTCTTCATGGTGAAATGGAGGCTTCTGGTCATAGTGGAAGCACAAATGGAGGAAGCTCTTCTGTAGGAAAAGCAAGTACTCCTCTTCATGGTGAAATGGAGGCTTCTGGTCATAGTGGAAGCACAAATGGAGGCAGCTCTTCTGTAGGAAAAGCAAGTACTCCTCTTCATGGTGAAATGGAGGCTTCCGGTCATAGTGGAAGTACAAATGGAGGCAGCTCCTCTGTAGGAAGTGTGAGTACGCCTGTTCATGAAGAAATTCAAACTTCCGGTTACGGTGGAAGTACAAGTGAAGGCAGCTCTTCTGTAGGAAGTGTGAGTACGCCTGTTCATGAAGAAATCCAAACTTCCGGTTACGGCGGAAGTACAAGTGAAGGCAGCTCTTCTGTAGGAAGTGTGAGTACGCCTGTTCATGAAGAAATTCAAACTTCCGGTTACGGCGGAAGTACAAGTGAAGGCAGCTCTTCTGTAGGAAGTGTGAGTACGCCTGTTCATGAAGAAATTCAAACTTCCGGTTACGGCGGAAGTACAAGCGAAGGCGGATCTTCTGTAGAAAGTGTAAGCTACCCTACACCAACAAGAGAACCTTCTGTTTCTATGCCGACAGGGATGGATCAAGCACAAGCACAAGTGGCAGCTACACAGGAACCTCGACAAGGAAAACAACGGATTGAAAAAGACACAGTTCCTACTTCAACAGACGATATTCCAATGCCAGATCAGAACCGGATAGAAATACGCAATATTGCACAAGTGGTAAAAGATAACTTTAAGGGAGGGGTAGGAAAGGTAAAAGAACGTATTGATAATTCGCAAACAATCCATAAAACAAAACGTTCTTATCAAATTGGACGAAATACAGGGCGAGATTTACGAAACCTTGGATCAAAGAAACGAAATAAACCAGAAGAGAAGTAACAAGCGTTACTTCTCTTTTGTATGGGAAGGAGAAGAGTCATGGAAAACTATAACATTCCAAAAGAAATCTCAACGGAATTAAAGATTAATAAATCTCTGTATCTCTTTGATTTGTTGTTCATTATTGGCTTACTTATGGTCACAATGATGTTACGTTTTTTTATTCATCCTACACTTCAAATTCCCTTTTATATCTTCATGGGCATATTTGGGGTATTGATGATCGTTAGACCGAGTACGAACCCTAAAAAACGAATGTATGAGGCGCTATTGCTTACATTGGTACGAAAGAAGAGCACGTATTGTGCGATAGATCGAGATCAAGAATAAAGGAGGGTATGATAGATGGCATTATTTGATGAAAGAATCCTAGAAAAAGAGAAACCTATTTTAAAAGAAAAAAAGACAAGTAACTCCCTTCTCTTTGATGAAAAGGAACTGGATAAACGGATCGCTCAAACAAAGAAAAAGAATCCTTTTTCTCTGTTACAAACTCCAAAGGCTGAAAAGGAAAAAAAGAAAGAGAAACTACCGGAGGTAAAGAAAAGTGTAGCTGACATTATTCCCATCATCGATCAAACAAATAGTGGGTTATTTCAACTAAAAGATGATGGTGGCTTTTTTGGGATCTGGCAGCTTCAAAGTACAGATATCAATGCCATGCATGACCAAGAGGCAGGACGCAATATTTATACGCTGGCCAAAACGTACCAGGGCGATAAAGATCCGTTTAAAATTATCTCGTTAAACTTGCCTGTTTCAACACAAAAGCAACAACAGTATCTTGAAAAGAAAATTCTAGAAGCAAACAATGCGTTATCCCTTCGGTTCTTACGAAAGAAATTAAAAGAACTTCAATATTTAGAATGGGGGCGAACCAATCGAGAATACTTTCTTTTTCTATATGGACCGACTGAACTCGCTGTAAAAGAGCGAAAAGATCAATTTATGCGAGATATTCAACTGGCTGTCCCTCTGTTACCTGTTTCGGATGAAAAACAAATTAACCTTCTTTACAAACTCTACAATCAAAACGCCAAGCTTGGTAATAAACAATAAGAAAGGATGATAAAACCATGATAACTTTACCTTTTCGTAAAAAAGAGAAAACACCTCAAGAGATCAAGCAGAAAAAAGGATACAATCCCTATTTTGTTGCACAGATTCAACCACAAGGAGGCGTGAGCTTTAAAGAAAACCTTGTTCGAAATGGCGATGGGTATTCGACGTGTATTCATATCTATGAGTACCCAACGAACGTGAATGATTTTTGGTTGGAACCGATTATGAACATGCCAAATGCCATTACTACCTTAGATGTGGTAAGCGATGAGCGAAAACAAGTCGTAGAAGCGATCAATAAAAATATGTCAGAACAAAATGCACGGCATGTGAATGCCAAAGAAAACATTGATCGTATGGATGCCCAAGAACAGTATTTAGATATGAAAGAGTTATACCGTCAAGTCACAAATGGAGAAGTAATCAAACGGATACACCTTCGCATTTATATTGCAGAAAAAACGATTCCTGACTTAGAAAAGCGATTAAAAGAAGTCATTCATCACCTTGAAACGCATAACTTCAGAGGATCCATTTTTTTAAATGAACAAGAGTATGAGTGGGAATCATTAGTGACGCATTTTGATATACAGAAGAAATACCCTAATAAGCGAAAAGGAAAGGAAATCCCCGCATTAGCACTAGCCGGAGGGTTTCCTTTTCATTTTACTCACTTAGATGATCCATACGGCACGTATCAAGGAACAACCCGTACAGGTGGCAGCGTCATCTTTGATTTGTTTCATAAAGATCAACAACGAAAAAGTTATAATGCGGTGTTGATGGGCTTAATGGGCGCAGGTAAGTCCACGTTTTTAAAGAAAGTCACCACAGATAATGCCATTAAAGGCTATAAGATTCGAGGCTTTGATATTGTAGGAGAGTTCGAAAGTCTCGTCAGAGAATTAGGAGGTAAACAGATTGCGCTAGATGGATCAGAAGGGCAAATTAATCCCTTACAAGTGTTTAAAACGCATGTACATGAGATTAATAGCTTTACGCAGCATTTATCCAAACTAACCGTTTTCTATCGCTATATTGCACCAGAAGCAAAAGATGATGAATTAAAAGAGTATGAAAAGTTACTTCGTAAACTCTATATCCAAAAGAAGTTATGGAATGATGAAAAAGGCGCAAGCAATCATATTACGGGACTTTCACCAGAAGCCTATCCAACCTTTAGTGAGTTTCTACAGCTCATTCGGAAAGAGCTATATGCAAATGAGAAAACAAGAGAGCATCATCCAAACTTAGGGGAGTATCGGAAACGTCGTCTTGAACTAATCGAGCTTAACATTGAAAACTTGGTTGAAACGTACGCTCATTTGTTTGATGGCATTTCAACCATTGAAGATTTTAATGATGAACAAGTCGTATTCTTCTCGATCCGTCATTTATCGAAATTAAAAGATGAAATTGCACAAGCACAGCTTTTCAACGTCATGAGTTTATTGTGGGATGGGATGCTGCAGAATGGAGAAGTACAACTGGCAGCCTTTACGAAAGGGACATTGACCTTTGAAGATGCTGTTCGTTATCTCATTGTTATTGATGAGGCTCATCATTTGATTAACACGAAAAAAGGAAATGAACATACCTTAGATTTCTTAACCGAGTTTAGTCGAGAAGCACGAAAATACTTTGCAGGCTTGATTTATGCGAGTCACTTAATTAGTGATTTTGTTCCAGATGGTTCGGAACAAACAGCGATTGAAAAAATTAAAAAACTCTTTGATTTAACGCAATATAAATTCATCATGCAGCAAGATGATAACAACTTAGATACCATTCAACGAGTGTTTAAAACAGGGATTACTGATAGTGAATTGGCTGAGATTCCGAAGCTGCCAATTGGGGATGTGCTGCTTTGTATTAAGTCCGTAAAGAATATTCTCTTTCATATTGAAATCGATGAGGAAGAAAAAGTGCTGTATGGTGGAGGTGCGTAAGCCTTGCATATCGTTTTACAGCTCATTCCAAAAAAATATTTGATTGGAGGCACGTTGATCCTGTTAGGATTATCGGGCCTCTTAATCATGAGTACGATTGTAGCCATTACAGGTGAATTTGAAAAAGACAGTCAACAAAGTGAGGTAACAGAGATTGAAGGCGGAGGCATTGGTGTAGGAACAGCTAATGTGTCACCAGAGGTCATGAAGTATCAACCCTTACTTGAAGAGTACGCACAAAAACATGGGCTAGACGCTTCGTATGTGCCAATTATGATGGCATTGATGATGCAAGAAAGTGGAGGAAGAGGAAACGATCCGATGCAAAGTAGTGAGTCGTTTTGTGGATCAGTTGGATGTATTTCTAGTCCTGAATTATCGGTCGATAAAGGAGTTTTACATTTTAAAAGTGTCCTAGAAAAGGCTCATTATGATTTGAAGCTTTGCCTTCAGTCGTACAACTTTGGTGGTGGCTTTATCAATTTTGTTATGAAAAATGGGGGCAAATATACACCAGAATTAGCCATTAAATTTTCTCAAATCCAATATCAAAAGGTAAAACATACAGGGATTTATCACTGTGTACGTCCTGAAATGGTACCGTATCAAGCTTGCTACGGCGACTCAGTGCGCCCGTAATGGGTGATAAGAGAACATGGTGATTGCAAACCATTAGGTCTTCCCTAACTGACCTAGCATCACTTGACTAACCTTGGATGGAAACTGAAAGGGGACAATAGCATGTCAAGAAAGCCGCAAGTTGACTAAGCATCAAGTCAAGACTGAACGGCAAGATGTGAAGTATGGATAAGGATGAAAGCTAAACTGCTTTAACGATAGCACAAGGAAGGCTACCGTAACTCATTTCGGAAAGATGCTTATATACGAAATGTGGTAAATGATATAGCGATAGTTGTGTCGTCGTTATATATAGGGACATTTATCATCCTTCATTATAGATGGAAACGTGTGAAAGTCGCATCCGAAACCATACGAGCAAGTCTCTTATCTCCTAAACGGGGATTACCTAAGTTAGGGTGCCAGAAGGCTATTGAGGATGATTTCAAGGTTCTGCCAAGAAGTGTGGCTCATGAATACCTAATAAGGTAACGGAGCCTTCGTAGTAGTCTGAGCTAGGGAAAGCCTAGTACATGGCGAAGGAAGGCAGTCTGTCAGCTTAAAAACGAACTTGGGGAGGTGCGAAAGGCATCATGCAAAGTCCAACAGTAGTATTAAGCAACCTGCAAAAACAGAGTCAAAAGCCAAATTACAAATTTAGAAGACTTTACAGAAATCTATACAATCCTGAATTTTATCTCACGGCATACGACAATCTTAGTAAAAATGATGGTGCTCTTACAATGGGTGTTGATAAACGCACTATTGATGGTTTCTCAATAGAAGATATTGAAAAACTTATACCCACTCTTAAGGACAGAAGTTATCAACCCTTTCCTTCTAAAAGAGTGTATATCCCGAAGAAAAACGGCAAAAAGAGACCGTTAGGTCTACCAAGCTTCACAGACAAATTGGTGCAGGAAGTAGTGAGAATGATATTAGAGGCTATTTATGAACCAACGTTCTCGGCGTCATCTCATGCTTATCAAAAGAAGAAAAGTTGCCATACTGCACTTCAGGAAATTCAACGAACATTTACAGGAAGCCGGTGGTTTGTCGAAGGGGATATCAAAGGTTTTTTCGATAATATTGACCATCATACTCTCGTTAATATCTTGCGAAAACGTATTGATGATGAGGCATTTATTGAACTGGTATGGAAATTTCTTCGTGCTGGATATATGGAGGAGTGGAAGTTTCATAATACATTTAGTGGGGCACCACAAGGTGGTATTATCAGTCCTCTCCTTTCAAACATCTACCTGAATGAGTTGGACCAATATATGAAAAAGTCCATAGAAGAATTTAGAAAAGGTAGAAAAAGAAAAGATAATCCAGAATACGTAAGAAAATATACTCAAATGAGAAACGCAATTCGAAAATATAAATTGGCATTAGAGAATGAACTCTATGATGAAGCTCAGCAGCAGTTAAATAAGGCAAAAGAAATAAGGAAAGAATTGCGTTACATTTCTTTTAGTAATCCAATGGATTCCACTTATAGACGTCTTACTTATGTACGATATGCTGATGATTTTCTTATTGGTGTAATCGGATCAAAGGAAGATGCCAGAGGTATCAAAGAAGCTTTAACAAATTACCTAATGAAGACACTTAAGTTGGAACTATCTCAGGAAAAAACATTAATTACACACGCATCCGAAAAGCATGCGAATTTTCTTGGTTATAAAGTTCGTGTTTTCTCAGGGAGTGAGCCTCGAAGAGACGCCATTGGAAGAGTATGTAGATACCTAAATGGAAAAGTTCAATTGAAAATGCCTCATGAAGCTTGGGTTAATAAATTAAAGCAATACCAAGCCATTACAATGAGTACCGATGGTACTTGGATGCCAAGAGAGAGAGTATACTTCATGCACAATGAAGATTTAGAGATTGTTTCGCAATATAACAGTGAGATAAGAGGATTGTACAATTACTATCGGCTAGCAGAAAACGTGAGTAACCATATGCATCGTTTCGCTTACTTTATGTACTACTCTATGTTAAGAACCTTTGCATGTAAGTATAGAGTAACCACAAAGAAGATTCGCAAACGTTATGAGAGAAATAAACGATTTACTATCACTTATAAAACAACTCGTGGAGAAAGAAAACTATCTTTCATCGAAAGAAGTTTTCCACGACAAAAGAGTCTAAAAGAAGCAGAATTAGACCTTTTACCAAACAATCGTTATGTACAAAGTACAACTAAACTCTCTGACCGAATCAAGGCGGAACAATGTGAATTGTGTGGGAAGACAAATACAACTATTCACATGCATCACGTTAAAAGATTAAAAGATATAAGGAATAAGCCGAACAAGTCTTCTTTAGAAAAACGAATGGTCGCGAGGAATCGCAAGACTATTGCGTTATGTAAAGAATGCCATATTAAAAGGCATAAAGGTGAAGTCTAGCAGGTGACAGATGGAGAGCCGGATACATCGAGAGATGTAAGTCCGGTTCGGTGAGGAGCATTCGAAAACCTACTACAGAAATGTAGAAAGGCGTTGGATGCTTACTCTACAAGTATGTGGATGCGGTCTTAAAATATTATACGGGAACGATCACAGCTGACGGAAAGCCAGCTGCTCCTGTGAGTGGAGGAAGTGGTGGGAAATCGGGAGTGAAAGTGATTGACGCAGGCAAAACGTTGATTGGTAAAACACGCTATGTATTTGGTGGTGGACGCTCTCAATCTGATATTAACGCAGGACGTTTTGATTGTTCAAGTTTCGTCAGATGGGCATTCGAACAGGTAGGAATGAATGTTGGTCCAATGTCAGGCGTAACAACCGATACACTCAAAACACAGGGGCAAGCAATCAATCCAAAAGACATGAAGCCTGGAGATGTAGTGTTTTTTGATACCTATAAAATAGACGGCCATGTCGGAATATATGTTGGAAATAATCAGTTTTTAGGCTGCCAAGGAAAAACAGGTGTAGCCATCGCAAGTATGGCAAAAGGAACGTATTTTGGTGAACGATTCAATGGAAGAGTAAAACGATTTTAAAAGGAGAAAAGGCGATGAAAAATAAAGCAGCACTACTATTTGGAGCGCTTGCCGTTGTGGTGGCAGGCGTGACCATTTTCAATATCTACCTTAACCATAATATCTCCAACACAACAGCTTCGAAACAAATTCAAGTCACGAATGAGAGCTTACAAGAAGAAAATAAAGAGTTAAAAAAACAACTAAGTGAAGTTCGCCCTTCTGCCCAAGAACAACAAAAACGAGATTACTTGAATACGGTTAATCAATTCATCGATGTGTCTTATCATCGTGAAAAAGAAGGATTTGAGGAACGAAAGAAGGTTGCAAAATCCATCATGGACAAAGAGCTTTATGAGCAATTTTATCCTTCTGAAAAGTTCGTATATGGAGATAGTTACACTTCGATTCCAAACGATGTACAGCTTTATGTACAACAATATGATGGAGGGCAAGAAGAGGTTGAAGTCATTGCAGAATTTACAAATCATCTTGTCATAAAAGATGAAAACGTCGACGATCAGACGCATGACATTATTAAAGTTTCTCTACGAAAAGAAGAGAATAAATGGATGGTTTATAGTATCGAAGAATTGAAAACAGAAATCATGAAATGAGGTGGTAGAAGTGGCACTTAAAAAGCAATTGGAAGATTATCGATTTAATTTAAATCGTAATCGGTCATGGAAGTATACAGCGATGTTGATCTTTTTCTTTATCGGTTTTTTATCCTTACTGACATCGAAATTTTATTTAAAAACAGAAGATCCTTTGTATCATACGAATACCTATGAGGCGGTTTCTTCTAACATAACAGGAACCGTCACGATTGAAAATCGTGTGTATCATCCGGCTAATGCCTCACTGGATATGGTCATCAAAATGGATCAAACAGATGAAGAAGAAGTAAGTTTTGTTGCACAAGAAAAAGCGAACCCAAACATCAAATTACCTGTTCATTTATTGTATGAAGATGATGGCTATTACGTCGTAAGAATCAGCGATTTGTCTCCAAATTGGGAAGCACTTGCCTTTGATCTTTATCAAGAAAATGAAGAGAAAGAAACGGTAAACGTGGATGATGTAACGAATGATTCAGAAACAGATTCAACAGAGGAAATAGACGCTCATGCGTTAATTACAACGCTCTATTCTGACCAACGAAAAACGAAAAGTGAAGAAGGAAAAGGAACAAAAACCAAACAAGATTATGCACTTTTAGTCAATGAGTTAGAAAAAGATTTTGTCAAAAAGAAAATGAAAAACTATGAAAAAGCCATCACGGTAGAAGCCAAACATAAGCGTCAAACTCAACAAGAAATGAACGAATTACAACGTGATATGAAGTACCAAGTACAGGAGGAAAAAGCCGATACTGAATCAAAAATTGGGATGAAAAAGGATGCCATTCAATCGAGTGATGCAAGCATTCAGCTCTATAAAGATGAACAAAAAAGTTTACAAGAAAAGCTTCAAAAATTGAATGAAAAGCAACAAGATTTAGCCATGAAGTGAAAAACACAGGGGGACGCAAAGGGGACATGGCTCCAAAATAGGGGGACATAAAGGGGACATCGGGATTTTAAAAGGGGACGTAAAAGGGACGTACACCAAAAAAAGGGGACGTAAAGGGGACATTTAGCGATTTTCTTTGTACCCACGGTTTTGCTAGGCTCTGCCTAGCCCCACACCTATGGTGGGGGCAAAAACCCCTTATGCTCTTCTCTCTTTTTAGGGGGGAGAGCACTACTACAAAAGAGAGGTCGGATAAAATGGAAATTAAAATTCGATATATTGATCCAGTTGCACTAAAAAAAATTGATAAAATCGCAAAAGAAAAAAAGATTTCTCGACAGGAATTCTTAAAAGGTCAGATTGAAACACTCGCTGTTTTTCAAGAACAAAAAGATCGTGAAGCAGAGCTAGAACTTCTCATTGATCGAAATATAAAGATGATGGAAAGGTGTGCAGTCGCAATTGAAACAATCAATGGATTTATTAGAGATATGACAGGAGAAGATGAGGAATGAGTACGCCTCCTGTTATTCCAGGGGTGGTGTTGAAAACAAAATTTGTTACATCTGATAAAAAGGCTTTTCAAGATTATGTTGATTATGTAGATCGTGATGATGCGAAAAAAGAACAGGAAGCCCACGAGAAACTATTTACTCTTTATCAAGATTATATGGATAACCCTGATAAGACATCTTCTTTGTTTACCCAACAGTCGAATCAATTGAATAACGAGGAGAAAAAGAAATTAAAAAAGTTGTTTGAAAAAGCACAGAAAAATAACAGTATTATGTGGCAAGATGTCATTACATTTCATAATCCTTGGCTCCAAGAAAATGGTTTATATGATGCTGATACTCATACAGTGGATGAGAAAAAAATAATGGAGATTACCCGTCAGTCTATGAAGGAAATGCTTAAAAGGGAAAGGCTAAATGAGTCGGCTGTTTGGTCAGCTGCCATTCACTACAATACGGGAAACATTCATATTCATATTGCGACAGTAGAACCACAACCTACTCGTGAACGAGGCAAAAGAAAGCCTAAAACATTGGATGCGATGAAGTCAACAGTCGTGAATCAAATTTTAAATCGAGGTGAGCAGCACCAGAAAATAAATGAGCTAATTCGAAAGGATATGGTCGGGAAAAAGAAGCAGGATTCTTCATTAAGGTGGAAGAATCGTGACATTCAACCATTGTTTCTACAAATCTATAATCATCTTCCAGAAGATAAAAGGCAGTGGCAATATAGTTACCGAACATTAAAGCCAATGAAGCCATTTATTGATGTGTTGAGTCAAAAATATATTGAAAAGTATCATCGTAATGAGTACCAACAATTACTTGGAAAATTAGATAAGGAAGTAGAGGAATTAAAGAAAGCATATGGAGAAGGAAAGGTTGATGAGAAACGATATAAGGACTATAAGCAAACGAAAATTGATGATCTTTATAAGCGAATGGGCAATGCTTTCTTAAAAGAAATGAAAGATTATGATAAGCAGCAGCAACAGATTAAAAGAATGGTAGAGAGCAGGAAACAATCAAAGCGTCCTGAAAGTTTTAATCAACATGTCTCCATGCATTTTGCATTAAAAAAGATGGAGCGAGCGTTTAAATCAGAATATGAAAGTTGGAAAAACCAAAAACATTATGAGCAATTGCAAAAAGATATTGAACATCGTCATGAGGAAGAGAGGAGTTATTAAATGAATAAACAACGCATGAAATTATCGTTAAATGAAGAAACAAAAAAATACATCCAAACATATATGGAAGAAAAGAATATTGGGTTTACGGGTGAGGCTATTGCTCAAATTTGCAAAGAACATAAAGAAGCAAGAAGTAATGAATGGTCATTGAAATACATTTCTGAAGTGGTGAGTAACAACTTACATCAGGTTTTAAAAGAGGAGTTAACAAAGATTCGTCTTGGAGCAAACAGTGCTGATAAAAACACACAAATTTTAATTGAATATATGAACGGTCTTTTCTTCCATCATGGTTTTGATGGATTAATGACCACCGATTTACAAGAGTTAGATAGCACAAAGGTTGCGAAGGAAGCTGTTGAGAAGCGTATTGCAAATCAACGTCAAAAACGGATTGATTGGGAAGAGTCCAAAGGGAAACAACCATCTTAATGATGGATTTATATAAAGGTAGTTTTAAACATGTAGAGGAGGAATCAGATATGTTTTTTAACAAGGATTTAGTGTTAGCTTCGATTAAAGCTGTAGGAGAGGATCATGCCATTGTACAGTATCAAGACAAAGAAGTAGAGGTGAATTTAAGTCCAGAAGAAGCGAAAGAGTTTCATCAATATGTGGTGCATCAAGAAAATATGTTGGTGCCCATGAATATTAAAACACAGAAGCTTTTTGTGGATTTAGAGGAGCCTTGGTATGAACAAGAATTAGAAGAGCTCAAGGGGATCTCCTATGAAGAAGAGGAGGGAGAAAATGAGTAAAACCTATGCGAAAAAATCCATCGAAGATAAGCGTAAAGAGGTGGAAGAGTTAACGAATGGGATGGAGAAAAAGGTGGAGCAGCATTTTCATTCTGCCGAAGAATTAAAAGACTACTTATCTTTTATGGGTAAGTTTTATCAGTACTCCATGTTGAATTCGGCTCTCATCCAAAAACAGTTTAGAGGTGCGCAAGCTGTTGGGTCATTTAAGTTTTGGAAAGATAAAGGGTTCTCTGTCAATAAAGGAGAGAATGGTATTAAAATTCTTGTACCAAACAAAACCGTTCCCAAATTTAAGGATGAAAAAGGAAAATGGAAGTCGGTTAATAAAGCCACTCCTCAAGAAAAAAAACTCATTCAAGAGGGGAAAAATGAAGTCACTCAAGGTCAACTATATTTTTCAGTCGGCAATACGTTTGATATTAGTCAAACGAATGCGAAAGCAAGTGATTTACCTAAGATATTTCCCAATCGTTGGTTAGAAGGAAACGTGGAGGACTACACGGTGCTTTATAAAGGGATGGAAGCCATTGCGAAAAAAAACGGTATTTCCATCATTGCACCTAAAGAAGAACTGGGCAGCGCAAAAGGCGCGTGTTATCCACTAACGAAGGAGGTTGCGTTAAATCCTCGTAACTCTGAACGTCAAAATGTAAAGACGCTTCTTCACGAAATGACGCATGCTAAGCTGCATACGGCTGAATCAAGAGCAAACTATACGGATGCGGAAAGAGAATTTCAAGCAGAAATGACAGCTTATACGGTTTCTTCTTATTTTGGGATTGATACGAGTGAGTATTCGCTTAATTACCTGTCACACTGGACAAAAGGAAAGAGCTTTGAAGATAAAACTAAGCTTTTAAAAGAAGTACATGAAACGTCCTTTGGCTTTATTGAAACAATAGAAGAAACGTTGGTAAAAGAACGAGAAAAAAATCATTCTTCAGAAAAAAAGGATGAAAAACAGCAGCAGACAGATCCTCTTTCTTCTGAAAATGAGAAGGGGATCATCAATGGTCAAGTTCAAGAACCACCTCTTACTTTTCAAGAACGTGTTGAATTGGATAATCAAATGCAATTCCAAACACCTACAGATGCCATCCAAGAGAAAAAAGAAGAACAGGAAATCAAAAGGAAAGGGAGCTTAAAAAGCTCTCTTTTTTATCGTCCAAATACTACTTTAACGGAGGAATATATGATGAAAAGAATTACGTCTCTTTCAAATGACCAATTTAAAGCGCTTATTTCCAATAAACGAGAATTAAAAAAGTTTATGAAGCACCCACAAAATGAAAAAATCCAGGCAGATTGGGCCAACATCAGTGAGAAACAGCTGCAAGACATTCCTTCTGATGCTGTTTACTTAACACAATCAGCTCTAGGAGAGGAAAAACCGAAGGTTTTACTTGTTTCTACGGATGAAAAAGGGCAAAAACAAGCCTATAAAAGTGAAGCAACAGTGGATTTTTTGAGAAGTCATGATGTGAATCCTGTTTTAGAGAAAGATCGAGAAACGCAGCTTAAAACAAGCTATCTTACATTTTTACAAGCCCGTGAAAAAGAAAAGCCTCAAGATATTGATAGCATGTTAGCCCGTGTAAATGCAGAAAACGATTATGTGATGTTGAAATCAAGTGCTTTAAAGGAAAAACAGTTCTCCCCTGACCAATTGAAAGGAATGGAAAATGAACTTTCTCATCAGTTTCAAGCACGAAAACAGGCACAGGAAAAGGATCAATATCAAGAAGATTACAAACAAGAAGTACTAGAAGTTATGCAGCAGCCTAGTGAAGAAACACAGTATAAGCAGCTATTTAAACAAAGCTTGTTGGCCCAATTAGGCATATCAGATGAAAAAGATTCTTCTAAAGAAGTGAAAAAGGAAGCTGAATCAGAAAAGGCTCCTGTCGAAAAGCAGCTCAAGCAAGAAACATCTCAAGAGAAAGAACAGCGTTTGGCCAAAATGAAGGAATTTGAACAAAAGCATTCCTTTGACAAGGTGTACAAATTGAAAAAAGAAGTGCTGCAGGAATTAAAAGAGCTGGATTTGACTGATTCTCAACGTGAGAAATTAACGAAGCTCGAAAAGGCTTTGGACACAGAGAAAAAGGATCACGACAAGCAGAAAAAAGAAGAGAAATCACAAAATGGATTCACAAAGTTTTTTGCACGGAATAATGGAGCATTTTCTTCAAAAAAACGGGACCAGACACAAGAAACGGAACGATAAAATAAGCAAAAGGTGAAAAGAGATGGGATGAGGGCTGAAAAGCCCTCTTTTTTCATAGATTGAAAGAGAAGGAGGGATTAGGTGGGAGAACGAAAACACGTCAATGAGGGGGAAATCATGAAAGCACGAGATGTTGATTTGTTGTCGTATCTGGAAGCCAAAGGCGAAACCTTTGTAAAAGAAGGAAAGTACTATCGTCATACGGAACATGATAGCTTACTCATTAAAGGAAATATGTATGCTTGGAACAGCCGGAATGAAACAGGGTATGGAGCGATCAGTTTCGCTCGCATGTATTATGGGATGTCGTTTCCACAAGCTGTATTAGATATCAACAAAGGCAATTATAAAGAGCTTTCTCAGTCGCAAGAGCAACCGTCGGTTTCACCATCAAAAGAGCCTTTTCGCTATCCAGTAGAGTTAGAAGTAAAGGATCAAAGCAAAATAAAGGATTATCTCATAAAAGAACGTAAAATAGATTCTCGGTTAGTTGACTGGCTTCTTCAAAAAGATTTAATCGCCCAGGACAAACGGAACAATGTCGTGTTTAAATGGCGTGAACATGGAGGTAAAGGAAAAGTAATTGGGGCGGATCGGCAAGGAACAGCTTCTATAAGTAATAAGCGTGGTTCCTTTAAACAAGTCTTACCGAACGATAACCCACATACAGGCTTTTCAGTTGACGTTGGTCGCCCAAATAAAATTCATTTTTTTGAAAGTCCAATTGATTTGCTTTCTTATTGGAGTATACAAGAAAACCAATTGCAGAATACACGCCTTATTAGTATGAATGGCTTAAAGCCTAAAACTGTTGCACAGTCTTATATCGAAGCTCGAAAAGAAGGCTTAGGCATCAAAGAAATGGTGTTAGCTGTCGACAATGACCAAGGTGGAAAAGAATTTATTGACAAAATGAACCAAATCGTTAATGCTGATTTAATAAGAGCAGATATTCCAAAAGGAGCGAAAGATTGGAACGAAGAATTAAAGAAGAATGGAAAAAGCATTCAACCTGTAGCATCACGTCTCCGGAATAAACAAACTGAACAGGAGCTTTCAATGAATGGATAAAGTGTTTCAAGGTGTATTTTACCTCTTTCTTATCATGATTTTAGTGAAACTTTCTCAATTTGCTTACCGTGTCCTTCGTGAACGGAGGTATATGAAAGAGTTAGCCCAGTCGGGTATGCCCTATATTGATAAAATGGATGGTTATCAGTTTGAAATTTATTTGCAGGCCCTTTTCCAACAGTTAGGATATAAACCTCAAGTAACTAAAAAGTCTGGTGACTTTGGGGCTGATTTAGTGATGAAAGGCAAAGAAAAAATTGTCATTCAAGCTAAACGATATGGAATTAAAAATCGGGTCAGTATTTCAGCTATACAAGAAGTATATGGGGCAAAAGCGTATTATAAAGCGAATCAGGCGTGGGTTGTGACCAATAGCTATTTTACGAAACAAGCAAAAGAGCTGGCAGCTGCATGTGATGTGACCTTATTGGATCGGGCGGATCTTCAAAAGTTTATTAATGAAGTAAATCCTGTTTTTAAGGCACGGGAAATCTTTGAAAATATCACACCAGAACCTCGTAAATGTCCAAAGTGTGGGCAAGATCTAGTCGTACGAGATGGGAATGGCACTCGCTTTTTTGGCTGTTCATCTTTCCCTTCTTGTCGTCATACAGAGAAAATTAATAAGGAAGTAAGTAAGAGCAGACCTTCAGGATAGCAAGGTCTGTTTTTTCTTGCTCTAAATTGGTACTGAAATTTGCATCGAATGAGCAGTTATACGCAAAACAAAAGTTAACTTCGTCAGAGAGCGTTTCTCTGCATGTCAAAATCGTCAATTAACTAGGTTTTTTATTTATAAATAATTGTGACGAAACAGCACTTTCTAATTAGAAGGTGCTGTTTACGTTTTCTATAAAAATATAAAAAAGAGGAGAGTTTTTATGAAGAACATTTTCATGAAATCAATGACCGTTCTTACATTATTAATGGTCGCATTATGTGGAGTAAATCAAGGGAAAACAGAAGCAGCAAGTAAACCAGCGAATAAAGATTTAATCATTATTAGCAAATACTACAATAAGCTTGCTTATTTCCATGATGGAAAATTAGAAATGGTAGAACCAGTTGCGACAGGTAAGACATGGGAGAAAACGCCGGTTGGTTTCTTTAAAATCGTCAATAAAATTAAAGATCGTCCTTATTATACGGGTCATATTCCTGGAGGAGATCCTCGAAATCCATTAGGAAAACGTTGGTTAGGATTGAATGCAAACGGTACGTATGGTGATACATACGGCATTCACGGCAATAACAATGAAAGTAGCATTGGAAAATATGTGAGTCAAGGTTGCGTGAGAATGCATAATACAGACATCGAAAAGCTTTATGATAAAGTTCAAGTAGGCACACCGGTTGCGATTACGTATTCTTATAAAAGCTTCGTTGATCTTACGAGCGTATATGGATATAAATTCAAAGGCTACAAGATGAAAAATAATTAATATCTGAGCAGCATTCCATGGTTTTTTTATCATGGAATGCTGCTTTTTAGCTTAAAGTTCTATTTAAGACCAATTAAAATACTTAAAAAAAGACATATCAATAATGGTTACATAGATGTGATGAACAACAATAGAAGCATAAAAATTGCTAATAAAAGACTGATGAAAATATTTAGCATAGATAGAATTACATTATTTTTAAATTTTCGTATTCCGACGATAAGACCGGATACAACTATGGTCCACCAAAGGATATCAAAGAATAATTCATTAAATTTTGCTGTAATTTCAGTGAAAAATAATACGATGAGTAGCAATTGTAGTAAAAGTACTCCAATTCCCAATAACGATGGTGTATTTTGAGTATTTCTACGATAAAAAAGTACCCCAACTACTACAAAAACCAACATAAGAAATAAAACAAAGAGCATAACTAGACCGATAAAACTCATTAAATTTCTCCTCTGTTTGATATTTGTCTTTGACTAACTAACCTCCTTAAGCAAACCCGTTAAATTTCGTTCTAATGCTTTATTTGTGACTATTTTAAGCATCTTCTTCATCTTTGTATTCTAAAATATCGCCAGGCTGACATTCTAAGGCTTTGCAAATAGCCTCTAAAGTTGAAAATCTAACTGCTTTTGCCTTGCCATTTTTTAAGATAGAAAGATTGGCCATCGTTATTCCTACCTTCTCTGAAAGTTCCGTCACACTCATTTTTCTTTTAGCCAACATGACATCAATATTAATTATAATTGCCACTTTATCCACCTCAAACTGTGTAATCGTTCTCCGATTTTATATCAATCGCTTGCTGTAAAAGTCTTTTAAGGACCGCAGCAAAGACTGCAATTACCAACGAAGCAAAGATAGGTACCATTCCAACTATTATAAGGCCTGGCGCATCGTCTTTATCTGCTATTAAAAAAACGAATGGCATCATTATCACATACAGGCCACTAATTACAATTGCATAATATTTTATTTTCTTTAATGCTATTACAGAAATGCTAGAAAACGCTTTGTTCTTGTCAATATAGATAAGAAGTCGAAAAGCCTGATACAACGTAAGGAAATAAGGGATAACTGAAAGATACATAATGCTTACAGCAGGATATAGTATGTAGGAGTAGTCTGAATTTGCTGTATTGTTAGCTAAATAAAATAAACCAAATATGCCTAAAGCAAGAACCGGAGCTCCCATGAGAAAAAGAGCTATTTTTAAAAATATTGTTGAACTTTGTTTCATAATAAACACCTCATTTATTAAATTTCAAATACGAATTTAACATATAATTTATCGTTTTACAATAAAAATATATCATTTTACATTTTATTCTTATTGTTTCTATAAAATGACTCTAACTTTAAAGTGGCAGAAATATTCTTTTATACAAAGGAAGGATTTAATAAACTAGAAAATGTATAGACGGAAATTCCATAAAATAAACAGGAGACTCTTAGACTTTTACAGCTATACATACTAAATTGTTTAGATTTAAATGAAAATGGTACATACGGCGTTTATGAAAACAACAATAAAAGCAGTATCTCGTGTCAAAACACAAGGTGCTGCTTATTTTTTGTATTATTACCGTATAGACCTTATTATAGAATTATATGAAATATATGGGTAAGGAGGAATAGGATTGAGAGCCAAAACCGAAAAAGCCAATCATGTAGTGATGTTTACAGCAACTGGTGAGTTTTATGCACATGAGGTGCCCGGTGAGCTAACAATTGGCTTCTTTGCTTGTCCATCTTGTGGAGTAAAAGTGTACCATAAAAAGGATCACTTCTTTTCCCGTGATCATGAGCGTACGTGTACGTATGTGAAAGAACAATTTAAAAGAAACAGCGAAAGAAATGTAAGGGGACAGTATTAAATGATTTGTACAACTCTTTATTCTCGTGCTAAATTACTTTCTTAAAAAAGAAGAATTAACAAAACACCTTTGCTTTACTATAAGAATGAACAATTGATGCAGCAAAAAATTTAATTCTATAAAAGTAATATCTAGAGTTCATGTCCTTTATTTTATCTTTGGAGGTTAGGAAAAGTATGAAAACAACGGGTATTGTGCGAAAGGTAGACGAGTTGGGCCGTGTTGTAATTCCTGTGGAGTTACGGAAGGTTCTTACTATCAAAGAAAAAAATCCTGTAGAAATATTTGTTGATGGCAATCACATTATTCTTCAGAAATACAAAGCCCAAAATGAATGTATGATTACCGGTGAAGTGACCTCACAAAACAGGGAATATGCAAAAGGAATTGTGTTAAGCCCGCGAGGTGCGGAAATTCTAAAGCATGAGATTGAATTTAAATTTGGTATTAAAGCGTAATATAGACGTGTATTCCATAGGAAGTCTATGTTTCACCCTTTGCATTTGGATTTATGTAAACTCTCCAGAATCTTGTTCTGGAGAGTTTATATAAATCCTCTTTACTTTATTTTACAGCTTCTTTAAATTCTTTACCTGGCTTGAAGGCTGGAGCCTTTGTAGCTGGAATAACAATTTGTTCACCTGTTTGTGGATTACGTCCTGTACGCTCTCCACGTTCACGTACTTCAAATGTACCAAATCCAGCAATTTGAATTTTCTCTTCGTTTGCCAGTGTGGAAGAAATCGTTGCAAATAGTCCATCAATGGCTTTCTTTGTGTCTTGTTTTGTTAATTCTGATTTCGACGCGACAGCATCAATTAATTCAGCTTTTTTCATATCTACTTACCTCATTCTCTACTATGTATAGTGGTGTATAGACAAGAAATATATCACAGCCTAATCAAAAAAGTCAAACGTATGTTCTTGTATGTCTCCTATATTCTAAAAAATAGTATATTTTAATGTAAAATAACTAAAATTCATAGTTCGTAAAGTTATACCTTTACGGACTGCATCTTTAAATGTATGTTAAGACGCTGAATCAGTTGTTTAGCATCGTATCATATCTGAATCCAAAATCATTTCCTAAACTGTGATATGTATAAAAGGTTTACTTTTGATGCACTAAGCTATAATAAGAAGGCTTTTTAAACTCCTGATGGTAAAAGGAGTTTTTTTCGCTTGCTTTGATATACGAGTATGTTGACTGCTAACGAACAACCTATATACAAAATGACTATTATATGTTTGGCTAACATACTTTGCTTATTTAAGGAATTATTATGGTATAATTATAACTTCGTTTACATTTATGGTTAATACATGGTAATTAACCATATGATAGGAATTTTATTTGGCGGTAGGAGTGTTATATGAAGTACGTAGAAGTTGTCACGGAAAGTAGAATAAGAACAATATCTTTAGTACTACTACTTATTTTTATGAGTTTAGGGTGGTATTTAGATAGTTCTTTTTGGTACAAGGCAGTCATCATGGTTGTCTCAGTTGCATTTATCTTACATAGTTTACATTATTATTTAGCAGGAAGGAACAAAACAGTAGGTACTATGGCTATAGTAGCAAGTTCAACCTTTGGGTTGTTTAATTTATTGAGAGTTTTTCTCTAAAAACATATTTTTTATATTGCAAGGAATGAGGATCTTTCTATGTTTAAAAAGGTTTTAAAGTGTTATGACTACAAGTTTATCATAGCCTTAGTTGTTTTAAGTATTATTGGTTTAATTATGGTTTACAGTGCTAGTATGGTAACAGCTATCGCTCGATATGGATTCACGGGTGATTACTTTTATCAAAAACAAAAGTTTGCACTTTTAGCAGGGCTTTTCTTTTTCTGCGTCACAGCCGTTATTCCTTATAAGATGTACCAAGAAAAAAGGTTCTTGATGCTTGCATTAGGAGGAATCACTACCCTTTTAGTTCTGGTACTTGTATTCGGACATACGGCAGGAAACGCAACAAGTTGGCTTGTACTTGGTCCAGTTAGGATACAGCCATTAGAATTAACAAAACTCGTCATTATTGTCTATTTAGCAGCTGTTTTTACAAATAAACAGGAATATATAAATGACTTAAAGCGTGCAATTATTCCACCTATTATTATCGTCTTTTTCCTTTGCATTTTAATTGCCATGCAACCTGATTATGGTGGAATTCTGCTTATTTTAGGCATCGTTGCAGCGATTGTCTTATGTTCTGGTATTTCTAGAAAATCAATGCTGAAAATTGCGATGCTAGGGGTAGTAGGCATAGGGATTATGCTTGTCGTTTTATTAGTAACTGGCCATATTGATACAGTCTTCTCTCCTGTACGTATCTCTCGTTTTACAGGATACCTACATCCATTTGAAAATCAGCAAGGCGATGGATATCAGCTTGTTAATTCTTATTTGGCTATAGGAACCGGGGGGTTACAAGGTTTAGGTCTAGGACAGGGTGTACAAAAAGCTGGTTATCTACCTGAATCTCATACAGATTTTATTATGGCTGTTATTGCAGAGGAATTAGGTTTTTGGGGTGTACTTATCGTTCTGGGTTTATTATTTTTTATTGTTATTAAAGGTCTAAGAATTGCACAGAAGTGCAAAGAACCTTTTGGAGCATTAATGGCTATAGGTATTTCAGTTATGATTGGTATTCAAGTATTTGTGAATCTTGGCGCAGTAACGGGTATTTTACCTATTACAGGTGTAACTTTACCGTTTGTGAGTTATGGTGGATCTTCACTCACATTACTGATGTTATCTATGGGCGTATTAACAAATATCTCTATGTTTAATAAGTTCGAAGAAAAGTATAAGGTTGAATTAGTTAAACAACGTAAGCTAAAGAGTGTTTAAATCGAGTAGAAAGGCGTCTTATTTTATAAGACGTCTTTTTCTAATTTGAGATAGTATGTTTTAAAAATGTATACTACAGCGTAAAAAACAGAAAACCACCTTCTCTCTAAGACGGTTTTCTGTTTATGAGACTTTATCCTATGATGCCTTTTGGCATCTTACTTAGTATGCTCCCTATTATAAATGTTATTCAATGTGGGCAAATAAAATATAAAAACTAGACATTATCTCTCAACTCATTGATTTGTATATGTTCCGACTAAATTAAATTGAAACTTTTAACGATTTGAGCAACTACAAAAGTAACTCCAGTGGCTATAACTGTGGGTATTGCAAAGGCAAGAAACGTCCACTTTATGTTCTTTGTTTCTTTATAAATATTCACAAGGGTTGTTCCGCATGGATAATGTAGAAGCGAAAACAGCATCATGTTAAGAGCCGTTAGCCACGTCCAGTGGTGATCCAGAAAAATTTGCTTGAGTCTTGTTGCATCTTCAATTTCAATTAATGATCCTGTTGATAAATACGCCATTAGTAAAACTGGTACAACAATTTCATTAGCCGGCAAGCCAATAATAAAAGCAGCTAGTATGTACCCGTCTAGTCCCAGCATCTTGGCGAATGGATCAAGAAACTGAACGAAGTGCATTAAAATACTTGTGTCATTGACATAGATGTTGGCCAGTATCCATGTTAGAACTGCTGCAGGTGCTGCAACAATAATCGCGCGTTTTAACACAAACAGCGATTTATCCAGCGTCGCACGCACAATTGTATCTACAAATTTTGGCTTACGGTAAGGCGGGAGCTCGAGCGTATAGTGGGTTGGTACTCCGCGCAGCGCTGTTTTAGACAGTGTCCACGATACGAACAACGTCACCACAATTCCAAATAACACGGTTCCCACTACAACAAGCGCCGTTACGAATGTTTTAGCACTCCCTGTAAAGCCTGTTGCCATAAATAAAGAAGCTAACAAAATCAGCGTAGGCCATCTGCCGTTACACGGAACAAAGTTATTTGTTAAAATCGCCATCATACGTTCACGCGGCGATTCAATAATACGTGTTGACATAATCGCTGCGGCGTTACATCCAAACCCCATCGCCATCGTCAGGGACTGCTTGCCGTGTGCGCCTGCTCGCTTGAACAAACGATCCATATTAAACGCGACGCGAGGCAAGTAGCCGTAGTTTTCTAAAAGGGCAAACACCGGGAAAAAGATGGCCATTGGAGGCAGCATGACGCTAATAACCCATCCCGTACCGCGAAACAGTCCTAGTACAAGAATTCCGTGCAGCCATTCTGGCGTGTGCATCGCTTGAAAGAAAGCTGTTAAATATCCTTCCGCCCAGCCAAAACCTTGTGCGATTAATCCAGAAGGAACGTTTGCTCCGGCTATGGTGATATAAAAGATCACCGATAAAATACCAAGCATAATCGGAAAGCCCCAAATTGGCGAAGTGAAGACTTTATCTAGCTTTTCCGTACGCTGAAGCTTTGAACGGTCTTCGTACACAACGGCTTTTTTACATATTTGCTGTGAAGACTGATAAATACTTGCGACCATATTTGAACGATGATCTTTTTCTTTTGCCTGCTGCGCATAGCGCGTTAGCTGTTCCATCGCTAATGAGTTTTCAGGAGTTAACGGATTTCCCATATGCGCTGTTCCTCCTTTCTGTGTGACTGATATCTTGCTTCTGGCGCTGCTGAATGGTTTCTAAAAATGACGTGTCTCCATCAAGAACTCGTAAAGCAATCCAGCGGAGAGGAAACTGGTTTCCAACAATAGAAGCAACTTGAGGCTCTAGCTCCTTTAGTGACGCTTCAATTTCTTTTGTATACTGCACCTGGTAAGGAGTAAGCTTTACTTCCCCGCGCACGACTCCTTCAATCGCATCCAGCAAATTCGTAATTCCTTTTTTATTGCGAGCTGATATAGGCACAACCGGTACCCCTAACGATTCAGCCAGCTTTTTTTCGTTAATCACAATTCCTTTTTTCTTTGCTTCATCCATTAAGTTCACACAAATTACGACGTTTTCCGTCATTTCCATTACCTGCAGAGCTAGATTAAGATTTCGTTCCATCGCCGTTGCATCGACCACAACAACCGTCACGTCAGGTCTTTCAAATAAAATATAATCGCGCGCTACTTCTTCGTCCGCCGAGTTTGAATAAAGTGAATACGTTCCAGGCAGATCGACGATTGTGTAGAGCTGCTCGTGATGTTCAAACGTCCCTTCTGCCTTGGCCACGGTTTTTCCTGTCCAGTTTCCCGTGTGCTGCTTGAGACCGGTTAACCCGTTAAATAACGTACTTTTTCCTGTATTCGGATTTCCTGCTAGTGCAATGCGATACTTACTCATCGTCGTCACCTACTTTTTTTACGTACATTTTTGAGCTTTCTTCTTTTCTGAGACCAATCGTTGTATGACTGACTTGATAAGCAACAGGATCTCCTAACGGACTTTTCTGAAGTACCCTAATTATGGCTCCTGGAATAAAGCCTAAATCTAACAAGCGTCGCTTTAAGGAACCTTCAACTTCAATTCGCTCTAGCTGCACCGTTTCACCTGTTGTAAATGTAGACAACGGACCAGTTTTTACATCAACCATCTAATTTTCTTCCTTTCTTATTTTTTTATCTTAGGTTATTTTGTTTCGCAAAGGAAACTTTATGAACAAAAAGTGGTTTATATTTAGAATTTTCAGAAATAAAAATTTATAAATCCTTAATTTTATTGATAATCCTTTGCTTGTGGAATATAATGTATATAAATAGTTTACCTAAGGAAACTTTTTAACCTAAGGTAAATATTTATTATTTAAACTAGCCCCCATTAGAAGATAAAAAGAATGAGAGGTAGCCTGGAACTATCTCTCACTCTTTTTATCATTATTTTACTTGTAATTCAGCAATCATGTCCTCTAAACGTTCTTTCTGCGCTTGAAGCTCTTCCATAGAAGGTTGATAAGATGTAATTGCTTGTTGTTGGCTACCAAAACTTTGTTTAGGTTGGACAAGGCGTTGTAATTGTCCCCCATTTTGTTCATATAGACGATAACCTACTGCACCTACCACTGTTCCTGATACAAATCCCATTAGAAAATCGCGATTAATCATTATAAAACTCCCCCATAATCCTAAGTTTTTTATATCAATTCATACAAAAGGTATGAATGAATATCTTACGTAATTGTAGATAACTTTTGTGATTGCACTTTCTGCTTTTCATGTAACAATTCCAACACATTTACAATCCATGTAATCATCGCTACATAGAGCATATTTGATGGCCCTAGAGATAACATCGTAACAATTCCAGTTAAAATATCTGGGTGCCTCATTTTATTGCTCGTGCCGTGGGATAAGACCGTATAGCCTGTCGCAACTACTGCTCCATATACGAGTGCATCTGGTTTATAAAAAGATGCTTTTCGAATACCTGCCAGTAGAAGTAATCCCCCGGAAAACAATGTACGTAGCCAATCATTTCGTGTGGCAGGATCCATTTGAATCATAATATCATCTAATGGATCTAAACGCGTTTGCTGAAAAAAGATAGATACATAACGAAAAATGGTATTGCGAGAAAGTTGTGAGACATCATAGTAAATAAGCATGGTTTGAATGATGGGTTCTATTCTCACACTCGTTATACCTTTTAAAGCAGAAAACATATGCTCTATTTCCACATGATTTTTCTTATCTCTCAATGCTGGGATATGAAATCGAATACGACCTGGTATATCATGCAGAACGTAGAATTTGGGATTCATTGGTTTCCCTCCCTACCCATAAAATTCTTGCACTATTTATTACTACACCAATAGTGGCCGCATTATGAATAGCTGCTCCCACGATTGGAGAGAAGATACCTAAAGCACCGAATAAAATTGCAATACCATTAATAGCAAACGTGGCAATAAAGTTTTGTTTAATAATGTTCATGGTCTTTTTAGATAGTCCAACTAACTCAGAAAGCATTTCTGGGTTATCAGACGTAATAATAACGTCACTGGCTTCTGAAGCAATGTCTGTTCGTTTAGCCCCCATCGTTACACCTACATGGGCATGAGCTAGAGCTGGAGCATCATTGATGCCATCACCTACCATCATGACAGCCCCTGTTCTCCCATACCTTTTTACATAAAAGGCTTTATCTTCTGGCAAAGCCTCTGCATGATACCAGTTCAGTTTTAAGCGACGCGCCATTTCTCTTGCGACCGTTCTTTTGTCTCCAGTAAGCATAATGATGTCGTTAATACCTTGATGTCGAAGATTGTTCACTGCGCGGTGCATACCGGAACGTATTTTATCAAAAATGCTGACTATTCCTACGAGTGTTTGATCGTAGGCTACGTAAATAACATTTTCATCGTTTTGCATGTGTTGAAGCAAAGTAGTGGTTTTGATCTTTAATTCATTCATAAAGCGTAAACTGCCAACGACTACTCTTTTGCCGTCTAACCAAGTAGAAATCCCTTTTCCTACCGCAGTTTCTATTTGAGCATTCTTGTCTCTAGTAGGAATTAAAATGTTCCAGTCTTTCGCTTGCTTCATAATTGCATCAGCAATAGGATGGGTAGAATTTTTCTCAGCTGCTGCAGCTAAACGAATGACATCTTCTTGATTAAAACCTTTAGCAGCAATTACTTGCTGAACCACAGGCGTGCCTTCTGTAATAGTTCCGGTCTTATCAAGAATAACTGTATTTAGTTTAGACATCTTTTCAATATGATCACTGCCTTTAACAATAGCCCCTTCTTTTGCAGCACGTCCGATGGACGCGTATAAAGCTGTGGCTGTTGATAATTTAATTCCACAAATAAAATCAATAACTAACATACTCATCGCTCTGTTAAGATTTCGAGTGAAGAAAAACGTAACTAGCGCCAAACCAAAAGAGACAGGAACCATTTTTTCAGCTATTGTATCGGCTATATTTTGAATAGGAGCACGTTTCTCTTGTGCTTCCTCCAACAGTTTCACAATTTTAGAGAGGGCTGTATCTTCTCCTACTTTTTCGACTGTCACAGTGATATGTCCACTTTGCAAGACACTTCCAGCATACACATTATCTCCGCCACTTATCTCTCGTGGCATATACTCCCCAGTAATGGAAGCTTCATCTGCTGTACCGTTTCCCTCTATTATAATGCCATCTACAGGGATTTTTTCTCCAGTAAAAATGACAACCTGATCGCCAACTTGAATTTTCTCGACTAAAACCTTTTCTTCAACGCCCTTTTCTTTTACTCTCCAAGCATATGAGATATCTAATTTTAGGACAGAGTGAATATAATGCTTGGTTTGTTCAGACGTGTAGTCTGTTAATAGCTCACTAATTGTAGACATCAAAGTGATAATTAAAGCCGATCCTGGATTCTTCATATATAAAGAAGCAAATATAGAGGCAGCAGTTAATGTATTAGCATTCCCTTTTCGCTCTTTTAGGACATGAACAACACCGTCTTTAATGACCTCATAGGAAGTACTGATAGCAGTAAGAGAGCTAATCCAATAAGAAACTGCCTTTACTATAGGAGAGTATGAAGAACGTTGCAGGTACCAGTTAATTAAAAATACGGTTCCACAAGCTATAACAGGGACGAACTTTTTCCATGAAGATGTTACTTGACTGATTGTATGTCTATATTTCCTAATGAAAGACTTTAGATTATCCAAAGAAAGGTTAATATGATGATAGATAAGTAGACTTCCGGTTACTTGTTTATAGTTTACAGAATATACGCCTGGGAAAGAGCGTAGCCAAGCTTCAATACGACTTATTTCTAAATGTTTAGGTATATAAAATCGGGTTCTTCCAGGAAGAGAATGAGCTACCTTTACCCCAAACATCATCACCTATTCTTTTCCCCCCTTCTCCTTAATGATATTGTATGACCAATAAAGTAGGCTTGCAGAGAAAGCAGGCGCACTTCCAAACGTCTGAATTCCTTTTCCTAATAAAAAGAGAACAAATAAACTATCAAAGTCAGCAAAACCGTTGGTTTGCTTTTTAATTCCTTTATCTACAAATCTAAGTGTGTTAGTCATACCATTCATTAATGTCGCATCTTTGTTTAAGATGGCATTAGATGCGATTTGTACAATATAGCTCATGAGTTCGTCTAGCTCTTCTTGGTTGATATGCGGAACAACAAATTGAAGCACTAAACTTCCGGTTAGCTCTGAAGCTTTCGATGTTAGGATAAGAGGGTGTTTTTTTACCTCTTCCGTTAAAGTCTTTGCAATAATACGATGCTTCCAACTGTCGCATTGTATGCGCAGGCGACCTGGCATGGCATGTATTACTTTTATTTTTTGATCACGGAATTGAGACATAATTTTTGGGGCAATAAAGGAAGCACCTAAACCTATTACAGTGGGAAGCATGCTCATTCCTTCCTCTCCTTAAGATCTATATTCTTTTTGATATATTTGTTCAATAAGGTAAAACCACTCTTCAATTTCTTTGTTATTTGTCATGTGAGAAGCCTTATATGTAATAAGTAAACTTCCGGTATCTGGTGTAAATATAGCGTCGTAGACAAGGGGTTGAGATTTCAAATTTAAAATAATTAATTCGACTAGCTTACTATTATCTTTCCAAACAGTTGAACGAAGTCTAATTCTTCCTGGAATGAAGTGCACAAGATTAATCTGTAACTTATTTAATTTCTTCTCTGCAAATTTCATTAATACCTTCTCTTTAATACTCATTAATATCCAAATACCACCAATCATTTTTCTTTATTTTACCAACTTATATATTTTATAACAATATAATTATTAAAATACTGTAAATTTTATTACGTACAAGTAAGTACTAAAATTTACAGTATTCTAGTACTGATTCTCAACAATAAGATAAGAAATTGCAAAACTAAACGTATCTGTATTTCTCAGTTCTATACCTTATGCTTTTTACATAATATACAACAAATCGTAAACATTACGTTTTGTTGAAGGGATAATTATTGTTTTTGAGGTTTTTATCTTTTAAATATTTTTTATATTAACTCTTTCTTATTAGCTGCATAATGTGTTTAAACTCTATCATATAGTTTTAGTAATTGGAGGTGAAATGATAGATCATGACAACTCTATCACAGTTAAGTAAAGACCTAATAGGTGTGCTGTTACTAGTACTTTTTGGTTATTGTTTTTTCTTTGTCGATATAAATACGCACGATTTAGCTATCCCAGCATCTCTATTAAATGTAAACTCCATTTTTTTAAGCATTGTACTTGAGGCTATACCCTTCATTTTAATCGGAGTATTTGCATCTGCCCTGATTCAAGTATTTGTCTCAGAAGAATTCATTCAACGTCTAATTCCAAAAAATCCGTATATAGCTCTTTTACCAGCTGTTCTAGTAAGTGCTCTTTTACCTGTTTGTGAATGTGCCATTATTCCAGTTGTAAGGCGTTTATTAAAAAAAGGAATGCCTCTTCATATCGGTATTGTCATTCTAGTTGGTGCACCTATTTTAAATCCTGTTGTCTTTGCTGCTACTTTTTATGCCTTTCAATCAAATACATCCATCGTCTACAGCCGTATGGGACTAGCTGTTGTTGCTTGTTTATTAATTGGTCTATCCGTTTATTTCTTTTTTAAAAATTCGAATCAGCTACGACATGTACACGTTCATGAACATGAGGACGCAAAAGTAGGTAATAAGTTAAAGCAAACGTTGTATCATGCTAGTGATGAATTTTTCGATATGGGTAAATATTTATTATTCGGGGCGCTTGTGGCAAGTCTATTTCAAACCTTTTTAGATAGACAACTATTAACGAACCTTGCAAGCAATGACTATATGTCTTCTGCCGTTATGATGGGATTTGCTTATGTACTGTCACTTTGTTCAGAAGCAGATGCTTTTGTTGCTTCATCTTTTTCTCATACATTTTCACCTACAGCTCTTCTTGCTTTTCTACTATATGGACCAATGATGGATTTTAAAAACACCATTCTGCTACTAGCTTTTTTCAAAAAACGTTTTGCATGTAGTCTAATTCTTATCATTACTGTGAGTGTGTATCTCATCACCATCACTTATGGAATAGTTAGTAGATAGGAGAAATGATATGAAGAAAATTGATCAGCAATTTATCATTTATATAAGGGGGATATTACTAATTGGTTTTTCCCTCCTTATGTTTAAACTCATATTAACAGGTAAAATCATTCAATTTATTGCGCCTAAAATGATGCCTTTTATATGGTTTTCTTCTGGTACCTTTTTTTTGTTAGGTATTATACAAATTTGGCGAAGTAGCATAAATAAAGATTTATCTTGTGAATGCGGTCATGATCATACGGAAAAAGGAAAAATTCGAACAGCGTTGATTTACTCTTTATTTCTATTGCCTATTATGACGGGCTTTTTATTTTCTAATCATACACTTGATAGTTCGGTTGCAGTAAAAAGAGGGTTAAGTTTCTCAGTTGCGAAACTTGATACTCAACAACAAACCGAAGATGATAAAAACATTGAAGCCACTAATTCAGAACTAGGAAAAGATACGAATGATTTATTATCTGGAATTTCAGATGAAACACCAAAGAACGTTCCAACAAGACACCAAAATAGTCTTGCTGCTAAAGTGGCACCTGAAGGTTTTTATAAAATACTTGAAAAGAAACTGCTCGAACAACCGAAAATTTCTATAAATGACACGGATTATATTCCAGTCATGAACATTATTGAAAACAACACAGATCAGTTTATTGGAAAGAAAATTGAGGTCAATGGCTTTGTATATCGTGAAAAAGGATTTAAAGATAATCAATTCGTTGTTGCTCGCTTTGGCATATCTTGTTGTGCAGCAGATGCATCTGTATACGGCTTATTATCTACACTAGAAAATGCCTCAACATTAAAAAAAGATACTTGGGTTCATATAAAAGGAATTATACAAAAAACTACGTATAACGAAGAAAATGTCCCCTATATTCAGGTTCAACAGATTGAGTCCATTGACCAGCCTGACAATCCGTACGTATATGAACTTTATCAAGGTGAACAACTAATAGGCCCTGAAGAATGAAAAGACTATAAGATATATGTATGCTACCAAGGGCCAACTACACGTAATTTATTTGTTACGTTAGATACTTGGGAAGTACAATGTTGTCTAAAAACCTATACTTTTACGGACTTTTGTATTCAAAATTATTAATGTTAAAGTAATTATTATCGTTAACAAAATAAAAAATAATATAAATTATTTGTGTCAGAAATCATAACAAAGTTATAGCTTGCTTATATCAGTTTTTAGTAATATAAAATTAGTTGATTAAAGATTCAGAAGTCCTTCTTTTCATAAAGACAGCACCCAAATAGTTAGGTGCTGTCTTTATGCAGATTGGGCGGACATCCTATATAACAGACCAAAGAGTAATCAGTGCTAAAATAGCCGGAAGTCCTTGTTTTATAATAATTGACTTGTTGGATGTAAAACCACCGTAAATGGCTGCCACCACCACACAAATTACGAAAAACAATTGAATCATATAGCCAACTGAATTGGATCCTAGTATGAGCCCCCAAATGAGTCCCGCGGCTAAAAATCCATTATATAATCCTTGATTTGCAAACATAACAGCTACATTCCGATCTCCTTCTAAGTGCTTAGGTAATTTGAATGCTCGTTTTGCTATCTTTGAATGAATAAAAAACATTTCAAGAATCATAATGAATAAATGTTCTAAAGCTACAATTCCAACTAAAACTGCTGAAAATATTTCCATGTGCCATTTCCACCTTCTGTTTTCTGATTTTTTTGCATGTGCGAAAACTCATGAATGAACATAATGAGTTTTTTCTAAAATAAAATTTTCTAGCAGTTCCTTTTGGCATTAAAATAACTTGCTTTAAAATCAAGTTATTTATTCAGTCATTTCCAAATTGTAACCACATTAAATGCTAAACTATGAGAATTATGCCTTTCGTTTGCTATTTTCCCCATTGAAATTAGCTTGGAGGTAAAGATCTTTATCTAGGCAGAATATTTTTAAGATTAACTCTTTTTCTTATCCCCGAGATACGGCAATCACAGTCGAGGCCGTGTTGACTTATTCAGTGTTGAACTTTGCAAACTCAATTAATTTTTTTATTTCTCTTCCTGTTTTGATAATTGACTACAAATATTATAAAAAATAAATGGTTGAAAATTAAATTCCACAAAAGCATTTGATGTATCAATTAATATAATGTAACTATAGGGTAATTACAAGTTCAAGTGTAATTTAAAGAATATCAAAAATATTAATAACTAATAAGTTATTAATTGACTTATAGAATTGGTTTAAGTTAACATTGAACAAACTTAATACTCCAAAGGGGAGTAGCTGTACAACAAAAGTCGTCACTACGAAACAACATGTTTCCGGCTTTGTTGGCAATCTTAATTGTTAGCAAGACCTTTGCCTATTTTTTTAGTGGGGTGAAGTCTTTGTTTGTACATCAAGCGCTTTTATCTACTAAAAGGATAAAAGCGCTTTTTGTTTTTTATAGATTTAAAATGACTATGAGGAGTGGTTAAATCATGTTCAAGAAACTGTTTGATTCACTAATGAATAATAAGCACAAGCGTTACAGTAGCAGTGATTATAAAAGAGGAAGATCAAAGCCTTTTAAGAGTTATAGCAGTAGTGATGATTATAGGAAAAGACGTGGTCATCACGGAAGTTATGGACATCATCATTATAAGAGGAAAAGAAAGAGTGGAAGTTTCTTTAGCAGTTAAATAAGAAAAGGGTACCTCGTTCTAATGGCATTGGAGAAGGAGGTACCCTTTCAAAAAATCTATAACTGAAAATAAAGCATATCATATTCTTACCATAAACAGTAGAGTTCTACTGTCTGAGCATATGTATTAAAAGGTTTGGTTGTTAAGCATCTCTTTAACCAACAATCATTAGCATGTTCTTCATCTATAAAAAGCTGCACACCTCATAATAGTGATTTTTCTTATCACCCTTGTGCATGAGTTGCACGAAAAGGCATTTTTTTTTACTATGATCAAAAAGAGTGATTGTAGTAACTAAAGCTTTACTACAATGTTCTCTAAAAAGAAGTTGTCTATTGTTTAAGTTTACCAATATAGATTTTAAAACCGTTTAAGGTTCTATTTTATTTTTGAAACAATAATGCCTACAATCATAATAAAAAAACCCAATGCTGTTTTCCAAGTAGGAACCTCTTTAAAAAATAGATAACCCATTAATATTGAAATCACTATCTCTATTCCTTTAGATGTAACTAAAACAAATGTTAAATTCTGAATCGCTTTAAATCCAAATTTGATGCCGTATCCGATGAGCATATTGGCTATTAAAAATAGTGGGAAGGCAAAAAGTTGATACTTTAAAGTCGTCCAAAAGGCCGGATCAATATGCTTACTTTGATACGAAAATAACAGGTTTATTAGAAATAAACCCGAAAATAAAAAGGTAGCACCATAAAAATAACTCATACATATACACTCTCATCATAATCATATTTGTTAGTAGTTTACCCAACGATTGTTTCTTTATGCTATAAAAATTGCATTAGGTAAAAATGGTAGCCTTGATACAAAAAACTATGCTCCTTAAATAATAGTTAGGAGGTTATTTCTTATAAATGATCTTGAAAAATTAGGTTATAATCTAACGGTCTTCTTTGTAAATTGACTATCATCAGATTAAAAACAAGAAAAGCCCTCAAATTATGAGGACTTCCTTTGCCTATGAAATAAGAAATGGAATTTTTATTCGCATCTACAAAACGTATTGTAACATGTATTAGGTATAAAAAATGAGCTATTCAGACCCTGAAAAAGGTATTCTAGGATTTTAATTGGGTTTAATAGGGAAAATGTTGTTATATAGTGGAAATTTAGTTATCGTTAAATAAAAAAGAAACAACTTAGAGAAATAGGTGCTTGGATAATTGTACACATATAAATATAACAATACTTTACGGTATAAAACGCTTTTAATTTTATAATCGTAATTTCGTTTGTTTTTTTAAAGAATAGGAAATATAAATAAAAACAGATAAAAAGGAGAAATAATCTATATGAACAAAAAAATGGTAGTTCTTTGTATTTCATTAGCAGGTGCTTTAGCTACAGGTTCTCTCGCAGGATGCTCTAACAAAAATGATTCATCGCAAAATGCATCACAAAGTAAGAATGGCTCTTCGGAAGATAAATTAAATTTACAACAGTACTCCAAGGATCCAGATAGTAAACAGCAAGGTGAAGATTTTGATTTAATAGGAACATTAGACAAAGAAACGAATAGTGAGTTAACAATTGTTATTGATGGTGAAAAAGTAAAGATACCTAAAAGTAAGTCGTTTAAAAAAGAAGAAGATACACCTAAGGATATTGATGGAAAACAAGTAAACGTAGAGATTGATGCTAAAGATAACAATGCAGAAAGTCTAGAGTTAACTCCTCAAGCAAAAGCAGATTCAAATGGTATATACGAAAAAGATGCTGATGGAGATTATAGCATAATTGGAAAATTAATCAATGAAACCGATAATGATGTAACAATAGAAGTGTCTAGTGGAAAAAAGACTTATAAAAAATCTAAAGACTTTGAGCAAGATGACGACAATATGTCTGGAGATAGTAAAAATAAAGTTGTGCGATTAGAATTAAAGAAGAATGATGAAGTTGAAAGTCTCGAGTTAGATCCAGAGGATCAGTAAATGGAACAGAAAATTTAAGTAACCTATTTGTTATAAGAACCATAACAATTTCCATAGGTCCCTTTTATATAAAAAGAGCTACTGAATGACTATATTGGACACAGTAGCTTCTTTCTACGTATATTATTTTGTCTATTTAGTGAAATTTTTCTTATAAATCCCTGTTGGTATACATAAAGGTGAATGATCTACGGGATTGTCTATTATTTTACATGAAAGTCCGAATACCTCTTCTATCATTTCTTCAGTAAAGACTTGCTTCGGAGATCCTTCTGTATAAATCTTTCCACTTGAGATACTAATTAAGTGATCAGCGTAACGAGCAGCCTGGTTCAAATCATGTAGAACCATTACAATTGTTCGGTCCTGTTGCTTATTTAGGTTACGCAATAATTCGAGTACTTCAATTTGGTGAGCCAAGTCTAAATATGTTGTCGGCTCATCCAAAAGTAATAATTCCGTTCCTTGTGCTAAAGCCATAGCAATCCATGCACGTTGACGCTGCCCTCCAGATAAAGCATCTAAAGTTCGGTCACTTAAATATTCCATCTTAGTAGATTTCAAAGCGTCACTTACAGTTTTGTGATCTTCATTAGAATAACGTGCAAACAGTCCTTTATGGGGATGACGTCCGTAATAACAAAGCTCTTTAACCGTTAGATCTTCAGGTGCGTCAGGAGACTGAGGCAAGATAGCTAATTGTTTTGCGACCTCTTTTGAAGAGTGCTGGTGAATATCTTTTCCATTTAAATAAATACAACCTTGTGTTGGTTTTAATAGACGTGCTAAAGATCGAAGAATTGTTGATTTTCCACAACCATTTGAGCCAATAATGATACTTATTTTGCCTTCTGGAATATGAAGATCAATATTATTAATGATCGACGTTGAATCGTATGAGATCGAAAGCTTCTCTGCAGTTAATTTTGTCATACATACTCTTCCTCTCACTTATTTTTTTGTTCGCGTCGCAGTAAGTATAAGAAATAAGGAGCTCCTATAATCGCTGTTACGATACCAGCTGGAATTTCGATTGGAGGAACTATACCTCTCCCTACAGTGTCAGCCAGAAGTAAAAACAAGGATCCAATTAGTGCTGATACAGGTAATAAGAATTTTGAACGACTACCTACTAACCTTCTCCCTACGTGAGGAGAAATAAGTCCAATAAAGCCTATTGATCCAACAACGGCTACTGATGCCCCTATTAAAATCACGGCTATACTCAATAAAGTATAACGAACATATTTTATTCTTTCTCCTAATCCGACTGCCATTTCATCTCCCAAATTCAAAATATCTAACTTAGAAGTAAAAATAACAATTAAAGGAATAAGGACAAGACAAGGAATTAAAAACCACATTTCATTCCAGCCTCTTCCCCATAAGCTTCCAGTTAACCATAAAAGCGTTGTGTTGACGTTATCTGGAAACTTAATCATAAAATACTGAATGCCGGCTTGGCAGATAGCCCCTAAAGCAACGCCTATTAACGCTAATGAATGAGTTTTTGTACCTTGTGTATATGAGAATAGCATAAGAGCAATTGCAATTACTGCAGCTCCTAAAAAAGCTGAAAATGGTAATGCTACCATAGAAGCCCCTGGAAAAATAATTAAAACAGCAACTGCGAATAAACCTGACCCTTTTGTTACACCGATTACATCTGGAGACGCTAATGGATTTTTTAAAATTCCTTGCAAGATAGCTCCAGAGACAGCTAAAGATGCTCCAACTATAACAGCAAGAAGCATTCGTGGAATTCGATAATTAAATAAAATAAAATGATTACTTTGTGATGATCCTATAAGATTAGTAAAAACTTCAACTGGTGAAGTGTATACAGCTCCAATACCCAAACTTATGAATGCCATCATAACTAGGATGAGGAGGAGTATACTGAGTATGCCATAAGGATGTTTTTTTGCGTTCATTGTTTAATCTTCCTCCCCTTTCTAGCAAGATATAAAAAGAAAGGTGCCCCAATAAGAGCTGTTACAATCCCTACCGGTGATTCGAACGGGTATGCAATAAAACGTGAAAGTATGTCTGCATAAACAAGTAGAGTCCCACCTAAAAGTGCGGAAAATGGTAAGATACGTTGATAATCTCCTCCCACTAACTTTCGTGCAATATGAGGAACCATCAGACCAATAAAGCCTATTGGACCAGCAACAGAAACGGACGAACCAGCAAGGATAATAACAATTACTCCAGCAACAAGCCTTATCCACTGTACTTTTTCACCTAAACCGGTTGCCATATTTTCCCCTAGAACTAATATAGAAATTGAGCGCCCCATGATGAAAGCTGCTAAAAGTCCAAATACAGACCATGGAAGTAATACTAAAACATGAGACCAGTTCTTTCCATTAATTGACCCTACAAGCCAATATAAAACGTCCGTAGCATCTTCATTTAACACAATTACTCCCTGTGTAAGGGAAGATAAAAATAGATGAACAGCCATACCAGCAAGAGCTAACTTAATATGTGTTACTTTCCCCCCAGACGCGAATAAGTAGACGGTTATTCCACCTAATGCAGATCCTAAGAATGAAAAATAAACAGTTGTTTTTGAATATAATTCTGGAAATAAGATTGTTGCCACAACAATAGCTAAAGAAGCTCCGGCATTTACGCCGAATACTTGAGGAGAAGCTAGAGAGTTTCTAGTAATAGCTTGCATCAGTGCTCCAGCTACAGCAAGACTAGCCCCAATTAGTGCTGCAAGAACGGCTCGCGGTAGTCTCAGAGTTTGAATAATCGTTGTTTGTTTGGAATCGTCTGGGTGCAATAGGGCTCTTATTACATCAGTTATACTAATAGAAGAAGAACCTACAGAAACGTGAATAAATATTCCAGCTATCAATAAAAAAACACCAATAAATCCTGTTATGTATCTACTTGTTCGTTGTTTCTTGATATTCATGTTTATTCACAACACACTTTCTCATATACTTTGCTATACAAATAGAAGCAAGAATAGAAAACTATTCTCACTTCATAGTTACAGCTTTACTTTTGTTGATCATGTAAAAGCTTAACTGTATCCTTTCCAATTGCTTCTGAAGAAACAACACCTCGGAATCTTGTCCATAAGTTACGATCTACTACGAATACCTTATGATTTTTAACAGCTTTTAAGTTCTTCCATAGAGGATTTGATTTCCATTCATCTGTTAATAATTTTCCTTCATTATTAGCTAGAATTAAAATATCTGGATTAATGTCTGACAACTGTTCTAAATTCATTTCAGCGTAAGCCTCTTTACTTTGTACAGCATCTTTAAAACCAAGCTTTTCAAGGAATCCACCGTCATATGAAGCAGAGGTATGAGCTTGGAATGAAGTGTCTCGAACTACAGCTGGTAAGATTGTCTGACCATTTTCCTCTTTTACTTCCTTTTTTAATTTCGCAATGGTTTCCTCATGTTTATTTAATCGCTCTTCTGCTTTTTTATCTTTTCCAGTTGCTTTCGCAATTGTTTTAAAAGCATCTATATTCTCTTCATATGTAGATTCACGACTATTCAACTCAATCGTTGGAGCAATTTGTTCTAAGTCTTTATAAATTGCTTTATGACGTTGAACATCTGCAATAATTAAGTCAGGCTTTAGTGAGCTGATTACTTCCAGGTTTGGTTGTTGACGTGTCCCAACAGAAGTATACTTCATTTTTCCATTTACCAACTGTTCAATCATATCTTTTTTGTTGTCATCAGCTATTCCAACAGGCTTAATACCTAAACCGTGAAGTGCATCAACAAACGACAATTCAAGAACAACAATTCTTTTTGGATTTTTAGGAACCTTAGTAGTGCCTAATTCATGTTTAACAGCTACCTTTTGATTGTTAGAAGATTTTTCATTAGTAGAATCCTGCTTTGCCCCACATCCTGCTAACACTAATAATATAGAAAGGATTGCCATTACACTTACTATTTTCAATTTCTTTCGAGCTTTCATTTTCTCATTTCCTCCTATTAAATCCACTAAAATGATAATGATTATCATTAACGTAATGTTCTAAGCATATCTTTTCGTATTTATATAGTCAATAGATTTCCAGTAATAATTTACTCTCTTTCATAGGTTATGAACCTTTTAAAGTAAAGTTTCATTATCTTAAAATGGATAATACTTTCACAAACTTTGCATTTTAAAACGTTAAGTGAATAAAAGACCTAGTTTCTTCATTAAATAAAAGGTCTACTCATTGTCTTTTTCTACTTTAAAAAGCATTGACGAAAGCTATGCTATGGACATTAAAAGAAGGCTTCTTATTATATGTTAAGGAGCCTTCTTTGTTATTATTTAAGTTTCTTAGAAGTAATTTCATCCTGAAGGTTTTCAATAAAGCTAGTTATGTTGCATGTTTCGGATTTCTCTTCTCCATGCTTTCGTACATTGACGGAGTTGCTCTCCATTTCTTTATCTCCTAGTACTAAGATATAAGGAACCTTAGCCACTTGAGCTTCGCGAATTTTATATCCGAGCTTTTGTTCTCGATTATCTAACTCTACTCGAATGCCCTTTTGCCCTTGAGCCGTATGACGGGAAATCTGTCACGTACGGTTCTTAGGGGGGCGGGCGCTCGTGAGAGTGCCTGCCTACCCGACGTAACTGATTTTTTACCCAAACTATTACTTTAATGTTATTTTTAGTGATAGGGAGAGTGAGATATGAATTTCAAAAAAAGCCAATCTTATATTGATTTGACAATAAGGAATTGGGATAACACAGAGTTTGGCAGTACATTGAGAGAAATGTGTGAATCAGCTAGAGAGTATGAAAATGATCAAGTTGAAGTTCATCAAGTAGTAAATTTAGGGAAACGTAAAGGAGAATGGCATTACTTAATTATCTTAAATATTAGTCAAGATTTAGACAATTTAGGTGCACTTGTAGAAAGTAATTATAGGGAACCAAAGCCCCTTTATTCTACATAGAATAAAGGGGCTTTGGTTCCTGTAATGCAATTTATGTTTGTATATGGTATACAGATTAAAACAGAAAAACCACCGGACCTAATCAGTGGCTTTTTCTATCCTTGTAAGGAATGGAGAGCTATTTTATGATGACTCACGGCGTCTTTGGTAGTTTGCTCAAAGTTTTAATTATAATGCATACTATTTCTTCTCATTTTCAAACGGCTTTGTATTTGTAACTAACAAGAGTCCTAATCCTAAAAGGATTACATAGATTGTAAGTGAAATAGGACTCGGAAGCTGGAACAAATTAAAGATTGCCCCGTGACCAAGGAACAGATTGATCAAAGGCCTTAAAATCCCTTGAACTGAAAATATAAAAAAAATAACTCCTGCTAGTCTGAGCAAATCATTTTTACTCATTTTTACTCACTTCTTTCGGTCGCTTTATTAAATATTCCTTTTATTTCGTTTATTGTCGAATCAATATCAGTTATTTCACCCTTTGCAATTGTTAAACTAAAATTATCGATAATGCTTCTAACAGCTCTGGCCATTATTTCGGGAGGGAATTTCCTAAAACTTTTGTCAACATCTTGGCCATATTGAAATATCTCAATCAATGGCATGAATATGTTTTTATTTTCATCCATAAAAGTCAATTTTCCATCTTCATTTCTTGCATTTAACATTATTTCAGTTACTGCCAATATTCCTTCTTTGTTTTCAGATGCAAATTTTAGGTTAGACTCAATGTATGATTCTAAAGTGCTTTTTGCATCCTTACTCAAGTCCATGTGCTCTCCCATATAAGTGGCTGCTTTTTCATAAAATTGGGTAATTAGTGTTTCTAATAACATCTGTTTTTGAGGAAAGTGGTAATTAACAACTCCTTTACTTATGTTTAATTCTTTAGCAATATTTCCTACCGAAAAATTAGCATAGCCATATTTAGAGATGAACTCCATCGATTTTTGAATGATTTTATCTTTTGTTTTTGTCATGAGATCATTATAGTACGTTCGTACTGTTTTATCAACTATGATGCAGGAATTCAGTGCCTATTTGAGAATTATCTTTTTAGTAAACGGAAAATAACATCAAAATCTAACTTCGCTAACTTTCCTTTAATAAATAGGGTCTTGAACATATTATTTCCGATAAGGTACATTATGGTAACTAAAAATGTATAGGGTATTCATCATCAAAATAGAAAAAAACCTGGCGTATGGGTTTTTTTTTAGTTACATAAAGCATTTTATTTTTGTGTTCATATATAATTAATTGCTAAATAAAATTTTTAGGAGATTATTTATATTGGAAAGTAAAACAGGCACAGTAAAATATTTTGATGATGACAAAGGTTTTGGATTTATTTCACCTGATAATGGTGGTGAAGACCTATTTGTTTATTTTAGTTCTATTCATAACGCCAACTCTTTAAAAGTAGGACAAAAAGTTTCTTATGTAGAATATATGGGTCAAAAAGAGCCACAAGCAGAATATGTAGTAGTGCTCTAATCGTATATTTTTTATAATAAAAAAGACATTCCTCTACTATTCTGATATGCTTTTTTTCTGTTTTTAGATAAATAACTTATACATAATACGTTTTATGTTAACTTCGCACACATAAGATCTATACTTACGAAACAGAAAAACTGCCATCGGGGAGGAGGCAGTTTTTCTGTTTTGGATGTTATACAATTTTGGCCGTAAAGAGATACTCCAGAGCGTACGAAGCATCTTGGATAGTTTGCTCGTGTTGTTCTGCATTATTCGTTTTATAAATAAAAGCAGCAAAAACTCCTGACTAACAATCAAGAGTTTTTGCTGAGATAAATGAATGTTGTTCTTTTCAGGTGATGCTTGAAACATCTAAAATAGGCGAGCTTATACTTTTATATTATAATTACCGTTAGATCTCATAGTTGTACCAAATTCAACGTAAGGCACTTTTCTATAGTTTTTTGGATAGTAATATTGTCGTTTGTATTTGGTAAGAAGGACGTGGAGTATGTAAGCAAAGAGGCTGGTGAAACATATAAAACCCACTCCAGAAGCAATTGTATTTATGAATAAGTCATCTACATTAAAGCTTCTGTATGTAAATCCTATAATTGAACAAATACAACTCTTCTTTCCTGCTATTATTAATAAGGTGGTAAGCATACATTCCTCACGATTTCCTTATTACCTAAGGGTTTCTTTTCTGATAATACCATGTATCTTTAATTTTAAATGTATGGCCCAATAAACGTAGAATTGATTTACATTAAGTACCCAAAATGGTGATGTATGATTGTGTTTGACAGATTTTTTTCAACCACACTGTAAACTCCTCAATCATGTTAATTAACTCACGAATGTACTTTTTTTTGTGACGATTAAACTGTTTGTACGTTTCCTCCACTTTATTAAAATCAATCCATTTCTTTAGTTTAATCATAGGAGGGTCGCTACCCAAAAAACATGCGAGTTCTTGCAGCTGATTACTGATACGTAGCCATGTTTCTGTTTTAATTTCTGTCACTTCCGTAGGTTGATACTGTGGCACATACTTGCAAATCGTGGTGTAGAAATAAGCAAAAGCTTCATCAGCAATATAGACCGAGTCTTTATTCCAATACTTTGCATTGTACTCACCTGGCTTTATTTCTACATAATAAGCATTTTCCACTTTCTCCACATTTGTTATCATTTCAAAAGGGGATTCCATAGCAGCACCTCTTTATTTAATAACGTTAGTATACCCTTTTTCACAAAAACCTCACACACTCGTTCCAACAACACATGTTAGGTTTCAGTTTATAATTGTATAGAGAAGAAAAACTTGAACTTATTAGCCCAAGCTCTTTTGTGCTCAAAATAAGTTTTATGTTAAATGGTTCTGTACATCTTACACACTCACAAGACAAAAGCTCCCTATTTCCGTAGGGAGCTTTTTGCTACAAGAATTATCACATAAGTTGATGCGTTGCGACATCTTTGGTAGTTTACTCTTAGAAAAGTGTTTCCATTCAGAAAATAAATTAATTTATGATCTTGATGTCCATTTCTATAAGCATTTCACTTCCCAACAGGAATAGGATTGTATCCATTCAAGTGAGCAAGATCTGTGTAGATAGAAAACGCTAGGAGACTGATACAAATAACTCCACCGATTAAGAAAAACAGATAATTGAAAAATAGTTTCATCTATAAGTCATTCCTTCCAACTAAAAAAGCACCTTCTCTTTAAGGTGCTTTTTTAGCTCTTATCATCAATACTTTACATTGTAATTTTGAAGCATTACTCATTCTTGAGTAGCTTGCTCTCTACAAGATATTTCTATTCAAAAATAGAAATATCTTTTTAAATCGTTAAAACAAAAAAACTCTCAGTTAAGGATATCCCAAGAGTTTTTTTGCTTATAACGAAATACTTTAAGTTATAACGTATAGAGACTTTATGCCATCATAAGTATCATGCTCAAGTATCAATGAAATTATGTAATAGAGGACTATAGTTACACATCGTATTGTTAAATGCCAATGTTTATATGAGTGTATTTATACCTTATGTAAGTTGAAGAACAGAAAAACTACTTTAACTAATTGTTTGATTAATTTTTTAAGGTAGTTTTTCTGCTTTACGCTCTTCAGTTTGAAACAGTGAGAATTACCAAATAGACGCTTCACAGCGTCTTTTCTAGTTCAAAGAATAAATGGTAGATGAACATAATATCTATACTTTTAGCTATTCTAATCTCTTTTCTATTAATTGATCTGTTGTTAAGAAAGTAAAAAAAGTGCTCGCAGTTTAAATAAAACTGCGAGCACTTTAGGAATTTAGAATGTTACTCTGCAAAAAAAAGAAAAAGTTAAAGTGTGATTTAGGTTATTTTCATAAGAAAATAGGTTAGCTATGCTAGTATATCATAATGAGATAAAGCTTGTAAGACAAATTGCAATGATTTTTATAGTTAAGTGTATATAAAATAACTTGAAAAGGGAGAATTTACCTCTTTTATATATTCATACTCCGTAGTATAGTTAGGGAAATTTGATTTGAAGGATTGAAATGATTGAAAGAAAAAGAACTTAAAGATGTTACTCAACACATCAATGATCTCTTTACTAAGTTAATTAATGGAATGATTACGGAAGGCGAGTTCATAGAACTGTCTGATGAACTTTATAAAAAGCAAACAAGATTGAGATATACAATTGAATTAGAAAAAGGGTTATATCATAGGAAATATTATTAATAAATATAAAAAAGCGACCTTGCCTCTCATGCTGTTGACTGGGAGAAAGGTTGCTTTTTATTTATCAATCATTTCTCCAATTAGTCTTTTGTAATATATTGGTCGTTGATACAAATGCAGAATACATTTATTGTTATATTAATGGAAAAATTAACATTAATGGTAAGAGGTGATGATGGATTGGATGGGTGGGTACAAGATACTTATAAAACAGAGGTTAATTACTGAAATAGAGGTTATGAGAGAGAGAATGATTGTTACAGCTTTAGAAGAAGGTATGGATAGTCATAATACGATTAGAATGAGTAAACTATTGGATCAACTGTTAAACGAATTAGATAAGTTGGATAAATAGACCTTAGCCTCTTACATAAAGTAAAAAGCAACCTCGGCATTGGCAAGCGAGGTTGCTTTTTTATAAGGGTTTGTTCATACGTATTCGAAGTATGAAGCATATATAGATTACCACGTTTCATAATGAGATACTATTTCTAATGTGTTTCTGCTTATAAATAAAAGTGTTCCTTTTAGACCCCTTACTTTATAAGAGGGGTTTTTTTTCGTGTGTTCCAGAAAAAACATTATGTTACCTTCTGTTGTATATATTTTCTTACTTTTGAGGAAATTAAAGCATCTAATTTTAGGCTAACTAGTTTCTTCTATTTATATCGTTTTTGCTAAGATACGGATTTAAGTTCTTCTGTTAAGCGAAAAAAAGCTTCTTTATCTTTATTTTTTAAGGACTGATCGATTTCTCCAAGAATTTTACTTTTTTTGAAGTTTTTCATCATTTGGTTTAGAAACAATTCAGCCAACATTTCATCACGTATATTATTCTCCACCGAACGTCAACCCCTTTATCTTTTTCTGTTTTGCCAACAGTATTCCCTTTCATACTCTTTTTAAGCAAGGTTAATAAAAGAAGCGAGACATATAGTTATATGTAATATACATGATTAAGGTCATATATTCCTTTGTTCCTAACAAAAAAATGTCACTATATAACGAGCAAAAGAGTAATCAGTGCTAAAATAGCCGGAAGTCCTTGTTTTATGATAATTGACTTGTTAGATGTAAAACCACCGTAAATGGCTGCTACTACCACACAAATTATGAAAAACAACTGAACCATATAGCCAACTGAATTGAATCCTAGTATGAGTCCCCAAACGAGTCCTGCGGCTAAAAATCCATTATATAATCCTTGATTTGCAAACATAATAGCTACATTTCGATCTCCTTCCAAGTGCTTAGGTAACTGGAATGCTCGCTTTGCTACCTTTGAACGTATAAAAAACATTTCAAGAATCATAATGAATAAATGTTCTAATGCTACAACTCCAACTAAAACTGCTGAAAATATTTCCATGTGTCATTTTCCCCATTGAAACTAGACTTTTGGTGGGCTCATGGTCTTGCATTATAGGCTGTACATGCACTAGGAAATATCTTCTTTTTCACCAGATATAACAATAAACCTTTGTCATCAAAAAATTTGTCTATATTAGAAATGGTCAAAAAAGAGACCCTATTGACATTCAGTTTTTCCTGAATTTAAAGTACGCATATCCACTTAGTGTGATAGCTACTATCACGATAGAACTAAGAGGAAATAGAATTGTATTAATAAAATGATCGTAAAACCAAGTATACAAAAAAGGCACCTCACATAATTTAAATTTATTTTTATCAATCCTAGCCTGTAATAAGTAGTTACGTTGTAAGCTTTTTATATCCAGAAGTTAATAAACAAATTTATTATGCTTTCTGATTCCTTCTATTTTTCAAGAGTGCAACAAGAAAAAGTAGCACAGGAATAATCGCTATGAAAGGAATTTGTATAAAAAACATCTCTATCCCTATGCCTTCATACAGATGCTCCTGAAAGTTACTAGAAATTGTAAGGGACATAAAAAGAACTATTATCCCAATAGGGTAAGAAAGCTGAGATGGTGATTTAATTTTAAATAAATTGGCTGTTCCTATCATAGCAGAATAGAATAAAATACTAATTTTAGAGAAGCCACCGATGACTAAAGCAAGCATAAAAAATACATCAAGCCGTTCTAAAAAATCTGCCACCTGAATGCTTTGTACAGTACTAAGAAGTGGGAATTGTGAGCGTGCAGTTAAATCGACTCCTAATACACTAATATTAATAAGCATGGTAATAGTTAGATTAATACCACTCAATCCCGTTGCACATAACATGGTCGCTTTTGCCTTCTTAGGATTGTTTAAGTAAGGTAAAATCATGGAAAATACAATTGCTTCACCAAAGGGGAAATACAAAGTTTGAACAAGAACAACTTTTAGCACTGGAAAAATCCCCTTTTCAAGTACTGGTTGTAAGTTTTTAAAGTCAATTAAACCTGAACATACAATTAGGAAAAATCCTGTGACAGCAAGTACATACATAAATATGAAAAATACTTCTCCTGATCTAGCTACTACTTCAATTCCTTTCCGAACAGTATAAATGATAACTAGAATGAGTAAAGCATTTGCAATAAACAGAGGCGTATCGGAGTAAGAAAATGTTAACAACATCTCTCCAAGGTCTCGTAAAACTCTTGCCATATTATATATGAAATAGAACATATAAAGAAAGGCTAATACGCTTCCTATAGTTTTTCCTAAAATTTTTTGCATATATTCTGTAGGCAAAAGGCTTGGATAATAAGAGTATAGTTTGCAGTAAATTAGAAACAGAATTAAACTACCCAACATTCCAAGTAGGATAGAAAGCCATGCATCCTGGTTTGCTTGTATTGCGACAGGTAGTAACAAAGAAGTTCCTAGTTCGAATAGAACCATTAAAATAAATAGCTGACTAGCACTAATCCTTGCTTTTTCCATCCAAGCTTCCTCCTATTCTGGACTGAAATTGTTTTTAACACGCTTCCTCCTATTTTTAAAGAAAGCTACAATAAGAAGCAAAGGAGGAATAATTGTAAGGAGAGGGATATGTACAACAAACATTGCAATCTTTAATCCTTCATGATTATGTTCTTGCGCATTACTTGCAATGGCAATAGATAAAAAAAGAATGATTAGCCCAAAAGGATAAGATAAACTCGAAGGTGATTTAACCTTAAATAAATTAGCTGCTCCTGTTACAGCTGCATAAAACAATAAGCAGATCTTGAAGAAGATAGTAATAATTAAAGCTAACATAAAAAACACATCAAGACGCTCTAAAAAGTCTGCAACTTGGATGGTCTGGACCGTACTAAGAAGTGGAAACTGTGAGCGTGCAGTCAAATTAACTCCCAGTACACAAACATTAATGAGCATCGTGATAATGAGATTAACCCCACTTAATGCAGTAGCACAAAACATTGTGAGCCTAGCTTTTTTGGGGTTGTTTAAATACGGCAAAATCATTGTAATTACAATGATTTCGGAAAATGGAAAATACAAAGTCTGAGTCATCACTACTTTCAAAACAGGAAATAAGCCGGCCTCCAAAATAGGTTGTAAATTTTTAAAATCAATTAATCCTGAGGATATAATTAGGATAAATCCTGCAATAGCAAGAAAGTACATAAAAATAAAAAGCAACTCTCCTGACCGTGCAATAACCTCAATTCCTTTTCTAACAGTATAAATAATGACGAGGATTAATAAAGCATTCGCAATAAATAAAGGCGTATCTGGATAAGCAAAGGCCAACAACATCTCACCAAAATCACGTAGAACCCTTGAGGCATCGTACATGAAGTAAAGGATATAGACAAATGCCAAGGCGAATCCTAAGGGTTTTCCTAAAATCTTTTGTACGTATTCGGTAAGCAAAAGATCAGGGTAATAGAGATACAGTCTATGATAGACTAACAATAGAACAAAGCTGAATATCATTCCTAGTAAAATGGCAAGCCAAGCGTCCTGTTTTGCATCAATTGCAAGAGGTACTAATAAAGCACTTCCAAGCTCGAATAGGACCATTAAGATAAAAAGCTGACTAGCGCTAATTTTTGCTTTTTCCATCTACTTGGCCTCCTTTTAAAATTCTTTTTATTAACAAATAATAAATTCTCTATAAAAGTAACAGTAGTCTAAAAATCCTTTTTTTTTAGTTAATTAAACATTTTTTCCCCTTTGCTGATTTCTGTTTTTAAGAAAAGCTACAAAAAGAAGAATAGGAGGAATTATGATAAAGAGAGGAATATGCAGAACAGTTTTAACTATATGTAACCCCTCATGAAGGTGTTCTTGAACATTGCTTGCAATGGTAATAGATAAAAGTAACACAATAATACCTAAAGGATATGAAAGCCTTGAAGGGGAGTTAATTTTGAATAAATTGGCTGTACCAATGGTAGATGCATAAAATAACACAGTAATTTTAATAAAAATGCCTATGATCATGCCAACCATGAAAAATACCTCAAGCCGTTCTAAAAAATTGGCTACTTGGATGCTTTCAATCGTACTAAGAAGTGGAAACTCGGAACGTTCGGTCAGGTTAACACCCAGTACACTCACATTGATAAGCATTGTAATAGCTAAATTGATTCCACTTAACCCCGTTGCACATAGCATTGTCACTTTTGCTTTTCTGGAATCATTTAAGTACGGTAAAATCATCGTAAATACCACGGCTTCAGTAAAAGGAAAATATAGAGTTTCAGATAATGCAACTTTTAATGGGCTTAACAAGCCTTCTTCCAAAATAGGTTGTAGATTTTTAATTTCAATTAAGCCAGAAGTTAAAATTAAGATAAATCCCGCAATTGCAAGGACATACATAAAAATAAAAAGTAGTTCTCCTGAACGAGCAATGACCTCAATTCCCTTTCTGACGGTATAAATGATGATAAGCATTAGTAGAGCGTTAGCAATGAATAAAGGTGTGTCTGGATAAGCAAAAGTTAACAGCATCTCACCAAAATCACGTAGAACTCTTGAGGCATCATACATAAAATAAAGAATGTAGATAAATGCAAGTACAGTACCTATCACCTTTCCTAAGATTTTTCGCATATATTCTGTAGGTAAGAGGGTGGGATAATAGGTGTAAAGCTTATGATAAACTAGAAATAAAGCAAGACTTCCAACCATTCCAAATAAGATTGCAAGCCAAGCATCCTGTTTTGCATCGATGGCAAGAGGTACTAGTAAAGCGCTCCCTAATTCAAATAGGACCATTAAAATAAAGAGCTGAATGGCGCTAATTTTCGATTTTTCCATTTAACTGGTACCTCCTTTTCTTTACTTTTGCTTTTCTTTTACTCCAGAAAGGAAAGATTTATTTCGCAAGCCAGCTCGACGTATGTAAGCTTCCACTGTAATATCCACTTCTAACTTTGGAAAGTACACATCATTCCATTCTTGTTTAAATTTCTTAAATTGATTTGGCCTAGTACGATGAATTACCTCTCCAAATCCTAAGATATCTGTTCTGTTTTTTTGGGCACGTTCAATAGCCATCTTTAGATCTTTTTCGATTTTTTTTCCGATAGATTGTTCCATTTTTTTAATAACCTTTGGATTTTTAATATCAACAGGTACCTCCATATCACCAATATCTCCTTCAACACGTGTATGAACGGAAATATGAGGTTGGCCATTCTTGACTTGGGCAGAGATGCTTGTTTTTTGTCTTACAGTTTGATAAGCAATAGCTTCTTTTTTTCCTTTCCAATCAATATTAATATCAGTTCCTTGAATTTTATCAAGAATCCATACGGTCCCTATTGCTGGTTTTCCATATAACCAATCGACTAGTTTTCCCTCTTTTAATACTGCAATCCCGGAAGCGCGAAGTGTTGCTTCTGGTGCACTTTCCTGAAGGTTATCTAGTTTTTGCGCCTGCTGAGGATTACCAACTAGACGAAATCCTGATACGACTGTTCCTCTTCCAGGAGATTCAAGGCTCTTCATCACTTCTTGAAGTGACGTCTTCACATTTTCTCCCCATTTTCTTTGTGTGAATTCTAAGGTTTTTAATATTTTATTTGCTGGAATTTTATCAACTGGAGTTAATGTTTTCACAACGTCAGCTGCGGAAGAATGATTGGCAATTACTAGTGTTGATGTATTCCGAAACTCTGGGTCTCGATCTAGGCCATCAATCAATGTATCGAGGCCTTCTTCTTTAGCTAGCTTTTCTCCAACTACAACCAAGTTCGTATGAGCATAATACAATCTCCGGGAAATCCTTCCTGAAGCTCGTCTACTTGCTTCGACTAAATTGTCTCCTGAAGCTGAATAGATAGTAATAGGAGGGCTTTGTGTACCTCCCCCTCCTCCTTGCATACCTCCTGCCACATTACCTGGGTTAATAATTTGGAGCGTTATGTGGTATCTTCCATCTTTTGTTTTATCGATTCCCATAGCTGCGACAATAGCAAGGTCTGTTAATTCTTTTTTACTCCAGCAGCTTGTAAGTATTAAAGTCATTGTCATGATCGTTAAAAGAAAAATACCTTTACGCTTCATCATTTTCACCCTCTTCAAAATCACGATTTACCATACCACGAGATGCAGGAGGACGTGGTTGTTGATTTGCAGCTTCTCGGACTGTGTTGGTAGTCACCAATCGTGGTCTTTGTCTCAACGTCCACCATGGTAACCTTAAAATAGTGTCACCGTTGTCTACCAGGGTAAAAGGGGCAAACGGGGACATGTAAGGAATTCCAAATGATCTTAGACTGCATAAATGGACAACCATCATTAAAAGACATAAAATAATGCCATAGAAACCAAATGTTGCTGCACCAATCATAAATAAAAAACGAATTAAGCGAGCTGAAATGGCCATATTAAAAGAAGGTGTAGCAAAACTTGCAATGGCTGTAATCGATACAATAATGACCATTGCGGGGGACACAATACTTGCTTGAACAGCTGCTTGACCAATTACGAGAGCTCCAACAATCGAGACGGCTGAACCAATGGCTTTTGGCAAACGTATACCTGCTTCTCGTAAAATCTCAAAGGTTAATTCCATTAGTAAAGCTTCTACGAAGGCTGGAAAGGGAACGGCCTCTCTTTGTGCTGCGATTGCGACAATAAGAGTTGTTGGTACCATTTCTTGATGAAAAGTTGTAACTGCCACGTATGTAGCTGGCGCAATTAGCGAAATCATAAACATCAAAATACGCAAAAGACGAATAGAAGTCGCAATATCAAAACGCGCATAATAATCTTCAGCCGATTGGAAAAACTGTATAAACACAGCTGGTGCAATAAGTACAAAAGGGGTTCCATCCACAAATATAGCAATGCGTCCTTCCAACAGATTTCCTGCTACAACGTCAGGTCTTTCCGTGTTGTATACAGTTGGAAAAGGAGTAGCTGTTTGATCCTCTATCAGTTGTTCAATATAACCTGACTCCAAGATGCTATCAATGTCAATTCGTTCTAATCGCTCACGAACTTCATTAACAACTTTATTATTGGCAATGCCATGTATGTACATGAACGTTACATCTGTCTTTGTTACACGTCCAACTTTTATAGATTCCATCCATAAATCGGGAGTCTTAATGATGCGACGTACCATAGCTGTATTTGTTCCCAGGGACTCTGTAAACGCTCCTTTTGGTCCTCGCACAACCATCTCGGTAGTAGATTCCGCAATAGAACGTTTCTCACCGCCTGCTGTACTAGCACTTAACGCTTGTTCCACCCCATCCACTAAGATAAGAGTATCTCCTGCCATTAAAGATCCAAATAAATCATCAAAATTAGTGATGGGAGATATGTTTCCAATCGTCATTATATCTTTAGAAAACAAATCTATCACATTGTATCGATTTATTTCGTTCTTATTATTATCTTTCATGATAGATTGCAACATGTACTCTTGAATCGATTGATTGTCTACAATTCCTTCTATATAGACAATTGCCGTTCTCATGTCATAATTTTCTCCTATTTTTATCTCTCGAGTAACGACATCTGAACTATTTCCAGTTTTTTGTTTGATTATGTTGAGATTGTCTGACAAAGAGATTTGTATCAATTCTTCTTGATGATTAGTATCTTGGTTCTCTTTATCCTGTGTTCGTTTCTTTTTTTGTTTACGATCTTTAAAAAACGAAGGCATAGATTTAAACACCCTTCTTTTAGTTTTTATTACTTTAACCATATAAGCTGTTTTTATGTAGAAATTAACAATAAATATTTACGTATCATTATGGAAAAAAGAGAAGACCCTATTAAATGGAGCGTGATAAATATGAAGATTTTAGGTATTAGTCTTTTAATGATGGGATGTTTAATTGGCTTTTCTTTAAGTATCGATATCATTCAAGGGAATGATTTCTCCCAAGCCTTGTATAAAGCCATTAATCCTTTTAGAGTGATGGAAGTCAGTGAATTATTTGTGCTTTTTCTTCTTCTTTCTCTTTTTGTTGCTGAATCTTTATATCTCTATATAAAGAAAAAAACCAAAGCCACTAATCAATCGTAATAGTTACGCATTATTATTTTTAACCTACGAAATGAACAGACTAATAAACTGATTTAAATTAGTTATCTAATGATCTTTTTATAGATAATGATTTTAAAGGTTTTTGGTATATAGTTGTCATTTGATTCTGTATCCAGTGTTTTACATTGTTCATTCTAGAATCAAAAGCCATTTGAAATAGACCCGTTAACTGAAACTCTGTGAAATCATTTCTTTTTAATTGAATAAAAGCCTCCTCATATGAAGAAAAATAGAGTTGTTTAAACAGAAAGTGTTCCATAGCTTCTCTAATATATTCTTCATTTTTCCAACAATTCATAGGAACGTGAGCAAATTGCCAAGGCCTAAAAGCACCAGGATAAATTGCTTCAACTATTTGAAAAGGAGAGTACCCTAAAAGAGTAAAGGCACCTCCTAAACCATGCTGTTTAAAAAAGTGAAAATTAACCTTAAAGGGTATTTCTTTCATAGAGAGTTCTAGCTTCTCCTCTATTACGTATTTTACTGCTTCAATAGCTCTTTGGTTCCCTTCTTCTCCATGCCAATAATTATCAGGAGCTTGTTGGAATTGCCATGGTTTAAATTGTCCGGGATAGGCATTATCGATAACTTCATAATAGTTCCATCCATATAGTGTTGCCGGTGGTCTTAGACGGTGTGACCACAATGTATTTGCACCTACCTGAAAAGGGATTTCATCAATGGGAATGGTTAGGTGCTTTTCAAGCAAATAGCACGTGATATAACGCATGTATTTTTTCCCCTCATTACCTACAAAGAAATAATTTGGGAATCTTTTTCTCCTTTTTGCTAGAACATCTTGATAAATTTCAATGACCTGTTCTTCATGCACTATCAAAAGCCCCTTTTGAAAAGTAATTTTTATTATTATGCATAATAATTCCATTTATATACAAATCGAGTTAAGTAATCACAAACTACATATCAAAAAGAAAAAACCACTGATAAAGGGGTCAGTAGCGTTCTCTTTAAAATATAGTAGTAGAAGATTGGTTATATAATGCCTCAAGGTGTATTAGGTATTTTGCTCATGGACAAGTATTTTGATTCAAAGAACAGGCTTATAATATGTGTATATAAGCGCTTTTTACTTCTCAACAGAAATAAGATTGGATCCATTAGGATTTCATTTGAATTAACCTTCCTTATAATTGGACCATCTATTCTTAGGAAAAGACAAAAAGCCCCTCTTTTGCTTATGATAGAATCATTACATCCCAAGGATTTTTATAACAGGTATTTCAAAATAATTGAAGAATGGGTGATAGCGATGGCAACAATCGATGACTTTTCAAAGTTAGATATCCGTGTTGGTACGGTAGTAAAAGCCGAGCCGTTTCCAGAAGCCAGGAAGCCAGTAATAAAACTAGAAATAGACTTTGGTGAGCTTGGAGTAAAATGTTCCTCAGATTACAAAACGCTATAAACCAGCACAACTGGTTGGATCTCAAGTAATTGCTGTGGTGAATTTTCCTCCTATGCGCATCGTAGGTTTTAAGTCTGAGGTACTAGTCATGGATGGGGTTTCAGAAGAAGGAGATGTGGTGCTATTAAAGCCTAGTGAGTTTATTAAAAACGGCACACCCATTGCTTAATCATGTTGCCATGTCTAGGTCTTTCAAAATAGATATTGACATATACATGAAAGTATAAAGTATTTTGCTAAATTAATTAGTTTTATTGTTTACTCCATAAAAAAAGAAATTGTTTTGTTATTCCAACAATACATATAAATTATACTAGTTTATAATTCATGATTTATATCTAAAAAGGATAACATCTTTTAAATAAGTTTAATTTTAAGTTATTAATGAAAGTAATGATTAACGTATTTTATAAAAAATAGCGTTAACTATTACACACCTTGTAGAAAAAGATCATATTTGTCGTCATCTAGAGTAAATAGTAAAACTATAATTTTTATAAGTAAGTTTATCTATTTACTCTTTTAAACAATATAAAATTGATATTTAATTAGCTTAATAATAACT
>NZ_JBLTIR010000010.1:0-112267 GCF_053345675.1 Priestia sp. D51 | reverse complement strand
CATATACTTTTATAATAATGAGCGTTTACAAAAACGATTAAACGGCCTTAGCCCCTTAGAATACAGAGCTAAAGCCGTTTAGAAAGTTTTATTTATTTCCACTGTCTATTTGACAGGGGGCAGTTCATAATTCATACTCACTTTTACGTAAAAACCACTATAGTAGAGAGACTATATAAAAAGGAGATTCCGGCATGGGTGAAAAAAAGAATATTGATATAGGTGGTCTTAGTTTTGCTTGGGATTTAGAAAAAGGAAAATTTAGCTTTGAAGGAGAAGATGCGATTCTTTTTTGGATTTCTTCGGCGATGAAAACATTGTTTGACACAATCGAAGAAATATCTGGAGAAGAGGCAGCTTCGGTAGTACTGGAAACTACTGGTTTTCGACAAGGATTAGTAGTAGGAGAGTACTTTCAAAACATGAAGGGCGTAACGGTTTTTGAAGCGGCTGAGTTAATTACAAATACATACGCTTCGGCTGGATGGGGAAAAACTACTATAAAATATTTAGATCCTGAAAGTAAAACTCTATCTGCTGAATTAAAAGACAGTTGGGAACATAAAATTAACGTGGCCCAAAAGAAAACAAAGGGAGGAAATTTTCTTCCGGCCCATTACGCAGGGATTTTCACAGGACTATTCGGAACAAACATTTGGTACAAGGTGATTCAACATCAAATAGAAGGGCATGAATGCACCACAGTAGAATACTTCCCTTCCAACATTGATATCACTCAAAATATTCATCAATTAGCGAGAAGAAAAGAAGCGCAGAAAATAGAACATTTGCAAAACATTGTAGCAGAAAAAACAGCAGAGTTAAAAGATCTTATTAAAAAGCTTTCTTCTCCTATTATTCCGGTTTTGGAAGGCATAGTCGTCGTTCCTTTGATTGGCAAGTACGACGAGGATCGAACGGAAGATTTGATTGTCAATACATTAAATAACCTCCCAAAACATCAGGCTAATTATCTTGTGCTGGATTTAACCGGATTGGATAAAGAACTTACTGAATATACGGCAAGTCTTATTGAAAAATTAGGTGCAGCAGCGTCCCTGATTGGTACGAAAACAATTTTAGTAGGAATTTCTGCTGACTTAGGCTTAGTTATATCAAAGACTCATATTGATTTATCAAAATATGATTGTTTTCAAACATTGCAGCACGGTATTCACTATGCATTGGCACAAAGCGGACGAAGCATCGTTTAAAAGATATATTTGAAATATAACAAAATGCACTCATTCAACATCATAACAAATTTCTTTATCAAAGAACGGAGATGTATTGAAGGATTTCATTTTTCGAAAGAAAAATTGACATGAAACCAAAAGGTGTTATATTATTTTTATATAAAACCTTTTGGTGTTATTTTTGGAAAAGGAGAATGAAGACAACGATGAATGATAAAAGTGTAGTAGAAGATGTAAAACAGACGATAATATTTAACGCGCCGATTCAAAAAGTTTGGGATAAAGTAGCAACCGCAGAAGGGCTCCAACAATGGTTCATGCCTAATGATTTTCAGCCTCAGGTAGGATATGAATTTCATTTGCAATCGCCTTTTGGACCATCTCCGTGTAAAGTATTAGAAATAGATGCACCAAACTATCTTTCTTTCTCTTGGGATACAGATGGATGGGTCGTTTCGTTTACCTTAAAAGAAATGGGTAATCAAACTGAATTTACGCTTATTCATAGCGGCTGGAAAGAAGCTGAAACACTTCTTGAAAAAGCAAACGAAAAGAGTTCAGTGGTACGAGATAGAATGAGCTACGGGTGGACTAGTCTCGTGAATGAAAAACTTCGAAAGGTTGTTGAAAACTAAATGACTTCATCAGCTGCCAAGCATGATATCTTTCAAGCCATTGCTGATCCTACTCGAAGAAAAGTACTTGAGCTGCTTTCTGAAAAAGAATTGCCTATTTCAGAAATAACGTCCCATTTTTCAATAAGCCGTACCGCTGTTGTCAAGCATCTTCATATACTTTCAGAAGCAGACCTAGTCCATGGACAAAAAAAAGGCAGAGAAAAAGTGTATCATCTTCAGCCAGAGCCTTTGAAAGAGATAAAAGATTGGCTTTCTTACTACGAACAATTTTGGACAAACAAATTATCTATTCTTCAGCATATTGTTGAAAGAGACGAAGAAAGAAAGCAATAGAAAAAGCATAAAAACGTTTTTTATAAGGAATATAGCAAAGCCAGTCGTTAAAAAGACTGGCTGTTTTACATAAAAGCTGGTTTTATTCTAGAAGGACAAATAAAAGAAAGATGCAGAACACCATAGGGCATTTCTTAAAATAAAAAGATAGACCTTTAGAAGAAAAAAAGGGGGAAACAGAGCAATGAACAAGCTTTTATTTTATGGGACGAGCGATGCTCAAGGAGTGCCTCGATTATTATGTGACTGTAAAGTATGCACGCAAAAAGATCCATTAAATCAGCGCACAAGACCTAGTGCACAGTTCACACTGGACGGTAACGTGTGTTTGATTGATGTATCACCTGATTTTAAACATCAATTTCATTTATACAATAACAAAAAAATCCCTTCTACCGTGTTTATTACTCATCCTCACAATGATCATGTTGCTGGTTTAGGGGATTTAGCCGACTTATGCTACTGGAATAATGTAAGTACAGAAGTCGTAGGAGCGCCTGAAGTCATCAATGAGTTAATCAAAAGATTTCCTTATCTCGCAAAAAGAAAAGGGCTTACCTTTAATGGCACGTTAAAGTGGGAAAGCGAAGAAACGGCCATTACGTTTCATAAAGTAAATCACGGATTTAACGGTTATTCCTACGGCATTGTGGTTCATCAAAAACAAGGCGAACGCTGGGCGTATGTATCCGATTCTTTTAATGTGACAAATGAACAGTGGAAGCCTTTTTACCACTTAGATTTACTGATATTCGGTACATCTTTCTGGAAAGAATATCTTCAAAAAGAAAAAAGATCCGTATATGATGTGACAGAGGCAATGGAGATTAAAGTGAAGCTACAGGCAAAAAACATGGTGTTTACTCATTTATCACATGATATCGATATCAGAAAGCACGCTGAGATGCTTTTAGATAAAAACGTAAGCTTTGCCTATGACGGACGCGAGATTTCATTACCTTATTTGTGTTGAGATTAATTAATATTATATAGAATAATAATTTCGAACTAGGAAGGTAAAAGGGGTTAATAAGCAGGGATAGCTTGAAGTAGGAACGAACACGACACTAAATTGGAGTTAAAGAAGGGGATAGTGTTATGGATGCTATTATAGAAAAAGCAAATAACCTCGGTGAGTTATCTCGATTTCTATCAGAAACAAATAGTCAGAAAACATCACATATTGGTTATTGTGGTGAAAAAGAAGAAGAAATCTACCAGACATTAAAAGGAGCTTTTATTAGTGACGAGGGCGATATTAAATTTTTAATCGCTAGAAATAGGACAGGAGAAATTTTAGCGGCTATTGGATTTGATATCGAAGAAACGGTAGCAGAAGTGTGGGGACCTTTTAATAAAACATCTTCTATTTATTTGCAATCTCAATTATGGAAACAGTTAGTTAATGAAAATCCTTTGATTCAAAAATTTCATTTTTTTATCAATGAAGAAAATGAGCTGCAACAAGTATTTATGAATGAAATAAAAGCAAAAAAGACTGGTGAACACTTGATCTTAGAAATTAAAGAACAAAATTTTGATAAAGTTATTGAAATGAAAAGCGAGCCATTTAAACATAGTGATTTTCAAGCATTTGAAATGCTGCATAACGCAATGTTTCAAAATACTTATTATGATGGAAAAACAATTATTGAGAGACTTAACGATAGAAATATGTTAAAGATACTTAAAAATATGTCTAATGAGTTGCAAGGCTATGCGTACTTTGAAGTCGATACTGAAATGCGAGAGGCTTCATTGGAGTATATCGGTGTTTCAAAAAATGCTCAGAGTCAAGGTCTAGGAACGAGGTTGTTAAAGGAAGTTTTAACAGAGATGTTTTCATTTCCACAAATTAATGAAATTAAACTAACCGTTGATAGAGCAAATAGTCAAGCAAATCGAGTATATATGAAAGTTGGTTTTGAACCAAAAGATATTCTTATAAGTTATCGCCTCAAACTGTAGAAGAGTTAAGTTCAATGAGGGCGGAGAACATTAAGTGTAAAAGCGCTCGGATTTTTTTCGAGCGCTTTTACTTACCATTTATATTGCTGATTTGTAGTTCTAACTTATGCTTCTTTCTATCAACCGAATCCGTTAGAAACAAGGCAATTCTTTTTTTGTTGTAAATTAGATGCGCTCGATAAAATCACTCACAACTTTGTTAAACCGATCGCTTTCTTCGAGAAAAGGGCAGTGACAGCTGTTCTCAAAAACTTCAAGTACAGAACCTGAAACCAGCTTTTGAATATGCCTTCCAGCCGCTACAGGAATGAGTTTTTCTTCTTTTCCAAAGCACAGTAAAGTAGGAATTGTAATAAACGGGAGGAATTCTCGATAGTCCACAATGGATTGATCAAACAAAATAGCACTAGCTATCGACTCGGGCATTTTCGTTACTTCTTTCATAATCCAATGTTTATCTTTTTCAGTTAATTCATCCTTAAACATAAGCGGAATAAAACTTTCTAATGTACTTGTTCGATCAAGCTGAATACCTTGCATAAGCGAAATAAGGGCAGGTAAATCAAATGCACCGATTGGAAAGTCTGACCATTTAAAGTCTGAAGCCATTTCATCTACAATAATATTCCCTTTTACATTTTCTTCACCAAATTGTTTCAAATATTCCCACACAACAAAAGCACCCATCGACCAGCCTACTAATATGACGTCTTTTAATCGATTATTATTTATAAACTCATGCACATCGCGAGCATAAGTGGAAATTGTGTGGCCATATGGAGTATGACTTGAATTTCCATGTCCTCTTAAATCCAAAAGAATAGTTTGATACTGTTTCGAAAAAAAAGAAAGCTGGTTGTGAAAAAAACGACTGCTCATCCAAACTCCGTGAATGAAAATAATAGGTGTTCCTTCCCCTTGTTGTTCATAGTATAAAGTTGCACCGTCTTTTAATGTATAAAAAGGCATCATTTCCGCCTCCAATCTCAAAGGTTCATATCTCATCATGTATGCGCAGAAAAGCTCAGGTAGAACGTATCTCCGCAAGAAAATGTTCATAAAAAAACAAATCCTAGAAGTGTTCGCCTTGATATGTTATACTATTACAGGCTTAAATACTGTATGTTTTTGAAACAATCATTCACTGTAATACTTTTTAGATAGAAGCATCCTCATAAAAAGGATGTTGTTTTTGTCGTAATGTACCTTTAAGTAATGAATTGTTACCATCAATTCGGTTCACAATAACCGACCTACATGCATTATATCTTGCAAATATAAACAGATAGGTGGAAGAAGCAACATGACTGAAAGAAAACCATATCAAGTACTACTATATTATTTGTACACTCCAATTGAAAATCCTGAAGAGTTCACAGCTCAGCACTTGGCATTTTGTAAAGAGCTTGAACTAAAAGGACGCATTTTAATTGCGGCTGAAGGGATCAATGGAACAGTATCAGGAACAGTTGAACAAACAGATAAATACATGGAAACGATGAAAAATGATCCTCGTTTTGAAGGTATTGTATTTAAAATAGACGAAGCAGATGAACATGCGTTCAAAAAAATGCACGTGCGTCACCGCAAAGAATTAGTAACTCTTCGATTAGAAGAAGATGTGAATCCTCTTCGCGTAACGGGTAATTACTTAAGCCCAAAAGAATTTTATCAAGCGATGCAAGATGAAAATACGGTCGTAATCGATGCACGAAACGATTATGAATACGATCTAGGCCACTTCCGAGGAGCTGTTCGTCCGGATATTCAAAACTTCCGTGAGCTTCCTGAATGGATTCGCGACAACAAAGATCAGTTTGAAGATAAAAAAATCTTAACGTACTGCACAGGCGGTATTCGCTGTGAAAAATTCTCTGGATGGCTTCTTGAAGAAGGTTTTGAAGATGTAAGCCAGCTTCACGGAGGTATTGTAACATACGGAAAAGATCCGGAAGTACAAGGTGAACTATGGGATGGTCAGTGCTATGTATTTGATGAGCGCATCAGCGTACCAGTTAACCAAAAAGAGCATGTGATTGTCGGGAAGGATCACTTTACCGGCGAGCCTTGCGAACGTTATGTTAACTGCTCAAACCCAGAATGCAATAAGAAAATCTTAGCTTCTGAAGAAAACGAACACAAATATTTACGCGCTTGTTCACATGAATGCCGAGTAAGTCCCCGTAACCGCTATGTAAAAGAACATGGTTTAACAGAGGAAGAATTTGCAGCACGTGTTAAAGAGTTAGAAAACGAACACGTAACTTTATAATAAAAAAACAGCACGCTATATACAGCGTGCTGTTTTTTTATGAAAAGATTCTCTTGTAACCTAGTGTTTAGAGAAGGTTATGCAACGGGTATTTATAAAAAGGAAACATATTCCTGTTTTTTGTTTTGCATACTTAAAGGAATATTTTTTAGAAAGCGATTAAAAAACGGTTGTACATAAAAACAATAAAGGAGCTTGAAAATGGAAGCGAAAATTGAAAAAAAGTACGATGGACGTTTACTGGAAGGACCCCTATGGGATGAAGAAAATCAAAGATTAGTGCTAGTAGACATTTTAGATAAAAAACTTCTTACGTACGATCCAAAAACGACAACATTAGAAGATATGGATCTTCCTTCAGTTGTTACAAGCGTTTCTACAACCAATCATTCAAAATTGGTCGTCTCCACTCGTAATCAGCTGCTTTTAGTGGATAAGAACAAAAAGAATCATGAAGAGTATATCCGTTTAGATACTCTTGAAAAAAACATGCGTTTTAATGACGGGAAATGTGATCCATATAATCGCTTTTGGATTGGCACGATGAGTGAAGAAGATGAAGAAGGAAAAGCCCAGCTGTACGTAGTAGATGAAAAAGGTGTAATTAAGAGTGCTAAAGAAGGATTAAGCGTGTCAAACGGGCTAGCTTGGAATCGAACAGGAGACAAATTCTTTCTGGTTGATTCCCCAAAAAATAAAATTATGTCTTATTCATTTTCTAAAGAAACAACAAGGCTCGAAGATGAAAAAGTGGTGATTGACCTTTCAGATATAGACGGGTTTCCTGATGGAATGACAATTGATGAGCACGACCGACTGTGGGTAGCGCTTTGGGGAGGTTCGAAAGTTATTTGTGTAGATCCAGAGAAAGGAGAAATTATAGAATCTATTCATCTTCCTGTTTCCAATGTAACCTGCTGTACATTTGGAGGAGACGATTTACAAACTTTATTTATCACCACAGCTAAGGAAGAAGAAAAATACGAAGAAGCTGCCGGCTCTCTTTTTTCATGCCGAGTAGGAGTAAAAGGCTTACCGGCTTATACTTACGTATATTAGACCAGCACTTATCAAAATGTAATGATTCAGACCAGTAACGATAGATATTAAATGCAGTTTCTACAACTCCTTTGCACTGGGTTCATTCCCTTTACATTTTATTCATTATGAGGAAGAGGAATAAAACATGACGATAACGAATTCCCATAAAGAAGCCTTTCAAAGAATATGAATACTTGTATCGGGTAATAATGGTTAAAGGTACAAAAGGAGGAATTGTTTTGAAACAAACATTGTATGAAAAAGTGGGCGGACAAGAAGCGATTGAAAAAGTAGTAGACTATTTTTATTTTGAGCTTGTTTTAAAAGACGAAACAGTTAGTCACTTTTTCGAGCACACGGATATGGATAAACAACGTCGACATCAAGCTAAGTTTATAAGCTTTGCCTTAGGTGGACCGAATCAATATTCAGGAAAGTCGATGACTAAAGCGCATGCAAATATGAATATTCAGCCCGAACATTTTAATGCAATTGCTAAGCATCTTCACGATGCACTTGCTCACTTTAATGTTGAAGAGCCTGATATTGACCAAGCATTAAGTAAAGTTGAATCCCTAAGAAATGATATTCAATATAAATAAATCATAAAAAAAGAAGGTTATTGTGACCTTCTTTTTTTTATGCGCAAAGCTGTGATGTATGAAGGAAACATGGAAAAGACATCGTAATATGATAAAAATGCAATAGGTGAAAATATTTATTGAAAGTCTGGGAGTGGGAGTATGTCAGCAATTAATGGGAAGCAATACGTAGAGAGAATCAATCAATTAAAAGCAAATGTATGGGTTGATGGCAAACTCGTAACAGGCAATATATCAGAACATCCGGCTTTTAAAGGAGCCATTAACAGTCAAGCTAAACTTTATGATCTTCAGCATGATAAAAAAATTAAAGATATCATGACATACCAATCTCCGGATTCCGAGGATTTTTTTGGTACATCTTATTTACAGCCTACAACAAAAGAAGAGTTAAAAAAGAGACGAGAGATGACTCAGGAGTGGGCTCGCTTAACTCACGGTATGATGGGGAGAAGTCCAGATTATATGAATACCGTATTGATGGCTTTTGCATCCTCTGCAGAACTCCTGAGAGGAGAAGAAAATTGCTTTCCTGAAAACATCATTTCTTATTATGAATATGTGAGAGAGCACGATTTATCGCTCACTCATACATTCATCGATCCTCAAGTCAATCGAATCCAATTTTATTACGAGCAAAACGATGAACCGATAGCAGCAAAAATAGTTGATAAAAACAATGAGGGAATCGTTATCCAAGGTGCGAAACTGCTTGCTACACAGGGTGGCATGACGGATGAGCTGCTCGTACTGTCTTCAGCAGGCATTCAAGGAAAAGAAAAAGGGTTTGCTTTTTCAATTCCAAGTAATATAGAAGGAGTTAAATTTATTTGTAGAGAATCGTTTGCAGGAACAGATTCAACGTTTGATTATCCATTGAGCTCTAGATTTGAAGAAATGGATACCATTGTTGTCTTTGAACGTGTATTAGTACCGTGGGACCGCGTGTTTTTTTATGAAAATGTAGATGTATCCAATGCATTCCTTGCTTCTAGTTCCTTCTCGGCCTTTGCTCTGCATCAAGTAACTTCAAGGAGAATTGTCAAAACAGAGTTTGTATTAGGGATTGTACAATCTCTGATTGAAACCATTAACATTGCGGACTATCCGCATGTGCGAGAAAAAGCAACGGAGCTTATTATTGCGCTAGAAACGATGAAAGCTCTCGTGATGAAAGCAGAAGAAGAAGCGGAGATTGATCCATGGGGATACATGCGTCCGAATGAAACTACACTTCGTATTGCCGCAAATATATTTTCAAAAACATATCCTACCTTTACAGAGATTATTCAGCTTTTAGGTGCAAGCGGACTAATGGCAATACCAACGGAAAATACGTGCCGCTCATTGGTTAAAGAAGATATTACACGTTATTTGCAAGCTAAATCTAGAGGTGCAGAAGATCGAATTAAGCTTTTTCGACTAGCGTGGGATTTAACTATGAGTCCGTTTGGCACAAGGGAAACACTGTATGAACGTTTTTTCTTTGGGGAGCCTGTACAATTAACCAGTTATCTGTACTTATCTTACGATAAAGAGCGCTATGTGCAGACAGTAACCGATTTTTTGAAAAGTTAACGGAGAAAACAAATCTCCGCTGGATATGATAGTTTGGTTACAAAAACAGCGGAGATGCTTATTGAATAAATTTGAAAAATCTGCAATAATTTTCAGGGAATCATTCTGTGAACACACTAAAGAATACTATAAAGATAGGATGTTACAATGAAGCAATTAATCTATTTTGGTTTAGAACAAGCAAAATCTTGTGTTTTTCCTGTTATTATTTTTCTTACATTGGCCATGACAAAAATAATTGAAGTACCGTTTATTTCTAGATATGACCTTATTTTATTAGTCTGTCTAGGAACTCAAGTTTTAATGGTGATGTTTAAACGAGAAACGCTTGATGAAGTAAAAGTCATTGCAGTATTTCATTTAATTGGACTAGCGTTAGAACTCTACAAAGTTCATATGGGCTCATGGAGCTATCCGGAAAAAGCTTTCACTAAAGTCTGGGGAGTTCCGCTGTACAGCGGATTTATGTATGCTAGTGTAGCCAGCTACATGTGCCAAGTGTGGAGAAGGCTTGAATTAAAGCTTACGAATTGGCCTTCTACGTGGATTGTCAGTATACTAAGTATGGCTATTTACCTTAATTTTTTCACGCATCATTTTATTTACGACTTCCGCTGGTTTTTAAAACTTTTTACTTTACTTATTTTTTATCGAACTTTTGTATATTTTACGGTTAACAAACGTACATATCGCATGCCTTTAGTATTGTCTTTTGTACTGATTGGCTTTTTCATTTGGATCGCTGAAAATATCGCAACATTTTTCGGAGCATGGCAGTATCCAGATCAACAGCAGCAGTGGACAATGGTTCATATAAGTAAAATTAGCTCTTGGCTTCTTCTTGTGATTGTTAGTTTCTTGATTGTTGCTTTACTAAAGCATTTAAAAGAAAATCAAAATCAATTTAAACAAAGTAAGAAATCAGAAGAAACAAACGAAATATATGAAAGATAGAAACATAACTATGTACATGCTGTTAATATAAGGTACAGAATCTTTGGAGGCTTATATGCAAGAATATATCTTTTATCTTCCCTATTTTAAATCAGCGGGAAAGACCGTAGCAGTTACAAATGAAAATGGAGAAAATGTCGGACAACTTAAGAGAGTGCATAAAAACATGTGGACTAAAAGTATTGATTTTTTAACTCGTGATGGACTTCCAGTGTTAGATTCTATTTCTTGGTTTCCTATCTTTTCCTGCGGCTTAAAGGTACATGTACAAGTTCAATGGGAAGGAAGAACGGTGTTTATTGATCACGTGAAAAAACACCGGTGGGTGATAAAAGAAAATGGAAAAATAATAGGGGATTTATTAGGTAAAGGAATAATTAAAAACGAAGGAGCACAAGAAATTAGATGGGGAAATAACGTCTACATGTTAAGCAGTCATGAAGCCGTAGAGGAAGCGTGTATTTTTAATCAAAAAAGAGAAAAAGTCGCGGAGTTTAAATCAGACCTTTTTCATTTTAAACAAGGAAAACACTCAATAAGAGTAACAGAAGAACTGCCCGTACCCATTTTTATCGCTTCTTACTATATAACTACTTTTATTATGCCATACATATAATCAGGCGCAGAATGATTCTGCGCCTGATTTTTATATCATGATTTTACAAATATCATTTGTGAATTCAACGGGATCACTAATAGATAAGCCTTCAATTAAAAGAGCTTGGTTATATAATAAATTTGTATAAAGGTCTAGTTTCTCTTTGTCATTTTCAAATGCATCTTTTAAAGAAGCGAATACATCATGATTTACGTTAATTTCTAAAACTTTTTCTGCTTTTACCTGCTGATTATCAGGCATAGCACTTAAAATTTTCTCCATTTCAATCGTTACTTCACCATCAGCTGATAAGCAAACGGGGTGTGTTTTTAAACGTTTAGACGCGCGCACATCTCCTACTTTTCCCGCCAAAGCTTTTTTCATATAGTCAAATAGCTCTTTATTCTCTTTTTCCTCAGACTCATTGAGCTGTTCTTCTTCTGCTTCAATCCCTAAGTCACTACTTGAAACAGACTTAAATTCTTTTTCTTTGTACGTCATTAACATTTTAATCGCAAATTCATCGATATCTTCTGTAAAATACAGAATTTCGTACCCTTTATCTGCAACTAATTCTGCTTGAGGAAGCTTTTCAATGCGGTCGTACGATTCTCCTGATGCATAATAGATATACTTTTGATCCTCAGGCATGCGTGATACATACTCGTCTAGTGTTACGAGCTTTTTCTCTGTAGAAGAATAGAATAAAAGCAGGTCTTTTAATACATCTTTGTTGCTGCCAAAGTCACTGTAAACGCCGTATTTTAGCTGACGGCCAAATGATTCATAAAACTTCTCGTACTTTTCACGTTCGTTTTTAAGCAAACTTTTTAACTCATTTTTGATTTTCTTGCCGATGTTTTTGGCAATCAGCTGAAGCTGGCGATCTTGCTGTAAGATTTCACGCGAAATATTAAGAGATAAATCTTCAGAATCTACCATACCTTTCACGAAGCTAAAGTAGTCTGGAAGAAGATCTGCGCATTTATTCATAATTAATACGCCGTTTGAATACAGTTCAAGTCCTTTTTCAAATTCTTTTGAGTAGTAATCAAACGGACTATTTTCTGGAATAAATAAAATAGCATTGTAGCGAATCGTTCCATCCACATTAATGTGAAGGTGAGTGAGCGGTTTATCAAACCCGTAGCGCTTTTCTGAATAAAATTGCTCATAGTCTTCTGAAGTCAATTCATTTTTATTTTTCTTCCAGATCGGTACCATAATGTTGATAACTTGCTCTTCTGTATAATCTTCTAGCTCGTTATCAGAACCTTCTTTAGGACGTTTTTCCGTTATGTCCATTTTAATTGGGTAGCGGATAAAGTCTGAATACTTTTTAATGATCTCTTTTAAACGATACTCTTCTAGATACTCATCATATGTTTCATCTTCTGTATTTTCTTTGATTTTTAAAATGATTTGAGTTCCAACCGTTTCTTTTTCGCAAGGTTCGATTGTATAACCATCAGCACCAGTAGATTCCCATTTATAGGCTTCATTGCTGCCTAACGCTTTACTAATCACCGTTACGACATCTGCCACCATAAACGCTGCGTAAAACCCAACGCCGAATTGGCCAATAATCGTGTGTCCGTCCTTTGTTTCATTTTCATTTTTAAACGCAAGGGAACCGCTTCGCGCAATTGTGCCCAAGCTGCTTTCAAGCTCTTCTTGCGTCATACCAATCCCAGTATCTGTAATGGTTAAGGTACGGTTAGTTTTATCTGGTGTTACTTTTATGTAATAGCTTTCTTTGTTAAAACGCAAGGAGTCGTCTGTTAAGGCTTTGTAATAAATTTTATCGATTGCATCGCTTGAATTTGATAGAAGTTCTCTCAAAAATACTTCTTTTTGAGAATAGATGGAATTAATCATCATCTCTAATAATCGCTTTGATTCGGCTTTGAATTCTTTTTTTGACATAAGAAGTTCTCCTTTCCAAATAGGGCTTATAAAATAATTAGCACTTGAGTGGATAGAGTGCTAATCACTCTTTTTATTTAACATGTATTAGGATATTTGTCAATATATTAGGAGATTCACTAAAGAGATTAAAAATTTGACTGAAAAAAGCAAACTTTTAAAAAAAGGTTGAACGTTCTGAAAGAGTTTGCTAGAATATACTTAATTTCAAAGACTATATGTGACTGGCGAAACGCGGATAACCGTGAGGAAGCATATAGTGACGTAGCCGTTCGCCTGGGCAGAGGTAAGGGATTAATACATATCTCTTACCTCTTTCTGTTTAGGGGGAGAGGATATAGAAGTTATCAGACATGTAGGCTAAAAAACCAGACTTTTAAAAAAATTAAAAATGAAGTTCCTTTATCCAAAGGTAAAAACATGTAAAACTACGATGATAATCAGAGGAGAGTACAAAATGAGCACATTAACATTAGAAAAAGTACAAACAATCAAAACATTAAACAACATTGCACAAAAAGGTCTAAATGTTTTTAATCAAGAAGGTTATCAAATTGACAACGACAGCGAAAATCCAGATGCGATTGTCGTGCGTAGCTTTAACATGCACAGCATGGCATTTGACCAAAATTTAAAAGCTATTGCACGAGCTGGAGCAGGGGTTAATAATATACCGGTGGACGCTTGCACAGAGCAAGGTATCGTTGTATTTAATACGCCAGGAGCTAATGCAAACGCAGTAAAAGAAATGGTTTTAACTACAATTATGGCTTCTTCTCGTAACTTATTTGCTGGAGTTGAATGGACAAAAGGATTAGACGGCCAAGGTGATCAAATTCCTAAGTTAGTTGAAGCAGGTAAAAAACAGTTTGTTGGAAAAGAAATCAAAGGTAAAACATTAGGCGTTATTGGTTTAGGTGCAATTGGTGCTCTTGTAGCAAACGACGCGCTTGATTTAGATATGGACGTAATTGGTTTTGATCCATTCATTTCTGTTAATACAGCTTGGAATTTGTCTCGCAACGTACAGCGTGCAATGTCTCTAGAAGAACTATTTGCAGCATCTGACTATATTACGGTTCACGTTCCATTAACGGACGACACAAAAGGTGTTTTCAATAAAGAAACGTTTAGCATCATGAAACCTGATGTTCATATTTTGAACTTCTCACGCGGTGAGCTTGTAAACGAAGAAGATATGAAAGCTGCTCTTGAAAGTGGAAAAGTTGGTCGATATATTACAGATTTCCCAAATCAAAATGTCTTGAACATGAAAAATGTTGTGCCAATTCCTCATTTAGGGGCATCAACTCAAGAATCAGAAGAAAACTGTGCGGTAATGGCAGCACGTCAAGTGAAAAATTTCTTAGAAACAGGAAACGTTAAAAATTCAGTGAACTTCCCGAATGCATCTCTACCTTACACTGGGAAAAAACGCGTAGCTGCTTTCCATCACAACGTGCCGAATATGGTAGGACAGCTTACGCAAGTATTCTCAAACTACAATTTAAACATCGCAGATATGGTGAACAGAAGCCGCGGTGAATATGCGTATACAATGATCGATATTGACAATCAAGTAAGTGACGAGATTGTGCCTGAGCTAGAAGAAAAAATTGGTCAAATTGAAGGGATTATTACAAGTCGTATTATCTAATTTGGTTATCATCATATTTTAGTGTTTCAGCCCTAACTTTTCTAAGTTAGGGCTGTTTTTACATGGTATTTATCCTCATATCATTTCCTTCAGTCCCATAGCATATAGAAATACCTTTAAAGAGGTGAACGTTTTGTCAGAAGAAATGATAGGGATTTTGATAGGGTCACTCATCGCGCTGGCAGGAACATTCATTACGTCTGTCGTAGCTATAGCGATGTCGAAAGAGCAATACAAGCAAGAGCTTCGCAAAGCATTTATCCAAAAGAAAGTTGATGCCTATACCCATGTGTGTCAGGTTATTTTAGCTATAAAAAATGATTTACTGACAATAACCGTTTCTTCAGCCGGCTTAAACTGGACGGCCCAATCTATTAACAAACTAGCAGATGTATGTATTACGGAAGGACTGTGGATCGATGAAGAAGACAGCAAAAAGCTGGAGGTTCTGCAAAAGCAGCTTTCAAAGTTTGTATTGGATGAAATAGAACTGTCTAGACATGATATCCTCACAACCTGTTATGAAATTATTGAGTATTGTGAAAAAAAGGTAAGGATTCTTCATTTTATGACTAAAAAAGAATAGGTGATTACTACTTTAAGAAGGGGTAGTAGACGGATTAAAAAAGAATCGGAATATAAGGTCAAAAAACAATCCGTTTATACGCCAGCAGTCGACGAGGGCATTAGTAAGGAAAGGGCCAAGGGGAAATTTTTTGTAAAAACGATAGAAAAAGATAGGCTCAGTACCGGGTCTATCTTTTTGCGTTTATATAGAGATTAAATATATTTATATATGCATGTGTCCAAGCATTTACAGAAAAAACTCCTAAAATATAGTCCAGAAAGGAGACGATTGTATGTCAAATTACGAGTCGAGCAAACCGTATATTAAATCCGTTAATATACCTAATCCTTTATATCAATCGTTAAAAGGAGACTATTTTGTTGGACAAACTGAGCCTATTCGTTTTGATGGAAATAGAAACGCTTCGGGCGGATTAGTGAACCCTTCCGGCTCCGGAGTAGATTTATTTGTGAATGCTTTTACTATCACTAACTATTCAAACGAACCTTTTACTGCTGAAATTTGGTTTAATTCTATCCCCCCTGGAAAAGGAACAACTTCAGATAATGTGAGTCCAGCAAATACTACAATACGTTCAAAGCCAAAAGAAAAAATTAAATTTGCAGAAATGGTAAAAGGCGTTCCTGCTAAAGGGGTAAACGTATTTAACCGTGTTGTTCCGCCGAAAAGTACATTAGTAAGTGATGAAGACGGCAAATTTATCTTTCCAAACAACGGTTCATACGTTATTTTCTTAGTTTCTCCAGGAAATAAAGAAATTGAAGCTGAAATTGCATATGGATGGTTCGAGAAAAAACGTAAGAAGGACTGTTAACTGAATAGGTCTTAGCGATTGTATGAGAAGTGTATGAGCTATTTCATATTTAATACAGTTCTTAACAAACGGTAAGTGTTTATGAAAAGAACTTTGCAGTAGCATCCAAAGTTCTTTTTTATAGCTTGCGTTTTTTCGTTTGATTGTAGATATAACTAAAGAAAAACAAGCAAACGTATAATTCCGATTACGCAAGCGATTTGAACGGCATTTAAAGAAGTTGAGGACTCAAGAAGCAAAGCGATAATACATAAGTAGAATGAAGTAACTTTTTTGTCCAGGATATAAGCATGCTTAACATCTCACGTTCATGTCTACATTCACATTATCTTAAGTTTCAATTCATACTGGCTTCATATAAATGAATCATACTGAATGTATTAATGAAAGATACGAGGTGAAACAATGTTAAACAAGCTTTTTAGACTATTTACACAAGAAACCGAGATATCTAAAGATAAAGAAGGAGATCTCCAAGAAGAGAACGATTTTAACGAAGTTTGTGATGATCATTTCATTATAGATGAGTATTAGAAACCTTATAAAACGCTGCAAAATTTCAAGGATTGATTGAGTATATCTGTACAACCAGTAATCGTACAAGGATCGTAAAGGTATACTTTTATGGCCGATTAATATTGATAAATTGCTTTTTACATGAAACAATGCGAAAAAGATGGGCACCCTAAAAGCAAAAGGAGGGGATAAAATGGGCAAAGAACCAAACGATGAAACAAGTGAAGGGCTGAATCAGCTTTTTGAAATCATCAATGCAAAAGGCGATGAGGGCGAACTTAGAGAAATTGTAAGCAGGAGCAGTGAAAAGAATAATTATAAAAATCATGAGGATCAATCGTAAAAAGAAAATAAAAAACCTCTTCATGAAAATCATGAAGAGGTCAGATGAAATAGTATTACACCCATTCCATCCGGCAGAGTTTTAAAGTGTTTTAAACTCTTGATGCGACTGGTTTTATGGAACTGATGGGATTCGAACCCACGACCCCTTGTCTGCCAGACAAGTATTCTCCCACTGAACTACAGTCCCGCTTATGTAGAGTCTTTATTGCCTGTTGACTCTACTATATTTTAATACGTATGACGCACGTTCGCAATAGTTATTTTCAGTGTTTTCTAATTTCTTCATATGAATATTAACTTCTAAAAAAATCATTTACTTCTTGTTTGTACGTATTAAAAAAACTTGGAATTTGGCTTGGTTCCAATCCTTTTTCAGCGTATTTGCTGATGGACTCGTAGTACCATTTCTGTTTTTCGAATCCTCTTTTAAAACTATTCCAAATTGTATCTCCTTGCTGATCGTAGCTTTCTTTTAAAGACCGTAAATTGTCTAATTTATCTGCTACAATTAAAGATTTCACTTCAAGAGAACCAGTTTTCACAATTTGAATTGTATGCTGTTTACGTTCTTCCCAGCTTTTGGATTTGTCTTCTGTATGAGCTTCAACAATCTCCGCTACCTCTAAGCCAAATCTTTGTACAATTTCTTCGAGTGTTAAACTTGTATCTTCTACAGCATCATGCAGATAAGCTGCTGCAATTACTTCTTCACTAAAACCTGCTTTTTCTAAAATATTACCTACGTTAATAGGATGAACGATATAAGGTTTATCAGACAGCTTACGCATTTGGCCGGTATGAGCATGTTCTGCATACCTACGTGCTTCTTTTATTAAAGACATCATATTCCTCCATTTTTTATACAGTATATCTTCATATTATTAGTATAAACGAATATAGCTCTTCTAACGTTATGAAATTGCACAAATTCATTTCTTATAATAAGGTAAGGCTACCAAAAGCCCTTCTTATTGTACGGTTTTTTATAAAGCCTAATATCTATTTAATAGGCCTGTATCAGTTGCCATTTCCTTTTTTATTCATAGTTTGTATGAAGGAGTGATAGCAATGCAAAACCGTAATAATCAAAATATTAAGGTCATTGATGTTTCTCATCACAACGGAACAATTAATTGGGCAAAAGTGGCGTCGGATGGGGTAAAAGGCGCGTATATTAAATTAACAGAAGGTACAACCTTCTTAGATAAAAAATCATATGATAATTATATAGGAGCAAAAAATGCAGGTCTACGTGTAGGCTTTTATCACTTTGCTCATGCTGATAATGATCCTATTGCAGAAGTTAATTTCTTTTTAAATAAATTAGGCAGCATGAAGGTTGATTTGCCTCATTGCTTAGATTTGGAAGAAAATAAAGGGAAAACAAAAGCGCAGGTCACAGCCTTTGCAGTTAGATGGATGGAATATATTGAAAGGAAAACAAGCATTACGCCTATTCTTTACACCGGGTATAGTTTTATTAAATCCAATTTTACAAGCGCCGTGGCAAGATATCCGCTATGGATAGCTCGTTACAGTGGAAGTAACCGTTCCAAGGGATTTACTAATCCAGGTGATACGGCCATTTGGGATAGATGGTCTATGTTTCAATATACAGATCAAGGAAAAGTAAACGGGATTAAAGGCAATGTTGATATCAATGAAATGGATCTGGATTTCTTTAATAGTATTAACACAGGGGTGGCGGTGGTGGAAAATAATCAGCCATCAGCACAATTGCAGCAAGGTGATAGCGGACTAGCTGTAAAAGAACTGCAGCAAAACTTAATTAAATTAGGATTTGAGCTTTCCCAGCAAGGAACCGATGGCCAATATGGCAGTGAAACTGTTGCAGCTGTTAAAGCTTTTCAAGAAAAGTATGGATTAACGTCAACTGGAAAAGCTGATGAGAAAACATTAGCTAAAATGATGGAATTGCTTAAGGGTGTAAGTAATCCTATAGAAGAATCATTACCAAAGGTTACTTCACTCGGAGATAAATATTCTTTTCAAGTAAAAGCGAAGAAGGATATTGGAGTCTACAAGTATGCGAATGTAACAGAGAATTTCAGAACTATAAAAAAAGGCACGGTATTTAGCGTATATGGCTATACGAGTGCAGCATGGGCTGTTCCAGGCGGATTCGTGCAAATGAAAGACGTAGAACCTATCCCAGTTACAATTAAAACAGGCGGATTAAGTAAAGACATGGAAACAGAGTTTCGTGCTTTCTTAAAAAATGAAGGAATTGACAGTGAATTAAACGTACATGCAATAGGTAATCCGTCAGCTGAACTCACAGCAGCTGGACTGGATTTTGTAAAAGTTAAGCAATTTTTAGATAAAAAAGGCTGGTACTACAAGCAATAAACCCCCGCTCTGAAGAGTAGGGGTTTATTTTGAGGTTTTATAAAAAAGAAGAGCAGACATCAATTAAGTAATTAAAATATGTTCTAAATAACAAATTAGGTGGCAACAAAAAAGTTTTTATGTATAGTCGACCTCTAACAGTCATATTTTTAGTCAATGGCTCATGGAGGGTGAATGAATATGAAAAATACGCAGATTCGAATTGAAACACTATCCTATCACTATGAAAGCATTATGGTGAATAATGAAGTAGAGCGTGCGATAAAAAGTATTGAAGTGACGTATCGAGCATATAAACATAACCACGTTTTAAACGGGCACGTAGTACTTTCAGGAGAAGAGATTTACGATCTTCAGCAGCTGACTCACGCAGTGGCTGGGAAAATAAAAGCAGAATTAGAAACTACATAAAAAAGCGCCTTTCTTTAAATTTCAAACATTAAAGAAAGGCACTTTTTTATATTAATTATTAATTAAACTGCAAAAAGAAGAAATTAAAGTATGTTCTAAATAAAATATATAAATAAAAAACATAGCATCTAAGAGAATTCCCTAAGCCCTACGCATTACCTTTGCATTGTGAACTTTCTCTCTTTTACTATGTGTAAGCAACACGCCGCATAACGTAATGATGCTTCCAACAATGGAAGCTGCACTCGGGATATCTTTTAAAAGCAGCCACGCTAAGAAAAAGGACAGCGCAGGAGTTAAGTAAAGAGAGATGGCAGCCTCAGCAGAACCTATACGCGATGTCAGATAAGCGAGTACCATATAGGGAATAACGGTTGGAAATAATCCTAAATATATCACGCTTATTGCTGATCTGACAGAGATATGTGCAAGTTCTGTTTCTAACCCAGGTAAAAAAACAAGCATAGAAATTGTAGCCCCCCAAATACTGTACGTCACAAAAGAAAGGAAACCATATTTTTTTAATAAATTTTTTTGACATACTATATAGACGCTTTCTGCAAGGGCAGCTAGCAGAACCAGTAAGATTCCATTAACTGAGTGTACAAAATTCTCTTTGCTGAAGGTTAAAAGTACAATACCCGCAAAGCTTACTGCAGATCCAATCCATTTTCTTTTTCCGAACTCCTCCTGAAAAAGAAAAATAGCTAAAAGCGAAGAAAAAATAGGAGTAGTCGAGATCAGTAAACTCGCAATACCCGCACTTACCGTTTTTTCTCCAATGTTTAAGGCCGTGTGATAGACGGCAAAACCTAAAAAACCGAGAGCTAAAAGAAGTGGAATATCTTTTATGTCAGGCAAGGGCATGCGTGTGGCTATTGCAATAACTAACAGCACTACAGAAGCAATACTTAACCGAACAAAAGCGAGGTGCTGAGGAGAAAACGATTCCAGCCCTATTTGAATAACTGGAAATGCTGAAGCCCATAAGCTAATCATCAGTATATGTAAGAACACCAGACTAAACGTTAATTTCATACCTATTCATCTCCATTTTTCATTTTGAATCCAACCAGTATCTATTGTGGTTCCCATGTTAATAAACATTTGATAAAATGTCTTCAACCAGTTTGAAAGCAATTAACCCAACCACTTTAAAAACAGGAGTACGTGTATGAATCAAGAGAACAGTTCGAGTTATCCAAAATACAAGCAAATCATTGATTTTATGAAAGAGAAAATTGCGCGTGGAGAATGGCCGATTGGAAGTAAAATTCCTAGTCAGCGAAAGCTTGCTGCTATGTTTGATGTTAACCGAAGTACGGTCATCACCGCATTAGAGGAATTAACAGCGGACGGTTTAATTGAAGGTAAGATGGGAAAGGGAACCATCGTTATAAATAATACGTGGACACTTTTGGCTACAACTCCGCCCGATTGGGATGTTCATGTGAAATCAGGCATGCATCATCCGAGTCAAGCAATGGTACAAGATATTAATGAATCCGAATTTAACTCAAACCTTATTCAATTAAGCAAAGGAGAGCTTTCACCTGACATATTTCCTAAAAACAAAATGAAATACGCCGTAGAAAAAGTAGCAGAAAATATGGAGGTTCTAGGATACGAAGAACCAAAGGGGTATTTGCCTTTACGAAAAGAGTTAAGTGCATATATGAAAACAATAGGGATTGAATCTTCTCCAGATTCTATTTTAATTGTTTCCGGCGCTCTTCAAGCTCTTCAGCTTATTTCAATTGGACTGCTGCAAAGAAACTCTTCGGTTTTGCTCGAAAAACCTTCTTATCTATATTCCTTACATGTATTTCAATCAGCCGGAATGAAACTCAAAGGCCTTGCTATGGATGAGGAAGGAATAAAAGTAACAGCTATAAAACGCGCCGACCCTCAAGAAGGGCAAGCTATTTTATATACAAATCCATGTTTCCATAACCCAACGGGAACATTAATGTCACAAAATAGGCGTTACGATTTGTTGAAAGAATGTGAGGAACATCAGCTTCCTATTATTGAAGATGATTTATACCGCGAATTATGGCTAGATAAACGGCCTCCACTGCCATTAAAAGCTTTAGATAAAAATGGACACGTGTTATATGTTAGCAGTCTTTCAAAAACACTAAGCCCAGGATTACGGATCGGATGGATAGTCGGCCCAGAACCAGTCATTGAGCGTTTGGCGGATATTAAAATGCAAACAGATTATGGATCTAGCTCATTATCTCAAAGAGTAGCAGCAGAATGGTTTAAAAATGGCTTATATCAACAGCATATGGAAACTGTACGAACGGAATTGCGAACAAGAAGAAAAGTGATGCTGAATGCTTTGGAAACATACGCAGGAGATATAGCAACATGGACGAATCCTGAAGGAGGCTTTTTTATATGGGTGCATATTCAACCTTCTATTTTAATGAAATCTTTATACTCTCGTGCTTTAAAAAGAGGGATATTGCTTAACTCTGGAAGTATTTATGCACAAGAAACCGGCAGTTATCTTCGGCTTTCTTACGCCTATGCCTCTTTACCAGATATCGATAGAAGCATTAAAATTCTTGCTGAACTGATTCGGGAATTGCAAGTAAGGAATAGTGGGTAATCCACTATTCCTTTTTATTTGTATCAAACTATTCTTCTCTTCTTATAAAAAACTTCAAGTAATAACTGACTATATATTACCATCTATAATACGTGTTATTTTTTATGGAAAAAATAAGTTAATAAAACTTTTAATTGACTTTCTGTACGTTTTACATGTAAATCGTGAACGGTTTTAACTACGTAATCATTATCAAACATTTCCAACACCTCAATTATTGTTAAGTTTCCTGTTTGTTATAGTTTATGAAATCAGCAGACGCATATCATCGGCCATCAGCTGTAACTTTACGGTTTGTCTTTTACAACTAAAGGCTGAAACGTACGCTCATGATTGAACGCACGAATAACAGGATATGCAAAAAAATGAAAAGTGTGCACGTTTTGTTTTAAAAAAGCTATATCTTTAAAAAAAGAAAATTGTCACACACATTTATGAATATGTATCTACTAAGTAAGAAGACTTTTTTAGTTGGTGGGATTGAAGGTGAAAAAGATGGATGAATTATTTAAAGATCTTGATCTGTACAGAACGCAAGAAGAAATGAAGAAGTATTTTGAACATACGCAGCAAATGATTCATCAAAACAAAGAGTATATAAAATTAGCCAGACTTAAAAAAGGGCGTTTCAAAAAGTTTTTTGAAGAGTTTTATCCGCTTTATTGCTTCAGCCAATCTTCTTATTGTCCGAGGAATTCAAAATTGAAGCTTATTATTGGAAGTCAAGGATACGACGGATTAATTATTCAGCCGGATGGTACTGAAAAACGAATTGAAATTACTTCTTACAAAGATGGGAAACTGGAATTTGAAGATGCACAGAGGGTCAATTCAGGAAATTTTGCTCTACCCCGTATCCAGACGGAAGGTTCTGTGGAAGAGTATATAGAAAAAGTGCTAGAGAACATTCAAAAAAAGAGCAAAAAAGATTATAGTGGCGCATCCATTTTATTTGTTGTACACACGTTTCATTATTTTGAAGCCTATGGAAAAAGTTCAGCTGCCTTTATTCGTACCTTAAAAAAAGAAATGAAGAAGACAGATTTTCGAGCGGATGAAATTTATTTATTGGAATTAAATCAGCCAGAAAGTGAAAGTGTTAAGCAAAACATTCATTTCATTAAATAAGAAGACACGCTGTAGATGTTGAGGTGTGTCTTCTTTTCTGATAATAGAACTTAATGCAGGTGGATAATTTTGAAAATTACAACAATTAAGTGCTATAATTCAAGTGTGAATATGCATTCAGAGGAGGAAAACCAATGGATTTAGCTTATAGAGAGAAAGCGTACGAATATGCCAAAAGATTTGAATCTAGCTATGACGATTATGATGAACGCTATAAGGTGCACAATAATCCGACGGTATGGCGATTTATGCCGCTGGCTGATTTTCAAGATTTACTAGAAACCAATGCGCTTTTTTTCGCAAAACCTGATGCATTTTCGGATCCCCTTGAAGGATGCTCTTCGATGTGGAACATAGAAGAGTTAAGAAAAAAAGGCGAACGTCATAACCGTACCTCTAGAACCTATATAAGAAAAATCCATGAATTTTCTGCTGTTTCATCCTGGCATATCAATGATTACGAAGCCGCTGGAATGTGGGATCTATATTTAAAAGGGAATGATGGCGTAGCTATTAAAACCACCTATGAAAATTTATTGTGCAGTATTAAAGATTTACGCTATAAAATCTTCTCTGGAAAAGTGCAGTACATAGACTTCCAAAAAGAAATGATCAGTCACTCTGTATATGACACGTTATTTTACAAGCGCAAATCCTATCAGCATGAAAATGAATTGAGGCTTGTTATTGTAGCAAGTCGTATACACGCTTGGAAGCTGCAAAAGCTATTCGAAATTCAAGGTATTTCCGCAAATCAATGGCAAAAACGAATGGATATCCTCGAAAAAAGATCGTATGAGTTTTCTCACGAGCATGGCAACCTCCTTACATGTAATTTACATCAGCTTATCAACGATATTTACGTATCGCCAAGAAGCGCTCAAAGCTGTGTAGATGAGGTAAAAGCTCTTACTAAGAAACACGGTCTCGCTTATAAAAAGGTTATTCAGTCTGACTTGTATAAGGACTATATTTACTAAATGCTAGCGAAGTACACAAAGGCTTAATCAAAAAATGATTAAGCTTTTCGTGTTACACGTTTTATATTTCCATACATTTCCTCATATAAAATAAAACAAACCTCCAAAGCCTATATATACATATTAGACAAATCAGGAGTACAGTATGGTTAAAAAAATGCTGTTTATTTTAGTATGCGGGCTTTGTTTGTGTTTGTTTTTTCAATGGGACATAAAAAAAGGCTATAACGCTTATGTTCGTGTACATCCGCTTATCGAAACGCCTGTTTACCAAGGAAAGATAGCGCTGTATACACAAGGAAGTAGTTTATATCCTACTTTATTTGAGGATATTAAAAAAGCAAAAAAGTACGTGTACATTCAATTTTTTATTATTCGAGCGGACAACATCAGCATAAAGCTATTTGAGCTATTGAAAGAGAAAGCAGCTGAAGGGGTAAAGATTAAACTTTCTGTAGATCGTTTTGGAGGAAACGATCTCTCCCGAACACTCATAGATGATCTTAAGAAAAATGGAGTTGAGTTTACCTTTAGTCGAAAAGCAAGCAGGCAGCACTTTTTTTATAGCATTAATCATCGAAATCATCGAAAGTTTGTCGTAGTAGATGGCCAAGAAGCCTATCTCGGAGGTTTTAATATAGGAGAAGAATACTTAGGGAAGCATAAAAAATTGGGCTATTGGCGTGATTACCACTTGCGAATTAAAGGAGAAGGTATTTTTGAAATTGAAAAGCAATTTTTGAAAGATTGGGAAGAAGACACGGGACAACATATATCTGCTCAGCGAGTTCCTATCGCTCGCTCTCACGGAGCAAACTATCAGCTATTGTTTTCAACTGGAGAAGAACTTGAGCAAAAGATGATTGATCTAATCAACCGTGCCAAAGTAAAGCTTACCATTGCTACCCCTTATTTTATTCCAAGTGAACATTTAATGAATGCACTTATTTCAGCAAAAGAAAAAGGCGTTTTAATCGATATTATACTTCCGGACAATACCGATGCGTGGTTCACTAAACCGCCTAGTTACCCTAAAACAGAGCAACTATTAAACAAAGGTATTCGAATTTTCTTATATAAAAAGGGGTTTTTTCACGGAAAAGTAATGGTCATCGATCATACGATTGCCAATATTAGCACAGCCAACTGGGATCCCCGAAGTTTTTATTTAAATGATGAAGCGAGCTGTCTTATTTATGATCGCGAGATGATTGCACACATAGAACGAGAAATTAATGAAGATAAAACAAACAGCCGCAGATTAACCAAAACAGTAATAGATGAAATCCCTAAATGGGAACGTTCTCTAAAAAAAACACCGGAATGGATTTATTATTATTTTTGAAAAAATACCCAAATCAAGTTTTAATTATTTTTCCCCGGGTATATATTCTATGTAAGGCCAATACAGGAAAGGAGAGACTGTACACATGCATTGTTTTACAGCGACTTCAAGAAACGTATTGAGCACCTTAGAAGGAAGATTTGCTTTAATTACAAAAGGAACATTGGTAAACAATCGTTATACTAAGTGCTAGGCTGTCTAATTCAGACAGAATACTCGACTATTCTATTCAAACATAACATTCAGTATGAAAAAGAAGATGCGTGCTAAGCGCATCTTCTTTTTTGTTGACTCTATTTTCTCTCTCTTTTGTACTTCGTCTTATTTTTACGCATAAAATAATAAAAAGGAGGGGGTTATGCTGTTTGATTATGAACGGGAGTTAACGATTGACCGAAAAGATGCTACTCAAAAGACTGCAGTCACTAATGCTGAGACTTATAAAAAAATAGACTGGGAACAAGTGAAATCAGAACAAAATCTTGCGGATGACCAAGCCCTTGTACGCGTACCTTTTCCGCTGATTTTCAAAAAAAATCAGCTGTATCCTGTATGGGATTTAAGAAAGTACGCTTTTTTATTTGAACAATCTACACCTGCTACTGTCCACCCTAAACTGTGGGAACAAGGAAAATTAAATGTACAAGCCGGTTTATATCAAGTAACTGAAAACATCTTTCAAGTAAGAGGCTTTGATATGGCTAATATTACATTTGTTAAAGGGAAAACGGGGTGGATTGTTATTGATTGCTTAACATCCAAAGAAACGGCAGAAAAAGCGCTTGAACTAGTAAACCAGCAGTGCGGTAAGCGTCCTGTTAGAGCTGTTATCTTCTCTCATTCGCATATAGATCATTACGGCGGAGTTCTAGGGATATTACCTGACTCAACACAAAATAAAACTAGTAAAGTTTATGCTCCTGCTGGATTTATGGATGCGGTTATTGATGAAAACGTCACGGCGGCAACAGCAATGACACGAAGAAGTCAATACATGTACGGTATTCGACTGCGACGCGATGAAAAAGGCCTAATTGACAACGGCATCGGAAAAGAAATTTCATTTGGAACAATCACGCTTATTAAAGGAATAGAAGAAATTCATCCTTCCGAACATCATTCTTATGTAAGTAAGAAAATTGACGGCGCCTCATTTCAGTTTCAGCTTACGCCAGGGACGGAGGCGCCTGCTGAAATGAACATCTATATTCCTAGTGAAAAGGCTCTTTGTATTGCAGAAAACTGTACGGCCACTCAGCACAACCTCTATACCCTTAGAGGAGCAAAAGTAAGAGACGCAGCAGCGTGGGCAAGGTACTTGCAGCAAGCAATCGATTTATTTGGCCAAGAACTAACAACTGTATTTGGGGTACATAATTGGCCAAGGTTCGGAAATGAGTCGTGTATTACCTATATCGAAAATCAACGAGATGTTTATCAATATATTCATGACCAAACATTAAGGCTGGTGAATCAAGGTTATACCATCGACCACGTCGGTCGAATGATGAAGCTACCGGAAACCCTATCTCACGAGTGGTATACAAACGGCTTTTATGGAACGGTTAACCATAACGCAAAAGCGGTTTATCAGCGCTATATGGGCTGGTATAACAGCAATCCTGTAGATTTAAATAAACTGTTTCCTGAAGAGTCAGCTAAGAAATATGTAGAGTATATGGGCGGAGCGGACAACATTGTCCAAAAAGCACAGCGCTGTTTTCAACAAGGCGACTATCAATGGGTAGCTGAAGTGACCAAACAAGTTATTTACGCTGATCCTCACCATGTGAAGGCAAAACTTTTATGCGCAGACGCGCTTGAACAATTAGGGTATATAGCTGAATCTGGTCCTTGGCGAAATGAATATTTAACAGGAGCCAAAGAACTTCGTTTAGGTAATATACCGCTGCCAGTCAACATTATTACAAAAGAAGTATGGGATACACTTCCTTTGAAAAATATTTTAGAACTATTTAGCATTCGCGTAGATGGATTAAAGGCGGGCGCATGTAACTATCGTATATTGTTTGTGATACCCGATCGTAATGAAGTAGCTCTCACAGAACTTAAGCATGGAATCTTTAGGTATCTTGGAGATACGCGAAAGAAAGCTGAGGTGACGGTAACGATGTGGCAAGATACCTTATACCGGCTAACAACTACAAATGATCACTCTTATAGCTCGGTCATATTTGTTCAAGGAGATAAATCAAAATGGGATTTTTTTTTGTTTTGTCAGGATTCTATTGATCCAAACTTTAATATTGTGACACCTGTTTCTAAAAAATAGAGTACCTGATTACAGCTCAGAAAGCACATCGTTGACTTTTTGTTCAAAACAGCTGTCGCATGTGAAGATTTCTTTTTCTTGAAAAGATGTTAGCCTTTCTCCACAGATGGAACAGCATTCTATATAGTGATTGTTTCGCTCTTGTTCTTTTCTTTCATGTAACATAGCACTTTCCTCCTTTTCAGTATAAATAGTTTGTCTTATTTCTTTAAGTATATACTAATATCAGCCTATGCAGGGAATATAAGGCTTGCTAATGCAGATTATTTATAAAATAAAAGCGTTGTAAAACCGCCGAAATTGGCACAGGAATTGCATATTAAATCATTGAGAAATTTGAATGATTAATATGAGGTGAACAGAATGTCCATTACAAAAACAGCTAGTGAATTAAAAAAAGAACAGCAGCAAGAACAGGAATCACTTAATTTATTTTTATCTACTCAAACCGTTATTCAAGAAGCGCTTCAAAAACTAGGGTATGGTGAAGAAATGTATCATTTGTTGAAAGAACCGCTGCGCATGATGACGGTTCGTATTCCAGTTAAAATGGATAACGGATCGGTAAAAGTATTTACGGGCTACCGCTCTCAGCATAATGATGCTGTCGGGCCTACTAAAGGAGGCGTACGCTTTCATCCTGAAGTAAATGAAGAAGAAGTGAAGGCATTATCCATTTGGATGAGTTTAAAATGCGGGATTGTCGACCTTCCGTACGGCGGAGGTAAAGGCGGAATTGTATGTGACCCAAGAAACATGTCGTTTGGTGAACTAGAGCGACTCAGCCGCGGCTATGTAAGAGCCATCAGTCAAATAGTTGGGCCTACTAAAGATATTCCTGCACCGGATGTCTATACAAATTCTCAAATCATGGCGTGGATGATGGACGAATATAGCCGACTGCGTGAGTTCGATTCCCCTGGTTTTATTACCGGAAAACCTATCGTACTCGGAGGATCTCAAGGACGCGAAACTGCAACGGCTAAAGGAGTAACCATTTGTATAGAAGAAGCTGTTAAAAAGAAAAACCTTAACTTGCAAGAAGCACGGATTATTATTCAAGGCTTCGGAAATGCCGGCAGTTTTCTTGCTAAGTTCATGCATGACGCAGGAGCAAAAGTAATTGGCATTTCAGACGCGTACGGAGCTCTTTATGATCCGCTTGGTCTTGATATTGATTACCTGCTTGATCGACGCGACAGTTTTGGTACCGTAACGAATTTATTTACAAATGTGATAACAAACGAAGAACTATTAGAAAAAGAATGTGATATTTTAGTACCCGCAGCCATTTCGAATCAAATTACGGTTCGTAACGCTCATCGCATTAAAGCTTCTATTGTAGTCGAAGCAGCGAACGGACCGACTACACTTGAGGCTACGCGCATTTTAGACGAAAAAGGCGTGCTTTTAGTGCCAGATATTTTAGCGAGTGCTGGAGGCGTAACGGTTTCATACTTCGAATGGGTGCAAAATAATCAAGGCTACTACTGGTCTGAAGAGGAAGTAGCTTACAAATTACGCAAGGTAATGGTGGATTCATTTGAAACGATCTATCAAATCGCTCAAGAAAATGATGTAGACATGAGACTTGCTGCTTACATGGCAGGAATCAAAAAATCAGCTGAAGCTTCTCGTTTCCGCGGCTGGGTATAAGATAAAAAAACGATTTGGACTACATGTTCCAAATCGTTTTTTATTTACCGGAACTGCCAAATAATTAAAAGAAAACCTGCTAAAAAAACAAACATGCATAAAAAATTGGCATATTTATTTATCGCAACCCGAATGATGGCAAAACAATTGACAGTGAGAATGATTTTCAATTATTCTATATATAAGATATATACATACCTATACTAATAAATTGAATGTAGAAAAGGAGACAGAAAGCATGAGTGTATTAGATATTATTAAAGCCAGAAGAACGATTGGGGCTATGCAAGATAAAGACGTATCAGAAAATGCTATCAACCTTATGTTAGAAGCAGGCACTTGGGCTCCTAACCATAAAAAGACAGAGCCTTGGAAATTCCGAGTGTTTACGGGGGATTCACGCGTTCGTTTAGGAGACGAAATGGAACGTATTATGAAGCAAAAAACTGCTCACTTAAGTGAGGAAGAAGCGTTGAAAAAAACAACAAAAGCTAAAAAAGGCCCGCTTCGTGCTCCTGTCATTATTGCTGTAGCAGTAAGTCCTTCAGGAAAAGTGCCTGAAATTGAAGAAATCTCTGCCGTAGCGGCAAGCATACAAAATATGCTATTAGTAGCGGAAGAACAAGGTTTGGCTACAATTTGGAGAACGGGTGATATTGTCTATCAGTCAGAACTGAATGACTTTTTATCTCTAGAAGAAGACGATAAGCTCTTAGGCTTAATTTACGTCGGACACCCTAATAAAGAAGCTTCATCAAAACGTATTCCATATCAAGATAAAACGATTTGGTATCGTTAAAAGGTTCTTCCTGTGTTTCTATAAATATTAAAGTAAAAAGGGGCAGTCACTTATACAATTGTGAGCTGTCTTTTTTATTGTTTTTAAGAAGTGGCAGAAGGGAACTTAACGGGAATATCAAATGATTATTTATGATAAAACAACAAAAGAGAAAGATAAGATACCTTAGATATTTTTCTTTTGTTTACTTTGTAATTAACGCTTTACTGATAGTTAATTCCTTTACAGAAGCAATAGATGGAGGTAGTCTCTTTGGGTAAGGGGAATAATTTTATGTGCCATTATGTTATCATTTCCCTTTGCTTACATGATTTTAGGAGCTCTGATATTCGTCCCATAACTTATTTATAAAATTGAATAGTAGAAAAGATAATGGTTAGGAACCGATAAAACAGTTCATAACATCTTATTCTCCCGAGTGACTAACCTGTATCTCTGTCGTCGTAATTTAAAAATAGCTCTTGCCTAGACTTAGGTAGGGGCTATTTTTAACGGGGTGAAAAGGGGAGGAGTGTCAATAAAATTTAAAATTCCAAGCTAAGTAACCGCTGCTTTTTTTCTTCAAAGTTATTGTATAACTTTTTAATATCTTAATATATGGAACGGAATCATAGTTCAATTCTATCTCAATGTGTTGCAGGTGAATAACCTCTATCTAGAAGTGAAGTTTGCTTGATCCTATATAAAGCTGTCCTTTACTGGCTGTATGCTTTGCATTGACTGCTTTTTTAAATATAATGTATAGTAAAAATATACTGTATATTCCAAGGTGATTCCAATGAGATTTTTGATTGAGTATAAGGATTTTAAAACGAAAGAAGAAAATAACTTTTCTTTGCAATTATTAGATACTTTTTTAAATGAACATTTAATAGGAGAGTTTCACGGAAGCACGTTTGAGTGTATTTTAATCCGTTTTATAAACAATCCTACCTCTAAGAAGAAGTACAAATTACGTGTTCTCTATGAAAATATAGCCGAAATTGAGTTGCCTGGAAATTTTATCAATAACAAAAATCTTAATATAGAGGATTTCTTAACAGGTCTACATAGAGTTGAAGAGGCTATTGTGCTAGTTAAAACTATAAAACTAAAGTCAGAACTCGACATTAGTGAAGATAAACTTCTATTAGAGTTTCAACAATCGATAAAAGATGCACCGCGTACACTCGAGGAGCTAAAGGCATACTTCAAGAAGCAAAAGCAAACAGCTCAAAGTAACTGGGCTAAACTAGCTGACCTTTCAATGAAAAGGTCTTTGACTAATCCAAAACCGCTAACAAAGCCATTAACAACGATTAGTATTTCTGCTCCTATCGAAGAAACAGAACCAAACCACTCTTTTATCTACACCGAAGTTTTCAGCAACCTGCTAAGGAAAGCAGAAGTGATGCTGCCGGGTTATAGTCACATCTTTATACATTTAGCGGATACACTAGTGGAAGCAAAACAAGAGTTTGCCCCGAATCACCGGATAAAAGATGCATTTTCGATAATAGATACTAAAAAATATATGGCGAGTGACAACGAAACTAAATCAAATATGATGTTTAATAGTATAGTTTCAGCATTAAGAAGCATTACGAAGTTTGATCACTTAGAAGAGCATAAAATAGAATCTGTTATTGAAAAAATAAAAGAAGAAGGCACCGACATTGAGCTCACATACTTCTCGAAACAAAATGGTAAGTATTTAGCCGAGGTCATTTATACAGTGCCCAAATCTCATCTTACAAATGCTCCATTTAAACTGCGTGTTACGGACCTTAATTCTAACGTTGTTAAAACTACAAAAATAGATGATATTAATTTATTTTGGTGCCCGTATAGCTTCGGAAGCATAAATATAAAAAAAAATTCAGTTGTTATTAACGGGAGAAAGAGCCAGAGAGCAGAGATTTCAAGGAGAGCTGACAAATTACCGGATGAATACATTTTTAAGATTAAAGATATATTTATTTAACTTTTTATAATGACTAGGAATAAATTTACAATCAGGAACAAAATAGTAGTAAGGATGACCGTTCTTATCCCCAATTTTTTATAAATATCTTATACCCTAAAAAACAAAACAAGCTGGCATTTTAAATGCGCAGCTTGTTTTGTCTGTTTTCGTATTCTTTAAAAACGATTAATACAGGCATCTAATATATCTTCATACTGTGCTTTTGTGTCATCTTTACTAAACTTTGTTCTTCTCGAGAAGTATGAAAAACTCCTTTTCATTATCTTTTTGCAGGATTACTAATAGCTAAGAGATGCTCGTATCTTTTTTATTTGTTACTAGCTATTGGTATCTCTACTATGATTGGCATCCAAACATTTGTTAATCTTAGTGCAGTGTCAGGAATCTTACCAATCACCGGAGTAACACTTCCTTTTGTCAGTTACGGTTTTTCCTCAATTACTTTGCTATTGTTTACAACTGGTGTACTTCCCGAAATCTCTATGTTGGACAAGTTTAAAAATAAGTACAAACAAACTGGTACAGAACCAACTCAATTGAAAAGTGTCTGATTAGAAGATAGCGGCTTACTTCATACCACTATCTTTTTTATACTAAAAGCGAACTAAAGAGACGATATCTTGTTGTGTTTCTTATAAATAATTAAAACTTTTTTACCTATTTTCTTTAAAATGTAAAACTATTCCTGTTTTGAAACGTACTAGATATAGTAGAAATTTACAAAAGGAGAGGCGATATAAGAGTTAACTATCTTTGTTACTACAGAAAAAAACTTACTTCGAGGTGAAGGCGTGAAAAATAAACATATTTTAGAGGTGAAAAATTTAACTAAAGTTTATAAAGGAGAGGGTTATGAAGTTACTGCACTAAATAATATATCCTTTCAGTTAAGGGTAGGTGAAATGGTTGCTGTTATGGGAACAAGTGGTTCAGGAAAAAGCACACTGCTGAACATTTTAGGAGCACTGGATGAACCAACTAGTGGAACAATTAAATTAAAAGGAATGTTTTCAAAAGATATGTTCCAAGAACCTCAAGCTTCAGCGTACAGAAGAGATAATATTGGATTTATCTTTCAATCATTCCACTTATTAAAGGATTTATCTGTAGAAGAAAACATAGCTCTGCCGCTTGTTTTAAAGGGACTTACATCGGATGTAATTGATTTAAAAGTAAATAACGTTGTCGAGCTCTTGGGCTTAACAGCTTGGAAAAAACACCGTCCTGTACAACTATCAGGTGGACAACAGCAGCGCGTAGCTATAGGAAGGGCTATTATAACTGACCCACCTATTATTCTGGCAGATGAACCTACAGGTAACCTTGATTTTAATACTTCCGAAGGCATACTAGACACACTGGTAACCACAAAAAACGAACTTAGCCAAAGCATACTTCTTGTTACTCACGACCCTAATGTAGCTACTTATGCAGATCGCGTTCTATTCTTTCATGATGGCTCTATTGTCGATACGTATATCTGTAGTGGAAATAGTGATTTGGATCATATACTAGAGAAGTTTAAGCTGATTACAAAAGCCGAGAGTCTTAAGATATGAAAACACGACGAGGTTTAGCTTTTCGTTTATTTAAGTCCAATAAATTCATTGTGTTTTCGTCTATTGTAAGTATAGCTATTTCTACCATGCTTGTACTTAGTATGGTTTTATTCTCTTTTAATGCGCAGGACACATTAAAAAGTCAATTAAAACAAACTTACGGTGCGATGGATTTGTCCGTAGGGTTTGATATGAATCAAGGCAAAATTTTGACATCAACTTTAGTTGAAGAAATTCACCAGGATAAAATGGTAGATAAGGTATCAAAAGTATCTATTGCTCATTTAAACCTAAATCAACTACATGCCTCTATCTATACAGTAGGTGTTGAAAATGATTACTTAGCTAAAAGTCGATATCACTTTTCCAAACCTCTAAATAGTAGCTCTGTGGCAATGAATAAGAGCTTAGCCCAAGATTTAGACATAAAAACTGGAGATAAAGTCCTTATTGAAAACAGAACATACACATTAGCGGAAACCGTAAATGATTTATCCGCTACTGGAGTAGCACCGGATATGCTGATACTTAATCAAAAGAATGTAAAACGCTATATTCAAACAAAAGAAAAAAGCAGCGCAGAAGCGACTTATTTATTAATAAAGGCACAAAAAAACGAGAGCGCCTTAAAGTTGGCCAATCATATTAAATCATATAACAAGGACTTACGTATTGATATAGCTGAACAAGATGCAGGCGTGCAAAATAATTTACAATCCTTACATACATTTATTATGGTTTTATCGGCATTGGTATTAATCATCACGTCTCTTATTCTCATTTCAAACTTTGAGCTTTTGCTTTACAAAATGAGAAATCAGTTCGCCATTATGCGGTCGATAGGAGCCACTGCTAAACAGATTAGAGAGATTATCACACTTCAAAGCACCGTTATAAACACCGTAGGTACAGGTGTCGGGTTTTTGCTAACCTTTTGCAGTCAAAGGTACTTATACAGCTGGTTAGGAAAAGTGTCGAAAATAGCTTCCTCTCCATCTGATTTTAACGTAGGTACTGCCGTTATCATTACAGTTGTAATGTTTGTTATTATTCAATTCTTTTTACTCATTCCAGCTTATCGAAGTACAAAAGTATTGCCACTAAAAACAATGCAGAAGAACGAGAAAATTAACTATGGTTTTTCCAAGACAAGAATAGTAATTTTCAAGGTACTAATAGCAATGTCCTTATTTTTAGTTATAGGAAGCCAGGTATTTCCTACAAGAGGCACATACGGACCTGGGATGTTACTAATTACAGTTATTTTAGTCTTGTTTGCCTTTATACTAATCTTTCCTATCCTAGTGACTAAAGGATTAAAGTGGTTTTTACCATATGGAAAAAAACTATTTGGGAAAGAATTTTATATTTCCGTTAAAAATCTAATTCCTCAAGTTAGAAAAAATACAATGATTATCTTAATAATATGCGGATTAATGGTCATTACTGTATTTGGGTCAATTACATTTAGAACCATTCAAAATAATGGACTAACCTACTTAAAAAAAGAATATGTAATGCCGATTATTGTGGAAGCTCGTTCTGACAATTTAAAGATAGATACGGAAGAACTGATTAAAAAGGTAGAAGAGTTACCTAATGTAAAGAGTGTTAGTAATATTAGTTCTCAAAGTACAGCTCGACTTCTAACGTCAGAAAAAAACACAGGTATTAATTACTCGGTAGTCGATATTAAAAGGTTACAACAACAAGGTCTGTTAGAACAGTTTCCTTACAGTAAAAAAACAACTTCAAATAACAAGATTGTACTTTCAAAAAAGTTTGCTGAAAAGAATAACTTAAAATTAGGACAGACAATACATTTAGGATTATACGCACAAAATCAAAACGGATTTTATATAACGGAACAAATAATACCTAAAGGCGATTATGTAATATCCGCTACACCTGACCACCTTCTTGACCATAACCAAGCATTTTTAGACTTAAAGAACAACTTTGAAGGTTTAGAGTTCTATCGATTATATGTGGATTCAAAGAATGTAAAGGCCGCTGTAAAAGAAATTGAGGGCTTAAAAAGCCAGTATCCCGAATTAAAGGTAAGCAGCTATGATCAATCTTTTAAAGAGACAAACGAAATGTTTTATCAGCGTTGGGGAATTTTTATAGTTGTTATTTCCACATTGGTTATTTCTACCATGTTAGGAGTATTTAATTCATTGGCAAATAATATTTATTCAAAACGAAAAGAATTTGCTGTTTTACGCGCGATGGGCATGACGCCAAAATCCATTCGTAAAGTCATTCTTTCACAAGTGAATTTATATATTACGATTGGAGTAATATATGGAATTGTAATGGGACTTTTAATAACATTAATTCTGCTATTAATGGATCCAGGGAAGTTTGTTATAGATTATAAAACAATTCTTTCTGTAGTAGTATCAATGCTTGTAGTTAGCACTTTTTTATTCTCATACGTAAGTCGAAAAATATCTGGACAAGATCTTTCTATAGAGCTTACTAATGACAATAAGTGACCTCTCATGTAGGTATAGTAGAATACTATAATAGTAATAAACCCCAATCTCTTTGTAGAGGTTGGGGTTTATTACTTTCTATGTTATTTATTTAACAACAACGTTCCCTACATATTGTGCGTAGCCTCTATCAGTTTGAAGTTCTAGCACATAAACATAATTCCCTTTTTTCTTTGGGAACGTAAAAGTTCTATCTTGTTCGTTTATTCTAATATCTTGCTTCGCATTACTAGTGCTTATTGTATAAGAACTAATGTCATTAACAAGAAAATCTTCGCTGTCAAACCTTAAATTTCCTGGTGTTTCAGGGGCTACAGCTAGCTGTTGCTGCTTTTTAGCTCTATTTATACCATTCCTTGTATTTGTTTCCTTTCTGTACTGTTTTCCCTCTTCACCGCGCCAATCTACATTAGTTTCTTTCAGTTCAACATCCAAAACATCATTGGCCGATAATGTAACCGTAGGGGGAGAGAAGTCATATTCTTCGCCTATACACCCTGATAATCCAACGATAATAAACGTAAACAGAGATAATTTTATAAACTCTTTCATATATAATGTCCCCCTTAGTTAGTTGCGACTAATAAAAAAATTGCTGCTTAATTGCTTGGAACAGGGGAGAGGTAATAATAAATATCATATTCTTTATCAATATGAGGGACTGCTTCAGTATCGGTACGGGTTTCAATTGTCATATTTGATTTTGTTGGGGTACCGGCATAAAAATCGTACTTTACACCTTTTGGAGTCGTTATTTCACTAGTGATATCTGTAGTTCCCTTTGATTGTTTAATAATAGCTGGATTCCCATTAAAATACCAACGGATTTTTTGATCCTTTTGAGTTAATGTAGCTGTTCCTATACCTACATTCGATTTTTCTTTAATTGTATAGATAACAATCTTTTCGTTATCTACATATTTGCTTTCACCGATAATATCTTGTATTCCTGTAGACTCTTTTTTGGCATTTTCAAAGGCTTCATCTTCACTCGAATAAAATTCTCCGTCTTTTTTACCGTTTACGTTCATTGCTGAACAAGCCGTTAGTATACTTGCTGACAGTAGAGCTGCGAGTAATGCAGAATATAACTTTTTCATACAAACCCCCATTTTATTAATTTCTTTAATCTTAATATAAATAGTTAAAATAATCCATTTAGCAAAAGTACAAAACAAGAAGAAGCCCAAAGAGAAATAAAAAAGCTGAGATCTAGTGTAGAGAGGAGCTCAGCTTTTTTAGTATATACTAATATTTATATCTTCTTTCGTCTGACCAAAATGAAATGTCCTGCAATCGCTAAAGCAAGAGCTAATGCAATATTCTTTACAGCTAATAGGATAATCCGTGGATACAACTGCATATCTATAGAGAATGACATTACGTTATATACCGGAATGTCCCTAGTCGTCCAATACTTGACCGCTATATATGTTAATAAAATAAATAGCGGAATAGCAATGTTTCGTGATAATACCATAAGGAAAAATCCTAAGTAACAGTACAACACAGTTTGAGGAACATAAATAATAGTTAAATTAAATAATGATATGTAAGGATAAGGGTACCTTAATGTAATAGAAATTAGTAGTACAAAAAATGCCGCTAGAAAAATAAGAAAGAAATATGTCACTCTAATCAGGCCGTAAGACAAAACAGGTATCGGGGAGTTAGGTGTTAACTCAGCTGTTTTATCTTTATCAAAAGAGTGATCTAAAAATAAGTATATGGACCACCAAGTGGCTATAGGACATACAACAAATTCTATTATTCTTGATATATATTGAAGACTTTCTAGATCAGGGGAAAAGCACGTATAAAGTATTGCAATTAAAACAATAAAAAAAGGTACATAGAAGTCCATACCCATTGATTTAGCTTCGGACGAGATGTTTATTTTTTTTACGAAGGCCATTAGCATTTTCCTTTCTCTTAATTATAAGAGCGTAGTTACACAAATAAACCAAGTTTAACTGATAGAGTTCTTACGCATTCAATTAAGATGTTACTAGTGTATAATTAAAACATATTTAGAAAAACAAGTAAAATAAAAATTGAGAAAGATTACGCGGTTAGTAAACCTCCTGTAGCTCCAAAAAACGTATCTTTCCTATAAAGTTTTTGGAGTTTGAGGGGATTAACAAAAAGTGCGTGGATATTTAAATATCCACGCACTTTTTTGTATGAATTATTTTAACTAGAAAGATTAATTAGGTGGAAGGTACCTAAAATTTACAAAAAAGTGTAATTATTATAAAATTTAGTTAGGTGTACGTTAAACAGAAGTAATTTCTATAGGGGGGATAGTATGAGTTTAAAAGAGAGAGCAACTAAAGAGTTTAAAGAAAGGGTAGATAGCGACGAAGAAATTAGAGAATCTATTTTAACTTACTATGAATGTGAAAGTGGATTTTCGGGACTTGTAGGTGTACCAAATGGAAATTCTGTACCTATTCGAGGTGTTTTAGCTTATACAGAAAAAAGCCTACTTTTTTACGGAGAAGTTTTCTCTAAGCTGCCTATTGTATTACATATCCCATTTAATAAAATCAGGGAAATAAAAACAGGAAAGCAAATCCTTACAATTTTCAAATCAACTCTTACGATGGTTGTTGTTCATGATGATCAAGAAGTTTTCTCTACACGGGGAAACAAGGAGGACTTTTCTAGGTTGAAGTCGTTTTTTGAAAATGTGAATGAAGAAGTATTTCTTGCTAAATAGGTAGTACCAAGATAGGCCTAGACTTAAAAATTAGGCTTATCTTGGCATGGCGTTCGCTAATAACGTACTTTTAAGAAAGGATTTGGTTGTGTATATAGAAAATACGTTAGACGTTAGGATGCTATTTCAGTTCAGAGAGAGGTGGTAAGTATGCGTAAAAGAGATAAAGGGTTTTGGATAGCTTACCTTGTGTTTGCAATTATTATGCTATTAATCTACAAATATATACCGGCTGAAAACGGGTTTCTCGTTATCGTTTTATTTCCTCTAATTTATTGGTTCATCTACGAATTTATATTAAGACCTAAGAAAAGAAGAAGCAATGGTTAAGGAGGGGCGATTTGCTTGTTTTGGAATTATCTTAACATGTCAACAGGACTTATAATAGCTTTAGCAAACATTTTTAATTCTGCATTCCAAGGAAGTATGCGTTGGATTATGGTTGGGTGTGGTTTGTTAATTTTTATATACAATTTAATAGTAACTTTTGATCAAAAACAAAATGAAGCGGTTAATCAAAATACTGTAGGAATTGTATCTAGAAAAAGGCGTTAATTGTTTTAGAAGTTTAAAGTACTTAAATTTACTTTTTTTATAAGTGACGCAACGAAAATTCTAGAGTGAAAATCTTATAAGAAAGAGGGAAGTAATGGACGTTCAAAAGGTAGCAAATTTATTTTTGATTTTTGTCTTAATTTCAGCAGGCATTTCATTGGTAATTGGCTTTGTTGTTGCTGTGAGAAGTACAAACTATAAGAAGGGATATGTAAGTACTTTTATATCCAGTGTTGTCTTTTTAATAATTATTGTGAGCTGGTATGATAAAGCATCTTCAAACGTTTTTATGGGGACAATACCTTGGATTTTAAATGTTATTGCCGTCATTATTGTGTTACCACTGTACGTGTTAGTTGCTCGCTTTATATTTAAAAAGGTGACAAAAGGACAAAAAGGAACAAATGAAAAAATTAGCGGTTAACTTACTTTTTTCATCGTTTTCCCTAATCTTCACGATTTTAAATAAATGAAGATACACAAAAAAAATTTTTATCAATATCCTGTTAGAGAAGGTGATTGATATCATTTTCTGTAAAGGAGAGAACGTCTATGATTAAAGTTAATCAACAAATTGTGAAAATAAGCGATTTAAATAATAGTTCGTTAACAAAAGAAAAAGCAGACATTTTAAAACAAATGGATGCCTATAGGGAAGTGTATGAGTATGCTACATTTGACCAGCTTGATTTTGATGTATCTGTTAAATTACAAATTATTGAATCGTCTGTGTTGCTGCGCAAAAGCGGCGCTAGGTTTGCTACATTCGCCCGTTCTAGGTGCAACGAAAAGTATTGGAAACGAACCGATAACGGAGGGTTTCAGCTACTGCCTACCGTTTCTCCTCATCAGGCCATCGATGATATTTTTTACAACGGACACGAATACGCGTTTGAGTGCGCGACGGCTGTTATCATCATCTTTTACAAAGCTGTATTAAATAATATTGGAAAAGCAAACTTTAACAGGCTTTTTGCTGATCTTTACTTACACGATTGGCAATACGATGAAGATCTTGAGCTCCATGGTTATAAAGGATCTGACTACTTGCCCGGAGACTGTGCGTATTTTAAAAACCCTGATTATAACCCTAATACTCCCCAGTGGAAAGGTGAAAACACCATTGTATTAGATGAAACTCTATATTTTGGTCATGGAATTGGAATTACGACGCGGGAAAGAATTATTGAAGTGTTAAATTTAAAGAGAAAAGACAACGCAAAGCAATCAGCTTACCTGTCAGATGAAATTGTCAGGCTTCACACCGCTCACCTCAGTTATTTGGCGGTTAGATACGAACCTGTTGTTTGGTATGACAGAAACAGCGCTATTATTTCCACTATTGGATCGATTACGTATGTAGCTTGAATGATCAAAGTTTTGATACTTTGGTCTTTTTTTGTAAAAAGGAAAGAATTACATGAAGGTAAATTTGAGAATTCAAAAGGATTTTATGTATAAAAGAAGAATCCATTTAATACACAGGTCTTAAAACTAAAAGGAAAGGAGGAGATTACTATTAAAAATCGTGATAAAAGACGCAAGAGAAAACGCGGCGCATTAAAAGATTATCTGAAAAATAAGCTTGGTCAGCTAAAACCGAAGCCAAACAAAGGACCTGTCTCAAATTTAAAGTCTTCTGCTTAAAACATCCCCCTAGTTTTTATATAGGGGGATTTTCTTTTGAATTTTCTTTTATTTTAATCTTTAAATGTTATGAGTGGCATTTAAAGATTAATTTGTGCACAATAGACATTGAATAGTTTATCTAATACGACAACGTAAGGAGAGATTAGACGATGGAAAACATGATTTTAAAACATATGGACGTTGTAAGAGGGATTACGATTAGTATCCTCGAAAAAACAACAGAAGAGGTAGCGGACATCACACCAAAAGGATTCAATAACAATATCCGCTGGAATCTCGGACACATTGCCTTTATTCAAGAAAAACTTGTGTTTGGCTTAGCTGGTGAACCGATGCAAACGCCAGAGAGTTATGAAAGCTTTTTCGGCGCAGGAACAAAACCTGCCGATTGGACGGAGGCTGCTCCATCTCTTGAAGAAATTGCGAATGTGTTGAAAGACCAAGCACATCGTATTAAAGAGTTCATGCCGGGGCAGTTTGATAAGCAGTTAATCACACCTTTTACAAATAAAGCGGGTATCAACTTTACAACAGTTGGCGAAACGTTTTTATTCAGTTTCTATCACGAAGCGATGCATGTAGAAACGATTAAGCAAATTGGGAAAGCAGCAGCTGCACAATAAGGAAATAAAAAAGAATAAATCACATATTCTTTATAACTATTTTACATAGCGCCTATGCATATACTGATCTATACAGCGCATAAGATGTAACATGAGCTGCTTTTCCTAATGCAGTTCGCAAGGAGGTGACAACGTGAAATTTCTTTCAGGTTTAACGACTCTTCTTGTGATTTTAGGCGGTTTAAATTGGTTAGCTGTAGCATTAGGCGTGAATGTAGTAGAAGAGCTATTTGGCTCTTGGGATTGGTTAGTAACAACGATTTATTGGTTAGTTGGCCTGTCTGCTCTTTATCAAATTTTTGATAAGTTCTTCGGAACGGGAGCAAGTGTCAAAAGCAAAGCGCTATAATAAATATTATTTTTTATTATCTCTTTAGGGAGTTTGAATGTATATTCAAACTCCCTTTTTCATGGATAAAAGACGTGACATCTTTACAAAATACGGTAAAATAAGGTAATAACCAAAAAGTAGGAGGGATGAGATGGAGCTTTGGGGTGTAGTACCTATCTTAGTGTTTGGAGTTCTTTATATAGGAATCATTGCTGGTATGATAGCTGTTATTGTTATAGTGTTACAGCGAATGAAAGAGAGAAATCAATATTTACGTGAAATACGGGATGAACTGAGAAATCAAAACAAGATAACTATAGCAGAAAATAAAGAATAGAAGAGGGTTTAATAGATGAATAAAAGTGTACTTCCTATCTTTTTTATCGTAAATCTTTTTTTTATTTACTGTTTATTATTTAATCAAGGATACATCTTTCAACTAAAGAATCTACCTTACATATGGGCTATTTATTTACTTATTGGCACCCTTTTAGCTTTTTATTATATGCTGCGATACAAACAAAAAAGAGACGGACAGGTGCTGCTTTCAATCGGTATTTTAACTACAAGCATTAGTTCACTAGGCTGTTTGGGTTTCTTTTATTTCTTTTATCGTGCGATGGGTGGATAAGAAAGAGCACCAAAAGCAGAGACTTCAGTGAAAGTCTCTGCTTTTTATATGGAAATCTATTGTATAATAGAAAAAAAAGAAATGGATGCAGGAGGGGAAATATGCGAATTGTTTCGCTTTGTCCAAGCAATACAGAACTAATAGCGTATTTAAAATGTGAGCATTTGCTCGTAGCAATTGATGATTATTCCGATTGGCCGCAGTCTATTCAGAGTCTGCCGCGTTTAGGTCCCGATTTATCTATTAATATGGATGCGGTGGAAGAAGCTAAACCAGATTTAGTCCTAGCATCACTAAGCGTTCCTGGAATGGAGCGAAATATTGAAGAACTAAAAAAACGAAAGCTTCCTTACGTCGTATATAATCCTAATTCGCTAGAAGATATCCGTCAAAATCTACAGGATTTAGGTCAGCGATTAAACATTGAAACAAAAGCAGCTGAACTGTTAAAGCGTTATGATCAGTTTCTTTCTACATATAAAGGGATTGCAAATCAAATTGACGAAAAAGCCACTGTATACTGGGAATGGTGGCCAAAACCTGTCTTTACTCCTGGCAAAGCAAACTGGCTGACTGAAATTAGTGAGTTAGCGGGAGGAGAAAATATATTTGCTGATCACAAAGAAGCAAATGTACAGAGTGATTGGGAAGAAGTGCTCCAACGAAATCCACATCACGTGTGTTTGGCTTGGGTAGGCGTACAGACAAACAAAGTAAATCCAACGATTTTACACAAGAGACCGAACTGGTCTGACATGCCGGCCATAAAAGAACATCGTGTATATGTACTAGAAGAATGGCTGTATTGTCGTCCTTCACCTCGATTGCTGTTAGGGTTAAAAAAACTCGCGCCGCTTCTTCATCCAGATACGTTTCCTGCATTTGACGGTAAGGACCCTTTATTATAAGAAAAAGGAGCGATACATATGAAAGATATTGAACAAATAAAACATACCCTTCAACACCGCTATCCTTTTTCACTTGTTGATCGCATCTTAGAGCAAGAAGAAGGAAAGCTTGCTGTAGGAATCAAACAAGTAACAGCAAATGAACCTTTTTTTCAAGGTCACTTCCCGGACTACATGGTAATGCCTGGTGTACTTATTGTGGAGGCTCTTGCTCAGCTCGGCGGATTTGCCATGGCTACGGATGACCACCAAAAAGGAAGACTTGCTTTTTTAGCAGGAATAGATGAATGTCGCTTTAAGCGTCAAGTAAGGCCAGGAGATACACTACGCTTAGAATTTGAGATTCTTAAACAGCGCGGAAAGATTGTAAAAGGAAAAGGAAAAGCATTTGTAGACAGCGAATTAGCTTGTGAAGCGGTCATTACCTTTGCTCTTGATGTATAAGCGTATTGAAGGAAACCGCCTTATGGCATAAGGCGGTTTTTTGTAAATACCTTAGTCAAACTTCCTTTTGATGAAAGAAGAAACGGGGTATAGAAGAAAAAAGGGAGAGGGGAGAATGCGGTGAGAACACTAACGGAAATTGTTGTATTACTCACACTATTGGGTACGTATATAGGCATCTCACTACTTGTCTACAAACGGAAAAGAACGAATCCGTTTTTCTACAGCATTTACTTTTATTTAGCTACCAGCGTCATTTTGATTTGCTTGGTTATCTTTTGGCTTCAGCTTCGTTTTGGACTCACTGATAAGCAAGTAGGAGGATTGCTTATCAGTGTGGTGGCATTCTTTTTACTTATTTATGGTTTGTTAAAAACAAGACAAAAAGACAGGTAGCCGGTGCTATCTGTTTTTATTTATATTTATGTTATATATTTTTATCAATTGTAGTGTCAATTCAATACATCTCTTCATATAATAAAGATAACAGCTTTCTTTTGCAGGTTAGTTGACATCGCAGCTTATAACTCGCTATTCTTTTGATAATTCATTTTGTGAAAGGAAGTGGACGTATGGATGCATCCCGCATTATAGCTAAGTTAGAAAACCGGATGCCGACAATCCTTGGGATGGAGCAGTTCTCCCGCTTCGGCATTCTTGTTCCGCTTATTGAAAAACAAGGGGAACTACAAGTCTTATTTGAAGTAAGAGCGCTCGATTTACGTAGACAGCCCGGAGAAATTTGTTTTCCAGGAGGGCGTGTTGAAAAGACGGATGTAGATGAAAAAGAAACGGCTATCCGTGAAACCTCTGAAGAGTTAGGGATTACACCCCAATCTATTCAGCACGTACAAGCTTTAGATTATATTGTTTCTCAATTCGGAACAATCATTTATCCTTATGTAGGTTTCATTGATGAGTCGCTTGAACTTCGACCGAATCCTTCGGAAGTAGCAGAAGTATTTACCGTGCCTCTTTCTTTTTTTCAGCGTACCGAACCTGATATACACAATATTAATTTCAGAGTAGAACCCGAACATAATTTTCCTTATGACGCGATTATTGGTGGTGAAAATTATAATTGGCAAACAAGAGAGATGGAAGAACATTTTTATTACTATGAAGATCGAGTCATATGGGGACTGACAGCAAAAGTAATTTATCATTTAATACATGTATTAAATGATAAATAAAAAGCAGCGAATACGCATTCGCTGCTTTTTTATATTAAATAGATTGAATAGCTTCTGTGATAGGTGTATCACCTGAAACTAAATCAAAAGAACGTCCGAATGTATGATCTTCACTTAACGTTTCTACTACCACACGCGCGACATCTTCACGAGGAATGGATCCGCGCTCTTTGTTCTCACCGGCATCTACACGTCCTGTTCCTGGTTCGTTTAACAATCCGCCTGGACGAACAATTGTATATGTTAATCCGCTTGCTTCTAAGATTTTATCTGCATAATGTTTGGCTACATAGTAAGGAATTAGTGAAGTATTCCAGTTTTCACGGTGATGTGCTTGAAGGGCGCTTACCATCACAAATCGTTTAATTCCTAAATCTTCTGCAGCTTCCATCGCTTTTACTGCTCCATCTAAATCAATTAAAAGTGTCTTATCATGACCTGTGCTGCCGCCTGATCCTGCGCTAAAGATAACGGCGTCACAGCCTTTCATCACTTCCTTAATTTCATGCACAGTGCCTTCTAAGCTTGCAAAAGTCGTTTCTACACCTCTGGCTTCAAGTTCTTTTGCTTGTTCTTCTTTACGAACCATCGCACGTACAGTGTGTACATCACTTTCATTCAAAATGTTTACAATATGTTGGCCTACTTGACCATTCGCACCAATTACAAGAACTTTCATGTCTAAATTTGCTCCTTTCAAATCCAAATGCTTATATATTATTGTTTCATATTCATCGTTTTCATTCAATAAATGAGCTCAAAATCCGGTGAATAAGGGGAAAGTAAGAAAATATATTAAAAAAATGAAAAACAAGAAATAAAAACTAATTTACAAACAAAAAAAGGAAAAAAATAGTTCGTTAAACCCAGTGTCTGAACTATTTAAATTTTGTGAAATTTTCTCAAACCCTTGGTAATACAACACTTCTTAAAAACAGTATCTCTTTTAACATTTCCCGATACAACCTATATAAACACATTTTGATAATTTTAAACTTTTACTTCGGAAAAATTTTTTGTTATTATGTTTTAGTCATTAAAATATTCATGAACGAAATATTTAGTCCGAGCAGACAAAGGAGAGGATAAAATGAACACATTACAATACTTAGTCGCAGAACGTGCAGAGATTTCTCCTCAACATGAAGCACTAGTTGAACATAATGAACGTTATACATTTAATGAATTTCATGGAAAAGTAAATCAATTGTCTCATTACTTCTTAGAGAAAGGCATTCAAAAAGGAGATCGTATTGGTATTTTAGCTCATACAAGCATTGCTTACCCAGTCGTTACAATGGGGATTTTACAAGTAGGAGCAGTCGTTGTTCCATTAAGTAAAAGCATGACACCTTATGAACTTGACAGCATTATTACGAGCGGACAGTTAAAAGCGATTATCCACCACAATGAATTTACGTCTGTATTAGAAAAAGCGGAACAAACGGATGGACTTAGCTTTACGTTAAAAATTGAGGATGCAAAAGAATTTACAACTCAATTCTCAGCGTACAATACAAATACACCAGAAGCACTTCCTGAAGTACTTCCTGAAGATTTAGCATTAATGATGTTTACATCAGGTACAACAGGTAAATCAAAAGGATGTATGATTGCACACGGATCGATAAGTGCCTTTTTAAACTCTGGCGGACAGGAAGAACGTGCAAATATTGATAAAAGCATGCGCTATTTATTTGTTCATCCATTCTTCCACATGAGTTCGATGAGCATTTTATTTATGTGCATTAACACAGGAAACACAATGGTATGTTCTGAAGAAACAGATCCAGCTAAAGTAATTGAGGTAATCGAAAAAGAAAACATTAAAATGCTGTTTGCACTACCACCAGCATTAAAATACATCGTAGAAGAGCTTGAAAAAGGAGATCACTATGATTTCCCTCTAAAACTTGCGGTGTCAGGCGGCACAAAAGTATCTGAGTCTTTAATCGAACAATATGATCGTAACGGTATGATTTTAGCTCAAGGATACGGAAGCACAGAGGCTTGGATTATCAGTTCATGGCACCCTCAAATGGGATGGAAGAAAGTAAGCTCTGCTGGAAAACCTGCTCCCCATGTAGAAGTTAAAATTGTAGATCCAGAGACACGTCAAGAAGTACCAACTGGAGAAAAAGGTGAAGTACTCGTGCGAAGCCCTTATCTGTTCAAAGGCTACTGGCAAAACGAAGAAGCAACAAACGCTGTCTTACAAGACGGCTGGTTAGCGATGGGCGATGCAGGGCGATTAGACGAAGACGGATTTCTTTATATTGAAGGACGCTATAAAGATGTAATTGTGTATGGAGGAGATAACATCTACCCAGATCAAGTAGAAGAAGTTGTCTTAGCAGCAGATGGCGTGTTAGAAGCGACAGTTGTCGGCATGCCTGATGAGGTGTACGGCGAAGTTCCATATGCATTTGTTGTTAAACAAGCAGAGTCAGCTCTAACTGAAGAAGATGTAGTGAACTTCTGTAAAGAACGATTAGCACCATATAAAGTGCCAACTGTTGTATTTGTTTCATCACTTCCTAAAAACAGCGTAGGAAAAGTGTTAAAAAACGAAGTGAAAAAACAAGCCTTAGCACACGCATAATAAAAAAGCGGCCTTTATAGCCGCTTTTTTATTATTTATTGCTGTAATTTTTGAGATATTTTTTTCATAATGTGAAAGTATTGATCTCTTTCTTCTTCTGATAAGTGTGAAAGTAAATCTGACCAAAAATCGACACGAGTAGCTTGCAATATTTCGACAACTTTTTCGCCTTTTTCTGTCAGCTCTACCCACACGCTTCGGCGGTTTTGCTTTTTATAAATACGATTCACAAGCTCATCATCTTCTAATTGATTTAATACAATGGTGATAGCACCGGGTGAGAGCCCAAGTACTTTTGTGATATCGCTAACAATACAGCTTTTTTTATCGTGAATAGTCTTTAAGATTGCCTCTTTTGTTGAAGTTAAATGGTAGGGAAGCAAATCATATTTCTCACCGATTACGGTGTTTTTATATTTTAAAAGAGCTTCTTTTACATGATCTATACTTTCTAGCTGATGACTAATCTCTTCTTTGCTATAACGTTCAGTCAAGCGTAAATCCTCCTCATAAAACAAATTCCATTTTTACCATTATACCATGTATAATGGCCATAGAAAAATGAACAACACCGCGAAAATTGTCAGAAAAATTTAAAAATAATTACCATAATTCGTTAAAAAATCCTTGTTTTCGTGCTATTATATATAAGAATAGTAATATTAGGAAACGTATACAACATATGTTTTCTGGAAAATGGGGTCTATGAACATCAATCCGCTTTATCTCATGTGTTGAACAAAGAAAAAAATATAAAAAATGGTGATTATTCACTTTGACGTATCGTCTTTTAGACGGTGTTTGTATAAAATGAATGTATACATATTTTTATAGAAAAAACATATTGAGGTAAAGCCGAGATATGGGGGGATTCAATTACATGAAGAAAGTCTTAGGGGCGCTTTTGCTTGGCGCGACAATTGTTAGTGCGTTTATTGCGTACGGTATGTATACAAATCATTCTGCAAAGCAAACAGCTGCGATAGAACAAAAACAAGCGGCTAAAAAACCAGAAAAAAAGGCTGAGAAAAAGAAAAAGCCAGTCCTTAAAGTCGAAGAACTGACGTATCAGTTAAAAGATTCCCGTACAGGAGAAGTAATGAAAGAATTCAAGCCGGTTCATTACAAGGATAAAGGTGTATATGATCAAGAAATTAAACAGTTAGCGTCTGAGCTGGCAAAAGGGATTGATACACCTATGCAAAACATAAAAATAGATGAAAATGGATCGTTGACTGGCGGGTCCAAGCAAATCATCTTAAAAGAAGCAGAACTTGTTAAAAATCTGCAGAACTTAAATACGAAACAACTGGAGGTAAAGGTTCCGATTTACGAAACCGCTCCAAATGTAACGGCAGCATCTGCTCAGGGAATCGCTGATGTATCATTAGCTTCGTATTCTACACGTTTTCGTCCAAGTGATACAAGCAGAAACAGAAATGTTCAGCTATCAGCAGAAGCAATTAATAACGTTGTGTTAGGACCAGGAGATTCATTTTCTTATAATCAAACAGTTGGGGAGCGCACAGCAGAAAGAGGCTATCAGCCTGCTCCTGAAATTATCAATAAACAGCTGGTGATGGGAATTGGCGGAGGTATTTGTCAAACATCTTCTACGTTATTTAATGCGATTGACGGCGCTGGTCTTCAAGTGACAGCTAGGTCTCACCATTCAAAACATGTAGGTTATGTACCTGCGGGAAGAGATGCGACCGTATCGTGGGGAGGACCTGATTTTAAGTTCACAAACAACAAAGATTATCCTGTCATCATTAAAGCATATGCAAATGTAAATACCGGTGTTTTAACGGTAGATGTTCGTACTTCACAGCGTTCTATCTAATAAAAAAAGACGTATCCTCACAGATACGTCTTTTTTTCATTTATTTATTATGCTTGTTGTTGCTCGCGTTCACGAAGTTCCACACGTCGAATTTTACCTGAATTAGTTTTTGGCAATTCATCAATAAATTCAATTACGCGAGGATACTTATAAGGTGCAGTTAGAGTTTTTACGTGATTTTGCAGCTCTTTAATAAACCCTGCATCTGTTGTTTTTACATGATCAACAAGAACCACATACGCTTTTACTACATGGCCGCGATCAGCATCTGGGCTAGCTACAACGGCACATTCTTTAACAGCTGGATGCTTAATTAATGCATCTTCAACTTCAAACGGCCCAATTGTATAGCCGGAACTGATAATGATATCATCTCCGCGTCCTTGGAACCAGTAATAGTTCTCTTCATCTTTAGAAGCGCGGTCACCTGTTAAATAGTAGTTTCCTTTATACGTTTTCTCAGTGCGCTCCATATCTTTGTAGTAGTGCTTGAAAAGAGAAGGGAGGTCTCTACGAACGGCAATGTCTCCAACTTCTCCAGGCTCACAAGGTTCGCCGTCTTCATTAATGATTTCTACAAACCCTTCAAGCATCGGTTTACCCATCGAACCAATCTTCGTTTTTACACCTTTTAAGGTACCAATCAAAAGGGTATTCTCCGTTTGGCCGTATCCATCACGTACTTGGATGTTAAAATATTTTTTAAACACATTAATAACTTCTTCGTTTAGCGGTTCTCCTGCAGATACAGCGCTGTGAAGGTGAGACAGGTCAAAACGTTCAAGCTCATCAATTTTAGCCATAAAGCGATACTCTGTTGGCGTGCAGCACAGTACATTTACTTTTTCATCCTGTAAAATTTCTAAAAACTTTTTAGGTTCAAAACGTCCGTTATAGATAATGCCTGTTGCACCTTGTCCAAGTACAGATAAAAACGGAGTCCAAATCCATTTTTGCCAACCAGGACCTGCTGTTGCCCAGACCGTATCGCCTTTTTTAATATCTAACCATTCAGCAGCAGCGATACGAAGGTGAGCATAAGCCCATCCATGAGTATGAACAACGCCTTTTGGCTGTCCTGTTGTACCAGATGTATAAGGAAGGAATGCCGTATCATCCTTAGTTGTTTTAGCTGCTTGGAACTGTTCTGATGCATCCGCTGTAAGTGACTCTAAGCGCGTCCACGACGTAACATCAGCACCAAATGTAATTTTATGTTGTAGAGAAGTAGGGAAGTTTTCAATCTTATCGATCTCATTGCAGAAAGGATGGTAAGAAATAATCGCTTTTGCTTCAGCGTGATGTAAACGATATTGGATATCTTTTGCGCGTAATAGTTCTGAAGAAGGAATTACAATAATACCTGCTTTTAAACATGCTAAGTAAATAGCATACGATTCAATAAGGCGAGGTGCGATAACCAACACGTGATCGCCTTTTGTTAATCCTAGCTCCGTTAGCCCGTTTGCCACCTTATTTGCTTTTGCTAACAGCTGGTTATATGTAATTTCCTCACGCACACCGTCAGCGTCCTGCCACTTTAGCGCAAGCTGATTGGATGCATGTTTTTCAATTTCCTCTGTTAAGTTGTAATGTTCACTTGGAACTAAATCTTTTAGTTGAATCATAAAAACGACTCCTTATATTATAGATATCAATGATTTTTTATCATTACTATTATTATATTACTAACTATTAGTACTTGCTACTAATTTGTTTTGGGTTTTAGTAAAAAAGCAAAAAAAGACCCGCTTGTCTTATTACGACAGCGGGTATAACATATGTTATTTAAATAAGCTCCATTTTGTATGAATAGGTACTAGCTCTTCTTCAGACTCGTCCTCTTCGTATAAACCACGTTCTTTTAAGTATTCCACAAAATATAAGTCTGCTTCCTTACGTTCATCATAAGGCTTAATCGATAAAACAAACCCTACTTTATGCTGATCTTCATTTTCAACGCCTGAGAGATACGCTTTTACATTATGCTGCAAGAATAGCTCTTTAGCAGGAATAATTAAGTCCTTGACGAACTTCGACAGTAATTCTAACTCAAAGTCGAAGGTGAACTTAGCAATTTTTTCTAGATCTGCAAATACCACGCCGATAAAACTCGTATTATGTATTTCGTAGTCTTTCGTTTTTTCATCCCATTCAATATGTCCGATTTCCTTTAAGTAATTAATAAAATACCCAATGCCTTCATCGCGGCCAAAAGGTTGTTTAGAAAGAACCAAACCGATCTTTTTGTACTTAGGCAGATACACGCATGAGATAGCGGCTTCAACTTTATGCTGTTGAAATAAGTGCGTTGCCCCTTGAAGCAAAGCATCTAAGACATGATGGGTAATTTTCATTTGTTTACGAGGAAAGTGATATTCGTTGCGTGCTAATTCATCTGTATCAGCAAACGTTGCTCCAATAAAGCCTGTATTGGATAGGGTAGGAGGGAGCTTCTTTCTTTTTCTTTTTCGTACCGTCATTCAAAAACACTCCTTGTGATCATCAATACGATAAAAAATAAATCGAACGTATGTTCTTATCTAATGATACAAAAAATGTGTCGAAAAGTAAAGAGAAGTTAACGGAGAATTTGAAATTTTATAATAAAAGTAGCTAATGATCTTAAAACGCAGCGGTCATTAAAAGGTGGAAAAGAAGAGGGGGAGCAAAAAAATAAAAGGCTGCAGATGAAAAGCATCCACAGCCTTTTATATATTCATTAACGAGCTTCTGTTAAAGCTACCATATCTTCATCATCTAAATCGATATCTACGTGACAATCCATTGTGTGAATTGTTTTATCTTCATGATTTCCATAATAAATTGTAATGTTCATGAGTATCGCTCCTTTAAAACTGGATAATGACATCCAATTTATACCGTCATCTATTTGTTTAATATTATACCCGATGAAAAAGGAAACTACAACTAAAATCACTAAAAAGCTGATAGGAAAGGGGTTTATAGTGATTTTAACAAGGAATTAGGTGGAATAAAAATACTTATAACTGTATTTTATTACAGAAAATACGAGGTTTTCACTTTTGTTGATGAATAAAAATCCATTTAATGCAAACTTATGTACTAAATGAAAAATATACGTTCAGTGGCAAATAAATCCTTAATATATTAATTACAAACAGATTTCATCGTTTTGCAAAAGGTTCATTGAGAATACGATGAGAAAAAATGAATGAGTGTAAAATTTAATTTATATAAGTCATTCATTTTTCAAACTCTCTAAATATAATCTAAATATCAATCGAACTGATCAATCCTAAAAATAAACTGGTGAAATTCATATGTATTTCTATAAAATCATATCTGCAATTGTTCAATTAGAACAAATATTGATGTTAATTAGTTTAGTGAGTTAGATCATATAAATACGAACCCTATCTCATTTTTAAATTTCGTCTCACTATAATAAGTATACTTTTATAATGAGACGAAATTTGTGTTTTATCAATTGGTTCCTAGAATATATATTATGTAAACTAGAAAAAGAAATAAAATCGTTAGGGTCTCCCTTGCTCTTAGATCCTTGGAATACTTTGCTTTTCCTTTAAAATGTGTAGGTTTCTTTTAAATCAGCTGTTTTTGCTTTCGGAATTTTAATTTTTGGGTTGTGAACAGAACTCTCAAAGATCGCCTGAATGACGCGCTTAAGGTCAAATGAATTAAATTATGTACAAGCTATGGATAGATTATATCTTAGAAATGGTTAAAATGACCGCTCACTTAATCGCAATCTCCTGAATACGCCAGTACGTATCATTTTATATGTAATTAAGTAATGCCTTATGCTTTATCCTAGAACTTTACAATTTTGCATCCCAAGTTTAAAGTAGCTATGAATCAGTGTGATATTAGTTGATTTAATGTAGAAGCGAAAAAAAGGAAAAAGAACAACTTCTTCCCCTCCATCCGCTTGTCATACAAACTTTTCGAGTTACTAGTTTCAAGGCTTCACTCACTAAGGTACGTTTCCTAATCGTAGTCATGAATTTTATCAAATAGCCCAAATTTATTTCTTTTGTAAGTAAACAATGGTAATTCATTAAGAATACAAACTGATTGAACATTAAGTGGAAAATAGCACATGGTGTAACCAGAACACCATGTGCTATTTTTAATTATTTCGTTAATCCGCAAAAACCTGAATCATCCACTTCCTGCATACCATTATCTAGCGCGTACCGAACTTGTGAACACTTCCATAAAGTTCTACTAAATCCAGAAGGGTTTTCCTTCTTTTCCTCTGCCACTTTTTTCTGTGTTTCAGTAGGTAATTTTGGAATAAGATAAGCCGCTGCTTTTTCTTCTTCTACCATGACGGGTGTTACTTTAATGAATAACCCATCTTCGGCAATAGACTTTTCTTCACCTTCGGCACGATCACGTTCACTTTTTTCTTCCGCTTTTCTAGTTCGTTCTTGCTCCTCTTCTGCATGTTTCGCGATAGCTGCTGAATCTTCCCACAATGGTGCTTCTTCTTCAGAGGGAACAGTCTTGTCTTCTCCTTGTAGGGAGGATTCTGAAGAATAATGATAGCTCTTTGATTGTTCCTTTTCTACTGAATTACTTTTAGGGTGTTCTGTTGCGGACCCATGGGCATTACCTGCAGGAGTGTTTCCTTCTTTTGATGAAGGTGTCTCTTGTTTATACGTTGGAGACTGCTCCGCTACATGAGTTGAATTAGTTTTATTGTTGGTTGTTTCTTCTTTTTTAACTTTCTCTCTCTCTCTGTTTGGTCAGATGACGTAATTTCTTTTTTTGCAGTATTTGATTGATTTTCTTGAGATGTTTGCGCACCTTCCCCACAGCCTGCCAAAAATCCTAGTGTTAAAAACGGAAGTGCCAGTAAGCGTTTCATTTTCATAACAAGTTCCTCACCTTCTTATTCATTGGATGATTGACTTCAATGCAGGGAACTACTTAAGTTCGTACCTACCTTTGTTTCGTTTGCTTTATAGGTTGGATCAGGTGTTTTTAGACTTCGCATCTATTTTTTATATAAAGGAAAATCAACTGAAATTCACTTGCATATAAGCTTATTCTAAGATGAATTTATAATTATATTTTTCCGCAACATTAACTAATTGTTGCATCTGCTCTGGAGTTGGACCTTGGAAATCTGGTAGCCCAGAATCTTTTGGAACTTGTAAGCCTAATTCTTTTACAAAGCTGTCAAATTTGGCTGGTGATGCTGTGACAATCATTTCTCCACCGTCAATTCCGGCCTCAAATCGATGTGGAATTCCTTTAGGAGCAAAAACGTACTCGTTTTCATTTACCTCAAGGATTTCATCACCTACAAAAAATATAAATCTCCCTTTTTTTATATAAAAAGTTTCATCTTCATTTTCGTGGACATGCAAAGGAGGCCCCATTTTGGGAGGTTCTACAAGGTGAACAACTGAAAAGGCACCATTAGTATCTTCTCCTGAAGCTAATATCGTAATTGTCTCTTGCATAAAATGATACGTATTTTGGTCATTTGGAATTCCGTGTAAAGGTTTGATTACTATATTTTTTAACTCACTCATAAATTATCCCTCATTTGTAATTTAATTTTAAAGGTATTCATCTATCATCTAAAAACCTACTACAGTATTAGTAACCATCTACCGTAACATCAGTAATTGACCCATCACTAGGACTTACTTGATACCAACCTTGTGTAGCTGTATGTTCCTCTCCTGTATCTTCATTATCCACAACATTTTCATAAACATGGATAATATAGTTTCCTGAATCGTCAAGGTGATCGTATTCTACAAGAAGAGGTGAATCTTCAGATATGCCTTGCTGATTACGAACTAGCTGGATAGCTTGCTCTTGGGAAACTGTTTGTTCGGCTGGTTCCTCTTCCTCAAGGGTTCCTGTATCTTCTTCTTGCTCTGATTCTGATTCTGATTCTGTTTGCGCCTCATCTTCCGAATCAGCCTGAGCTTCTTCCTCATCCGCTTTTGCCTGAGCTTCCTCCTGCTGTTTCTTTTCTTCTTCTGCTAAACGTTCTTCTTCCGCTTTACGCGATCTGCATCAGCCTGAGCTTCAGCTTCTGCATCAGCCTTGGCCTGCGCCTCTTCTTCTTTTTGTCGGTCTTCTTCTAGCTGCGCGTAGTAATCATCTAATTCTTTTTCCATTTGCTGCTGCTCAAGGTCTGATAATTGCTTTTGTTGTTCTTGTATTTGGTTTTGAAGCAAAGCAATTTGTTCTTCTGAAGCATTATCAACAAAATTGATGTTTTCTACATAATCACCACTGGCGTCAAAATTAACTTCCATCATACAAAAAACATTTTGCTCTTGATTAATCCCGTAGTAAATATACTGATTGTCACCTACTTGGATATACTGATAACCATTCATTACGTTTAATAAGTAGTCGCGATCAGCTTCTTTAGAATTAACGGCTTTTTTAATGGTTGATGCTTTTGTTTGTAATGTATTTGGCGATGATTCTTTTACAGCCGTTTTGTTGCCGTTTTCTTTCGTATGAACCGCTGTTGATTTCTCTGCAGACTCTTCTTTTTGCGATACCGTTTCACTGGACTCATCACTACACCCTGCTAGCAATACGGCTAACAACGGAATACCAAAAGCAACTTTCAACATTTTCATAGACTATTATCCCCTTTTTTTAGGTTTTTTTAGGTTTTATATAATTCTAAAGAACTATAAAACCTTAGGGGTTATTATACCAAAATTAAGAAAATATAAGAATATTTTCTTGTTTGATTTATGGTATTTTTTTGAAAAGATTATCTTTTTATGCATAAAAAAACACAAAGCCATGTACTTTTCATAACACGGCTTTGTGTTTTTGTAATCGATGTTAATGATGAAATCCATTGTCGTATTTCGTGTCTTTAAGAACAGGTCTATCCAATGAGTTAAGAAATTCAACGGCTTGTTTGAAATTAACCATAAATAAATGAGCAAGGTCTCTTGAAAATCCATTTCTAACAACAATGCGCATGATTGTGATTTCTTCCATGTCTGCTGGGAGTGGATAAGCAGGCACTTGCCATCCATACGTTCGCAGTTGTCTAGACAGGTCATAAAGAGTCCAGTTTGGCGTGTATCCTTCTTTTAGCTTCCAAGCAAGCACTGGGATATCTGAACCATCTGCGATAATTTCGAATGCTTCCATTTCTCCAATTTCTTTGCTGAGAAACAGTGCGTTTTCTTGGGAGGTTTTTTGCACGGCATAATAGCCCTCTTTACCTAAACGTAAGAAATTGTAGTACTGTAAAAGGACTTGTGCTCCTGGTCTAGAGAAGTTAAGTGCAAAAGTTGGCATGTTGCCTCCTAAGTAAGAAACGCGGAAAATAAGATCTTCAGGCAAGTCTTCTTTTTCTCTCCAAATCACCCATCCTAAGCCAGGATAGACTAAACCGTACTTGTGTCCCGATACGTTAATGGACTTTACTCGCGGCAAGCGGAAATCCCAGATAAGGTCTGGTTGAAGAAACGGAGCGATAAAACCTCCAGAAGCAGCGTCTACGTGGATAGGAATATCTAATCCTGTCTTTTCCTGCAACTCATCCAATGCTTTTGCAATAGCAGCAATTGGTTCGTAAACTCCTGTATATGTGACTCCAAGAATCGGTACGACACCAATTGTATTTTCATCAACCGCATTAATGACGCCTTCTGCATCTAAATAAGGATGATCTTCATTAATGTTCACATAACGAGGCTCTACGTCCCAATAGTTTGCGAATTTCTCCCATACCACTTGAACGGATGAACTAAATACAATGTTCGGCCGTTCTGTTGATAGCCCTTTACTTTTACGCAGTTTTTGCCAGCGTCTTTTTAACGCAAGTCCGCCAAGCATACATGCTTCAGATGAACCCGTAGTTGAAACGCCCATCGTTGTATCTGGATTAGGAGAATTCCACAAATCCGCTAAAATACGTACGCATCTCTCTTCAATAGCCGCTGTCTGCGGATACTCATCTTTATCAATCATATTTTTATCAAAAGATTCGCCGTACAAACGCTTTGCATCAGGCTCCATCCACGTAGTAACAAAGGTAGCTAAATTTAAGCGGGCATTCCCGTCTAAAGCAATTTCGTCATGAATGATTTGATAAGCTGTTTCGGGAAGCATACCTTGATCACTAATACGAAGCCTTGGAATCGTCACTTCTCCTTGTGGAGAAAAAAGCGGATTAACAGGAAATTCATCAGGTAAATTTTTTTGTTCACGATGCGGATGCCATTGAGGCATAAAGTATCATCTCCTTATGTATATCTAACAAATTGCTTTACGTTCCACCTGGTGTTGTAACAAGCAGGTCTCCTTTACACATTATGAGCTTTGAAACCTATTTTCATTCTTTTCATTATTCGCAGCACGTAAGGACGAACTTTATTTAATAATACCCATGAAAATAGTCTTATCAAACTCAAAAGGTGTAAGATATGGTAATATATTCCAAAGGAGGTTTTTAGATGGAGAAACAAGGAATTATTTTGCAAGACAAGTTTTTCGAATTAGGTGAATCTCCTATTTATAATGAATCACAAGACATTGTTGGAAATGTCGCATATAAGTTATCTATTGCTAATAAATTTGAGATTTTGAAAAACGAAGAGACCGTGTTTACAGGTAAATCTAAAATGTTTGCCCTTATGCCAAAGCTGATTATTTCAGATCACCACGGAAATGAAGTTGGAATGATTCAACGGAAATTCACTTTTTTTAAAAAGAAGTATCTTTATATTAGAAACGACGGCGATACATATGAAATTACGGGGAATATAACAGATCGTAAATTTGACGTTTTGCGTTCCGGCGTTCCTGTCATTCAAGTCCGCACACTTTCTTCGTTTCTGTCATTACGTCCACACACGTTTGCTTTAGAATTTCTCGAACCTGATCTTGATAAGTGGGAAGGAATTGCGGTTGTACAAGGTGTAAGGATGATGGTAAAAGACGAAAACAGCAGTACAGCTACTGCTCCGGCTCAATAGTGGTTATGTGATATCAAAAAACGAACAAACTTTATATTGAAGTTTGTTCGTTTTTTGATTAAGGACCGAATACTAACGTACCGATGACATGGTAGCCAATTGGTACAAGAAACAAGATGATATTTAAAATAATCGCCCATAGACAGAGCTTGTCTTTTTTTATAAAAAAACCAATAATTGCAGGAACAACCATGAGCGGAACTAAAAAGATAGGTGCGATAATAGGAAGACCTTGAAGCTTTTCAGCCGCAATAAGTCCTGTAAAAAAGTTAAGGATCAATAAAGTATTAATAATGACATATAAAAGTGAAATTCCTCCGAGAATTCCACCTATTATCCCGCTTTTAGTTGTTTTAACAGTAGTATCCATGCTTCTATCACCTCATTTCTAGAAATATAAGTAAACTATACTATAATGTGGTTTTTATTGTAAAGGTATGGAGAAAGCAGCTGATGAAAGCATATGACGAAAAAAACACTGTAGCGATTGCTACAGTGCTTGTTATAAACAGTGCATTTTTTCTTCTGCTTCTTTCCAAGGAACCGTATATCCCTGTCCTTTGGCGCAAAAGACAGAGGATGAGCTGTATTCCGGATCTGCCTCTTTATTGTAGCGGATTCGTTCAATAACTTCTTCTTCATTATGACAACGTTCATACCCTCCGAATAATAGAGACATCGCTCCTTTTCCGTGCGTAAAAGATGCTAGCGTCGAACCGTAGTTCATAAAAGTAGCAACAGGAACTTTCCCTGTAATAATCGCTTTGTTTTCGGTTGTTACAGGAGAATCAAAGCGGCCGTGTGCGCTTTGAACATCAGCTAATACCCTCCCCATTTGATCAATATCCACTTTAATTTTAAAGTCATAATACGGTTCTAGCACAATACTTTTGGCTTTTTCTAACCCTTGTCGTAATGCTCGGTACGTTGCTTCTCTAAAATCTCCACCGCTTGTATGCTTGTTATGAGCTCGTCCGGTACACAACGTCACTTTTAAATCAGTAATAGGCGACCCCGTTAGCAAACCGTGATGCGGCTTTTCAAATATATGCTGACGGACTAGATTTTGATACCCAGCGGATAAATCATCGGCATGACAAGCATTTTCAAAGGTAATTCCGCTGTTTTGTTTCGCTGCTTCTATTCTCAAGTGAACTTCTGCATAGTGTTTCAACGGTTCAAAATGCCCGTAGCCCATCACTGTATTTTCAATGGATTCTTTGTACAAAATTTCTGGTTCTTCAAACTGTACGTTTATATTAAAACGTTCTTTTATCAGTTTTTCGAGAACTTCAAGCTGAATGGCTCCCATCACATGAATATGAAGCTCTTGAGTCCTTTCTTCCCACGTCACATGTAAAGAAGGATCTTCGGCATCTAATAGTTGAAAAAGTTTAATTCCTTCTTTTGGATGAACAGAAGGCTCAAAAACAACTTTTGATTTTAACGTAGGCAAAAGTTCGTAGGAGCGGCTTTCTTTTAACGTTCCAAGACCGTCTCCAACGGATGCTGAAGTCAATCCTGTAACTGCAAAAAGTTCGCCGGCTGAACCTTCATTTACGTTTTTAAATGTGCTTCCGTTATAAGCACGAATTTGAGTGATTTTTTCTTCGTATAGCTCTCCGTTTTTTTCATAAGCCACTTCATCACGCACTTGCAGTGTCCCGCTTAGAGCTTTGATAAACGTGATGCGCATGCCGTTTTCATCGTGCCGAATTTTATATACACGCCCTGAAAATGCTTCTTCCTGCGAGTAGTGAGTTTCTGATAGCAAATCGAGCTTTTCTAAAAAACTTTCAATACCGATGTCTTGCAAAGCTGAGCCACAAGCACACGGGAAAATCTGATTGGCTTGAATAAGCTTTTGCATAGCCGCTTTCCAATAAGCTTGATCATTCTTGCCTTCCATAAATGCATCCAAAAGCTCTTCATCTTTTTCAGCTATAAATTCAATAAGTTCCTCACTTAACGAACCATCTATAAGATCTGATGTTATGTCAAAAACATCAGCGGTTAAGTTATGTTTAATATCGTTTATAACACGTTCAGGATCTGCTCCTACACGATCAATTTTATTGATGAAAAAGAATACGGGCACACGATGTTTTTGAAGCAGCTGCCAAACCGTTTCTGTATGGCCTTCAACTCCTTCTACTGCACTTAAGATAACAATCGCATAGTCCATCACTTGAATAGAACGTTCCATTTCAGGTGAAAAATCGACGTGGCCAGGCGTATCAATTAAGTAATAAGTAGAACCGTTATATGAAAAAGTTCCTTGGTCAGCAAATACCGTAATGCCCCGTTCTTTCTCAATCGTATGAGTATCAAGAAACGAGTCTTTGTGGTCAACTCTTCCTCGCTGTTTAATACTTTTTGTGTGGTAAAGAAGCTGCTCGGAAAACGTAGTCTTCCCTGCATCCACATGCGCTGCAATACCGATTGTTTTGTTGAATTGTTTCATTGTTAGATACCACCTTACTGCTGTATGTATAGCTGTTATTCTCTATTTTATAATAATCGTAAGAAAAAGTGGACGACAAAGGCCTAGAGCTGCTCACATCAAAAAAGAATGCGTGATTAAACATCGCATTCCTTTTTTGTACGGTGTTTGATATCTTTTTTGCCTTTTGCTATAAAAATAGCTGCTATAAGGCATCCAATTCCAGCTAAATGCATGATGTTATTACCTGTTGCGCCTAGACTGTTACTAGTCAAACCAACTAAAATACTACCAAGTATAATCAATAAAACAGCAAGCATGAACTTCATTTTTTCACTCTCCGTTATCGTTAGTAAGTTATTAAATATGATTTGCATATGAATCATATAAAACAGTAAGTAGTACTAGATATTCGATTGCGAATGTATTAATCAACGTCTAGTTAACCATAATATTATTATGAAAATAATAGTGTGGATTCAAACGCTCATGGTACCATATTCTAATCGATTTATATGTTATCATACATAAATTGTTAAAAATACATTTTTTCACCTTTCACTATCAAAAAAGCAGCCTCTTTACTAAGAGACTGCTTTTTTAATGACAACTGATAAATCCTGATTAAGAAGCTTTTTTTAATCGTTCTTTTTGTTTCTGTTGATAAGAAGAAAAATAAATAAGGCCTACAAATACAGCTCCACCTATCATATTTCCAATAAAGGTAGGGATAATATTTGTCATAAAATCAATCCATGTAAAGTGACCTGCAAAAATAGCGGCGGGAATAATAAACATATTGGCTACAACGTGCTGAAAGCCAATCGCAACAAATGCCATAATCGGAAACCAAATACCAAGAATTTTCCCCGTAACGTCGTCAGCGCCGTATGAAAGCCAAATAGCTAAACATACAAGCCAGTTGCAGCCCACGGCAGAAATAAGCGTTTTAAAAAATGAGTCGTCAATTTTAGCTTGAGCAATTGCTACCGTTTTATCTAAAAAAGGCCCCGTTTCTGTTAAACCGACAATATGTCCAAAGAAATACGCAATAAATACGGCTCCTAAAAAGTTTGCAAGCGTGACCCAAAACCAGTTATGAAGCAAGTGGCGAAGCGGAATTTTTTTTGCATACAGGGCAATGGAGACAGACATCATATTCCCCGTAATGAGCTCTGCTCCGCCAAGTACTACCAGCATAAGACCTACAGGAAAGACGGCCCCTCCTAAAAGATTTGATAAACTTCCCCATTCAGCTGGTAAATTACCAATGACGCGCACATCTAGTAAAAAACCAAGCGCAATAAATGCGCCTCCTAGAAACCCAAGCATAAGAATAGAAGAAAGGGATAACTTTGTCTTTGAAACCCCCGCTTCTAAAGCGATGTTTAACATTTTATCCGGCTTGTGAAATGCCATAAAACTCCTCCTTAATTAAAAAAGGCAGCACTCAAAAACACCTTTTACACAAGGTTTTTGAATGCTGCCTAATAATCCTGCACTTTCTTTACAGTATATCAGTCATCATTATTTATAATAAAACTAAATAAAAAACAAGCAGATCCTACTTCTCTTTCATTTAATTAAATTATGTATTTTGCGTTGTTCTTCTACTGAATATTGGTTTCGAACACAAATACGGAAACGGCGATATCTTCTTCCACTTTGATATCGGAAAATAAATAGTTAAGCTTAGCTCCTAACAAGTCTTCAAGTCCTTCTGGAGGAGATGAAGCATAAAGGTTTTGAATAAGCTTCGTTCTTGCCATATGTACCGTCTCTTTACCTTCGGTTGTTCTCGCGATAAATTGTTCAGCTGGCGTTAAGTTGCCGTACAAAGTTGAAATAGCCATGTTTTGAACGAATACAGTATGAATTCGTTCTGGACCTTTTCCAAAAAGTTTTTTGCGCAGCTTTCGGATAATATCATTAAAATCATGTATTTTTTTAGACACCGGTGTATGCCTCCGCTTATCTCGAGTATGTCTGTCCTGCTCATTCAAGTTTTCAACTAAGAATAAGTTACATTATACATGACGACGTTTACATTGTATACAATGTATCTGTTTTATCCCCGTTAATCCAAACAATCGCAAAATCATTACGAAATGATAAAAAAAATCCTTCACTTATTAAAGTGAAGGATTACCTTTATATCTCTACTTAAAGGTTACAAATGAATTCTCAGTTATTAAAGAAATAACTAAGAACTTTGACAAGATAGCATGTCAAAATAGTCAAGTGGTATGTTTGTACCAGTACTTAATGCTATCACGTTAAAGTCATGGAATCCACTTAGTTTACTTTCATAATACTTTATTTAATTTAAATATTCTTTTTTGATAGGTAGCCCTTAATCTTCATCACGATCTGCTCTAAATTCATCATCAGATAATGAATTTAGTTGATGGCTAAGCTTTTCGTAGTTATCTTGTTTTTGATTTTGTTGTACATCATTAGATATAGGAGGTTTACTAGAAACAGTAGATTTTTTTCTAGTCTCTTCGCTTCCGTTAACTCCAAACCCAACATTGTTATCTGTCATCGGATTCACCTCTTTAACTGTTATTATGGAGAATTGCTCTAAAAAAATAACAGGAAACAAAAGGGACTCCCACTTAGCTAATAGCGGTCCAAGCTTCCTTATTTAACCTAAACCGTATTTAAATAAGAAAATGACCCGCTTTAACTCCATAGACAATACCGATAAAAAAACTTGCTATACCTAGTGTTTGACTTTTACATAAATACTTTATAGTTAAGCCTGGAATCAGACCCCATATAATGATGAAAATAGCGAACGATACTATAATAGAAGACCATGCATCTTGCCCTGATATACTTATACCTTGCATAAACGTTTCTCCTTTCAGTACTTATATCGGGAGAACATAAATTTTTTATAGTATCTTACTGTACGAACTAAAAAATTCAGGTGACCTGTCCATATATGCTTTTACAGCGAATGGTGGCGTTCAAGCTCGATTGTTTTTGGTTTTTGCCATATTAATACCCCTGCCGCTACGTACATAAACGAAGTGATGTAAAAAAGGCTTCCGATTGTCAGAAAATCAATGATATACCCTGTTGCAATAACGGCCAAGGCTGCCCATATAGAGGTCCATAAATGATAGTGTCCTACTTGTTTTCCTGTGTGATCACGATCTGTCTGCCTAGATAACGCTATTTTTTCTGCTGTTTTTTGAAGAGCTCCAAGCAGACCCATTATAATTTGAATGATATACACCTGTGTGATCGTTGTTAAAACAGGAATCACAATCATAACAACGGCCATCCCAAACGTATATAAAAGAAGCAAGCGCTTTTCTCCTACTCTGTCACTCCATGAACCGATCAACGGATGACTCAAAGCTGCGGTTAAAGCAAAAATTCCGTAAGCTAAGCCAAATTGTGAATAGCTATCGCCAAGATTTCGAAGCAGTAAAAGGTAAAAAGGAAACACAATACTGCTTGCGGTAATCATCAGGCTTTGTGAATGTAAGAGTTGTTTGTACGTCATTTTCCATACTCCTTATAAAATAAATTAACGAACGTTTCGTTCCGGTCATATTTTCTTTTTAAATTAAAAAAGGCGGTTGTATGAGGGTAAGCCTCTTCTAATTGCTTCTTGCTTGGGTAGCCGTAGTAAGGCAAGTAATAGCTTCCCTGATGCTGCAGCGTCACATCCACCATTTTTCGGACAACTCTTTGTGTATCAGAGATGCCTTGATTGTCTCTTTTCTGGTTAATAAGTAAAACAAGAGCAAACATATCGTCTTTTGCATAAGACATGACGGCTTTATTATCCTTCTCTACATAGCGAACGGTAATGTTCAATAAATTTAATTCCTCAGTTGATAACACTTGACGTAAATCATCGATGTAAGAAGCAAATTCATCAACTGGAACAAAGTATTCTTGCAAAATTTCCGTCCGGCTAGCACTTTCGTATTCCATAAAATCACTTTCAGAACGCATAACATTATTTCTTGTTTCAAGCCGTCCATTTTGTTTTAAGAAATAAGCCTTTTGTGTTTCCCACAGCATATCTTTGCCCCAGTCGCTATACCGAGACAGCCCTAGCATAAATTTAGAAAGTGCCACTATTTTTTCTGTCTTGAGCGGTTCGTTTGCAGTAGAAGTATTTTGATAAGATAAACGGTAGTTTGTGACGTACATATCTGTTAGCAATTGATTAGGAGAAACAGAAATACGCGCCATATGCATACGAACGTCAGGGTTCTGCTGTACGTAGTTTTTAAAATACGCTGTATACTGTCTATAATCTAAGCGAATAATTTCATCTTCGTACCATTCATCGTCCGTCAAACGAAGCGTCACATCTAAAATGACCCCAAATAACCCGTAGCCTCCGTTTACTAAAGAAAACAGCTGGGGGTGTTTCGTCCGGCTAATTTCGATAATAGATCCGTCCGCCTGCAGGAGACGCATAGATTTGACCGTATCCATTAAAGAACCGTATCGAATATCTCTGCCGTGTACGTTCACGCTGATAGAACCTCCAACGGTAAAAATATTTTGTGATTGCATAACCTGAAGAGCAAGGCCGTCTTTATGTATATATTGCTGAATATCATTCCACGTTGTCCCGCTTTGAACCGTAATTTCTTTTTGACGGGGCTTGTAATCTATAATTTTATTGTACTGCTTCATATCAAGTAAAATAGCATTAGGATAGTACGTCTGCCCTCCTTGGCTGTGCTGCATCCCTGAAATCGCTATTTTTTCATGATGCTGTGAAGCAGTTTTCACCCAATTTTTCAGCTGTTTTTCAGTGGTTCCATGCTTTATTTCTTTGACTTTTGTAGGAAGAAGCTGTGCAACATCCTCCGTTACAGGACGGGTTTGCTGCTGTTTATAGATATGATATGAGGTATACGAACCTACTAGATAAAAAGATAAAAAAGATCCTAACAACAGGTTTTTCTTCATCACAAACTGTAAGCTCCTTTCTTTATTTCTGTGAAATTATACCATACAAAAAGTGAAATAACACTAATATAGTGTATTTTTACACTATATTATAACTTATTTTGAGAAAGTATATGAAAAAAGCTTGTAATTTAATGTATGTTAACCTTATTGAAACAAAAAAAGAAAAGACACTAGGTCTTTTCTTTTTTTGTTTTTTTATTTTTCAGCTTCGTATGCAACTAAAGCTACTCTTTTTCCCAACGTTTGTTGAAACTGCTCTTCTAGTTGTTTAAGCTTCGCATGCATATCATCGTTAATTGAAGCTGGCTCAAAGGTCATTTTTGTTTGCTCCATCGGATACTGTCACCTCTTTCATATGTGTATGTTCTACTTTTTCCAATATAAAAGAGGTCTATGACGATTTGACGAAAGTTTACAAATTAAATTTGCTAATGAGCGCTGTTAATTGTTCTGCCATTTGAGACAGAGATTGTGCGGAAACAGCAATTTCCTCCATTGAAGCCAGCTGCTCTTCAGTTGATGCAGCCACTTCTTCAGATGTAGCTGCATTTCCTTTAGCAAGGATTGCCATTTCACCTGCTGTACGAGCCACTTCTTCAACCGCTGCTGAAATTTGCTGAGCAGTCGCAGCCACTTCTTCTACTTGCGGAGTCGTTTCATTCATGCTGCTTAGAATTTGTTCGAATTTTTGAATAGCCGTTTGTGATATTGTTCGTCCTTCTTCAACTTTGTTTGTAACTTGCTCCATTGTATGTACAGATTCCTGAGTATCTTGTTGAATAGCTTGAATAAGCTCAGAAATTTGAGACGCGGACACTTGTGATTGTTCTGCCAGCTTTCTTACTTCTGCTGCTACAACGGAAAACCCTTTTCCATGTTCTCCAGCTCGTGCCGCTTCGATTGCAGCATTTAAGGCTAGTAAATTTGTTTGAGCAGCAATGCCACTGATTACTTCTAAAATAGTTCCAACTTCTTTTGAACGTTGAAACAAAGTGCGAATCGTTGCATTAGATAGCTCGACGGATTGAGAAATGGATTCCATTTGTTCGACCGTTTCTCTCACGGCTTTTCCGCCTTCTACAGCTTCAGACGTTGTGTGATTTGATAGCTGAGAAACAGTTTCTGTACGCTTGGCAATGGTAGAAACTCCTTGGACAATCTCATCTAAAGAAGCTGCATTTTGGTCAATAACAGCCGTTTGTTTTTCCGCACTAGAAGCCACTTCTTGTATCGCAACCGATACTTGTTCAGTCGCAGCGCTCGTTTGCTGTGAACTGGCCGTTAGCTCTTCTGAAGAAGCAGCCACTTGTTCTGCACTCATTTCAACATTTTGAATTAATGTACGAAGGTTGTTTTGCATCTGACTAAAAGCATACCCTAACTCACCGATTTCATCCTTTGAATTGACGGTAATCGCTGTTGTCAAATCTCCTTCACTAACGCTTAGAGCCTGATTCTTAAGCTGTTTGAGCGGTTTAATAATCGATTGTAACACCACAAAAATGGTAAGACTCCCGATTATCAGACAAACTACAATAATAAATAGTGTTTTGTAAAAGATAGGCTGTGCTGCTTCACTCACTTCTGATGAATACATAGTGCCTGCAACTTTCCAGTTCGTTGTTTTATTTGTCGTAAAGACCATCTTTTTTTCATCACCGTTAAAGGTATATTCAAAGAATCCGGAGCTCTTTGCATAAAGCTTGTCAAAAAGAGAATCTGTTGCTTTTGTACCTGCTTTTTCCGTAGGGTGAACAATATATTTTCTTTCTCCATCTAAAAGAAATGGATATCCTTTTTCTCCGATTTTCACTTTGCTGACAGCTTTATTGATGCGGCTTATATCTAAATTTAAAGCAATAACCCCTGTGCCATCAGCCGTTGTTTTTGCTACAGTAATAACGGTTTGACCTGTAGAGGCTGAGGGATAAGGTTCAGTGACAACTGTTTTCCCTTTGTTTTGCATGGCTAGCTTGTACCAATCTCGTTTTCTGGGATCATAGCCTGCTTGTGTCACTTTTTTAGGCGCTTGAATAAACTTCCCCTGCTGATTTCCTGTAAAAATGCTGACGGCTTCTGGATGAAGCGAAGCATATAAGTTAAAATCTTTGCTTAAAGTAGCCATATCTTTTTCATTGTAGCGCTCGTTGTTTACCACTGATGCAAAAAACTCTACATCATGAATTTTTGGTCCAATGGTATCGTCAATCACCGAATTAATGGACTGTACATTTTGCTGTGCTGTGTTAATAATTTGGTTTTCAATTTCATGTTTCGCTGTTATGTAAGCTGATACACCTATCGTAACAGATGGCACTAATAAGATCGCTGCAAATGCTAGCACCAGCTTTGTCTTAAAGTTATTAAGGGACCTTTTTTTTCTTACTCTCTCCATGCTATGTAGCCTCTCTCTCTGTAGTTAAAAGTGATTGTGCACTTCCTTTCTATCGGCAAGACTTCATATTCCTTTAGTCATCGAGTGTATACATAATTAACAATGGGAGTGAAAAGATAAGAGTACGATAAAAAAAGTAGGTGATTTTAATGGAAGAAAGTAAAAACAGCAAGTCTTTTTCAATGTTTGAAACAGAAAAGGTTCAGCGCGGAGAAGAAAAAGATATTTTTAATATCTATAAAGAAGGAGTAAAAATTGCGGAAGTAAGAGGAACGGATCCTCAAACTCAGCAGGTTATTCCGATGCATGACTTGAACGACTATGAAGAAAATAAGCTTCACGAATATATCGCTCATTTAGACCACACAACGTAAACGTAAAAGTGCTAAAACAAGAGTCCCCTCTTGTTTTAGTCTTTAGAATCATAAAAAACATGTTCAAAGTGCAGCGTGTCTTTTTGTATATACAGCAGTCCAAACGAAAATTGCTTTTGACGCCGCTTGTCAGTAGCGGAACCTGGATTAAACAATGTAATATCACCAATTTGTTTATGAACAGGAATATGAGAATGACCAAAAATTACTGCATCGACTTGTTGATGTTCAAATGCTAAAAGTGCACGTTTTTCAGTCGTTTTTCCTTTGCCATGACCGTGGACTACGCCAATCGTAACATCATCAAACGGAAGAAGTAATGAAGTTGGAAGTACTTGCTGAAGCTCTTCACTGTCCACATTTCCAATCACGCCATGTACAGGAGCAAAAACGCGCAGTTCATTGTAGACATCTATCGTTTGAAAATCTCCGGTATGAATAATCGCATCAGCTGTTTTCAGTTCGGCTAGGAGTCTTTTTGGAAAATGTTTCGCTCTTTTGGGAATATGAGTGTCACCTAAAATAACGATCTTCATTTATGATACGCTCCTTTTTCATTCAATATGGTGTAGTGTAGCGTAGCGTATTATGTTGTAATGAAGCAACTCTATACGGAGCGTCAGGCAAAAAATTTCTCTTTTTCGTTTAAGTTTGCGAAAATACTTTACATACTAAGTTACAGAATGGAGTTTTCAAAATGGAAGTAAAAATTAATCGAAACGCAGCAAAAGTGTTAAAAAATGCCTTGGCTAGCCCAGAAGGTCAAGGAAAAATGATCCGTGTATATGTAACTATCGACCACGGTGATCATGCGCATTATGATTGGAAATTCGATACGCCGACTGAACATGATGAAATCGTAAAAACAGATAAAGATATCGATATCGTTTTAGATAAACGCGAGAAATTTTTAGAAGGCGTATGGATTCAATATTTCCACGTTCCAGAGCCTGAATTTGTGATTAGCAGCCTTCACCACGCGCATCACCATTATTAATACAAAAAACACACCTTGTTTTATAGGTGTGTTTTTTCGTTTGTGCAACAGGCAAAAATTTTATTGATGAAAGAAGAGATAAAATTTTGTTGAAGCAATAAAAATGAGCTATAGTGGAATTACGGATGAAAGAAAAGAGGTTAGCGTATGAAAGTAAGTGTGTTAGTAAGGTCTATTTTAGTTGTTATTTTATATAATTTATTCGTTCTGTACATCGGATGGAACGCTTGGGTGTGGCTTCACACAATGTTTGAAGTGGAAAACAAATGGATTCTTACGGTGATCGTTGTGTTTTTTGCTTATTCCTTTATCATCAGTCGCGCGTTTCAACAAGTGAGCATGTTTAAAATTGTAGGATCGTATTGGTTAGGATTTATTCAATATTCAGTTCTTTTGCTTCCTATAAGTAATCTAGCCGTATATATTCTCACTTTTCTAGGCGCTTCGCTTTCTACAGCTATCGATTCAATCGGACTTTTCATGATTGCTGCTTTTTTATTCATTTTTGCTTACGGTACGTATAATGCTTACAGTCCTGTAGTAAGAAAATATACAATTTCGCTTCCTAAAAAGACGAATCGGAAAAACCTTCGCATTGCCGTAGCATCTGATATGCACTTTGGCACATTGTCCGGCAAAAAACATTTACAGCGGCTAATCACTCATGTACAAAAGATACAGCCAGATCTTATTTTACTTCCTGGAGATATTATTGACGATGATCCCCACGTATTCTTTAAAAAAGAAATGGATTATATGATGAAGCAGCTCAAAGCGCCTTTAGGCACATATGGAATTTTGGGAAACCATGAGTATTACGGCGGGAAGATCCCTCAGTTTGTGGAAAGAATGAAAGAAATGAACATTCCTATTTTAATGGATGAAGTGTTAAACATAGGCGATAGCTTGTACTTAATTGGAAGAAAAGATAAGACGGATAAAAATCGAGACAGCTTTTTCGATTTAGCGAGTGAAACGGATCGTTCTCTTCCAGTCATTGCGATGGATCATCAGCCGCTTTCTTTAAAAGAAGCGGAACAAGCAGGCGTAGATTTACTTTTATGCGGTCATACTCACAGAGGACAAATGGCCCCTAATCATTTGATCACAAAGCGGTTATTTGAAATTGATTGGGGCTACAAACAAACTAATCAGCTGCATACCATTGTCTCTTCAGGATTTGGCTTTTGGGGTCCTCCTCTTCGAATCGGAAGCCGGTCAGAAATTATTCAAATTGATATTTCATTTACAAAATAGAGAAAGCCCTAAGGCTTTCTCTATTTTAATGTACGCAGCAACTTCGGAAGTTCTGCGTAAATAGCCACTACTTCATCTATTTTCATCCGAACGAGCCCGCTTGAAGACGGGGCAACAAAATCCATTATTCCTGATACCATCGATTCTTCTTGTTTGCCCCACCTCACTTGCTTGCGTCCGCTGTACTGCTGATAGACACCTTTTCCAACAAAACAAACGATTTTAGGCGTGTATGTAGCGATTTTTTTCTTTAGGATTTCTCTGCCTTCTGCATATTCTTCTTTTGTAATCTCATCAGCTGCCTTTGTAGGACGCTCCACAATATTTGTTAAACCGTATCCTAGCTGTAACAGCGAGTGATCTTCCTCGAGATGGTATTTACGATCTGTTAAACCTGCTTTATGAAGAATCGTCCAGAAACGATTGGTTGGATTAGCAAAATGATGACCCGTTTCACCGGAACGGATGCTTGGGTTAAAACCGACAAATAAAATATCTAAGTTGGGCTGTATATGATCAAAAATAGAGTTCATAGTCATACGCTCCTTACAATGTAAAAAGAAAACATCCAAATTGGATGTTTTCTTTTTACTATACCCTATTAAATACGAACTACGCGTCCGTTGAATTTTTGTTTCCAGTAGCCGCTGCTCATGTTTGCAATTGCAACACCTGTTGAGCTTTGAGCACCGATGAACTTGCCGCCGCCTACATAAATACCAACGTGTCCGTCTTTTTTATATGTATCGAAGAAAACAAGATCTCCAGGCTGCATTTGACTAGAAGACACTTGCGTTCCAGCATGCTTTAACGTTTCTGTACTTACAGATCCAAGAGGCCCAAGGTTAACACCAACTTGAGAATATGCCCAGTGTACAAATGACGAGCAGTCAAATAAACCGTGGTTAATATCAGACTGGCTGCGTCCTCCGCCAAATACGTAAGCAGAGTTTCCAATCCAGCGGTTTCCTACCGTTACAACATTGCTAGCTTTTGGAGCCGGAGCGCTTGTAGGTGCAACATCATTGCTGCTTGCTTTTGGTGCTGCTTTAGGAGAAGGCGAATCAGCTTTTTCAGCTGGTGCCGCCGCTGCTTTTTGAGCTTGTTCGGCTGCTTTCTTAGCTGCCTCTTTAGCTGCTTGTTCAGCTGCTTTTCTTGCTGCTTCTTCCGCCGCTTTTTGATCTTTAATATTTTGTTCAAGCGTAGACTGTTCATTTGCAAGAGAGCTGTCTTTTGATTGTAGAGAAGCTTTTAGTTCTTCATTTTTTGCTTCTTTATCTTTTAGTTCTTTTGCCAACGCATCTTTTTGTTTCTTTTGAGCTGCTAGCTGGACAGTCATTTCATCCAGTTCTGCCTTCATATCTTCTAAGCTAGCAAGCTTAGATTTAACATCTGCTTGTTTTGTTTTTAGTTCGTCTTGCATATTTTTAGTTTCTTTTAAAATACCGCGGTCTGCATCTACAATCGTCGAAACAGCTAGCGCGCGGTCTACAAAATCACCAAAACTTGAAGAACCGAGTAAAACTTGTAAATACTCTACGTTACCGCCGCTTTCTTGCATGGAACGTGCACGATCTTTTAAAATATCATTTCGCTTTTCAAGTTTTTCTTGAAGCAGCTTAATTTCTTTTTCAAGCTGATCTACTTGTTTAGACGTTTCTTTAATATCCGCTTCTGTTTTTTGGGCTTTTTTATTATTTTCTTCTTCTGCTAATGTTAATCGCTCAAGCTGTGCTTTCATTTGATCTTGTTCTGCTTGAAGGCGTGTTAATTCATCAGAAGCTGCTTTGATGTTAGATTGCACATCTTGGCGTTGATTTTGAATTTGAGATTTTTGTGATTCCATATCCTGAATGGTAGAGGCATACGCTGGGGTTGATAAAACTCCTCCTAGGCCTAATAAAACCGTTGTGTTAAGTAAAAGCATTTTCTTTTTCAATATGAATTCCTCCGCTTTCTCGCCCTGTTAAACTAGTAATTTCTAATTATGTATCAATATGTATAAAAGTCTGACAATTTATGTAAAGTTCACTGTATTTGTCGATAAATAGCTAAATATGCTAATGAAAATCTACGAAAATTATACCACGATAAACGTTCAAAAAAAGAATAACAATATTACAATTGTATTTCAGTAATGTAACATTTAACGCTTGTGTATACATTCACTTCTTGCCTGCAAAAATATACCTTTATTTCCCCATGCCAGTGAAAGATCTATCAAGCTTCAAACAGCAGTGCTTTTAGCGTTATAAAGTAGATAATTATTATTGTTTAAGCTGTTTAGATTTATGATATTTCTAAAAGAAACGTAACAACTCTTTAACATATTCGTCTATTTTTACCCTTTATCTACCATTTTTACAATATTTGAAAATGATTTTCTGGAATAACAATGAATTTATTTCTATTCGATGTTTGAAGAAGTTCAAAAAGAGGACAATAGGCAATTTTCAAACAATATTCGACAACGCTTGGATGAAGCCATACAAAAAACCTTCTCGCCATGAGGCGAGAAGGTTTTTTTAATCACGCTGCTGATAATAGTGTTCTAAAGCTACAATTGCGCTTCCCATTCTTTCTTGGTCAGGAATAACAATACGATCTACTCCTTCTTCTTTTAAAGCAGCAGCGGTTACTTTCCCAACGGCCACAGCTACTACAGAGCTTTCAAAGAGTTCTCGAATGTGATCAGCTTGTCCGTGTTCTCTTGCAAACGAAAATAAAAAGCGGGCTTGGGGAGCGCTTGTGAAATTAACAGCATCGACTTTCCCGCTTGTTAATTCGTTTATAAGCTGTTCCATGACTTCTGCTTTTGGAGGAATATGCTGATACGGTAAAATCTCTTTAAATTGGGCTTTTTGATTCGAAAGAAAATCAATCAATTTTGGTGCAGGATCTCCGTGAAGCTGAAGCGCTACATGCTTTCCTTCAAAAGAAAACGAATGAAGCGCTCTGACTAGGCCCGCTGTACTTCCATCATCATCTCGAACGGTTGGAGTAACACCGAGCTTTTTTAACATATTTACGGTTTTATACCCGCGTGCAGCAATATTAGCTGCTTGTAAAGAAGAAAGGAATTCATCAGCTAGTCCTAGCTTATCTGCTGTTTTATATAAAATTTCCGTCCCGACGCCTGTCGTAAAAATAAACCAATCATAATTTCCTTTTACCAGTTCTTTAATATCTGCTTCTAAGTGTGTGTCATCTAAAAAGATGGTTCCTTGAGCAGGCCGTACAAGCGGGGTCCCGCCAAGGTTTTCAACAATTTTGCTGATTTCTTCTACTTTACGCTGACCTACGAGTGCGACTGTTTTTCCTTCTAATCGTTTCAATGGTCTACCTCCATTTTTCTATGTATGCTACTTTAATGATCCTTGATAACCGAGTTTTTCAGAAATCACGCTCGCCGCTTCTGTTACTTTTTGAATAATGAACGGCAGTCTGTCTCCTTGAAATCTCGCTTCAATTCCCGCTACGCTAATGCCTGCAACCACTTCATTTTGATGATTTACAATCGGCGCGCTCACTGATGTTGTATAGTTTTCTAATTCAGAGGTGCTAATGGTATACCCTTTTTCTTTTGCTTCTTTTAATACATTTCTTAACTTCTCTTTATCTGTAATGGTTCCAATACCTATTGGAGCTAGCTCCGTTTGACTAATATATGCCTCTTGTTCTTTTTCGGGTAAATGCGCCAAAATAATGCGTGAACAAGCTCCTGCATAAAGAGGCGAACGCCTTCCAATTGATGTATAGAGACGCACTGGGTGAAGCGTATCTACTTTTTCAATATACATAGCTTCATTCCCATCTCGTACAATTAAATTAACCGCTTCTTCTACTTGGTCTCGGAGCGTTTCCATTACAGGCTTTGCGATATGTCTAATATCTAAGCGATTAGCCACTAGCTGACCAAATTGCAAGAATAAAAGTCCTAGCGAATAGTATCCTTGCGCGTCTTTTGTTAAAAATCCCATCTCTTCAAGCGAACCAACCATCCGATGTAAAGAAGTTTTCGGAACGCCTGAATATTCCATCATTTCTGTGAAGGTCAGCTTAGGGTGGTTGATAAAAAGCGTGAGAATCTGCATGGATTTAACGACTGTTTTATTATTAGCTTGCATAAAACCTTCTCCCTTATTTGTGCGAATACATGTATTTGATAGACGTATAGCTTACTAGCTAATCACAATATGTTCTTTTTATTATACATGAAGAAAAAAAGGAAAGCACTCCCTTATAAGAGCACTTTCCTTTCTTACACCGTTTCTAGTTCTTTAATTGAAATAGGGTTACTTTCTAGAAATTTGGTTGTAAAATCCCCTTCTTTAAAAGAAGGATGATTCAGTAATTCTAAATGAAAAGGAATGGTTGTGTGAATACCTATAATGATAAATTCTTCTAGCGCACGTTTCATTCGTTGAATCGCTTCATTTCGGTCTTTCCCTGTTACAATTAATTTCGCCACCATTGAATCATAAAATGGAGAAATTTCATAGCCTGGGTAAACCGCGCTGTCTACACGAACGCCGTAGCCGCCAGGAGGTAAATACATCTCGACTTTTCCAGGAGAAGGCATAAAGTTTTTAGCCGGATTTTCTGCGTTGATTCGACATTCAATTGCCCATCCCTTTAACTGAACATCCCGCTGAGCAAATGATAGCGGGTAGCCTGCTGCTACTGAAATTTGTTCTTTAATTAAGTCGATGTTTGTTACAAGTTCTGTAACAGGGTGTTCAACTTGAATCCGTGTGTTCATTTCCATAAAGTAAAAATGTCCGTGTTTATCTAACAGAAACTCCACCGTTCCCACACCTGTATAATCGACTGCTTTAGCTGCCGAGACTGCCGCCTTGCCCATTTTCGCACGAAGATTTTCATCTACTGCAGGAGACGGAGCTTCTTCTACTAATTTTTGATGACGTCGCTGAATCGAACAATCTCGCTCACCTAAATGAACTACATTACCTTCTTCATCAGCAATAATTTGAATTTCGATATGTTTCGGTTCTTCTAAATATTTTTCAAGGTATACTCCGCCGTTTCCAAAAGCTGTTTCTGCTTCGTGCTGAGCTTGACGAATCGCTTTTTCTAGCTCCTCTTCGCTATGAGCTAGCCGCATTCCTTTTCCGCCGCCGCCCGCTGTAGCTTTTACAATGATTGGATAGCCTATTTCTCTTGCTACTGGAATAGCGGTGCTGCTATCTTCAATCAGTCCTTCCGTGCCGGGTACAATAGGCACACCGGCTTGTTTCATTGTTTCTCTTGCTACAGCTTTTGCTCCCATTTTACGGATGGCTTCCGCTTTTGGACCAATAAAGGTAATATCATAGGATTCACACATCTCAGCAAAATCAGCATTTTCAGCTAAAAATCCGTAGCCGGGATGAACAGCGTCTGCCTTGGTTACTTGTGCTACGGCAAGCAAATTCCGAATATTTAAGTAGCTTTCTTTAGAAGTCGTTTTACCAATACAAAATGACTCCTCTGCTAGCTTTACGTGAAGTGCATCTTTGTCTGCTTCTGAATACACGGCCACGGTTACAATTCCCATCTCTTTACAAGCTCGAATGATACGAACTGCAATCTCACCGCGGTTTGCGATTAACACTTTTTTGAACATAGTGGCTCCTCCTGACAATATGTATACTTTAATACGTATACTTTAATATGATTTTACGGTAAATAGAGGCTGTCCAAACTCAACAACATCTCCGTCTTTCACAAGAATTTCAAGCACTTCTCCGTCCATTCCTGCATCTACTTCGTTAAACAGCTTCATCGCTTCAATTACACATACAACATCTTTACGTTCAATAGTTTGTCCTACTTGAACAAACGGATCAGCGTCTGCTTCTGGCTTGGCGTAAAAGGTTCCAACCATTGGTGATAAGATTTGTTTTTCATTATTCTCTGCTGCGTTTACAGACATAGAATCTTGAGGCGTTTGCTCAGCAGCAGCGGCTTTTACTTCCTCTGTTTTTACTTCTGTAACAGCTGTGTCTTCTAAAGGAATTCCCGCTTTATCAATGACAACTTTTGTTCCTTCATGTTCAATATGGAGCTTTTGAATACCAGATTCATTCATTAATGAAACAACTTCTTGCAATTCACGTACGTTTATCATTTCTTGTCACTCCCGTTTTATGTTATTTAGTTGACGCAAGGTTAATAGCAATCTTCAATTCTTGAAGCAGCTGTTCTTTTTCTAAATAGATTTTTTCTGCTTCATGAAGCGAAATGTGAGAAAAATAGATGGCTTCTCCGGGCTTTACTTGAGCTAAAAGCGGTAAATCCGCTGTGATGACTTGAGCGATTTTAGGATATCCTCCTGTAGTTTGGCGGTCTGCTAACAGGATAATGGGATTTCCATCTGGCGGGACTTGAACAGAACCTTGTGAGACGGCTTCAGACAATAGCTCTTTTTTTTCTTGAAGCTGAAGAGAAGGTCCATCCATTCGATAACCCATTCGATCTGATTGATTTGATACTTTAAAGGGGTCTTGAGTAAAATGACTTTGGCTTTCAGCTGTAAATAAATCAAATTGACCCCCATTTATAACACGGACACTTGGTTTCTTTGTAAAATGGACAAATTCTTTATAATTTACGGACCATGAAGAAGTATATACTCCGTTTATCAGTTCATTGGAAAGAAAAGCAGGCTTTGAAGCAGCAGGAACAGATACAGGTAAAATGTCGTCTGTTTGTAATGCTCTTCCTTTATAGCCACCAATTTCGCCCCTCAAATACGTGCTTTTACTATTTAACACTTCATTAATAGAAAATCCTCCAGCTACAGATAGATAAGAACGACAACCAGTTCTACAAGGCCCAAATGATAAAGTGCCTCCTTTTGGAATAAATAAAGGTTTCCACATCGGGACTGGCTTTCCGTTGACCGAAGGAGTTAAATCTCCACCTGTGATCGCTACTAAACAATCACTTTCTATTTCAAGGGTAGGCCCCATTAGCGTAACTTCAAGTCCCGCTTCTTTTTCATTGTTACCAACTAGTAAATTAGCAATTCGGAGAGAATAAGAATCCATTGCACCGCTTACAATTACACCGTGCTGCTGAAATCCTTTTCTTCCTAAATCTTGAATGCTTGTCAATAACCCGGCTTTACTAACTCTTATACTCATTTTTCCCCCTCCTTTGCCTGTAGTTCTTGATACTCTTCTTTAGAGATAGGCTCAAATTTCACAATATCTCCAGCCTGCAGCAAACTTGGAGGATTTTGCTCCGGCAAAAACAGTTTAATCGGCGTTTGACCAATTAGCTGCCATCCTCCGGGAGTGGAAATAGGATACACTCCTGTTTGCATTCCTGCAATACCAACCGAACCTGCAGGAATAGAGGTGCGAGGAGACGAGCGGCGAGGCGTAGCAATTTTTTCAGATAGTCCTCCGAGAAACGGAAATCCAGGAGCAAATCCAATCATGTACGCTAAGTATTCGCCTTCAGAATGAATACTTGTTACCTCTTCAGGTGTTAAGTTATGGTGACGAGCGACATATTCAAGATCAGGTCCATACTCTCCTCCGTAGCAAACTGGAATGGAAACCGTACGATGGTCTAACTCTTTTTCTGTCTGTTCGTTCTCTAATTTACTTTGAAGGATAGAAGACACTACTTTAAAAGGAGACACAAATTCTTTTTTCTCCTTCTTTTTCACGGCTGCTACCACTTCAAGAGGGTTATAAAAGATCGTAAGGTTCGTAAATGCCGGCACGCATTCAATAAACCCAGGAAAAGGATTTAATTCTATTGAATCTTTACACGTTTTGATTTGTTTATGAATATCGTACTGAATACTATCTCCAAACGTTATAACAAGCGCTGAGTCGCCAAGCGGAGAAATAACAGCCGACGCTTTTGTTACGGTTTGATTCATATCTACACCTCTTTCTTTTATAAAACACCTAGTTTTTCATCTCGAATATCTGTGATAAACATATGCCCAGGAGCATGTGTAATCATAATAGAAGGTTTTGTTTCCATTGCTACAGCTTGAGGAGTTACGCCACAAGCCCAGAACACGGGAACTTCGCCTTCTTTGACGGAAACAGCATCGCCAAAATCCGGAGAGTGAAGGTCTTCAATACCTATTGCAGCGGGGTTTCCAATGTGAACAGGTCCTCCGTGCACAGCTGGAAAACGTGAAGTTACTTGCGCTGCCCGCACTACGTCTTGCTGAGGAATTGGGCGCATACTAACGACCATCGAGCCGTGGAATATTCCCGCTTCAGCGCATGAAATATTTGTTTTATACATAGGAACATTACAGTTTTCTTCAATGTGACGAACAGGTATGCCGTTGTTTAAAAGTGCGTGTTCAAATGTAAAACTGCAGCCGATGAGAAAAGCTACCATATCTTCTGTCCAATAGCCTTTGATATCGGTTACTTCTTTTACCAGTTCCCCATTTTCATAGATTCGATACTTCGGAATGTCTGTACGAATATCTCCGGACGGAGCCGCAAACTTTGGAACAGGAGATCCAACGTCCGTTACATCTAAAAGAGGACAAGATTTAGGATTACGCTGACAGAACAATAGAAAGTCAAAGGCTTGTTTCTTTGGTAAAATAGCTAAATTAGCTTGAGCATAGCCGTTTGCCATGCCTGCCGTTGGGTGAATAAGCTGGTTGTTACGGATTTGCTGACGAAGTTCAGCTGGAGTTAGTTGTGAAAGGTTTGACATGTTTCTATCTCCCATCATTGCCCGCACACAACTTGCGTGCGGGCACATTGTTTTATTTAAATAATTGAGGAAGCTGATCCATTAACGTATAACCGCCCATTAAAGCCATTACAATAACGACCAGTACACCAGAAATGGTTAGCCATAAAGGATGCTTATATTCGCCAACGATGCTTTTTTTATATGCAGCAACTAGTAATGTTCCAAGGGCGATCGGAAGAATTAATCCATTAATTGCTCCCACTAACAGAAGAACTTTTACAGGTTTTCCAATTAAGACAAACGACAGAGTTGAAATAATAATAAATCCAATAATAATCCAGTTTGAGTTTTTATTAAGTTTTTCACTAAACGTTTGAATAAACGAAACGGATGTATAAGCAGCTCCCACTACAGACGTAATAGCAGCAGACCACATGACAATGCCAAAGATTTTATAACCGACGTTTCCTGCTGCGAGCTGAAACACGGATGCTGGAGGATTGGCCGGGTCAATTTGTAACCCTTTAGATACAACGCCAAGTACAGCTAAAAACAAAGCGATTCGCATAACGGAAGTGATAAGAATTCCTGTTACAGAACTTTTAGTGACTTGAGGTAAAGAATCGATGCCTTTTACCCCGGCATCTAAAAGACGATGTCCGCCTGCAAAGGTAATATAACCACCAACAGTACCTCCAACAAGCGTAACGATCGCAATGATGTCGATTTGATCAGGTTTAAAAGATTTCACTACAGCTTCTCCAACGGGAGGTGAAGTAGTAGCTGCTACATATAGCATTAGCCCAATCATGACAAAACCTGCAATTTGCGTGAAGCGATCCATTGCTTTTCCAGCTTCTTTTACAACGAAGATTAGCACGGCAATAACTGCACTAATTGCAGCTCCGGCTGTTGGAGAAATACCTGTAATCGCATTTAATCCAAGACCGGCACCGGCAATATTTCCAATATTAAATGCAAGTCCTCCAATTACAATTAAAATAGCGAGCACGTATCCTAGTCCGGGAAATACCATATTGGCGATTTCTTGTCCGCGTTTTTCAGAAACGGCAATAATCCTCCATACGTTGGTTTGAGCAAAGATATCAAGAATAATTGAAATTAAAATAACGAATCCAAAGCTTGCGGCTAAATTTTGTGTAAATACGGTAGTTTGAGTTAAAAAGCCTGGTCCAATAGCCGATGTGGCCATTAAAAAAGCGGCTCCAAGCATTAACGTCCAGTTTACTTTAGGTGCAGCCGAAAGCTTTTGCTGAGGTGTTGATTTTTTTATTGGCTCCAATATCATCTTCCTCCTGATTGTATGTAGTTTTTATTGTGAAATAGCCTTAACTACCACTTCTGATGCTTGTAAAGAACGGTTGACATGACGAGCAAATTCAAGTGCGTGAGCCCCGTCTCCGTGAATACAAATCGTGTCTGCCTGCAATTCTACATCCTTGCCTTGCTGAGATTTGACTTTCCCTTCTTTCACCATTGTAATAACTTGAGAAACAGCTTCGTTGTCATTTTCAATTAAAGCATTTGGTTCTGTACGAGGCGTAAGAGAACCGTCTAACTGATAGGTACGGTCTGCAAATACTTCGTTGGCCGTTTTCAAACCAATTCTGTTACCGGCTTGAATCAGCTCACTTCCAGATAATCCAAACAAAATCAGCTCAGGATTTACGTTGTAAACAGCTTTTGCTATTGCTTCAGACAACGCTTTATTTTTAGCAGCCATGTTATATAGTGCACCGTGAGGTTTTACATGCTGCATTGATAACCCTTCTGCTTGCAAAAAACCGTTTAATGCACCAATTTGATAGACTACGATATCGTAGGCTTCCTGAGGTGAAATATTGATGTTTCTGCGTCCGAAACCGATAAGGTCCTGTAGACCAGGATGAGCACCAATTTGCACTTTTTTTTCAGCGGCCAATTTTACCGTTTTTCTCATGACGCTTGGATCCCCTGCATGAAATCCACAGGCTACGTTCACAGACGTCACGTGTTCTAAAATGGCTTCATCATTGCCAATGCGATAAGCACCAAAGCTTTCCCCTAAATCACAGTTTAAATCTACTTTATTCAATTCGTTCTTCCCCCTTAAAAACTTCATTGTAAGCGTAATCATTTGCAGATAGTAAATAAAATCCAAGCTGAATTATCTGCATTAATACTTTAAGTTCCGTTTTCCGGAACTGTAGTACCGTTTTTCAGTTATATTTGGATTTTAGCACGAGATGATGAATTGAACAACAACATTGTCAGAATATTTGACATAGTCATTATTTTTATTTGGATAATACTCCCTTATTTTATTTGTGTTTTCTATCTATAGCCTTAATATAATGCAGCTTCTTAATGTCATTGGACACAGTAAATAACTAGGTTGTCAGAATAATTACTAGTTCAAAATAATCAAAATGAAATTTTCATTGTAATCGTTTTCAAATAGGTGCTATATTTCAATTGTAGTCAATTTATGCAAACGATTGCAAAAAAAGGGGATGAAACGATGAAAGGGAAAAAATGGACAGCTTTAGCTCTAACACTGCCGCTGGCTGCTAGCTTATCAACAGGCGTTCACGCCGAAACCGTACATAAAGGTAAATCTCCAGCTGCAGATAAAAACGGTGTCTTTTATGAGGTGTATGTAAACTCTTTTTACGATGCAAATAAAGATGGACATGGTGATTTAAAAGGTCTTACACAAAAACTGGACTATTTAAATGATGGCAATTCTCATACAAAGAATGATCTTCAAGTAAACGGGATTTGGATGATGCCGGTCAACCCTTCTCCTAGCTATCATAAATATGATGTAACGGACTATTATAACATTGATCCTCAGTACGGAAATCTGCAAGATTTTCGCAAGCTAATGAAAGAAGCAGATAAACGAGATGTAAAAGTTATTATGGACCTCGTTGTGAATCATACGAGCAGTGAACACCCTTGGTTTCAAGCTGCGTTAAAAGATAAAAACAGCAAGTACAGAGATTACTATATTTGGGCTGATAAAAATACCGATTTGAATGAAAAAGGATCTTGGGGACAACAAGTATGGCACAAAGCTCCAAACGGAGAGTATTTTTACGGAACGTTCTGGGAAGGAATGCCTGACTTAAATTACGATAACCCTGAAGTAAGAAAAGAAATGATTAACGTCGGAAAGTTTTGGCTAAAGCAAGGCGTTGACGGGTTCCGCTTAGATGCTGCCCTCCATATCTTTAAAGGTCAAACACCTGAAGGCGCTAAGAAAAATCTCCTGTGGTGGAATGAGTTTAGAGATGCAATGAAAAAAGAAAACCCGAACGTATATCTAACGGGTGAAGTATGGGATCAGCCGGAAGTAGTAGCTCCTTATTATCAGTCGCTTGATTCCCTATTTAACTTTGATTTAGCAGGAAAAATTGTCAGCTCTGTAAAAGCAGGAAACGATCAAGGAATCGCTACTGCAGCTGCGGCAACAGATGAGCTGTTCAAATCATACAATCCAAATAAAATTGACGGCATTTTCTTAACCAATCATGACCAAAATCGCGTCATGAGTGAGCTGAGCGGCGATGTGAACAAAGCAAAATCAGCTGCTTCTATCTTACTTACGCTTCCTGGCAACCCGTATATTTATTACGGTGAAGAAATCGGCATGACCGGTGAAAAGCCTGATGAATTAATCCGTGAACCGTTCCGCTGGTACGAAGGAAACGGACTTGGACAAACTAGTTGGGAAACACCTGTATACAATAAAGGCGGCAACGGCGTGTCTGTAGAAGCACAAACCAAACAAAAGGACTCTTTGTTAAATCATTACCGTGAAATGATTCGCGTGCGTCAGCAGCACGAAGAGTTAGTAAAAGGAACGCTTCAATCTATTTCAGTAGACAGTAAAGAAGTTGTTGCTTATAGCCGTACGTATAAAGGCAACTCCATTAGTGTGTATCATAATATTTCAAATCAACCTGTAAAAGTATCTGTAGCAGCGAAAGGTAAATTGATTTTTGCTAGTGAAAAAGGTGCTAAAAAGGTCAAAAATCAGCTTGTGATTCCGGCGAATACAACGGTTTTAGTAAAATAATTCAAAAAACCTCTAAGTAATTACCAGGTAGTCACTTAGAGGTTTTTTTACCTAGAAGGAATAAAAAAAGGATTCTTTTTATTTATCTATCAGTTAATATACAACGGGTTTCCTTCATTTCAAGTCCCTAAAATTCAATATTTATCTACCACTGCTCCCAAACTAGCTGCTTTAACATATGGTTTGTTTTTCAAAGAAAGCAGTTCTTCTTTTGTTCCTGTAACAACTACGCCTATAATCAATCCATTTTTCTGTCTGTTTTTTAAATTTTTCACTTCTCCTGGATCTGTTTTTTGGAGCTCATTTAAAAAGTCTGCTTCTGTTTTAATTTTAGTAGTCGTTAGTTTTGCTCCTAGTTGTGGTGATGGTTTAGAAATACCTAATAGCCATCGCCCATTTTCTGGATTGTTTCTGTAACCAGTAGACTTTCCATAGTTATCTACCCAATACCACGTTTGGTGAGTAGATGTAGGCAGCATCTTTTGTACTTCTTTCAATGTGTAATTTTTATTGAGAGATATGGCCATCTCCATGTATTTATCATTTGGATATTTTTTAATCATGTCAAAGTCATTCGCATACAACTTATATTTGTATTTGGGTACGTAAAATAACATCTCACGTTGCCCATTAGGAATATGATAAACTGTCGTTTCATTGACAATTGTACTACTCATGGAGAATGATGCATTCAAGTTTCCGAGTAAATCATACGTTATTTCTTCTGTATCCCAAGGTATCACTTTGTTTTTAATAACTTTAAATACTTCACTCTTAATAGTCCCCTTTAAAACTCCAATTGAAATTGTATCTGTACTAGTAAATGTATTTGGAGACATCCTCACATAATTTTCTGTGATTAACCGATCAGCAATTTTTTCTCCTTGTGTGTTAATAAAGTAATTATTCCCTTTTACAAATATACCAATAATAAAGCTGACTACGAGTGCGGAGATAAAAATTGTTCGTGAAATTGCTCTATACTTTGCTTTTCTAAGTGTTCTATGTAAAGACTTTTCATCAAAAATAGAATCTAACTCATCATTCGTTTTCTTCATTATATTCTCTCCTATACATCTCTTTAAATGTTTTTCTAGCACGAGCTAAATATGTTTTCACAGCCTCAGGTTTCATATCTACATATTCCGCAATTTGTTTATATGACCACTCTAGCTCGTATTTTAAAAGAAGCAGTTGCTTAAAGGTGGGAGACAACTTTTGAAGTATACTTCTTACTAGAAGCTGATTTTCTTGTACAATCATTATCTCTTCAATTAATCGTTCATTGGTAATAAGGTAATCTTCTACTACCACGTACTGAGATTTTTTGTTCTTTCGACAGTGATCGTAATATAAGTTTATAGCTACTTTAAAAAGCCATGATTTATATTTATCGGTATCAATCGATTCAAGATGAAGAAGTAGTTTACAAACAGCTTCTTGAACAATATCTTTAGCTGTTTCTTGGTTTGCACCTTGTTTAATTAAATATGAGTAAAGTTGATTCATGACAATTTTTAGTTGATCGTTTGATAACCGATTTTTCAAATGTTTTTCCTCCTTCCTGTCTTATAACGTCTGAACAGTGAAAAAGTATACAATTATTTCATATTTTTCTATAAAAAAAGAAAAGTAATTGCTTTTTAGGCAATTACTTTCTTAAACAAAAAATCAATTTAGTTAATATAAAACAGAATATAGGTATCTACAAAAATAAAAAAGAAAATTATTGTAATCCACCTTGTATATAATTAGGAACCTATATTGAGCTCATTAACTGAAAAAAGTATTCGGACTTCTGAGTTTTATTTAAGCTATACCATGAATCTAATGTATTTGATGCAAATACATCTAATTTTTTTAATACGTCCCTCGCGAATTCTAGAGGTGCTACTCCTGAAGCAGTAATCATGTTATTATCGGATACTACAGGTCCAATCTCATACAACTTCTCCCCTTTATAATTAGGACAGACCATTTGTGTATATTCTAAGTTATTAAGCGTATGCTTTCTAGAATCTAAGTATCCACTATTTGCAAGGGCATCAGTAGCACCACAAATTGCAGCTACAATAGTACCAAGCTCTAAAACTTCCCCAACTTTTTTCAATATAGGTTGATGAATCTCCTCACTCCATGTATTTCCTCCCGGTAGAATTAAAAGATCTTTATCCAAAAGAGTGCACTCATCAAGAGAAATATCTGGCTGTATACTCAGCCCCCCCATTGTTTTAATAATTTCTTTATTAACTCCTACCGTCATTACTTTTAAAGGGGCTAAACCTTGTCTGAAATATCTTCCTGAATTTAGTTCAGCAATTAAATATCCATACTCCCAATCTGACATTGTATTAAATACATAAATATAAACTTTTTTTGTTTGCATATTAAGCCTCCCGAACTGACGTTCTCTATATTATACCATTTTAAAGGTATATATCTATAAAAAATGTTAAAATATTCAGAAAAAACAAGGAGATTGAGAATCATTTGAAAGAAAACAAAATAGAAAAAGTCGTAATAGCGTAATAGTAGGATTAACAACTCCACATTATGTATCAACTTTTACTCGAGTGAGTGATAATTTAGGATTTGAAACGTATCTCGTATCAGATGCCACAGCTACATTTGCAATAAAAGGAGAAGATAATGCATATCATCCAGCTGAACAAATACATACTGTGTCATTAGCAACTTTAGATAATGAGTTTGCCAAAGTTTTAACAACTGAAGAATTGATCAAAAAGTTAAATTTGACTGAAGCAATACAATCATAAGATCTTTATTTTAACTGTATATCTTCTACAAGTGGAGTTACCATAATGTGACTTTTAGGAATAAAAAAAGAACCTTTGTAAAATTAGGGTTCTGATTAAGATTTATTATTTGTGGTATGTAGCCTTTTACAAGCATATAGCTACTTAAGCCTAATTAATGGTTATCGTAAGTTACTTTTAACATGTAATAATAAATTTATAAATTCCCAAATCGCTAATACCACGCCTAATATCAACAAAAATAAACAAATTGAAGAGAAAAGTTGTTGTATCAATTTTACATCACTTTGCTCCTTTAATTAGATAAGTCCCGTATCACTTAGGTCTTTTATAAAACAAGTTTTTTCATGAGCAGTATGAAGTAGAAATAATATCACGACTCATTTTTATTTCTTTTCACCTTGTAGAAAATGAAGCATAAAAGGGCAATAGCGACTAATGGTAGTACGATAGACAAGGGTTGATGTAACCAAAGTAACACTAATTTGATCCCAATTTTTTGGTTAAACTTATAAACCATAAAAGTCCAGCCGCCCGAATATAGGGAAGATGCTAAAAAGTTAGCTAGCAAATATTTTTTTATCGGAAACTTTAAAATTCCGGCTATATAATGAATAGGGTGTCGAACTCCAGGTGCAAAAAAAGCTAACATAATCGCCCCAGCCCCAAAATGATCAAGTAGCTTTTCGGCTTTTTGTAACCATTTCTTCGCCATCCATTTTTCAATTAGAGGCACCTGTCTAAAGAATCTTCCTACTAGAAAGAACCATAGAAAAGCTGTAAAGAGTGTAATCCAAGACGATACCCACACTACATAAGGGTTGATGCCCTTAGAAGCCCAGATACCGACTTGAGTTAGCATTAGAACATCATCAGAAATAGGCGTAAACATAATTTCTACATTAGTTCATAAATCTTCATAAATGGTCTCTTTCTCCTTTGTATCTTGGTGCAAAGGCAACACAACATACATCGTTATCTTGTTTTGCTCGCTTTCTGCCCATATTTCGCCTTGATGAAGTTCAACAATTCGTTTGGCAATGGAAAGGCCAATTCCCGACCCTACGACTTTGCTAGAGCGTGCTTTATCCATTCGATAAAACTTATCAAACAGATGGCTTAATTCTTCAGAAGCAATTTGATCAGTTGTATTAGAAATACGTGCAATGACTTGTTTTTCGTTAGTATAGAGGACTATCTCAATATCTCCACTTTCATGACTGTATTTTTCAGCATTCGAAAGTAAATTATCGAAAACGCGAATCATTTTCTCAATATCTATGGAGATAAAAACAGCCTCATCAGGAATCTCTACTTTTACGGAAAGCCCACGATTTTCAAACATGGGAGTATACTCTCCTACAAGCTGATATAACACCCCACTTAAATCGACTTCTTGAAATTGCATGTCTACGTCAGGTAGAGACAACTTCGTATATTCGAATAGTTCATCCAATAAATTTTTCAATTTGAATGAAATACCGTAGGTGGTTTGAATGTATTGCTCCAGCTCTTCACTATTTTTATACTGTTTATCTTTCAAGAGTGTTAGATATCCAATAATAGAGGTCAATGGAGTTCGTAAATCATGCGAGAGATTTGTAATTAATTCATTTTTGGCTTGTTCCACTTTACGTTCTTTTTCAAAACGTTGCCTCATTTGTTCGGTCATCCAATTGATGTTTTTAGCTAAGAATGACAGTTCATTTTTTCCTTTCACCGGAATGGAATACGTCCAGTCCTTGTTCACAATCCTGTTGATTCCCTCTTCAATCTGCTTAATGTACCGTGTAATAGGCCTTGTCCATAATAAAAACAAGACAAAAAAGATGAGCACACTACCTCCAAGTCCCATATAGACTTGATAAATATATCTATTCGGACTGAAAATAGGATCAAAAGAAGGTCCTTCAATAACGAGGTATCCGATATCATCTTGAAGGGAAAGGAGCGATATAAAAGAAGAATAATGTGTATTAAATGATTGATTGCCCGTAGATTCAGCTGTAAGCTTTTGTTTGAGTAAATACTTTATATTGGTACTTTTTATTTTTTTGTTATTTGAATGAAAAAGAACGTCTCCTTTGGCATTTGCTACTAAGAACCCTAAGTTAGGATGAGCATCCGTTATAGGATTTAGCGTTGAAGCAATGTTATCTATATCATCTAAGTTCATGTGCTTCTCTTCGATTGAATGAGTGAGCTGAACAAGGAGCTTTCTAATAGTCTCTTCCTCTTTTTGTTGCTCTATTTGTTGGTTACGGATATCCCCAAATTGGGGATTTATGAAGATAAAAAGAAAAAAGCTAAGGATAGATACAATCAAGGAGATAATAAAAATAAGGAATAATTTTGTGTTCAAATTGACTGATGGTCCTCCAATTTTGTCTGCATTATTTCTCGTTTTCATGCTTTATAGCCTACGCCCCATACAGTCTGAATATAGATTGGCTTTTTAGGGTTCTCTTCTATTTTGTCTCTAATTTTTGTCATATGGACCATAATTGTATTATCCGACTTATAAAAAGGTTCTTTCCATACAGTTTCATAAATCTGTTGAATACTAAATACTTGTCCTTGATGCTGAAGTAATAAAGAGAGAATTTGAAATTCTTTAGGAGTTAAACGAACCTCTTGATCTCTTACAAACACTTCATTTGTTCTTCCGTCCACTTTTAAGTCTCCCTTTTCTAAAAAGTGGGAAGAAACCTCTCTTTCAGGCGCCATATAGTATCGACGAAGTTGAGATTTTATACGCGCCATCAGTTCTAATGGGTTAAAAGGCTTCGTAACATAGTCTTCTGCTCCACTGGCTAGGCCGTGAATTTTATCCATGTCTTCTGATTTAGCCGATAAAAAGATAATAGGCATGTTATATTCCTCTCTAATTTTTAAGCACGCATCTATCCCATTCATCCCTGGCATCATCACATCTAGAATAATCAGGTCAATTTTTTGTTTTTTTAACATATCTATAGCTGTTGCAGCATTCGGTACATCTACTACTTGATATCCTTCATTTTTTAAATAAATGGACATAAGATTTCTGATTTCGTCTTCATCGTCGACAATAAGGATGGTTCTTTCTGACATGTTTCTTCACTCTTTCTATTCTTAAATTCAATATAAACTAGAGAACATGAATAGGATTAGTTATTACATACGAATACATAAGCTGGTGGAACATTTCTATACACTTTTTCATACTGAATCGTAGTAAAAAAGGATTCAAAGAAAGAGCGTTTTACTTTCGAATATTGGAATGTAATGAACTTGCCTTCTGGTCCCAGCAAAGATCCTGTCTCATGTAAGATCTGTGTAGAAATAGTTCCTGGTAAGCTTGTAAAAGGCAATCCAGATACGATATAGTCTACTTTTTCAATGCCATATTGTTTTAAATAGGCACTTATATTTTCAGCAGAGTTATGAATAATGTACACATTCTCGATATGTCCATATTTCTTCTTTAATATATTATAGAATGTTTCATTGGCTTCTATCGCTAAGAAAATGGTGTCTTTCCGTTTATTTTGAACAATTTCTTCTGTAAATACGCCTGTTCCTGGACCATATTCAATGATACACGTTATTTCCTCAAATGGTATAGGCTTCATCATTTTCTTAGCTAATGATTTAGAGCTAGGCATAATAGCTCCAACTGCACGCGGGTGTCTCAAATATTCTTGAATGAAATGCATGGCATTCATTTATTTCTCCTCGTTTCTTCAGGTGATAGGTTATAAGCAGTAGTTTAATGCCAAAACCTTAATACGATACGAGGAAAAACCTTAACAATTCTTAAGAAATACTTATGAAAAGATAACTTTTATAAAGAATCTGAAAGTAAACGTTATTTGCTGGTCTTAAAAAAGGAGGGCATTAACTTAACCTAAACCTTCAGTCATTCAGAGAAAACAACCTTTTTAGCACCCCATTTCTTTGCTTGTATACTTGTTAACATAAAACGTCTTATTGGAAATAATGTCTCTATAGAACTATCCCTTCAGTTTTCTATATATACTGAAGGGGTAACCTTAACCCTAAGTATTAATTTTTAAATGTCTAATTCTAGCCATTCATCAGCCTCTTTAAAACCAAACTTTTTATATACGGGCCTACCTAAATTTGAGGCTCCAAGCCAAATTTTTATAATACCTGCTGTTTTCGCCTCAGCAACTAGTTTAGTTAATAACTTAGTGGCAATTCCTTGTCCACGGTAACTTTCTTTCGTATACATATTGGTAATATAAGCCTTTTTGCCACTCTTGTTGGTGTAGGTAGGTGGAAATTCATAAAAGACGATAGCACCAGTTGCAATTATTTCTTCATTATCTTCTACTATCCATTCAATTAGAGAACCATCGCTCATTTTATTAGTAAAGAACTCTTTTAGTTCCGTATCAATCTCTTGATTAGGCTCAATTCCTTCATCAACTAATTGTTTCTTTCTTAAATAAATCAATTGATCAATTTCATTGACAGTGGCTTTACAAAATTTCACCTTTTCATCATCCTTATCTCATATAAAATGGGTCAACAATATATTTTCTTTCCTGCTAACGGTTGTACCAATACCATTTGGTGTATAGCTAAAAATTAATCGTTTTAAGTGGAATATACATGTTTTATTTCTTCTCTTAACACAGAAAAAGCATTTATAATTTTCTGTTGTTCCTCCAATGAAAGTCGCTCTAAAATCATTTTTAACTTTTCTTCATCTAATTCTGTGTTTCGTTTCAAGACTTCTTCGCCGTAAGGAGTAAGTTTTACATAAACAACTCTCTTGTCATAAGCAGAACGTTCTTTTTCTAAGATCCCTTTGTTAATAAGTCTCTTAATATGTTCAGAAGCCGTATGATGGGTAACATCAAGCACTTCTGATAAATCCTTTACCGTTACCTCTTTTTTCTTCTTAATCATTTGCATACATCGAATATTTTGGTGGGTTAACGTTTCTTCATGTTTATAGTGCAAGTAAAAATAGATATCGGTTAATGAGTCATTAATTTTCGTAACATCCATATTTTAGTCCTTTCTTATACATCGTTATATACGATATATTAACGATTAATAGGCATAATAACGAGAGAAATAGATATACTAACGCTTATTCTATTAAAAAATGATGCCCTCTAATTATGTCGTCATATGCGATATAATAACAAAAGAAATCAAAGTACACAAGTCCTATATCACATAAAACATTTATCTGTATATATATAGGTTTAGTTCACATAATACGGCTTCTAGGCAACAAAAAAGCTAAGGGTTTAACCCTTAACTTTTTTGGATGTATTTCTCAAATATTTTAAAAATCTTTTATAGTGCGTGATTTTTGACATTAAGAAATCTCAATATAAATTTCTTATCAGACTAATTTTACAATCGTTCTTCCTCTTACATGCCCTTTTAATATGTTAGGAAGAACAGTAGGAAGCTTATTTAAATTAATTTCTTGTGAGATAAAATCTTCAAAATTTGATGGTTTGAAATCTGTTGCTATGCGTTTCCATATTTTCAAACGTGTTTCCATTGGGCAGTATACAGAGTCAATGCCAAGTAAGTTGACGCCCCTTAAAATAAATGGAAAAACAGTAGAGGCCAGTTTTGTCCCAGCTGTTAACCCACTAACAGCAACTGAACCACCATATTGAATCTGACTTAAAACAGAGGACAGAGGATCTCCACCAACAGGGTCAACGGCTGCAGCCCATTTTTGTGCCCCTAAGGCTTTAACCTTTCCTCCATACGTCATATCCCTTGAAATAATGGAATGAGCTCCGAGTTTTCGTAAATACTCATACTCCGATTCTTTCCCTGTGCTAGCTTCTACTTTATAACCCAGAGAGTTTAAAAATGAGACCGCAAAACTGCCAACGCCACCGGTTGCACCTGTCACAAGAACTTTTCCTTTGTCTGGTGACACCCCATTCTCCTCTAGACGTTGTATAGATAGGGCTGCCGTAAAGCCTGCTGTTCCTACTACAATGGCTTCTTTAAGAGTCAAATTTTCAGGTAAAGGTACAATCCAATCACCTGGAATACTGGCATATTCGCTGTATCCACCAAAGTGGGAAACACCTATATCGTAACTTGTTGCAATGACTTCATCTCCTTCATGAAAGCGAGGGTCATTAGAAGAAACGACTACACCTACTAAATCTACTCCTGGTATAAATGGATAATTTCTTACGATTTTACCATCAGGAGTACCTGCTAGCCCATCTTTATAGTTAATCCCTGAATAATGTACCTTGATTAAGACATCACTCTTAGGCAAAAATTCTAGAGAAATATTTTTTACATTCATTGAAAATTCATCATTAACTTTGTCTACTACTAGCGCTTTGAATTGATCTTTCATTTTGTCATTCCTCCTTTGTGAAACTACTTCTAGTATACATTATTATTCTGACCGGTCAAACTTTTTTGACCGGTCAGAATAATTTTTTGTTCAAATTTTATAAAATGTTGTATACTAATTTGTACGTTTAGTTTGCTGGAGGTTTATTATGAAGAAAAAAGCAGAAGAGAGAAAGAATCAAATATTAAGAGCAGCTTTCCAAGCTATGTCAGTACAAGGTTATAATTCGGTTACCTTACAGAGTATTGCTGATCATGCAGAAGTTAGTAAAGGAGTCGTCCATTATTATTTTGAGAATAAGGAAGATACCTTATCTCAACTCCTTGAGTGGCTTACAAATAAAATCTATAACTATGAGCTTGCATCAGTGAATTCAGAGTCTACTCCCTTGGGTAAATTAAAAGCTTATGTAAACTCAGTGTTTGTCGCCCCTGAGAAAAATGCAAAATTTTATAGAGTTTATTTAGATTTCTTGTCTCAGGCAGGTCAAAATGAAACATATAGAAAAATTAATCATCATTTTTATCAAAACTGTTGGGGCATTACATCTGACATTATTACTTCTGGTCAGAAAACAGGAGTGTTTGAACAAAATATTAATATAGAAAACACTTCAAAAACCATGCGCGCTATTATAGATGGATTGCTCATTCAATGGCTAATGAACGAAGATATAAATTCCCATCAATATTACAAAGAGACTTGCTATCAAAGCTTTTTAGACTTGCTAAAAGTTAATTAGATGCTCTTTTTGACTTTTTAATCTGTCTGAACTGTCTACCTTCTATACTTTAAATGATAAACAAGAAGAACAAAGTCTAAAATCAAATGACGCTTTGCTCTTTTTTATAATATGTAATTTCCATAAAAATTAGATAACTAAGGATTTTTATCATAACAAGCATATGTGTTATAAGCTATCGGTAGAAACAATCCAATAATCAAAGTTAGACATATCATATGCAAAGCTAGTCACCATAATGTGAATTATAAGAAACAAAAAACCTGTATTTAAAAATACAGGTTTTTTCATATTTCTCTTCAAAATATCTATTTGAAAATTATTATTGTTAATAAAAATCATTCATTTCCCACCTCTATAATACCACATTTTTGTATTTTTTTTTAGTCTAGTATTTAAATCTTTTTTCAATAAAATACAGAATATGATTAGTATTCATATAAAAGCAATGAGGGGAGAATTTAAAGGTAGCTAGTGAAGTAGAAATTATAGAATAAAAAATTACAGCACTTGGTTACCAAATTTTATTAAATCCTCCATCTGAAGGGGTTTCCTATAGTAAAAGTAATATAAGGTTATACCACCAACGGGCCATTTTCTGGAATAATCCTTTAAAGGTAAAATAGTATTTGAATGTTAAAATCAAATGTAATTGCAAAAGGAGATTCATAGATGAAAGAAAACCAAATCAGTTTTACCGCGATGATGACAGCTTATATTCGAGGTATTCACTCAAAATATGCAAACCACAAAATTTTCAATGACTTTTTGGCATACGAACTAGTTCCTGAAGAACAAAAAAAATTAATAGAGAAGATTATGCCAAAAGAAGCCTTAATGAATTCTACAGCCTCTATCACCCGTTCTCGATACACAGAAGATTGTTTTATGAAGGCGATTGAAACTGGTGTAGAACAGTATGTAATCTTGGGTGCTGGCTTAGATACTTTTGCATTTAGATATCCTGATTTGTTAAAGAGTCTTAATGTATTTGAACTAGATCATCCTGCGACGCAAAGTTTTAAACGTCAACGTGTCGATAAGGTGGGTTGGGGTCATCCAGAAAACCTACATTACATTTCTATTGACTTCACTCGGGAGGATATAGTAAATAAACTCAATTCATCACTAAACTATTCTGCCTTATCCAAAAGTTTTTTTAGCTGGCAAGGAGTTACAATGTATTTATCCAAAAAAGAAGTATATAAAACACTGACTAATATACCTAAAGTAACTCCCTCTGGGAGCATGATAGTATTTGATTACTTCAGTGTAGATGAATTTGATGAGGAAACTACTTCCACTGATTTGAAAAAGAAAGAAAAAATGATGAATAAGATAGGAGAGCCAATGAAAACAGGTTTTGATCCAGCTAGTATGAAGCAAGAAATGGCAGAACTCGGATTGAATTTGCTTGAGAATTTAAGCCCGACGGATATTGAGAAACGATATATGACAGGATTAAATGTGAACTTAAAGGCGCATAAAAACGTGTACTTTGCACTAGCTGTAGTTGAATAAACTTTCATACTCTTTAATTTAGAAGTGTAATACTTTATAGAAAAATTGCTAATTTGCCGCCGATAAGAGTAAATAATAAAGGTAAATACTTTTAAATTTAATATCTAGTTAATATAACAGTTGATCAAAAGATAAGAGATACAATGTGTTATCTGTCTGCAATATCTGATATTGATATTTTGTAATTTTTATGAAAGCTCACTCACAGGGCATACGTTTTAACACGTATGCCTTTTGAGGTGTTATATTCTTTAATTTTTAACTAATCTTAAGTCAGGAGCATGCGTATTAGTTTATTTACCATAGTACGCTAGTCATGACCTGCTTAAGAGTTAGATGAGGATTTGATTCGCCTTCTTTTGTACGCCATGCTACAAAACCATCTGGTCTTATTAATACAGCTCCTTGAGAGGTAACATCGTACACTGCTTCCCAGCTATCCTCGTCCTCATCCTCACACTCAACACAATCTCCTTGTAAACCAATCCCATAAACATTAATAGGAACACCTAGGTGAGAAGATACATTCCGGGTAGCAGTGCGCCAAAGGCTATTATCTTTTCCCGTAAATAAGACGAAATTTTCACCTATTAGATCTAAGGTAGATATACGCTTACCTTGGTACTTCAACCACATATGTGGAGCACGAGTACCTGGCCTTCCGTTTAGTTCTAATTGATCCATTCTATGCGGTGTATCGGAGTTTTCCTTGATAATTGCTGTTGAGTTATATTTATACCCTACAGTAACTGCAGTATGGTCCATACTATTGAGGGTGCTTACACCTTTCTTTATAACATTAAATAACAAATCACTGGCATATTTCGTTGTTACTTCTGCAGCATAGTGTCTTTCATTATGATAAGTTTGGAGCAATCGTGGATGAGCTTGTTTGTGTATCACTGCAGCAAGTTTCCAAGCTAAATTATGAGCATCTTGAATACCTGTATTCGAACCAAATCCTCCGGTAGGTGGCATAAGATGAGCTGCGTCTCCAATTAGAAAGACTCGACTATCTTGAAAACGAGTGGCTGTCTGTTCTGCAGCTGCCCAAGGTAAAATACTGAAGATGACAATATCAAGATTTGAAACTCCTATAGCTTTTTTTAAAATCTCACAGCATCGCTCTTCAGAAAAATCTTCTGGACTTTCTCCAGTTGAGGGATTATAGGCCACATGATAAATCCATTCATCACGATTGTTAACAGTGATGAGCGCACCAAATACTTCTGGATTTAGGATTTGAATCCAGCCAAACTGGCTCGGTTTCAGAAAGCGACTTAGATCAGCCTGAAAGTAGATGTTGATATAATGTCCGCCGATCACTCCTCTTCCTGTAGTTGGAATTTTTGTATGTTGACGAATTGTGCTTTTAGCACCATCTGCCGCAATTAAATAATCACTTCGAATTTTTTCTTTCGTTCCTGTCTCTCTATTTATTATAGTTGCTATAACTCCTAAATCGTCTTGTTGATACTCTATAAGTTCAGTATTATAGCGTATATGCCCTTTTCCCTCTTTAGCAGCTTGAAGAAGGATAGGTTCTAGTTCAATTTGATAACAAGATGCTGGCTTTGAAGGGCTCACCTTTTCAAAATTTTCTATTCTCTCTTTTTCAAGAGCTTTTTGGGAATTCTCCGCAGTTTCTAATTTCTCAGGGTCTATGCTTTTGATTGTCTCTACAGCAATCCTTCCACGAATATTATCTAATGGTTCGCTAGCAGTCCGGATAGCTGCCTCCAATCCAAGTTGTCGAAATATTTCCATCGTACGAAATGTAATCCCTCCAGCTTTTGGATGGATAGCTGTACCAGTGTGTTTTTCAATCAGTAAATAATCAACGTTATGACGTGCCAAAAAGAGAGCAGAGGTAAGTCCACTAAGACCACCACCTACTATTAAAACAGGAACATGTTTGTGTATCATAGAAATTTTCCTTTCAAATTTAAATGTACCCATGGGTCTTACTGAATTCAGTAATCAAACTATAACCTAAAAAAAAATGAAATTGTAGACTGTTTTTAGGTTATGTTTTATAATGATAATAGAGTACGCCCCAAATAAGGGGCGTTTTTTTCTATAACTTTTAAAAGAATATTCACTAATGTTAATGGAAACAACAAACACTTCCTGACTTTATACATGTGTTCTATTCTGTATTATCTTACTGTCTGTGTTCTTCTATTTTATACATGTTAAGTTCTCATAATGGATTTTATCGGTAGGAAATATAAAAGTAATCGTTTTCATTTTTTACTTTCTCAAAATGATTTGATAGGTTATAATAAATACCTACAAAAATATTAAATGATATGTAAGTAACAAGCAATTACACCCTTAATATTTAACTAAAAGAAAAATCCACCTCTCAAATTAGGTGGGTTTTTCTTCTTTAAATGTATGTGATGCACATCCTTAGTTAATATAAAACACATTCAGGAACCCAACCAAGAAAAGCTTGCATGAGAAGAATTCTTGAGATAATAAGAATAACAGCTTTTCATTGATTACTCATTATCAGCAGGTTGTGTGGAAATTTGCCAAGTAACACCGAATTTATCTGTTACTTGGCCATATGATGGGCTCCAAAAAGTTTCTTGAAGTGGCATTCCTACTTGACCACCTTCTTTCAGTTTTTCAAATACTTCTTTTGATTTTTCTACACTGTCTATAGTGATAGCTACCGTTACTTGTGATCCAATTTGGTATGGTTGACCCGGGAATGTATCAGAAAGCATCAAATCATTATCACCAACTTTTAAGTGCGCATTCATTACACGGTCTATTGCTTCTATAGGAGTAGGGAATTCTGGATTTCCAGGCATTTCTCCGAACGTTTGAACTCCAATAACTTTTGCATCCAATGCTTTTTCGTAAAATTTAACAGCTTCTTGTCCATTACCGTTCATAACTAAATAAGGATAAATTCCTAAAACCATTAAAAACACCTCTTTTAAAATTTTAGTTAGACTTTACTAAATCACAGTTAGATGAAAAAAGAACTCACGTTTGATTTAGTCATAACTCTCACTACATATCTATACAACAAATTCATTGGGTTATCCTGCAGCGTTAGTTTATTAAGAAAAAAGATACACGTACATCTGAAAACGTAGATTTCTATGTACACCATATACAAACCTAGTTACCATAAAACGTGTTATCGGAAATTATTTAAAAAACCTATTCTCATTTCTCCGTCATGATAAATTTCTATTACGTATTTATTTTCTACATAAAGAAAAGTGTCACTACCTACAGCTACAACATCGTCATATACGCTTAAGATGTTCTCAAAGTTTGTCTTTAGTACAGGAAAATTGTTTGTACTCCAATATATCTCAAGATCATCGTCATTTATTAAGCTTTTTGCATCTTATAAATAAGTGATTACGCAGTATTTATCAAATTTATCCCATTCTATCCTTCCGTAAAATGTGAATGGGACCTCTTTTTGAAACGAGTAATATCTTTCTTCACTTTTTTCAGGAGAATAAATAATAACGCCTTTACCTAAGGCATTTACACATTCTGAAAAAAGAGGCCCTTTATCCTCTTTTTTCTCTAATTCTTTTCTCATTGCAAATAGAAACTCTAATCTTTTTTGTCGGTCTTGTTTTTTTATCATACAATACCTTTCTTCATATTCTTGTCTTATTTGGAGGTCAAGAAATAGTTAGTATGAGACTCTAGTTATCATAACTAGGATTATAAGAACCACTAGCTATTATAAATAATCTATAGGATTATTGTTTTGAACGTAGCCATAAACTTTTATAACATCATCTTTTGTTTCTCCTGGTATGTTAATTGTTCTAAGTATATTTATCACCTGATCCTTCTCTTCTAAATTTTCGACCTTTATTTCTAACCACTCAATGTTTTTATAATTACCTTTGAAATGATAAAACCAATCTCCATCCCAATTACTTATATACTTAGTTTTGAAATTCTGTATTCTCCAAATTGTATTTATAGAACAATTGTTCATTGCATTTCTAATTTTTTGCCATTTAGTGTTATTCATTACTGATTGATATTCATAAAAACTCATGAAAAACTCCCCCTTAGTGGCCCTAAGTGCGTTATTGGTAGTAGGTGTGCTAAAACTTAATGTCTATCCACTTTCCATTTACGAATTCCTCATAAGTCCCCCATTGAGGATTACAAGTATTTATAGCTTTAATTCTTACTGGTTTAATAATATCTTCCTGACAATCCTTAGTTGGATTTGGTACATAAATCCAGGAAGCTATACTATCTTTTTCTTTTGAAAATTCCTTGCTAAAAAAGTCTTCAGCTTCTTGTAATGTTTCAAAACTATAGTCTACGATTGAAGGTACATCATCTGACGTATTATAAAGAAACATATTTACTTCATCTTTGATGTCCACTATCATAACTTTCTTAATGTCATTTATAGGCATATCTAATATTATGTATTTTCTCATTAAATCTCCTTACTAAAGGTGTATAGTTTATATATTTTATGTTCCTTCTAGGAATCTGAAACCTCTTTTAGCACAACTTTAAATTTGGGTCTAAATACTAAATCCATAATCATTATAAAACGGTCAATTCCTTGATCTATAAATAATCGAATTGCTTTGCTTTCTTTATTATCATTCATGATCTCAATCTTTGTAACCGATTCGAGACTGTAGTAAAAGATCTCATCATCTTCTAAATCCTTTACTGAAAGCGAGAAAAAATTATAGAATGGTGAGATTTTCACTTCAAACCTGTTCATTTCGCTCGTAAAGGTAAAAGTGGACTCATCGTACAAAAAGCTCTCATTTTGGTCCTTTTTAATTGGAATACATTCAAATAATGAAATAAAGTCTAATTCTTCGGGACAATCTCGCATTTGTTTGCTCCTTGGTCGTAACTATTTATTTAAATAGATTCCTTTGCACAATATTAAAAAACAAAAATTCCTCAATTATTTTCCCATATACTTTAATACTCTTCAATTACCTTATGTATATTCCATACAAAGTTAGTTAACGTAATCACAGTGATTAGTAGCATTTCTAAAATTAATGTTTAAAATGGTAGTTAGCTAAGTAATATTTAATTTTTATTTATAAACAAGAAGGGACACCATTTAAATGTTTGATATTCATATTATGGATTGGGCAAAGAAAAGACCTAAAAAGCATTACAATAATATACACGGACTTAGGGTTTTCGAATTGATTTTTTGTAGGGAATTAGAGGATCTAGGATTACAATTAGACGAACTTAACAGTATTACTTTATATTGTCTAGCCGACCCCAATAAGGACATATCATACTCAGAAATGAAAGCTTTTCAGGAGGTTGAAATCCTTCTTCCAGATGATTATATGTTATTTATAGAATTAGAATCTGTTGAAGAAAAATATCAAGCATTTTGTAACATAGTTAGAAGCTATGTAGTACCTGTCTTAGAAAAATACTCTTCATTTTCTTTAGTAACTACACAGAATTATGTAGAAGAAGCTCTAGAAGAAATAGTTAGCCAAGGTTATGAAGCCAGTTTTTTAGTTGCAAAAACACCAAAGAAAAGCCCTAATCGCAAGCTCTTAGCAATGTTAAGGGGAGTACATAGATATTCTGGATTTCAATTATGGTGTGAAGTGTACAATGAAAGAGGCTTAAGAATAATTAATGAGCTACTGGTAGAAGAAGTTGGGAATGAAGTTGTATATGCTAGATTCTTAGGACAGTTGAAATGGGAAAGCAATCAATTGATTACTATTAAGTCTAAAACAAGCAGTTGGATGAAAGAAGTCCATATCCCTTTATAATATAATTTCTACTTGTATATGGTATCCACATCCTTAGTTACCATATACAAAACTCTATGAAGAAGTAAAAGGCTTCCTTTATTGAAAGTCTCTTACTTCTTCATTCTTCTTCATCTTCTACGTAAAATTCCAATAAAACAGCAACAATTTCATTTTGATCATTTTGTTGAACAAAAACGGGGTAGTATCCATCACCTATACCAGACATTGAAACTGTACCACCTGCTACGATGCCAGCTTCGTCATCAGAAGAAGCGATAATGTCTGAGCACGCAACATAATATTTCATGCCTTCTTCATCCATTTCTATCTCATAAATATTTTTTACCTCATATGAAATAGCTTCATCTCTACCGAAAACGGATGCATCAAATATACCCGCCATAGCAGAATCAACGCCGATATTTTTACCTGTTTCTGTCCATTCTGAACCCAATTCAACATCACGGTGACAGGCTATTAATTTAGTTATCGTAAAATCTTCAGTGAAGAAGACAATCGATTCCCATTCTCCACTTTTAGCTGGCTCCAATACCCAAGATAATATGTCACTTTTGTCAAAAGCGTCCTCTACTGGATAACAAGGATCTGAAACAATAAGTTGATTTCCTTTCACCTCGAAAGAACCTAATATTTTTTTATTCATATTTTTACCCCCATTTATCTAATAGTTTAATTCATCTAGTTCTCTAAATGAAGGTGCATAGGATATGCAAAACAAGTTCACATAATCAATCTAAGTAGAAGTACAAAAAGCCCGTAAAAGGGCTTTTATGGTTTATGTAGTTGTTATGTACCTTGTATCTCTGTTTTTAGGGTTAAACATTCTTTACAAAAATAAAAGTATATAATCATTTCTCCCAGGAAAAGGTCCACTACGGATACAAGATCTACTTCAAAATCATGAGTAATACTGGAAACATATTGCATGTCATGGTTACAGATTGGACAGCTTATATCATTTGGCTTGTTAACGTATAGAGGTGCTCCCAACACTCTACATATGTACTCCTGACCAAATAAGTCAAATGCATCGTAGTAGGCATCTTCATTGACTGGTATATCTTCTTCTAACATATCGATAAGTTTGAATTTCGCATAAGGAAGAGGAACAGTTATTTTACCTTCTTCGTCTTGAATCCATTTTTCCTTATCATTTTGAATCAAAACAGTAACACTTTTTGTTGCAGGATTTAATTGAAATAGTTGAGGCTCCCATAAAGTAGAACAATTTAGGCATGATGTTAAAGGTAGTTCTTCTAGTTTAGAAGTTCTAAGTTCACTTAATCGATCATCCTTTAGATCAAAACATAAAATCTGATGTAAATCTTCCCCACATAACCGACATTTTGGTACATTCCACTCTTGTCCTCCAAAACGATGATTATAAACATCATTACCTTCAATAGCTCTAAAGCCTTTATGCCCCTTCCAATGCTGTCCATAAGGTCTATTTATCATTGTAAGCACCCACTTTTTGTTCTTAAAGAGTATTTGACCACCCTTCTTTATTCGAAAATGTCTCATAACTACATCCACTTTCATATTCGAATTCTTTACCCTTTTTTACATAATAAGCTTCTGATGAAAGAGACAATAAAATTTCAAATTCAGTGTCCTTAAGCATTTTTGAAGGATTGGATACGATATCTTCAAAAACTTCTTTACCATGAGCGACGACTTCACATCTGGCATATAAGAAAAGGTCAGGTGAAAAGTGTTGATCTTGTTGAGAAAAACTGTATTCACCAATTTCTTTTGCATGTTCTTCTGTATCTAATAAGAAAAGCTTATAAGAGAGAGTTTCTTCAAAATGTCTTATTTTCCATGCAGTGAAAGTAGAAAGTTCCTTAATAGCAGCCTCTACAATCTCATCTGCATCTTCTTTACTCCAGTCTAATAAAGAAATAATGTTCCAGAAGACTTGATCATCTATCATTTTCTTTGGTTTCACAATCTTGTTTCTACCAGCATAGGCGTCAGCTTCTTCTATTTTCTTCTGCATCTCAAGTTTAAACCCTTGAGGATCTGTTTCTTCTCGCCATTTATAGTAAACATCCATCGCACATTCTTTTGACCATATCCCTCCATACACATTTGACTCTATACCTAATTCCTCTTGAGATAAAGGAATGTTTCCAATATAGATTAACTCTTCAGGTAATCTTCCATCTACCCACTTAAATGTAGGTTCTTCTTTTTCATTAAGTAAAGACTTTGTAATTAAAATCTGACAAACATTCTAATCATCGATTGCAGGCATCTGTTCACCTATATAATTTGTAATACCAAAAAGATAAGAGCGATTAATGATATCCATTACTTTAACTGCACCATACTTATTCATCGGCAATGGAGCAGCAAATATATCTCCTACTTGCACGGTTCTCTTTGAGTTCAATATATGTCATTCCTTTCAATTAAAAGTGTAAGTATAAGTAGAATAACAAGGAACGTTAAAAGAACCTATCATATATAAGCTTATTTAAAGTAATGTATCAACAGGAAGGTTTTATTCCTCATCAAGGACGAAATTACCTTTTTCATCACGAATATATGCAGTACCAGGTTCTGCATCAAGAAACGGCATTATATCTGGATCATAATTGCATATTGTATTTACCAGATAAACACCATGTTTTTTAGAGTTATTCATGTAACGATCATCTTCATCTCCAGAAAGAAACCTCCAACCACTATCTGCTTCGTTATATTCATAGGGTTCTTCTCTATACATATAACCAACCTTACAACCATCTACTGTAATCCTATCAGTTGCAATACATCCTTCATATGAATCAATAAGTTGTTTTATTTGGCTTGCATCTAAATAAAATTTCTTCTCTTTTTTTCTAAAATTAAACATGTTTTATGCTCCTCAATTAATCTATCATCTATTCAGCTTTATTTAAGATACTATAATTCTATTGAATATGTATATCTTATTTATATAAAATGTATTTTAGGTAGCAAAAGACGTTAGAACATTAGTCTAACGTCTTTTAGAAGTTAATTTATTTTAAAGAAGTCTTCAATTATTTGATTAGTCTCATCAGGGCTTCGTAGTTCGACTATGTTATCATTTTCATCGTACGTATAATGATTCTTAAACTGGAAGGGCATAGCTTCATACTGTTTTTCTACTTGCTCTAATACTTGATGAAAGCAGTTATAATTATATTCCTTAATTAGATAAGGTAATCCACTTGGTGAACGCAAATATTCATATTCTTTATAATTGTAAGGAGTGTGTTTAGGCCTCTTTATCAAGATTTTCATGAAATGATTCATAATTTTACGTATTTCATTTTCTTCAACGTATTTCACTAAACCACGTACAGCTATTAATTTCATTTCTAAATCTCGCTCTTTCTTATAGGCCTTTTGAAAAAATTCACCAAGCTGAGAATTATAGATATCTCGTAACACCAAGAGTAATTTATGACGTAGAGAAATGTCCTTTACTTTGAAATATAAATACTTCAAAGTTTCAAGATCATCGAGTTCTATCAATTTTGGCTCTAAATTAAAAATTGATTCTCTAAAGTCCATATTGCCTTCATAAAAAGAACCAGTTTCGTAAGCACTAGATAAAGCTTTATTTATCAATCCCACCAAACTCCGAACACTTTATGATTAGGATACAACTCTGGAGCAATAGGGGGGGGACCAAACATATAATCTTCTTCTATTTCGTCAGGTTCTAAGATTTTAACCCATTCCTCTATTTCTTCGGGATTAGCGCTTGATAGGATATATATTCTTTCCGAAAATGGCCAATGTTCCTCGTCTTCCACTTCCATAATTTCAACAAGTACGTCTTGTACACTTGGCTTACTTTTAATTTCCAGTAAAACAGAATAAAAAGTATCAATTCCTGGATGGTCCATAAGATTACAGCCAATAGAACCTTCATCTTCATTACCTTTAAAAAACTCTTCTAGACACACTAAAGGTGCAGTTTGTGCATTAGGATAGCCCTGTTCATATATCTTCTTTATCAAATTATCTTTCATACAATATCCCCACCTTTTAAGCACTTATAACTATGAATATCATATACAACTTAAGTGTACACAACAACTCTTATCGTTACTTAATTATGTATATTAAACCCACCAATTAGCAGAAGAATTCCAGCATTCTTCCCCTTCTTTCAATGATTCTCTCACGTTCAATGAAATCACTTCTGTGTTATCTTTATTAAATTTAAACATTTCATCTATTTCTTTTCCTAACCTTTGTCTATGGGCGGTATCAATATTATAGACCTTTACCTTGCTAGGTGTATAAAACGTTTCAGATACATCTATATGACCTTCTGGAGAACATTTAGAAACCTCTACGTAGAGCACTCCACCCCAAGCACTAAATTGAAACATTAACAAATCAACACGATTCTCCAGTTTTCGATAAAAATGAGGAAAGGAACCTTTAAAACCACGATCTCTCAAAGTAGGAATAACATTTTTTCTTAAAGAATTAATCATATTATCTCTTTCAACAGACACTTTAGCACTCCTTACTCTTTTCTTTGTAATAGCCCTAAGCCTATATACTATAGTCTTCTAGTTATCATAAAATCTATTCTAGGCCCCTACTAAAGGAACAAACTAGGGGATACTTCTTTATCACATATTAAAGCTTCAAGATTGTGGGATTTAATTATATCCTCAATATTTGTATCCTTAGCTAAAAGCAATGTTATAAACGAATCATAGATCCCCATAAATGCAAAATCCATATTTTCATCTGTGATAATTGACTCGTTAGGAGATAAGTTAGCTATTTCTAAAGGTGAGATATCAATGACTTTAAATGAACCATTTGTGTCATGAATAGGTTCAGAAAAATATAAAGTATTTGCCCCTTTTGAACAAAGAACCTTTAATAAACTATCTATTATAAATAGTGAAGTGCAATCAGAATCTGGATAATATAAATCAGGAATAGTTTCAAGATAGGAATTTAATAGATTGGCTAAATCCTCCCTTTCATATTTATATCCAAGCGCACCAGTAGAAGTTTGCAACGCTAAGGATAATTCCTTATAAGACTTTAAGCCACTGTTAGACATTACTTCTATCCATGATATTGGTTCGCCAAGGTTAATCATTTCTTCATCACTAGGATATATATGCTGATAAGGATTTTCTCTCTTTGTTTTTTCCCAACCATAGGGCATCTGAATAAAAGGATGAAATAGAATAGCAGCAGACTTAAAGCCATTAGGTAATTGAGGTAAAATAGGTAAATCCCAGTCTAACCGTATATAATCCAACAATATAGGAACATCTCCTTTTAATGTACTTAGTTAGGTATATTTTATATGTATAGAACATTTACTTCTAGTTACCATAATGTTTTTTTATCGACACAAAAAACAACCTGACAACTAAAATATATTTTAATTGTCAGGTTGTTCTTCAAGATCTATTTTATCAATGCCATATAAAAATACAGTGAAATATATTGAAATATAAAGAATTATAAAAATAGCAGTCCTGTAACCATTGGTTATAAAATCTAAAAAGTGAATCTTCCCTATAAGAATGTCTATCAACATAGGTATAAACATACATAACCATATAAAATTTCTATCTTTAACAATGTTGAAGATAAAAATTATTGAAACTATAATTGTGCAAACTAAATAAATCAAGTATATCCCCCCGATATTATTAAATTTAACACATTTATCCAATAGATTGTTAATTACCATAATCCATATTCTCCGTAGTAAATAAAAATAAAGTGTTTATTTACTAAAAATGCTATTATATATAAATTAAGAAATTTAATAGGAGATTATATTATGTTTAAAAAAATCATATCAGTGCTAATTTCTTCTCTATGTGGTAGTTTAGTAGTTGCTGTAGGAGCCCTTGATACTTCTTCCTATGAACAACTTACTTTTAGTAATTTGATAGCTGGGTTAGTTCTTGGATTAATGTATGTTGTTCCAGTCGTTATTGTTTTAGGCATCCCCTCATCTATTTTAATTGATATTGTAATTAAAAATAGAGATAAGAAATATAAACAATTAATTGAAATAGCACTATACATTATTTTTGGAATGATAGGTGCAACGATAGTTTCACTTATTATCTCATTAGATGATGGTACAAACGGTATAAATCTGTTGGCATTCAAACCTATTTGTATTCTCGCTTTAAGTTGTTCCGTTCCCTTCGGGATTTGTTCGATTTTATTGAACTATAGATTAAAAAAGAGTTCTGTACAGTAGATAAACATTATCCATATTACTCGGTAGTAAATAGAAATAAAATGTTTATTTACTTAAGGTCCTAATATAAATAATAAAACTCTATTGGGAGACTACATTTATGAAAACAAAGATTATACCAGTGATTATTTCATCCATCTGCGGTAGTTTAGCTTTTTCAATTTTATTCCTGGAAGGCAGATATATAGATTTTACTGATTTTATTGACCAATTCGTGACTGGATTGATCCTTATTCCATTTGTTATAGTATTTGGCCTTCCATTTTCTATAATGATTGACACGATTATAAGAGATACAAAGAAGTATAAAGCTTTATTTGAATTCCTACTGTACGTCCTTTCTGGAGTTGTAGGGACTTCAATCATTTTATTAATATTTTCGCTAAGTGATGGTATAAGCATTTTCCTAGAATTTAAACCATTTCTTATTCTTGCCCTAAGTTGCTCAGTCCCCTTTGGAATCAGCTCAATTATATTGAAATATGTATTTAAAACGGTTCCCTCTCACTAAAAACAGTTTGTATGCGCTATACACCTTTAGTTACCATAACGTAGCTTATAGGAACTTATTTACATATCAGTTATAATTATACTTAAAATACACTTTAAGTATTGAAGGAGAATATATAATGGATATTGAAGTAGGGTTTCTTTCCAAAAGCTACATAGGTGATATTCCCTCATGGGGTGGTTTGTTTCCCTTCGGAATAGATGGCGATGCACCTTACATTGTAGAGTATGAAGGTCATGATGTAGACATAGAAACCTTTATTAATAAATGGATGAAAGAATTAAACAGTTTTCCGATATATGCACTTTTTACATATATAAGCTACGATGCAGAAGAAATAGGTAATGTATTTTCATCTGCTAATATTGAATATGTAAAACTAAAAGTAGACAGAGAGACTTTTATTAAAGCTAAAATTGAAGATTATACACACTTTAAAGTCGTTATGCCTTTTTTATATAGCCAAGGAAGTATGAATTGCTTTGCTGCTTGGTCTCTTTCGGAAGATTTATTTAGCTTTGAAAAACGGGATATGAAAACCTTATTTGGGAGAAAAAAGGTTCAAATGCCTATTGTTACATTACGAAAAGATTGCACAGTGTTTTGGATTTTTTACGATGGTGCATCTGTTGTTTCCCTATCTAATGACGATTTATTTTCTTCAACTAATTCAATTATTAGCTCCTTTCCCCAAAATATTAAAGGGGCTGAGGTGGAATATGAAGATTGATTCTTATATCTTATAAGCTTTACAAATCTAATTACCATAATCCATACTCTAGGAAGTTTATTAAAATAAAAAGAGCAAACCCATATTTTTATGAGTTTGCTCTTTGTCATTAACATAGAAATATAAAAATAAGCTCTATTAACCTGCTGCAATAATTTTAAATCTTTTTGTAGGTGAATGTATATCGTCAGTATCTTCATCCGTTCCAAGCCATTTTTTCGAACCACTTTCGTAATATCTCCAATTAGCTGTACGTCCATGACCTTGTTGCCAGATACGAGTTAAATCTCCTTCATTATCACGTTGGAAGGTCCAAACAGTTGCATTATCTTTTGTATCAAGATAAATCCATTCCTTACCTGATTTTGTTAGATAATTATAGTTATCCCAATGAGAACCAGTCATTCGAATTTTATATGATCCAAAATCGTCCACAGGTTCAAATTTTAATGCTGTTCCTGCTCCTTCAACTTCTCGAACATAATCGTAACTTGCATAAACTTCGTAAGATAACCCTTTTCCAGAATGTACATCAACAAGATGATATGTTTTGTTTGGATCTAAACTCATTTTTTCTCACTCTCTTCCCTTTGGAATAATTTGATTTAAAACTACAAAAAATAACAAAATATGATATTTTTTCTAGATAATTAGTTTACAACACATTTTCATATTTTAAAAATGTATGTTATATACATTTTTAAAATATGAAACATTTTTATCGGAAATTATTATTCTTCCATCGTCTCCTCTAAATTTCAGCTTGATACTTAGGAGTGGTAATTCTATAATATAAGTTATTAAAATAACTAAAAGCTGTAAAAGTCTGTTTACAGCAGGTGGATTTTTCGTTTAAATTGATTCTTTTACTTTTCGCCACCCATCTCCTATAGGAGATGGGTGGCTTTATTGTATTTTATGGAGGATTTTATAATGAAGATTTTCAACTATGCCTTACTTGTTTTTCTAGGGGGGTGCTCTTATGGATTCGTATCAACGTTTGTTAAATTGGGGTACAGTAAGGGATTTAGACTAAGTGAAGTGACAGGAAGTCAATACTTCTTTGGTGCTATCATGTTGTGGATTATTGCAATCTTTGTTCCAAAGAAACGTTTGAAATGTAAACAATGGCTTACTTTGACCATAGGAGGCATACCGATGGGGCTAACAGGTATTTTTTATAATCAAGCACTTGATTATATTAATGCCTCATTTGCTATCATTCTTCTATTGCAATTTACATGGATAAGTATGGTTTTGCAATATGTCTTTACAAAAGAAGCACCAAGTCGAAAAAGCTTAATGTCAACGATAATTATTCTTTTCGGCTCTGTCCTAGCTTCTGGATTATTGCAAACAGGAATCATTTTTTCTTTGGCTGGAATTGGCTGGGGGATACTTGCTGCTATTTCCTTTTCTTTTTTTATTTTGATAAGTGGAAACACCAATATACCTGTGCACCCTATTTATAAAAGCGCTATTATGACAACCGGAGCGTCATTACTTATCTTTATTTGTTTACCACCAGTATTTCTTATAAATGGTGAGCTTACAGGTGGGCTATTTATGTACGGTCTTCTTACTGGACTATTCGGTTCACTTGTTCCACCTCTTTTATTTAATATCGGCATGCCTAAAGTAGGCGGAAGCTTAGGAACGATTCTAAGTGCATCAGAGTTACCAACGGCCGTAATTCTGTCTACACTTGTTCTCCACGAAACCGTCACCTTCCTTCAATGGATTGGTGTAATTGTCATTCTAAGTGGAATTGCTTATCCAAATGTTCAGAGTCATAAGACCACTCGTATAATAAAGAAAAACGTATAACATTGATACTTACTATTTCTATAATTTAAAAATTACGCTTCCAAGCATCGTCTAAAAATAGTCACGTTCATATCAGTAAACGCTCCTCAGCAGGAACCAGGAGCATTTGCTGTTTTTATTTATAAAACGAATAAGGCAGACCAACATGAGCAAGCTATTCGAGATGTTTTAGGGCATATACTCGTAGAACTCACTTAAATAAAATCAGAAAAAAAGATTATCTTCCTATTCAGAAGGTAGTCTTTTTTCTTTATTCTATGTAATAAGATATTGCGAATTTGCTCTGTGAAAATGGCATACATGCTGTGACACTTGAACAAGCTACTTAAGACGCTTTGTACGCCCTGAGGCATCCAATATGGCGAATACTGTATAACATCCAAAAACAGAAAAAACGCTTCTTCCCCGATGGTAGTTTTCTGTTTTATGAGTATATACCCTATAGGATTGTAGTTAACATAAAACATTTTACCGGAACAAATTGAATTATTAGATTAAGAGTATCCAAATACTCCATTTTAGTGTAAAATTACACTAAAATGGAGTATTTATTTTGATCATAAAGAGGAGTCAATGTAATGAAAAAGATAGTAATTATAATCTTATTTTTAGCACTTGGAATAGCTGGTTTTTCTGGTTATATAAATTACAAAAAACATTCTGCTAAAGCAGCAGTAGAAAATTATCTGGTAAACGAGAAGCATATAAGTGAAGATAATATTGAAAAAATAAGTCCCTTTATGGGGAATCTCCAGGGTGATAAAAATTGGTTGGTTTATGTGAAAATTAAAGGTGACAAAAAGAAATATTACTATTACAAAAACGCTAAAAACAATAAGGTTATTCTGGAATCCTATATTTTGAATGGAAAAGAATACGGTAAATGAAAAAGATTCTGTACTAAATACACATGTCTTTATTTCAATAAGTTGTAACCTGATACCAATACAGTTCACATAATGTACCTTACCAGTAGCAAAAAAGAGCTTGGATCAATTGATCCAAGCTCTTTACCAGTTATACCAAATAAAAATTCCGACTATTATTAAAGGCACACAAGCCATTAAAATTCCATAAAGCGAGAACTCAAATTTCTCTGGGTTCCCCATATAAGACCTCATCCCTGCTCTATCTAGGCTAGGCTTTTCAATTTCTGATTCCTTTTTCTCTTTATCAGACATACTAATCCACTCCTCCATCAGGCAATAACATTACTATTAATTACTATTTTATCAGAAAATGGATTTAATTGACGTTATATACTATATTCATTTCTAGTTACGTCGGGTAGGCAGGCACTCTCACGAGCGCCCGCCCCCCTAAGAACCGTACGTGACAGATTTCCCGTCATACGGCTCAAGCCTTCTTTTTATCCGAACAACTTATTTAATACATGGTACATGTACTAA